>NZ_ATVR01000007.1 GCF_000420825.1 Butyrivibrio sp. AE2015 | reverse complement strand
ATCAATGTTCTCTAATACAAACTTTTTAAAAGCCAATGTAAACCTTATTGAAGTATCAGTAACTCGAAAAGTGTATGGATTGCTAAGTAATTCTGCTTTTTCAGCTTCAGTATAGTGATGTCTTGAACTCATAATAGTTATGCTCCTAATAATGAAAGGATAACATCCAGATGTGGTCATTAACAATAACACAATTGTCCGAAAACACGGTATTGCCTTCAAAAAAATGTATAAAACAGATTTTGGGCTGTATTTTAAATGGGTATTACCACATGAAAGTGGGTCTAAAGTGAATTGATATGTGTCCACTCTATAGGTAGTAGTTTAAGGTGGCTGTGGACGGATAATTACCGTATATGCCCAATCGCCTGTGATAAAAGCCATGTTGAGGGGTGGCTGCAATCCTGGAATCAGGCTATGAGCCCAAAAAAGGTTTATTACGGGTGGCCGATTTAGTGAAAACTAGCTATATGCCCAAAGTAATACAGTAGCGCTCTTTAAACTATTACTTATAGAGTGGACACGTACAAACTACCTTTAGCCCCACTTTCAGCATGTAGCATGAAAAAGCTGCCCGCCCATTTACCTTGAAATTAGCCCCCTACTGTTCTCGGATTCAGAGCCTGAGGCAATTAAAATCAGCCACACCAAAGGTGCTTGCCGTTGACGGGTTCTGAGAAAAACGCTACAATGCTGAAATCGACGGTGCGAGATATCTACTGTTCCCATCATCCTCACCGTCGGCAGGGCTGGTAGGGCGTTTTCCTCAGATTCAGTCAATGGTGGCGTACCCAGCCAATATATTATTTTTCATATATAAAAACCGCCAAGATAGACAGGCAAATATACCTGTCTATTTTGACGGTTATCCATCTCTTATTATAATTATTTTTTTATTGTATCTCTCTTACCCCATATACAACCATCCTGTTATTGTTGCCTGAATACTCGCAGGTACTCAGTACAATAATATCGCTTGTATCAGGAATATACATGATGTCATAAAGAGATTTCTCCATTGCTTTTGTGTACATTTCTTTTATTTTTTCCATGGTGATGCCGCTTAGTGCTGCCTCTTCATAGTCTCCTCCGAAAACCTCATCATTATCAGCAAAATAAGCAGAAAAAACATGATAAGTAATAACTTCTTTTTCTGTATAGACAACAAATTCCTGATGTTCTTTGTAGTAGTCTTCGCTCTTATACTGAAGAAGGGGATGAAACATGCTACCATCTTTTCTGTTGTGACCATATACTATCGTTAGAGGATTTTCAAATGCAGGGGTAAAAGAACTATCGGCAAAGAAAGTACCAACACTTCCCTCAGATTTATCAAATCTATGGTCCAGATAAAAAATGTTATCTGTCCCCTGCACAATGGGGCCATCTATCTCACCATCGCAGGCGCTTATCCAGCCTACAATATCAGGATTGATCTCTTTTAGAGCATCAAAATCAATCGGATTAAATGATTTAACATCATCCGATATTTCAACTTTGCTTATTGAGGCAGCACCTGATGATGGTGCTGCCTTATAAGCTATTGTCTTTATGGCTTCATTTTGAGTTCTGTCATTCTTATAACCGATAGCATATCTGATAAGCATACTACCGGTTACAAGCATTCCTGCAAGCAGCAAAAACAATACTACTTTCAGAATCTTTTCCAGACTGCTACTTTTCATAGGATTATCCATTTAATATTTCTTCTTTCGGATTCTTAAGTATGTTGCAAGCACAGCTGCAAATGCCAGCATAAAGAGTAGGAACAGTGCTGATAATGTTCCAACAGGAGTATCATCAGAAGTTCTTACACCTGCCTTTTGACTTCCATCAATATGGTTATTCTGGTCATCTTCAACCATCTGAGCATCTGTATTTGTTTTCTTGTTATTAGTTACCGGAATACTCTTATTTTCAGAAGTTTCATCTGATCTGTTTTCCGAACTATCTTCCGCATCTTTATCCTTATTGCTATCTTCAGACGAATTGGAAGAAGTCGCAGGTGTAGTAGTTGGCGGAGTTGGCACAGGCAGTGGTGATGGCGTCGGCTCCGGCACAGGTGTTGGTGTTGGCATCGGTCCAGGAGTTGGCTCCGGAGTCGGTGTAGGCGTCGGCAAAGGAGTTGGCGTTGGTTCAGGATCTGGTTCAGGGTCCGGTGTAGGCTCTGGCTCCGGCTCCGGCTCCGGCTCAGGCTGAGGTGCCACGAATGAAACCTGTACAAGTGTCTTAGCAGGCATATCATTAATGTCACTTGCAAGCGTAACAACAACTGAACCACTAAGAATAGTCACATTCTTAAAAGGACTGTTCTCATTCTCGAGAAGACTTCCCCATACACTTAAGATATCTTCTGATGAAGCTGTAATATTTCCTTCATCATCTTTAACCAAAGTACCTGTATATGGCTCCTGCTTACCTTCTTCATTTGTATAAACATAGCCTGAAATATCTACGCTATAATAGTCTCCTGCCTGATTCCACCATCCAACTGTGAGGGTATCTGAATATGTATATCCATTATCCTCATCAGGCTTAAATTCAACAGACATGGCTTCTTCAATAAATGGTGTCGCGTCATTTACATATGTGTAGGACTTATCATCATCATTTATATAGTCTTCATTTTCTCTGTCTACAGCAATGAGTTTCTTATAGGTCTTTACTTCACCACCTGTTTCAATATTACCTTCATCATCAGTAATAGCTTCAGTGGTGTTTTCAACTTTAAGATAGTGTGATGCCGGGTCAATAATAGAATTTGTAAATATCACATGGCAAGGATCACTATCCTTATCTGCTATAGCACCTGATGCAAATCCATAATATCCGCCCTTATCTGTATTTTCTTCGATATATGTAGATCCGGTTGAACCTGTGATAGTAACGCTTCTTCCGGTAGGGCTGTCAGAAACTGTATATATTACTTCATCACTTTCATTTTTAACCTTAGTTACCTCATATCCAACATATGATGGATTTTCCGTAACTTCAAAAGTATATCTGGAATTGATTCCAACCAGCACAGCTATCTGACCTGCTGCAGCCCTGACAACTCCGTCTGCAGATGTAAGAGCAGCGCTTCTTGAGTAAGCGCTTGTATCAAGCATTGCATCATTTCTAAGATCACTGTCACTAACTCCTGATACTTCTGAGGCACTATATAAGTAATACTCTCCTTTAAACGGAACTTTTGTTCCATCAGGCCTTATAAGAGATACTTCAAACTTAAAGCCATAAGTTATAGGATCTTGCTCAATAACCTTCTCAATAATAAGACTTCCGTCATTTTCCATGGCAGTATTGGTAATGTCTGTTGTATCACCTGTTCTTACTGCAGTTGTCTCATAATAGTTTTTAAGTATAAAGCCATCACCGTAGTCATAATCTGTATCTTCAGAGACTTTATAGGCAATTTCAGTAGCACTTTGTGGCGCTCCGTTTCCATAAACATATCTTGGAAGTCCCTCAAATACATAGACCCAGGTATTGTCGTCATCCCTTTGCTTTGGCGTATCAAGCATTATAGGATTTTCGCCATAGGGCTTGATAGCTGAAACACCACCTAAAACTTCGCTGTTAAAAGCACCAGAGTTAGTAGCCACTTCCGTATCTTCAGTTACAAAGAGCCTTATCATGGATGGTCTTATGCCGTGAGAATCAGACTCGTCTTCCCAGTGCTTTATTGCAGTAACATCTTTTGTAATAAGAGTATTTGTTATTACAGTTTTATAGGTATCTGTAGTCTCATCAAAAGAAGTTACATATCCGCTCTCATCTCCTGTTGTCTCCTGAATATACTCAGATGCTGTGGATACAAGGCTGTAACCAAGCGGAACATACGGTGCTCCTGTGGAATCAGTCTCTATAAACCTGTATTCATATTTAACAGGTGAACTGCCATTATAATCTTTGTAGAGAACAAGATCATCTACAGAGCCCTTCCAGCTATTGCCTTCATTTAATTCAATTAAAGACGCAGTAGTTACATCTGCCCATGTAGTTTCATCAGCAGCTTTCCTCTGAAGCTTTGCAAATATACTATTAGGCCTTGTCTTATACTTGTTGTTGCCATCACTCCATTTCTTTTCTACAGATGCACTTCCATGAGGAGTGTTGACAATCTGAGTCTTTAGCTCTTGAGCACCTGTAGTCTTAACGTTTACTACTTCAACCTCATCAAAAGAGCTGCCATTGAAAACATAGTACTTTGTATCAAAGCCTGTTCCACTAGTTTCTGAGATGTAATAAACGATTGTTTCTCCATCCATATTTATTAGTGGCAAATTCTCAAATGAACTCTTCCAGTCAGGGGTACCTGTAAGGACGCGCTTTATTGCCTGCGTTCCATATTTTACAGGCTGTAATTGGCTAGTTCCGTCATCAAGGCCATTTTTGAAGTTTCTGGAATAAAGATTAATTTCTACATTCTTTTTGTCTGTATTATTTGTAGTATTCCAGATCTTCTCAACAGTTATCGGATTAGTCCTTGTAATAAGGAAATTAGTTACAGAACTCTCCTGTGCTGTGTCACTTCCACCATATACATAGCTGATGTTATCAGTAGCAGTAAATTCAGATGCATCCTTACTCTTATCCCTTGTATAGGCATTAGGAGTCACAAGCTCAGCCAGTCTGTACTGGTATTTAACAGGACTGCTGCCATCTGAAAGTTCATACAAAGGAAGATTACTTACAGTTGCCTTCCAGTTTCCAGCCTGATTAACCTCTTTCGCACTCTGTCCCTCTACATTTGCCCAGGTGCCTTCTCCAACTCTTCTTTGAAGTGTCAAGCTTACGCTATTAGGGCGCAGACCATAAGCATTATTATCATCAGACCATATCTTTGTTCCTGTGATACTTGTAAGAGGTGTGTTTACAATCTTGTATGTAAATGCACCGGTGCCGCTGCTCTTCGCATTTGCCTCCGTAACCTTGGTAAAGGTATCTGCTGACTGTATATAATATGCCGTATCAAAAGCAGTGTTTGCAGTTTCTTTTACATAGTAAACAATCTCTGCTCCTGAAGAATTGTACTTAGGCAGACCATTAAATTCATGAGTTCCATTTCCACTAATTGTTGCCTCACAGCCAGGTACAAGTGAAAGTGTACCTGTTCCGGAATCAGTACCACTTGATAGATTTCTTGAATAAAGCTTTACTGATACTTCTTTTATATCGGCGCTGCTCAAAGTATTCCAAACTTTCTGAACTTTAATAGCCTCAGCGTCTGTCCTTTTGATCAGATGGTTTGTTACAGTATTTTTCTGTGCAGCATCAGTGCTTTCGCTATAGTCATAGCCATAATCATCCGTAGCAGTAAATTCGGAAACGGATGTATCTCTTGTATATGCATTAGGAGTAGATAGCTCAGCAAGTCTATACTGATACTTAACTGGACTTGTGCCATCTGATAATACATATAAAGGAAGACTACTTATACTTCCTGTCCAGTTATTTGTGGCATTTAATGTTACAGTTTTTCCGGTTACAGTTGTCCATGCTCCGCCATCTGTTTTACTCTGAAGTGTAAGAACTATACTGCTTGGACGAATACTGTATTTATTATTATCATCATTCCAGACCTTAGTTCCTGTAACTTTTGTAAGAGGTGTATTTACTACAACAACTCTGAAATCATCTGTGATATCGCTTGAAGTATATTTAAGTTCATCTGCTGCAGTTCCAGTTGGCCATGTATCACCGGAGCCTGTCATGTATTGAGTTTTGAAACTGCCTGTTGTCGTCTCTTTTACATAGTATCTTATAAGCTTACCGTCTTTATTAAACTTAGGAAGACCAGCATACTCGTACTCTGCGCCGTTACTTAATGTTATCTCTGCGATATTTGATATCTGCGTAGGTGCAGCCGAGGACGGGTCACCTCCCGTATAGTTATTACTAAAAAGAGCTACCTTTACATTACTTATTGTTGCATCTGAAGAGTCTGCATTCCAACGCTTTAATACCCTGATAGGCTTATCCATAGGTACAAGTGTATTGGTCACTGTAGTAGTAAAGTTTCCATTTGTATCACTACTTCTAGAATGAACTATAGAATATGATCCGCCACTTGATTCCGGAAATGTGCCGGCAGTATTGGTACTACCTATTTTGGTTTCTACAACACGGTAGAGATAAGTATTATTCTCTCCAGTTCCATAGAATTTAGGAAGATTATTAAAGGTCTTACTCCATGTATCAGTGCCGGAAACAAGTTCCGAGTTTGTTATTTCCTTTGTTGTTACATCTTCCCAAGTCGTTCCATTATCCTTTGAATTTTGGATTTTCACATAAATACGTGTTGGTCTAAGACCATATTTATCACTGTCATCATTCCATTTTTTTGTAACAGTAAGACTTACAACAGCTCTTGATGTATCAAGCTGATTTACAAGTTTCTTAGTGGGTGAAGTGCCTTTAATACTTGTTATATCAGCCGGGTTGTAAACCTGATAGTTACCTGCTGTTACCCTTGTGCAATACAGATCACTATCTGTTTCTGTTGTGCCGTTTTTAGTCCATGTGGTAGTTTGAGCATTATCTGCAGGTTCTGTAACTTCAATAGTAGTCCCATTTTTGTCTACTATGCCTGTTTCGCGGATCCTGTACTCATAGTTTGCCCCACACGATCCATTGCTATTGGCAGTAACAGGCAGGCCGGTTAATGTTTTGGCCCACTTTGAAGATGAGCTAAGTGAATATGGACTATTATTATTATTGTACTTAGTCCAGTTTGAACTACCAGCAAGGCGATAATATACATCAAAAGTAATGGAACCTTCTCTCATTCCATAGTCGTTGCTGTAATCATCCCACATCTTTTGAATGCTAAAGGAACCTTTTAAAGAGTTCTTCAAACTGCCAAGTGTAAGGATACTATCCGAGGCATTGTTACTATCCGAGGCATTGTTAGCCTTTGAATAAACTAAATCCTTGACCGTTTTATAATTTGCCTTAACAAAATCTGAATTAAGTGTCTCTTTTACGTAATATGTATAAAGATTACCGTTAACAGAGTAGATCGGAGCAACAATCGGATCACCATTTGCATTCTTAAAACTTATAGTGTAAGTCCAGGTTGTGCCATCATCTGATGAAACCTTCTCAATATTGTAATCGCTTGAAGTAAAAGTAATCTTATCTGGATTTCCCTTTCCTGACTGGGTATTTGCAATTGCATAGACCTCAAAAGAAAGAGCTTCCTGAGTATCTGTTGTTTTTGGAAGCATATCAGTCCAGATTGTTCCATCAGCCTTTTTAGCTTCCCATACCTTTGTAAACTGTATCTTATAAAAGCCTGTTGGATCATAAGTATTCTTAAATGTCTCTGTTTTTAAATTGTTCTCAGCTGTATTTGCAAGGCTGACACCGGAATTGGCAAAAGCTACACCAATATATCCACTACCACTTATCATAGTGTTACCTGTAGTAGCTATTCCATCTCCACCTCCGATCAACTTTATATCGTAACCGGGCATATCATCAGTAAGCTCTACTGCATAATATGCATAGAGCTTTCCACTTGGAGCAAATATAGGATAGTTCTCCCAGGTGATCGTTTCCTGTTCAGTTGCATTTTTGTTATATTCTATTATCTTTGTATCAAGAAGCTCTAAATTCCCGCCATCAATGTTAAAAGCGGCCGCAGCAGCTATGGAAGAACCGATATCATTTGAATTTGTATCATCAGCATAATTTCCATTTGTATAGCCATGTCCATCTGATTCAAGTTCTTTTCTGTACAATCTGAAAGTTGCTTTTGCAACAACTTCCTGATATGTCTTCTTATCGATAGTCCAGTCTTTTATTATCTTAAAGTTTCGCTTGTTAGTAGCTGCATTAAGCTTATACTGATTTGTCAGATCC
This sequence comes from Butyrivibrio sp. AE2015, assembly GCF_000420825.1. Classification (GTDB taxonomy): domain Bacteria; phylum Bacillota; class Clostridia; order Lachnospirales; family Lachnospiraceae; genus Butyrivibrio. Next base: position 124,165 of record NZ_ATVR01000007.1, on the reverse strand, counting down.
GTCGTATTATCAGAATAATGTGGGATCATGATCTCAGCCGGAAGTTCATTGTGCCCTTCTAATGTGTTATAAATAACTTCCCTTACTTTGTATGTGTACAGATATCCCAAGCTGTCATATTTAGGAAATTCTGCATAAGTAGACACAACTGTGCCGCTATCATTATATGTACCATAAACGTACATAGACTTAAGTTTATTTAACTCCTGTGGTGATTTAGAACCATCATCAGTACTTATCTGAGCTACTGAACCTGCTTCATAGGTAGCCATTTTTCCTGCCTGATCTTGACCGGATACATCAGGAACATCTCTGGAATGGTCATAAGAACTATCCCTGAAAAGATATATATGAGCAAGTGGCAGATTACCGACATCAATACCATCAGGAACACCTACCCAAAGCTTTCTTCCTTCGATTTTAACGGTGTCAGAAATACTGACAAGAGTAAAGCTGTCTTCCTTAGTAAAGCAAAGATTACCTAATGTAACAGTATCTTTGTCTGCCCAAAGTGCCTCTTTTACCAGAAGCTGTTTATCTGTACCAACTGTCGTAGTATCTACAGCTTCCGAATTATAATCTGTATCAGCGCTATTTCTTAAAGGCTCTGTGTAATGCTCAGGATTATACTGGGATGTGGCATTATTAAAGGTTTCAGTTACATAGTAGGTATAGACATTTCCATTGTCATCGGCAGCAGGAAGTCCGCTAAATACAGCCTTCTGTATAAACTTGTTGCCAGACTCGACATCTTCCCATCTCTCGGTATAAGAGCCTGTATATGGAATAAGCGCACCGTTTTCGCCGCCGTCATAATACAAAGTATAGTAGATATCCGGTCTCTCATTACTCTTTGCCTGATCATGCCATATTACATAAAACGATACTTCATCTCTTTCGCCTGCAGCCCTGTTAGTATACTTATAGCTTTCAGACATGAGCATCGTTTTTACGTCTTGATATCCAAGATCATTGGTGCCATCAATAAGAGAATATTCTGGTGTTTCAACATCTTTTTCAACAACATATCCCGTAGTTGTGGTATCCTTTGTGGCATTTAGATCAAGCTCTGTTTTTACTATATTTGCTGCATCATCTTCAATTCCGTTTTCATCACACAGAGTTTCTAAAGCCTTTGGAGTACCTGTACACAGATATTCCTTTACAGAATAGATATAGTTATTTCCATTTTCATCATATGCAGGATAATAATTATTACCATTTTTGAAAGTAACTGTAAGTGCGTTGCCACTTGTGAGTGTTGTCTTACCTTCATCTGAATATGTTGGAATATCAATAAATGCTACTTCTTTTTCTGTATCATTAACTTCCCTGAAAAGGGCAACTCTAAGGAAATCACCTCTAAGTCCAAGATGATTGGCAGAATCTTCCCATATCTTAGTAAAAGTAAATGCTCTGCTTCCAACTCTTGTATTGGTAATCTTAAAGCTTGTTCCGGTGTCATTTCGAACAATATCTACTTTATAGCCCGGCTTAAATGAATCTCCGTTTTCAATAGCTGTTATCACGCCACCGGTAATTGAATTATTTGAATATGTGGCCTTTTCTACTGTCCTTCCATAGCCGTCTGTAAGCTTTATGCTAAGGTGCTTCTTTATCGCCTCTGCTGCATCCTCTTCAGAACCCTCTGCCTTAAAATCATTTCCATCGACCCATATATAGTTTGCATAATCTTTGGCCGATGTAAGAGTAAGTTTATAAGGCTTTTCTGTATCTCCGCCTTCATAAACCTGTGTAAATTCTCCTGCATCATCATATGTACCAAATAAAACTGTAATATTTGACCTCTGTGAGGTGTCTGAATCATCCTTCCAGATCTTACTTACATCGATCCTTGTTTTTGAAGTCTCTGAACCAGTATAGTTTCTGACAGAAAGATCAATTCTCTTACCCGTTACAGTTTTATCGTAATCTTTACCATAATGAATTCCCTGTTCAGTGGCATTTTCGACATACTCTTCCAGCATTGTATAAACGTACTGCTGCCCCTCATCTGTGTAGGCCGGAACTATCAGATCTTCTGTTTTCCAAGTCCAGTAAGAACTACCTGTTGTAGTTGTATTCTTTGTAACTGTATAGTTATGTACCTCATCAGTATCTGTCTCGTTAAAATGTATGTTAAAGGTACCTGAAGTCCCATTTTCTTCAGGCTTATTTAGTATTATCGAAGCATATACGGAACTGCTTTCTCCATCTACAGCCCTGTAAAGCAAGAGATGAACATTTCCTGTATAATCGTTTTCAGTCTCAATCCCCCAGTTGCCGCTCCATGTTTTTAGCATGGATAGCTTTTTGGTTCCGTATAATTTATTTACGATTATGGCCTCTGCTGACTCGACTCCGTTTTCTACAGATGTCTTATATGTTGAAACGGCCTTATAAGAGTATTCATATGGCGCAGTACCAAGAGTATAGAGCGCGCTGTATTTTCCTGCTGTATTAACATCAGCTTCCCATCCGGAGGCATCAAATTCGGCAATAGCCCCGCTTCCTGAAGTAACTGCTGATTCAATTACTCGATATTCGTATTTTTTTCCAAGACTATCATATAGTTCCTGGGCAGCAAAAGAACCAGACACTTTCTTCTTACTTGAAGAAAAGCCTGAAAGTTCCTTGGTTTCTACATCAACCCATTCTGATCCTTCTTTTCTCTGAAGTGTTAATTCGCAAGTTGAGCCGACATAATCACTTATTGCAGATACATTCCAGTTCTTTGTAATTGCCGGTGCAATCTTGGCACTTCTTACATTGCATACGCGACCATTATTGAGCGCAACCTTGTCAGAAGATTCCCCATTAAAGGAACCTTCTCCGTTAAAATAGACAGTCTTATAAAGCTCAGACTTTGATACTTCTGTCACGTAATAATTGTAGGTGTATCCCATTTCATCAAATCTTGGGAACTTTACAGAACTACCTGCAAAATCAGCAAATGAAAAAGTGATCTCACTAGAATTTGCATGTTCAGAGCTCAATGAAAATGAATACTGTTTTGCATTATAAGTAACGGGAGCACCATCAGAAAGTGTACCATTACTCGGATATCTCCACAGATAGAATGTAATTCCTTTTTGTATCGCAAGTGCTCGTCTATCTATACTGTCCTGATCATTATCGTCGCACCATACCTTTTTAAATGTAAATTCCGCATCACCAATGGCTGTTGCATAGATTTTCTGCCCAGGAAGACACTTATCTGTCTCGGTACTGTCTGCACCGTTGTCATAGGTGAATTTATAGTTTGCATCAGAAGAACTTGTAATTACTGTGTAGTATAAGATTGCATCGCCATCGATATTATAAAGAGGCAGTCCAGTGCTGCTATAAGACCATACAGTTTTTCCTTCAGCATCTGTCCCTTTAGTCCAATTAATAGAAAATCCTGAGGTAACTTCCTCTGCCGGATTGCTGCCAACAACCCTATACAGATGCATTGTGCTCTTTCCATCACTAAACAGGGTATTTTCAGCCGGAAGTGCAGGTAGTGATTCCTCTGTTGCCTGTCCAATACGCCAGGTTATGCTTCCGTTTACACTGTTCGTAAATACAAGGCTTACCTCATCAACCCCACTTTCAGAAATACTAAGATAACCATCTGCGTTTAAACCATTTAACTGATAATAATCTTTTTTACCATCATAGAAAGTATCTGACAGCTTTATATACCAGTCATATTTTGTAGTTCCATCGGCCATGTACATTGGAAGCTTTGAATAAGCTATGTTCCAGCTAAAAGGACCACCAACTACTGTGGGCACATTTGCCCCCGGTGATACAAGTATTGATGAATTATTGGTTACCTTTTCATATGTAGTTCCGTTTTTGTAATACAGCTCAATAGATCCTGCTATAGAAGATTCTTTTCCTTCTATTGATGTTCCTGTAGTAAAGGGTCTTAGATCAGCATAGTTTCGGTTATCCAGCCATTCTACAGTAAAGAGAGGACTTACAAGAGCAAGGATTGCATTATCAATAGTTATAGTTGATGTAGTCCATGCTGCTTCATTTAAATCTCTCACTGGAGAAAGCACAAAATATGTATCACTTCCTATAACGCCTTTGGTAACAGAGTATCCATCAGCCGTTGTGATCTGAATTCCATAAAAACCTGAAGGTATCGTATACTGTCCAGTTCCTTCAGGTGCAGCCCCGCTTCCCTTCTCAATATAAGCAGGAATACCTGAAAATGAAAAATCGACAGAAGCAGTTGTATTGCCACTTCCGTCATCTATGATTCCATTTACAGTTTGCTCTAAAGAAGCTATCTCAATAACGTCAGCTGTAAGCTCCGAGTCTTGTTTTTTTACATTTTTTCCATTGATGTTTCCGAGCAGCTTTATTGTAACTTTTGACTCATTTCCTACAATGAGCGACGCATCTGAAAAGACAACATGAACATTTTGAGAAAAAGACTTATCGGAGTATTCGACATCATATGTGGTCGGCGTTGTCGCAAGCAAAGTAAATCCATAGGGAGAGAAACTATCAGTTTCAAAGTTGACATTGCCCTCAGTGTCAACATCTGTAGCGATAACTTCTTTTTCATTTTCATCTTTTACATGGATAAGCTGAAAATCATCATTTCTAAGACTGTCAGTGTCAATGTTTTCAGGAGGTATAATAGTTACCTTAACACTCTCATCAAGCTCTATTTCTTCTCCATCCAGTACTACAGAAATATCAAGAGCATAGACAACTTCTCTTTCTCCATCCGCAAAGAGGTCCTTTGCCTCGTCCATACTTATTTCTGATACTACAAGCTCAGCACCAACCGGGAGATTTCCTTCAACCTTAACTCCTGATGCTTCAAGTACTGCATATTCATAGACTATTTCTTTTTCTTTAATCACAACAGTGATAGAAGGAGCATCAGTCTCTAAAATATATTCATCAGAAAACTCAGGCACATACTTATATTCTGCGCCTGCTTCATTTGAATTAAACTCCTCAAAAGAGCTGTTTTCTATATCAAGTTTCCATGTGATGTTTTCAATAGTCACATCTTCTTGAGCAGTAACTATCTCTTTTTCAAGCTTGTAAAAGCCTTCTTCGTCTTCAAATAGCTCTTCTTCAGAACTATCTTCTATAGTTGCTTCATCAGAAGCCGCATAAACTCTAAGCGCAGGGAAAATAAGATCAAGCATTGCAGAGTCTGACTCTTCATTTATCTCTTCAGGCTCAGTTTGAGTATCTTCTGCAGAAGGCTCTAAAGTCTCCTCCTGAGTATTCTCATCCTGCTTATCTGCTTCGCCCTCGGTTTCTTCTTTGCCATCCTGTTCTTCTTCAGGTTCCTTAATATCCGGCAATTCTTCATCTATACATGCACCTTCAGTTGCAGAATCTGTGCTTGTTTCTGCTTCTTCTGTATCTGAACTTCCAAGAGTACAAGCCTCATCATTTTCAGATGAGGCCAAATTGGCACTATCTTCTATGGAGGAAGCACTGCTTGCAGCTGAAGAACTCTTCTCGACCCTGATCTTTACTTCTTTTTCCTCCTCATAGGAGACTGTAACATTCAAAGCCTTCGGAAAAACAATATTTTCTTCTTCTGCACCAAAATCAAGAGTCTGATTAAGTACGTCTTCATCAAGCTCTTCAATCTTTATGATCTTCTTTCTTTCCTCTTTAGATTCCATTTCACCTTCAGCAAAAACTCTGAAGTCCACGCTGCTAAGAAAAAGCACTGTGCTAAGTGTAATTGCAATTCCTCTTGATAATAGATTTCTTCTCATAAGCATTTCCTCATAAAAAAATAAAAAGCCATAGAAAGCATACCTACTCCCGTATGCTTTCTATGAGCAATGAAATCTTGTAAAATGAGCGCCACAGCGCTATATATATAATTTTCCCCTCACCAATATGTTATCAACTCAACTGTCACTCAAATGTCACAAAACAGGAACAAACTATCACCAATCTCTAAAATTACAATAAAAAAAGCCTGAAAAATTCAGGCTTTGATGTGTTATATTTGCGCTCTATGCCTTAAATACGAGGGTTGCCAAAGTCTTTTCAGCCCAGGAGTATTGGGACATATATTCGCCACGAAAGGCGTTGATTGCTGCAGGGTTTCCCTGGATGTAAGCGTAGTAGTCACAATCGATTTTGTTGGAGTCGATGCCAATTGAGCCATATTTTCGAAGTACAATGTCGTTACAACCAAGCTCTGTGAGAGTTTTGTTAAGATCACTTATCATGTTTTGGAGATAGGATTTGTGTTCTGATGCCTTATGATCATCTTCCCATAACTTATCCTGTAGTTCTCCTATTGAACACATTCCCCTATGGTCTATGAGATAAGCACACATTTCTTTTGTCTTATTGTAATGGAACATTACCGGAAGCTCATCTACGTAGAGTTCAAAGGATCCAAAACACCGAGCCTTTATCCTACCATCCCATTTTAGTTCCTGAGGATAACGCAGATTGTCAATTTCAGTCAGGATCATATCTTTTGTGATCGGCTTCATCAGGTAACCGCTTACCCTTAGTTTTGTAAACGCTTCCTCGATGTATTCATTGTATCCGGTTGTAAAAATAATATTGATCCTTGGGTTTACTTCCTTCTTGAGCTGTTTTGCCAGCTCAAGCCCATTTACCTTAGGCATTTCAATATCCAGAAACGCAACTGCAGGTTCGCAATGCAGTGCCATACTTAAAGCCTCACTACTGTTTTGTGTAGAGAATATCTCCGCGTCAGGAAGTGCCTGCTTTATTGCTTTACATAGCCCTCTAAGGGCAATTTCCTCATTGTCTACTGCCAGTATTTTCATTTCCCTTCCCCCTCAATTGGAATAATAATGGTGGCAGTTGTTCCTTCACCTAATTTACTATCTATCAACAGTTTTCCGTTGCAAAGGCTTTTTAATCTGTAGGAAGCACTGTATACTCCTACATGTTTTCTCGTATCACTTTTTCTCTCAGTCTTTAGTTCTAATGATGGCTCAAAACCTACACCATTGTCAGCAACTATTATGTTTATTTTTTTTAAATCCTTTTTTACAAATATACTAATTGTCCCACCGTCAGGATTCTTTTCAATGCCATGTCTGACCGCATTTTCAACAAGCGCCTGAAGTGCAAGTGGAGGAAGCATAAAATCTTTTGTCTCTACCTCCAGTATTGTTTCAAGCTTATCTCCAAAACGGATTTTTTCTATTGCAAGGTAATTTTTTACATGCTCCAGCTCATCTTCAAAAGGAATAAGTCTATGACTATCTAAGTCCACCATGCTTGTCCTTAGATAACTTGAAAACATAGCTATTGCCTTTTGCGCTTCTTCAGCAGAACTGTCACAAAGTACATAGATAGTATTTAAAACGTTGTAGATAAAATGAGGTTTCATCCTGCTCATAAGAAGATCTGTCCTGATCTCAGACAGCTCAATTTCCTGCTGTTTAATTAGCAGTTCTTTTTCCAGCTGAACAAATATCTGAATTACCACTAAAGTAAGTGTTACCATTAGAGGCATAAGGATTATATCTTTAAAAAAGCCTCTTAATAATGAACCAAAAAGAGGTCCCGCAATAAAAACAGCAAAAGCAAAAATTTCACCTTTACTAAAGGTCTTTATCCTGCTAATAAGTATTCCGATCATGATAGCCGTAATGAGATATCCTCCGAACTGACCTATATAGTACAAAGGTCCCGGAGTAAGAGAATCAGCACTTTGTGTATATATACCGCCCGTAAAGCCTGTAATGAACCAAAATTCACCCATCACAATGCCTAGCATGACAGCTGCTTTGGCCCAAATACTTGCCTTATAAACGGCCGGTCTGTTATAAAGATCAAGATACAAAGTAAAGTGACCTATTACCATAAAATATGAAAAGTCACTAATGCCTGAAGCTAATGCTTCAAGCATAAACTTTTCTTCTGAATATGACAAAAGCAGGTAGTTATCAAAACTACCTGCCACTAACATCAATACATCAAAAGAAAGCATAAGGTAAAAAACCTTCACGCTCTTTTCAACATTACGAAAACCATGCATGAGATTACCGATCAAAAACAGTGACATGATGATTGCTGTATAAAACTGAAGATAAGCATTTATATATGCCATAAAAAGCCCCCAGTTACTTAAATGCTACCAATCCAGTGAATTGTTCTCTATCTTCTTATCTCTTAGCATCAGGTCATTTAGTGCATCTCCCGGTGCTTTATTGTTAAACAATATGTCATTTACTGCCTGTACGATAGGCATCTCCACTTCATACTTTTGAGCAAGCTTAAGAGCAGCTCTGGCGCTATATACGCCCTCTACAACCATATGAACTTCGTCCATGGCTTCCTGATAGGATTTCCCCTGTCCAATAAGAATTCCTGCTCGTCTGTTTCTGGAATGCATTGAAGCACAGGTAACAACCAGGTCACCAATTCCTGAAAGTCCGCTAAAGGTCTCAAACTTTCCGCCCATTGCCATTCCGAGACGCCCAATCTCAGCAATTCCTCTCGTGATAAGGGCTGCCTTGGCATTGTCCCCAAGTCCATATCCATCAGCCATTCCTGCAGCAAGGGCAATAACATTTTTGAGAGCTGCACCAATTTCTATTCCAAGCATATCAGGGCTAATATATACCCTGAAAACATTATTCATAAATACGTTCTGTACATATCTTGCAATATCTTTCTCAAAAGCTCCAACAACAATTGATGTTGGTAGCCCCTTACCCACTTCTTCTGCATGAGAAGGACCTGATAAAACACATACATCACATCCCGGGATTTCATCAAGGATTACATCTGACATGACCATAAGTGTGTCATCCTCAATTCCCTTTGTACAGTTGACTATTATCTGCTTATGCTCATCATCACCTGTTATAAAAGGCTTCATAAGCTTTACGGTCTCACGTAAATGTGCAGATGGAACAACTAAAACTAAAAGATCTTTATTCTCTACTGCTGACTTTATGTCTGAAGTATAAACAACGCTTTCAGGTAGTTTGACTCCCGGAAGTTTATCTTCATTACCATGATAATTCTTAAGTTTTTCTACTGTAGCCTCACTTCGCGACCATACAGTAACACTATGTCCATTATTTGTTAAAAGATACGCAAGTGCTATTCCCCAGCTACCTGCTCCTATGACACCAATTTGCCTGTTATCCAAGTCCTATCTCCCATTAAGTCTTAAATTAATCCACTTTATTCTTTTTAAATATATAGGTTTTGCGTTCCTGACCATTTATGAGCTTTTTAATATTTCCTCTGTGCTGATAAAAAGCAAGCAAAGTCAAGAGTGCAACTATTATATAAACTTCAATAAGAGCTCCCTGAGGTGCATAAAACAGACCCATCTGTCCATATATGATCGTTGTTACAAGAAGTGCAGAATAATAGAACAAACTGCAGATTGAAACAATATGGAACAGATTAAATGGCAGGAAGAATGAAATAAGTCCCATTATAAGGAAAAGAATATTGAACTGTATACTGAGATAAATAGTATATCCTGCAGTACATGCGATTCCCTTGCCACCCTTGAATTTAAGGAAGAAAGGAAAGTCATGCCCAAGAACAGTTCCTGCAGCAGTATAAGCCATAAACAGTATGATATATTCCGGATTGGATCTTCCAAACATAAGATAAGTTATAAATATGGCAACCATACATTTGAGCATATCACCTAAAAGAACTACAGCTCCTGCCTTGGGTCCAAGTACTCTTAATGTATTGGTGGTTCCGGCGTTACCCGAGCCAACTTTTCTTATATCTACGCCTTTAAGCCTTCCATAGAAAACAGCTGTCTGTATCATTCCAAAAACATAACCGATGATAATGCAGACAATTCGCGCCCCAACTAAACCTGATGTGGTCATTTATTTATCCTCTTTTCTCTCCCTGATAATAAATCTCAAAGGAGTCCCCTTGAATCCGAAGGCTTCTCTGATCTGGTTTTCAATATATCTGGTATAACTAAAATGCATAAGCTTTTTGTCATTTACAAATATAACGAATGTTGGTGGCTTTACAGAAGCCTGCGTGATGTAGTAAAGCTTTAATATCTTACCCTTATCACTCGGTGGCTGCTGCATTACAACTGCCTGTGTCATGATCTCATTGAGAACACCAGTCGCAACTCTGAGTGAATGGTTCTCACTTACGATATCAATAAGATCATAGAGCTTTACAAGACGCTGTCCTGTCTCGGCAGAAATAAAGATGATCTCTGCATAATTCATAAATGAAAGAGTATTTCTGATATCCTTTGTAAACTCTTTTACAGAGTGGTTATCCTTTTCGATAAGATCCCACTTATTAACAGCGATGATCACAGCCTTACCACTTTCATGAGCTATTCCGGCTATCTTGGCATCCTGCTCCGTTACGCCCTCCTCTGCATTAATAACAAGGATTGCTATATCAGCTCTTTCAACGGCACCGACAGTTCTGACGATCATGTAATGCTCAAGCTCGTCCTTTACTTTATTTTTCCTGCGCAGTCCTGCTGTATCAATGAATGTATATTTCTTACCGTTATATTTTACTTCTGTATCGATAGCATCACGCGTTGTTCCTGCAATATCAGATACAATAAGTCTGTTCTCGCCTATGAGTTTGTTGATAATAGATGACTTACCAACGTTAGGCTTACCAATGATTGCTATCTTGGTTGTGTCATCATCTTCATCACTTGTTGAATCCTTACTGAAATGACTTACAACTTCTTCAAGAAGATCACCTATTCCCTGCTTATTAACCGCTGAAATAGGGAAAGGCTCTCCAATTCCAAGGTTATAAAACTCATATACATCCAGTGAATCCCTGTTGAAGTTATCTACCTTATTTACACACAAAACTACAGGCTTTGCTGATCTTCTGAGCATATCTGCCACTTTTGAATCAGAATCAGTAAGTCCCTGCTTAACATCTACCATGAAAATGATAACATCTGCTGTATCAATGGCTATCTGTGCCTGATCTCTCATCTGTGAGAGAATGATGTCCTTGGAATCAGGCTCAATACCACCTGTATCAATAAGTGTGAAGCTGTGATTAAGCCATTCAACATCCTGATATATTCTGTCTCTGGTAACGCCAGGTGTATCCTGAACAATAGCAATCCTGCTACCTGCCAGAGCGTTAAAAAGTGTTGATTTTCCAACGTTTGGGCGGCCAACTACCGCAACAATATTTTTCTTACTCATAATTATCCTTTATAAAAGTTCATCTTCCGGAATATCAAATAATATTGAAACAAGGTCATGACCATCGCACTTTGATATTCCAACTTTAGTGTTTAGTTTTTCCTCAATGTCGCAGATCCTCACGTCATCAAGAAGATAGTCCTCTCCGCTTCGAAGAAGGTTTTCAGGAAGAAAAAGCTCGCTCCCAAGCTCTTTTCCCTTAAGCTGATTTATGATATCTGTTCCGGTAAGAAGACCTGAAACGGTAATCCTCTCGCCAAAAAACTCGTTAATTATCTCATAAACATGCACTTTTAGTCCAGTACAAATACTCATAGCCTTCTCTGCCATATCCCTGATGCATGGATATACCAGTCTTCCTGTGGCAATCGATATCTCTCTGTTTAGGCTATCAAGGTGCGTCTTGTGTTCTGAAACAGCCTTTTTAAGTGCCTCTTCATACTCATCTATAAGAAGCCTCATCATTCCAACGCCATTTTCAAGCTGAATATAGCCGTCATATCTTTCTGCTTCAGGGAAATCTCTTCCTGCAAGGAAGTACCACTCATCGCTTGCATGAATGAAATGCATCCCATATTCATTATAAATCTTCTTTTGCCAGCTTTCTATAAGGTCAATGACCTCTCCGGCATCCTGACTGTTAAAGGGTTCAAGCGGATAAAGCCCGTCTCTGTATTTGGAAAGTCCAACCGGAACTACTGATACACTTTGAAGGTTCGGTATATATTTGGACATATCAGAAATGGACCTTTCAAGCTCTTTACCATCATTGACGCCCTTACAAAGAACTATCTGCCCATTTATCTCAATTCCGGTACCCGGAGCACATAATCTGTCTACTTTTTTAAGTGCTTCACCGGCAAATCTGTTGCCGAGCATCTTACATCTAAGTTCCGGATTGGTAGTCTGAAAAGAAATATTGATAGGAGAAAGATGATATTTTAATATCCTGTCAATATCCGCCTCAGACATATTGGTAAGTGTTACATAATTGCCTTGAAGGAAAGACAGTCTTGAGTCATCATCCTTAAAATACAGTGTTTTTCTCATGCCCTTTGGCATCTGATCAATAAAGCAAAAAATACATTTATTGCTACAGGACCTGTAATCATCCATGAGTCCGTTCTCAAACTCAATTCCAAGATCCTCGTCAAAATCCTTATCAATATCTAAAAGCCACTGCTCGCCATTTGGTTTCTCAATCAGTACATCAAGGTGTTCATCCTGAACAAGGTATTGAAAATCAAAAATATCCTCTATTACCTGATCATTAATTTTTAAGAGCTTATCGCCCGGTTCAATATTTAATTCTTGTGCTATGCTTCCCTCATCGACACTACCGATAAGGTGTCCTATATTCTTCTTCATGCCCTGTATTATACCATCTTGTCCTTGACGTGTCAGCACCATAGATGTTAAAACAGTAAATGTAGAACTATGTTCTAATCTAAATATTTCAAAGAAGGAAGCGAAAAATATGCCAGATTTTAGAAAACTGGAAGGTACTATTCCGGTTGCACCTCTTAATCTAATTGTAATGGATTCAGCCAAAGAACTTGGTGACAGCGTCAATCGTTATATCTCAGAGTTCAGACACGAACTTTACAAAATGCCTGAGAACGATCCCGCTTTTCACGGCTATGTAAAAGACAATTACAAGATCGATATCAACCTTGACAGATTCAACAGTGGTGAAGCTAAAGCTACTATCAAGGAAAGTGTTCGAGGAAACGACGTTTACATTCTTACTGATGTATGCAATTACAGCATAACTTATAAAATGTACAATTACGTCAACCACAAATCTCCTGATGATCATTATCAGGATCTTAAACGTGTTATAGGTGCAATTACTGGCAAAGCAAAAAGAATAAATGTTATCATGCCATTCCTTTACGAAGGACGTCAGCACAAGAGAAATGGTATGGAATCACTTGATGCTGCTCAGATGTTTGCTGAGCTTCATGACATGGGTATCTCAAACTTTATTACCTTTGATGCTCATGACCCAAGAATATCAAACGCCAAGCCTCTTGGTGGATTTGATAATTTCCTTGCTTCATATCAGTTTATGAAGGCTCTTTTATCTCACATTGATGACCTTGTAGTTGATAAGGATCATCTAACTGTCATTAGCCCTGATGAGGGAGCTCTTGACAGAGCCGTTTATTTTGCAAACGTAATCGGCGCTGATACAGGTATGTTCTATAAGAGACGTGATTATGCTCACGTTGTTAACGGAACTAACCCTATTGTTGCTCACGAATTCCTTGGTTCTGATATTTCAGGCCGCGATGTTATCATCATCGATGACATGATATCTTCGGGATCAAGTATGATAGATACTGCCAAGCAGCTCAAGAACATGGGAGCTAAAAGGGTATTCATCTGCACTACTTTCGGTCTTTTCACAGACGGAATGAGCAAGTTTGATGACGGCTACGAAAAAGGATACTTTGACGCAGTTATTACTACTAACCTCACTTACATGAATGAGGAAGTTACATCAAGAGAATACATATTCATCGCAGATATGGGTAAATTCCTTGCTACTATCATTGATTTCCTTAATCACGACGCTTCTATGGCTACAGTTAATATGCCAACAGACAAGATTCATGAGATTGTCGGCAAATACAACTCAGGATGCAAGACTCCAACTGAGCTCTTCGATTAAATATATAAAAAATGTGCCCATAACTCCATGTTATGGGCACTTATTTTTTATTCTGCAATATCAAATCCAATTATTACTTTAAAGAGATCTCCGTCAAGCCTGATGTCAAAGGTTCCGCCCTGGGCAATGGTAAGGTTCTTGGCAATAGAAAGTCCAAGTCCGCTTCCTTCAGTTGTCCTTGATTCATCCCCTCTTATAAATTTCTTAGTCAGTTCATCGGCACTTACGTTAAGCTCTTTTGCAGATATGTTCTTAATTGAGAAGAAGGCTTTCTTTTTGCCTTCTGCATCCTCCAAAGTGTACATCTCCAGATATACTCTGGTTCCTGACAGGGCATACTTACAGGTATTGTTAAAAAGATTCTCCAAGACTCTCCATAAGTGCCTTGCATCTGCAACTATGGATATATTCGTCTCCTGGGCTTTAAAAATCGGAGTAAGGCCACTTTTTTCAAACTTCTCGAAAAATTCGCCGATAGTCTGATTGATCAGTTCAACAAAATCTATTTTTGAAAGCTCAATACTAATATTTCCCGAACTTATTTTTGAAGCCTCAACCAGATCTTCAGTAAGCTTTTTAAGCTTTTGAGATTTTTGATCAAGTATATTTACGTACTCGATTACTCTCTCATTACCGATATCTTCCCTCTTTATAAGGTCCACATAGTTGATTATGGAAGTCAGCGGAGTCTTAATATCATGAGATACATTTGTTATAAGATCTGCTTTCAGTTTTTCATCCTTCATACTGGTATCCACAGCTTTTTCAATTCCTTCACCAATGGAATTAACTGCATCTGCAAGAGCTATATTGTCTGAATGAAGTGCTGAAACGTCGACCTTTGATTTAACGTCCCCATTTTTTATTTGCTCTATGACTTTGATGATACGGTCTCTGTCAAGGTTTTGTCTGTACAGATATATACCAATTAGTATATCCAAAAATGCTGCGATAATTACACCTGCAAGACCTATTTTAAACAGGCAAAGATTTATTACCACAAAAAATATATATGGAATCCAGGTCCTTATGATCACATTTCCATTGTCAGTAGTTGTAAGGATCAGATTCTTTGCCCCAATAATTACCATTCTTAGGATAGAATCTTTCCAAAGAGCCTTCTCTTTTACCTTATCTGCAATACCATAAATAAGTCCCAGAAATCCAACATTAAACACGAAAGCACCTAAAGCCGCATATACGGGGAAGTTCTCAAGCCGAACCATCTTCATGTAACTCATCTGTGTTATAACAGACGCCAGTACAAAAGCACCAAAAGGAGCCGCCATTATTATAATATTCTTAAGACAGGCTATCTCGGTCTTTATAGTACTTCCGTTTACAATAACAGGCGTCTTAAGAGTTATTATAAACAGAAGTATATACATGAATGCCGCAACAAAGCACAGTATCAAGATCTGTGTCCTGTAAGGCATATATTTGGCAAAACTGCTCTTTCCCTGATAAAAATCATCGCTGCATGGGTAGCCTAAAGTATCTACAGCCACGTAAACCTTTATCTGATCAGGATAGGCGTAGCTGTAAGTTTTAAGAAGGCTTCTTACCACGTTTTCTTTTATAAGAGTGTTGGTCTCGTACTTAAGCTCATATGGGCAGTAATATATGTATCTGCCGTAGCCTTCAAATACACTCTTTATATCTATTCCGGTTGTCTCTCCAGAAAGCTCGGAAATATTGGTAAACACAGATGTACTGCCACTTACTGTTCTGGAAATATAGTACCTTAAGTTACTTGACTGATATCCATAGTACGAAAGGAGCTTTCCATATTCCTCGAAGTTGGATAAAAGCGTTCCCGCAGCCTCCTCTACATTACTGCACAAAAGGCTGTACTCTTCCCAGTTTGATACAAGGTCCTCAATATTTTTCCCATCTACAGTCTGATATCTTGAAACGAGAATATTGTGAGTACCTCCCGAAGGAACGGAATTTCCTGAAACTGTAAAGGCAACGCTGTTATCAGAAAGCCCGGAACTAAGATAAGAATTCATCCCACCTGACATAAGATTGTTCTTAAGGTGCGTATATGTAGTTGTGGCACTTAAAAATGAGCTGCTCTCTTCCTCGGTGAAATTTCTTGTTTCATAAGTAAAGCCACTTTGGGCCCACTTTAAAAGATCTGATACTGTATAAACAGCAGTGACGTAGTCTCCCGGAAGCGTAGTTCCTCTGTTCACATAGGCAGTTACATCAATTGTCTTTTCGCTGTCGTACTCGCCTGCCGTTTCTAACTGGCTTCTGATGGCTATGAGCCTTATGACATCAGCAAGGTTATTGCCAAGAATGTTGTTGAAAAGATATGAATCCTCATAGGCTCTGTTCCTGTCTGATTCATACAATGTGTAGGAATAATCTCCCCTGGCACCTGTAATGATTATGCTGGTCCCGGCAAATATAAAGACCAGCGAAAAGGCTATAAATGCCGCAAGAACATGCTGGATCAATGTAAGAATTTTAAAATTAATTGGCTTTTTTAACATGGCTCCTCATCTTCAATCTTGTATCCCACACCCCACACAACTTTGAGGTACCTTGGATCTCTTGGATTGATCTCTATTTTTTCTCTGATATGTCTGATATGGACAGCTATTGTATTGTCTGCAGCAAAAGATCCGTTATCCTGCCAGATGCTCTGATAGATCTGATTGATCGAATATACCTTGCCCTTATTTTTCACAAGAAACTCTAAAATATTATATTCGATAGGCGTAAGTCTTATCCTTTCACCATCTACAAAACATTCCTTGGAATTGTCGTCAATAACAAGGCCACCGGTCTTATAGACATTCTCCTTATCTTCCATGCTTCCAAGGGTTGTGTATCGTCTTAAGTTGGACTTGACTCTTGCAACCAGCTCCAGAGGATTAAAGGGCTTTGTGACATAATCATCGGCGCCGATGTTAAGTCCCAATATCTTATCAGAATCCTCTGACTTGGCAGATAAGAATATAACAGGAATAGAACTGAATTTTCTAAGCTCCATCACCATTCTCATCCCATCCATTTTGGGCATCATGATGTCTACAATTGCCAGTGATATCTTTGTTTTCCTAATGATATCAAGTGCCTCTACCCCATCATAGGCCTTATATATTCTGAAGTCCTCCTGTGAAAGATAGATCTCGATCGCATCAACTATTTCTTTGTCATCATCGCAAACTAATATGTTCTCCATACTCTGCTCCATATCTTATAATTCTATTAAATCAGAAAATTCTTAAGATTTACCTACGAAAATTCTTAAGATTTCTTAAGAATTTAACGATTATTCGTTAATGGTTAAAAAAGCCATGAGATTTCCGCGCTTTTCGCCGTGTACCCTGTGTGAAAATAAAAGTTCAGGATTACACTTTGTACATATATCTGTGACAATTATATTTTGTTCCGATACTCCTGCCCTTAGCAAAGAAAGCTTTATGGCATTCCATAGATATAATCTGTATTTGTTATTGGGATAAGGCACTAATATCTTATTATTCTCCAATTCTTTTTCAGTATAAGCCTTGGCAAATTCCAAAGCTACATCTTCGCCTATCTCATAACATTCACCGCATATTGACGGCCCTATTGCACATACACAGTCCTCAGGCTTAGTGCCATACGTAGCACTCATTTTCTCAATTGCTTTTTTGCCAATTTCTCCCTGGGTTCCCTTCCAACCTGAATGAACAAGACCAATAGCTCTTTTAACAGGGTCAACAATATAAACTGGCGGACAGTCAGCGTGAAATGTACCAAGAATAATGCCAGGGACATTTGTGATAAGTCCATCGATATCTGTGTAGTCCCTGACTCTTGCTGGTCCTTTTCCCCTGTCACTTTCTGTAACAACTCTTATATTGGTAGTATGTGTCTGGAAAGTACAAACGAAGTCGTCTAAAGCTTTGCCATGTCCTAAAACCTGCGCTATCCTTCTATAATTCTCATCCACGCATTCCTTGTCATCTCCACGCGTATAGCTCAAATTCATGGTTGCGTAATCTCCTGTAGAGACTCCGCCTATCCTGGTAGAAAAAAGATGATCCACAAACCCTAGTTTTTCAATTTCAGGAAAAACAATATATTTCACACCATTTTTTTCTCTTATCTGAGTAGTTACTTTTTTTCCATATCTGATCAATGTCTTATCTGTCATTTTTCTTCCTCATTTAGTATCTATCGTATTTACACACTTTATCATAATTTGATAAACTCTACCATACATGCAAGACGCCTTACTTTCATACCTTAATGCCGCCCTCTCAATTGTAAATGATTCAAAAGCTATGATATAATTTTCCTTGATTCTTAATTACAACATATATCTCGAGGAGAATATGAAAAAAATTAAATCAAACTGGTATTGGGGAATTGTCATCCTTATTACTGCTATCGAACTTATAACATTCGTTATTGCAGGAAAAAATCACACATATATTGGTGTTCACGATAATCTTGATATTCACATCGCAGATTACCAGATCTTAAAACTAAATAATGCTTTCTTTTCGCATAGTGTTACCGTACCTTTGCTTGGAGGAATTGATAGAAACTTTCTCCTTTCAGAGTTTTATTTATATGCCGTTTTATATATGCTTTTTCCTAATTTCACAGCGTATATTATCGGTTACTTTTTAAAGATCTTCATAGCGACTTTCTCCGGAATTCTTCTTGGAAAAGATGTTTTAAAGGACAATTATAAGAAATATGAATGGGCTATAGTTCTTGGCAGCTTTATATATGGACTGCTTCCGCTTTATCCCGCTTTTTCTTTTGCCTTTGCTTCTATCCCTCTGCTCATCTATCTTTTAAGGAAAGTTATGACAGAAAAAAAGGTTAAGTATTATATACTTCTTTTTCTCTATCCTACTTTGTCATATTTCACATTCTTTGGTCCATTCATAATCGGATATATCTTTATCTATTTCCTTTACAGACTGATCAAGGATAAAAAGATAAATGTGCAGCTTATCATTAGCATAGTTCTTATTTCGATTTCTTTCATACTTATCGAATACAGGCTTTTTCTCCTTATCTTTGCCGGTAGCGAACAGACAATAAGGGATGAAATGGTCATTGAGAATTTCAGTTTTGGTCAGATTCTTTTAACCATAAAGGATGTGTTTGTAAATAACATGTTCCACTGCGATGACCTTCACAGGTTTGTGGCAATGCCAATTGTGATCATCTCCTTTTTCGTGATCAATTTCCTGCACATTAAGGATAAAGATTATAAAAAACTACTTACAGATCCATTTAATCTTGTTCTCTATTTTATAGTTTTTAACTGCATAATTTATGGTCTGTACTACTGCAAACCTATAAGAAGTCTTTTTGAGATCATTTTTTCCCCTCTAAAGGGCTGGCAGTTTAACAGAACATTATTCTTTAATCCATTTTTGTGGTATTTAGAAATAGTCATAATTACTATCAGATTATCAGGCCGTTTTAAGAAGCTTCCAATTATCGTAATAAGCCTTGTACTTCTCTCTGTTTTAGGCACTCAGTCTTTATATAATGACTTTTTTAACACTGTATATGTCAACGTCTGGCAGCTCATAAAAAACGACAAGTCAGAAACCCTTTCATACGGTGAGTTCTATTCAGCTGACTTATTCGAAAGCATCAAAGAAGATATTGATTATGATGGCGAGTACGCTGTTGCCTATGGTTTCCACCCGGCAATATTGTCATATAACGGAATATCTACTCTTGATGGATGCCTTAGTTACTACTATCAGTCCTATAAGGATTCTTTTAGAAACATTATTGCTCCGGCCCTTGAGGAGTCAGAGTCAGCCAGGGAATATTACGATCAATGGGGAGCTAGAGCCTACATTTATTCAGGAACTGTAGATTCCATCTGGTCTCCTGTAAGAACAAAGGATGTCACAGACAAAAGACTTTTAATTGATGTTAATTCTTTCAAAAAGTTAAACGGGAAGTATATTTTCTCAAGAATAGAAATAAGTAACGCAGATGACCTTGGCATAGAGCTAATAGGTCAGTATGAAAGTAAGACTTCGCCATATACAATATGGCTATACAGTATTTAAAGTTTTAAATGTACTCAAAGGCATTTTTATACCACTTTATCTTACATGCACCTTCTTCTCCGCTTATGGCTATCACATCATATCTTACAGGCGCATCTTCAGGTATGTGGTTAAAAGAAATATAAAACCTTGATACGTTACATATCTGTTTTTGTTTTGCAAAACCAACGGCGGCCTCCGGGCCGCCATATTTATTGTTTTTTCTGTATTTAACTTCGATAAAGCTATAATATCCTTCATCAAATGCAACAATATCTATTTCACCACTTCTTACTCTGAAATTTCTTTTTAAGACCTTTACATTTTGGCTCTTAAGGTAATCACAAGCCATATCTTCATACCAAGATCCTGTTGTTCTTTTATTCACTTTTATTTCTTGTTCCTTTTAAATACTTTATTTTCTTGAGCGGTCTTTTGCCTTAATCTTGTCCATTGCATCAACAAATACAAGGATCTCTGCTACCACTTCATAGAGCTCAGGCGGTATCATCTCGCCTATTTCCAATTTAGATAAGGTCTCTGCAAGCTTGTCATCTTCATGAACAGGAATCTTATTCTCTTTTGCCTGCTCTATGATTTTTTCAGCAAGAGCTCCCTTACCTGAAGCGATGACTTTTGGCGCTCCGTCTTCGTTAGGATCGTACGCAAGAGCTACGGCAGTTTTTTGTTTTTCTCTTTTCTCATCAGCCATTTTTATGCCCTCGCATCAAAAGATGTTGTGGATAATATAGGTGTTCTTGCAACATCAAACATCTCATCAACCGCTGCATCCTCGCCGTCCATATCATCCTGAAGTTTAAGTGTTACATTCATGGAATAGCCACGTTTTTCAAGTCTCTCATTCAAAATATGTATATTGTCATTGATAAGATCCAGTATTGAATCATCTGCCACATAAAAGTTTGTGGTAACCTTTTTTTCAAGCATTTTAACATAGACATCAATAGGTCCAAGATTATCCATATCAAGATGAAGCACCGCACTGACAGATCCGTCTTCACTCATTTTTCTGTTCTTGTTCCTATAGACATATAAATCCCCGTGCACGTTCTGCCCCGCCATCTGAAGCGGAAGCTGAACATATTGAAACATCTGATTCAGCTGATTCATAAAGTCCAGATTATTAGAAAGGTTATTAATGGACTGACCAAGCTTTGATTCAGCAAGTCCTGTGTTATTCACCGTTTCAGCAAGGTGTTTCACCTGATTATTGAGCCTCTGATACAAATTCTGGATATTTTCCTTATCCTCAACCTCTGATGGTTTCAAGAGCCATTGCTCCGAAATATTGTTCTTTATGATCTTGTTATATTCATCACTTGCAAAAAGCTTTTTCCATGCTGCATTTTCTACAACATTAGTAAGATCAGCACCTTCAAAGCTTTTTGCAAGTTCATTTAAAAGAGCTTTTGAATCAGATGAAGCTATTAGTTTATCTATACTTTTATCCGAAACACCAAGATTTTTTAACGTATCAATGAACTCATCAGAAACAGCCTTGTTATTTATAACTGCCTCTTCTTTTAAGGCACCCGGCTCCTTATTTATGCTTTCTAAGGAAAGAGCCAGATCTTTGTTAGTATTTCCGCTTTTATCAAGAATTTCTTTTCCTGAATCGAGGGTACCCTGTATAGATCCATTTTCTGCTTCAGCCTCTCCAGTGACATCTTTAGCTGCTTGCGAAACGCCATCCATCTCCTGCCCCATATTGTTTTCTGCATTTTCCTGCCCGAAGAGCTTTAATACAGAGCCATACAAATTCAGAGCTTTAGCCTCTTCACCACCTGCTACAAGCGCATTATATGTATCAGGAAGAGACTCTATTATATCTTCCATCTCATTTACTACCTGATGCTCATAGTTTTTGTAGCTTTCAAAACCATTTATGTTATTTTCATTTATTGGGATATTCAGGCTCTTCATCTCAACCAAAGTTGAAACAGATGAATCAGAGAACAAGTTTAGATTCTTGCTCATTTCCTGCAAAGATGCTTTATCGATAGGAAGACCGGCTTCCATCATGTCTTTTACCATCTGAACATTTTCAGGGGTATTCTCAAGTCCGGCAGCTGTCAAAGCCTTAATAGTGCTCTGCATAGCTGCAGTATTCTCAAATAGAGGCATTATGGTAACTGCCCTTGAACTTAGACCTTTAACTGCAAACTGCAAGGACTGGCCTTCTCTAAGGTCCATTCCGTCCTGTAACTTAGCAGATATTTCATTACCGGACACATTTATATTTACGAGCTTTCCATCAGGGGTATCATTTACAGACACAACAGTCCCCTGAATGACAGCACCATTTTTCAGGTTTAAAGCCTCCCCCTGTTCCTGTGGAATCTGGAGACTGCTACCATTCAGAACTATAGGCTGATTTGATTGTGATACGCTGGAAATACCACTCATACGAAATTACCTATAAACGACCTTCTGTGTATTGGACAAGGACCATATTTCTTTAGAGCTTCAATGTGGTCCTGGCTTCCGTAGCCTTTATTTGAATCAAAGAAATATTCAGGATACTTTTTGGCTTCCTCTTTCATCATCCTGTCCCTTGTAACCTTTGCCACTATGCTGGCAGCAGCTATGGAGATACTCTTTGCATCGCCCTTAATGATGGATACCTGATTATATTCATCAAGACCATCAAGGTGAACTGCGTCGATCAAAAGAGTTGCCGGTTTAACTTTGAGGTTCTTTACAGCCATGACCATAGCTTCTTTTGTAGCATTAAGGATATTGATCTCATCAATTCTCTCAGGAGAATTACATCCAATGCTGACAGCAAGAGCCTTTTCCATGATCACATCGTAAAGCTCTTCTCTCTTTTTTTCGGATAATTTCTTTGAATCATTAACATACAAAATATCGCAATCGGGCGGAAGCACAACAGCAGCTGTATAGACAGGTCCTGCAAGAGGGCCTCTTCCCACTTCATCAATTCCGCAAATGGGCCCCAAATGAGCATATTCTTTCTCATATTTTTTCATCTCTTCTATACGGGCCATTTCTTTTTCAAGGGCTTTTAATTTCTTTTCAGCTGATTCTACGAGCTTTTTTACGCCTGCCCTCTCATCAGATGAATATTCCTCGATAAAAGAAACATACTCTTCCCTTGTTGCCGCAAACTGTAACGCTGCCTTAATATCTGTCATTGAACCCATTAGTTTATGCTCCCGAATTTAGAAAATGGAAAAATACGAATGAAGGCTCTGCCCGTAATATCAGCTTTATTGATACTACCAACAGAAATATCCCTGCTATCCATGCTGTGATTTCTGTTATCACCCATGACGAAATATTCGTCTTCGCCAAGGACAACTTCCGTCTCAGCCCTACCCGGATCAAGTATAACTTCTGCGCCATAGCCTTCCTTTAAGATCTCACCGTCCACATATATGTTTCCATCAATGTCAATCCTGATACTCTCGCCCGGAAGACCAATAATTCTTTTGATAAAGAACTGATTGTCGCCGTACTGATACGGAAATACTATGATATCAAACCTCTTTGGTGAACTGAATCTATAAGATACCTTCTCAATAAGAAGCGAATCTCCGTCCTGAAGCGTTGGCTCCATAGACTGACCACTTACCTCAGTCCTTTGCATAACAAAGGTAATAAATAGAAATGTCAAAAGAAAAATGACTGCTAAATAGATTATTGTGCTAAATAATTCTTTAAGAAACTTCTTCATAACATTCGCCCATCGTATTATAGTTTATTGTTCATCTGGTCTTTCAAGAGATATTTTGCCAAGTCTTCCGTTTCTAAAATCATCCAAAAGAAGCGCTGCCGCTCTTGAGATATCCGGGTTACCACCTGCAAGAAGGCACTTTCTGTTTATGGCAATTGCTGATAAAACTCTGCTTGCAGGAGTAGAATACTGATCCTTCTCAAGTTCAGTGAGCTGCTCTTTGGTAATACCATATTTTTCAAAAATTGCTTCCGGATAGAACTTTTCAAGCTTCTTTATCAGTTCACAGGCAAGCTCAGCAATGTCGAGATTCTCATCATTCATTGAACCAATAAGTGCAAGTCTAAGCCCCACTTGCTCATCCTCAAACTTAGGCCACAGAATACCGGGAGTATCTAGAAGCTGCATACTCTTACTAAGGGTGATCCACTGTTTACCCTTTGTGACTCCGGGCTTATTGCCTGTTTTTGCAGAAGCCTTTCCTGCAAGCTTATTTATGAATGTCGACTTACCAACATTTGGAATACCGGCAACCATCGCTCTTATAGGTCTGCCTACAATTCCTCTTTTCTTATCTCTTTCTATCTTTTCAGCACAGGCTTTTTGAACAAGGTCCTTAACTTTACCTGCCTCATTACCTGTTTTGGAATTCATCTCCATTACAAACAGGCCCTGTTTTTCATAATACTCTTTCCATTTTTTAGTCACCTGATTATCGGCCAGATCAGACTTATTTAAAACTATAAGTCTGAACTTGTTTTTACCAAGCTCATCAATATCAGGGTTTCTGGATGCCGCCGGAATTCTGGCGTCTACCACTTCAATTATAATATCTATCAATTTAATGTTTTCCTGCATCATTCTGATTGCTTTTGTCATATGACCAGGATACCATTGCAAATTCATTCTAAAATAAAACCTCCGCTGTTATCGTTACCAGCAAGTTTAAACCACACTTTGCCAATAATCATATTGGTCTTAACAATACCAATATTGGCACTTCTTGAGTCCTCACTACTATTTCTGTTATCTCCAAGGACAAAATATTCGCCGCTTCCAAGCTTGATCTCATTAGCAGCTATCCCTGCATCTTCCATTTTATCATATATTTCATCTGTATCTTCAGTTTTTTCACCGTTTACATATAAATATCCATCAATTATCTGAACTTTGTCCCCGGAAGAGGCGACAACTCTTTTAACATAGTAATGCGAGTTAGCATTGCCATTTGGTAAAAAAGCTATGATATCGCCTGTAGAAGGTCGCAATATCTTAAACTGTAGCCTGTTTACCAAAACCACCTGACCATTGGCAAGTGTTGGCGTCATGGAATCTCCAATATTAGTAACCTGCATTCCAAATGCGATTACAAATACAAATGCAAAAAAGATGGCTACTACTGTAACAAATAGCCATGAAAAAATCTCATGAAGCATTTTGGGTGTAATTATCTTTTTCTTGGGATTTAGGTAGAGATTTCTTTTTTTCTTCCTGAACATATTCATCCTCTGTCTGGCATGGAATGTAAGTAAAGAAAAAGGCAATTACTAAAAAGTAACTGCCTTTTAACTAACAACTTATCTGGTAACAAGTTCCTTAACTTTTGCCTTCTTACCTGTGAGACCCTTAAGGTAGTTAAGCTTAGCTCTTCTAACCTTACCTCTTCTGATAACCTCAACCTTCTCAACGATAGGTGAGTGAAGTGGCCAAGTCTTCTCAACGCCAACACCGTAAGACTCTTTTCTTACTGTGAATGTTGTACGGTTGCTACCGCCCTGGATCTTCTTAACAGTTCCTTCGAAAACCTGTACTCTTTCACGGTTTCCTTCTTTAATCTTAGCGTGTACTCTTACAGTATCACCAGTGTTGAACTGAGGTGCGTTAGCATTCAGCTGCTCCTTCTCGAGCTCTTCGATAATTGTACTCATATCTTTTCTCCTATTCTATGGACGTTCTTAATATGTAATATTACAGAATCAGATGAATTTCCGACTCTAAATCATAACAGAGGACCGTCTGATTTTCACAACGTACTATAATATAACACAAAATATGTTAATCCGTCAACAAATGATTCTTATCTTTTAATGAGATTTGTAGGTCCAAATCTGTCTGGAAGGATTTCAGGTAAGGTATATACCCTGTATTCATCAGTTGATTTTGCAACAATAACTATAAACTCATCATCGCAGAACTCGCTCATAACCTGTCTGCAAACTCCACATGGAGGACAGTATTCAAGCTCTGTTGCATCTGCAGGTCCTCCCACAATTGCTATTGCTTTAAAAGTGAGCACGCCCTCACTTACCGCCTTGAAAAAAGCTGTTCTCTCTGCGCAATTGGTAGGTGTATAAGAAGCATTTTCTATATTGCATCCTGTAAATATCCTGTCATCAGCACTAAGAAGCGCTGCTCCAACATTGAAGTGAGAATATGGAGTATAAGAAAAATTTCTCATATCCAAAGCTTTCTCTATTAATTCTTTAATTTGTTTTTCATTCATATAAAAAATCACCTTGATCCCTTGTCGTAAGGAATTCCTTCTGCCTTAGGTGCTCTTGAGTTCGCAGACGTAAATGCAAGTACTGCAAGAGAAATGATATAAGGCATCATATTATATACAGAACTCGGAATATTGAGCGCTGCCAAAAAGTCAAATCCTGAGTAAACGTTGGAAAGAGCTCTAAAGAACCCAAACAACAAAGCTGCAAGACCAATGTTGAGAGGCTTCCACTGTCCAAAGATCATAACTGCAAGGGCAAGGAATCCAAAACCTGCAACACCGTTTTCGAACTTCCATTCACTTACTCCGGCTGTAATGTAGACAATACCACCGATTCCTGCAAGCATTCCGGAAATAAGAACACCGGCCCAGCGCATTGTATAAACATTGATTCCAACACTGTCAGCAGCCTGAGGATGCTCACCGCAAGCCATAAGTCTTAAGCCAAATCTTGTCTTATAGAGAATAACATAAGCTGCTATAAGAGCTATAAGAGCTACAAGCATAAACCAGTTGAACTGGAAGCTTCCAATGTTAACGACAAGAGCTTTTTTAGAAGCTACATACTGAACAGTTGATGATACGTTATCAGGATTTTCAGCAATATTGATAGTCTTGACAATAACTGTTGCAGCAGCTGCCGCAAGCATGTTAAGAGCTGTTCCTACCAGTGTCTGATCTGCCTTGAAATTGATGCAGGCAAAAGCCAAAAGAACTGAATAAAGTACTCCGCACAAAGTTGAAGTAAGTAACACTGTAAGAACAATAACTATAGCGGGAAGTGTAGGTGAAATAACCTTTAATGTAAGGGCTCCGCCTAAAGCTCCCATAACCATTATTCCCTCAAGTCCAAGGTTAATAACACCTGAATGCTCCGAAAAACATCCACCAAGAGCAACCAGGATAAGTACTGATGAAAAAAGTAATGTGTATTGAAGAAGTAATACCATTATTTATTACCTCCTTCTTTCTTTTCCTTGCCGGCTCTTATTCTGCTGTTTAAGAAGAACTTAAAGAAGAGAACAAATCCGCAGAGGTAGATGATTATTGAAGATATAAAATCTGAAATCTGTGATGGATAAACGTTCTTATCAAGGTATGAACCACCACTTGTAATGTGCTGAATAAAGTATGATGCAAAAATTGTTCCTATAGGATCAAGTCCGCCAAGGAATGTTGCAGCAATACCATTAAAGCCCATTCCAGGAACAGATGACTGTGTTACAGACCACTGCTCATATCCTGTAAGGAAAAGGAATGCAGCTCCAAGACCTGCAAGACCACCGCCGATGAAAAGAGTAAGAATAACATTCTTCTTTTCTTTCATTCCGCTGTATTTTGCAGCATCCTTTGCAATACCTGTTGCCTTGATCTCATATCCAAATACAGTCATGCTCAAGATAACCTTTAAAATGATCGCAATAATCACAGCTAAAGGAATCGCAATTGTAACATACTTATTGTTTGAAAAGAGCTTCTCAAGTCCAAGTGAAGGAATGATAGCCGAAGGATTAGTACTTGCAAGTGAAAGTGTATAAGGGCTTGAAACCTCTTTTACGCCTCCAAGGAGCATATTAACTGTATAAAGTCCAATCCAGTTAAGCATGATTCCTGAAATAACCTCATTAACATTGAGATATGCCTTTAAAATTCCAACGATGATTCCGAAGATTCCACCAGCAACAAGTGCTGCAAGAATACATATATACCATGGAAGTCCAAAACCAAGTGCAAAATAAAGTGAAGCTCCTGCTCCGGCAACGTACTGTCCTGCAGCTCCAATGTTGAATAATCCGGCCTGATAACAGAACTGAATAGATAAAGCACACATAAGAAGTGGTGCTGCCTTTACAAGTGTGTTACCAAGGTACTTAAGTGCTGCCGCCTTTGATGGATATGTGAAATAGTTCTTTATAATTGTGATAATAGCTTCTGTAGCACCAACAGGGTTAATGATAAGAAGGGCAATGTATCCTATCAATAGTCCTATAACTATACAAAGTAATGACGCAGTTATAGACTGGACTGCCGGCTTTGAGAAAAAGCTTTCTTTTTCCATTTTTCTGTTATTTCCAGCCATTTTAAGCTCCAGCCTCCTTTCTCTTTGCTCCTGCCATGTAAAGACCAAGTTCTTCAGGAGTTGTCTTCTTTGGATCAAACTCTCCTACTATCTCGCCTTCGTACATAACAAGTATTCTGTCTGATATACTCATAACTTCTTCCAGTTCAAGAGAAACCAAAAGAACTGCGTGTCCCTCATCTCTTCTGGCAATAAGCTGCTTGTGAATATATTCGATAGCGCCTACATCAAGACCTCTGGTAGGCTGAACCGCGATCAGAAGATCCGGATCCTTATCAATTTCTCTAGCAATGATTGCTTTCTGCTGGTTACCACCTGACATACTCCTTGCAATTGTAGGAGCACCCTGGCCTGATCTGATATCATACTGATCAATGAGCTTTTCAGCATACTTGTTTATCTCGCCTTTTTTAAGGAATCCCTTTGAACTAAACTGTGGTTCAAAATACCTCTGAAGCACAAGATTATAGGCAAGTGAATAGTCCATAACAAGGCCATGTTTGTGTCTGTCTTCAGGAATATGGCTCATTCCGCTAAGAGATCTCTCTCTGATAGATGCATGAGAAATGTCTTTTCCTGAAAGCGTGATCTTACCGGAAGTAATATTCTCAAGACCTGATAAACCATAAACAAGTTCTGTCTGACCGTTGCCATCGATGCCGGCAATACATACGATTTCTCCTGATCTTACATCAAAAGAAACATTTTTTACTGCATTGTTATGGTGAAGCTTGGAAGGAACAGTCATATTCTCAACATGAAGAATAACATCACCAGGTGTCTTATCTTCCTTTGTTGCGACAAGCTGTACATCTCTACCGATCATCATACGGCTGAGCTCTTCCTGATTAGTGTCAGCAATATTAACAGTTCCAATGTACTTACCACGTCTAAGTACAGTGCATCTGTCTGCAACAGACATGATCTCAGCAAGCTTGTGAGAAATAAAGAGAATTGACTTACCCTCTTTTGCAAGATTTCTCATGATCTGCATAAGTTCATCAATTTCTGCAGGAGTTAAAACAGCTGTAGGCTCATCAAAAATAAGAATCTCATTATCTCTGTAGAGCATCTTAAGAATTTCAGTTCTCTGCTGCATTCCTACGGTAATATCCTCAATCTTTGCATCAGGATCTACCTTAAGACCATATTTGTCAGAAAGCTCCAAGATTCTCTTTCTTGCTACATCTTTCTGTAAAAATCCATGTTTTGTTGTCTCCACCCCAAGGATGATGTTATCAAGAACAGTAAAGCACTGAACAAGTTTGAAGTGCTGATGAACCATTCCTATTCCAAGGTCATTGGCATCATTAGGATTGTTGATAGTAACAACCTTACCATCCTTTTTAATTGTCCCCTCTTCTGCCTGATAAAGGCCGAACAAAACGCTCATGAGTGTTGACTTACCAGCACCATTTTCCCCTAAAAGAGCGTGTATTTCACCTTTTTTGAGCTGAATAGTAACATTGTCGTTCGCAATTATTCCAGGGAAACGCTTTGTTATATTTAGCATTTCAATAGCATACGCGCTTTCTAAAGCCACCTTCTTTTTCCTCCTACCAATATTAATCACCATTTGACTGGTAAAAAGAGACCGAAAGTTTTGAGGCTTCCGGTCCCTGAACTTCATACTGAAGTAATTATTACTTAATATTGCCCTGGAAGTTGATCTTTACATTCTCTGCTGTAGGCTCAGCTGCTGTTGTATCGTTAGATACTGTTACAGCGCCGCTTACCATATCAGCAACGAGCTTCTTGTAATCATCAACTGTGAAAGATTCTGTCCAAATTGTTGTATCTTCTGGAAGACCAACATAGTTAAGTGATGTGTCATCGCCAGAAACAAGACCAAGGTTAAGAATCTTGCCGGCATAAGAATCCCACTGACCATCTCTGATAGCAGCAAGAAGTGTGTTAACTGTAGCCTGAAGGCCCTTCATAGCTGAAGTAACAGTCATACCTGCTTCAAACATTCCATCGATAGTCTTTGACTGGTCAACGTCAACACCGATAACTTTTCCGCCAACCTTGCCTGCAGCCTCACCAGCTGATGTGAAGATACCGCCACCACAAGCGAATACTACCTGTGTGCCGCCCTGATACCATGTATCCATAGCAGCTGTGATATCTGAATCACCGTAGAACTGGTTACCATATGCATAGTTGATAGAAACGTCAGCGCCAAGCTCCTTTGCAGCAGCGTCAGCACCCTGAACGAAGCCATAGCCATAACGGATAACAGCAGGAACAGCCATACCGCCAAGGAAACCAAGCTGTGTATAGCCCATCTTTACTGCAGCATAACCAGCCATGTATCCAGGAAGCTCTTCCTGATATACTGCTGAGAATACGTTAGGATATGTCTCTGAATTGAAATCAGATCCATCACCTTCAAGGTCATACTCAGAAACATCAAGAGCAACAAACTTAACGTCTGGGTACATATCAGCTGTCTCAACGATAGCTTCTGCAAATGCATAACCAGGCATTACGATTACGTTGTAACCATCAGATACAGCCTTATCGATCATAGCAACTCTCTCTGCTGTTGAGTCGCCTTCTGGCTTGTAGTAAGTGAACTCAGCATTGTTTGCCTCAGCAAATGCCTTACAAGCCTCATAAGTTGACTGGTTGAAAGACTGGTCTGTGATATCGCCGTAGTCTGTTACCATAGCGATCATCATCTTGTCACCAGCTTCTGTAGTCTCAGCTGCTGTTTCAGCTGCTGGCTCAGTAACCTGTGTCTCCTGAGTAGCCTCAGTTGTCTCAGTAGTTTCTGTTGTTGTAGTAGCTGTCTGTCCGCAAGCTACAAGTGAAGAAACCATTGTTGCAGCCATAAGTACTGCTAAAAATTTCTTTTTCATAATCGTCCTCCATTTTTTGATTAATGAAAACATTTATTGATAAACCCCTTTTCAGGTTTTATCCGAGGCAATGAGTCTTCTAATGGCCTCTATTGTTGTACTGTACACTTTATCCATTTCGTGTACCTGAGGATTAGAAAGACCTTTTTTAGCTCGCTCCTGGTTTGCGACAACAAGCAAAACCGCACCAGTACGAAGTCTTAAATAACTACCAACTATAAATAATGTTGAGCTTTCCATTTCAGAGCAAAGGGCGCCGCACTTGATCCATGCATCCCACTTATATAAAAGCTCCGGACCAACAGGTTTTGTCTCAGGCTCATGCTGTCCAAAGAAAGAATCCTTGCACTGTGCAACACCTACGTGGTAATTGGCTCCTGCCTTTTTAGCTCCCTCAACCAAAGCATTTACAACTTCAAAAGAAGCAACTGCCGGGTACTCGATCGGAGCATATTCCTTAGATGTGCCTTCAGCTCTTATAGCTCCTGACGCGATAACTATATCGCCTCCGATTACATCATCCTGCATTCCACCTGAAGTACCCATTCTGATAAATGTATCTGCGCCGCACTTTGCAAGCTCTTCAATACATATTGCAGTAGATGCTCCACCGATACCATGGGAAATAACACTTACCTTTTCTCCGTCCAGATATCCTGTGTAGCAGTTATATTCTCTGTTATAAGCAACAAATTTGGGATTGTCCAATAACTTGGAAATAGACTCACAACGTCCAGGATCCCCAGTAAGAATAACATATCTTCCTACATCTCCCGGAGCAACGTGTGTATGATATTGGTACCCCGCACCTTCTGTATAATCAACCATTACTTTTCCTCACATTCCTAGTAAAAAACTAACACATATAATTATAGTTTATTTAGCAATAAAAGTCATCAGGATTTACATAAGTCCATCCATAACATGTATAATAATTCTTTTTTTCGTTATATCTATTTCTTTTATACAGTCTTTTATAGCAGGAATATAGACGTTCTCGCCGCCATCTGTCCTTTTCATCTCATAGACATCATTGGCACCGGTCTGAATAACATCCGTCACGCTCCCCAGAACGTTTCCATCCTCATCGACTATATCAAGACCAATAAGATCTGCGCAGTAATACTCGCCGGGATTAAGCTTTAGAGCATCTTTTCTCTCGATGGTTAGCTCGCATCCCTTGAATTTCTCAACTTCGTTTATATTATTAAACTGTTTGAATTTAACAATGACAAATTTCTTGAAAAATTTTGCGCTCTGAACATCAAGCTCCATCTCTTCTCCTCTCTGGGTGTGAAGAGTTACTTTTTTAAGTTTCTTAAATCTGTTCGGATCCTCAGTTGTAGGAAATACATTAACTTCACCCATAAGGCCATGTGTAGATGCTATTACACCAACCTGAAATCTATCTGTCATTTTATTCTCCTTCTTTTCTTTTTCTCAGGCTTTGGCGGATTTTCTAAAAGCCACTTTTCATAAAGATCAGGACGCCTTTCTTTTGTCCTTATAATCGACTGCTCAAGTCTCCACTCATCAACCTTCTTGTGGTCTCCCGACAAAAGAATCGAAGGCACTTTTTTGCCCATCCATTCCTCCGGTCTTGAATATTGAGGGTACTCAAGAAGATTATTGTGAAAACTCTCCGTAAGAGCAGACTCATCATTATTAAGAACACCGGGAACAAGCCTTGAGATTGCATCGATCATGACCATGGCCGGAAGCTCTCCACCAGTAAGGACATAATCTCCGATTGAAATATAGTCAGTAACAATCTCTTCTAAAACTCTCTCATCTACGCCCTCATAATGGCCGCATAAAAAAACAAGATCCTCCTCTTTTGAGAGCTCCTGAGCTTTTTGCTGGTTAAATACGCTTCCCTGAGGAGTAACGTAAATGACCCTTGGAGACTTCCCACCGTTTTGGATGATCTTGTTTTTGATATCTATAAAACAATCATAAATAGGCTGTGCCTGCATAAGCATACCAGCACCGCCACCATATGTATAATCGTCAACCTTGTGATGTTTGAGATCATTAGAATAATCTCTGATATTTACTGCATTAAAAGAAATATATCCCTTATTTTCAGCTCTTCCTGTAATGCTACTTGAAAGAGAACTCTGAATCATTTCGGGAAACAATGTCATGATGTGAAAATTCATCTTATATCCCACTAAAAATTACAAGCATAAATGCTTATTTTAAATTTGAGCCGAATTGGTATGTTACCAATTCGACTCAATAATATTTGGCTTAAACTATCTCCACGTCTACCTTAAGGTTTTCTCTGGTAGAAGCAGCCTTTACAACAGCTCTGATTGCCTTAGCAATGCGTCCCTGTTTGCCAATTACCTTGCCCATGTCTGAAGGTGCAACATGAAGCTCGATCATAATATTACGCCCCTCTGCCTTCTCAGTCACAACGACTTCTTCAGGATTATCAACGAGCGATTTTGCGATTACTTCAACTAACTCTTTCATTGATTAACCTCCGGCACAAGTAATTAAAATTTATAATTCAAGTTTTATTACTTGATACCAGCCTGCTTAAGAAGCTTTGCAACAGACTCTGTAGGCTGTGCACCGTTTGAAAGCCACTTCTTTGCAAGTTCTTCGTTGAACTTTACTGTGCTAGGATCTGTGTTAGGATCGTATGTTCCGATCTCCTCGATGAACTTACCCTGTACAGGGAACTTTGAATCAGAAACGATGATTCTGTAGAAAGGAACCTTCTTCTTACCAATTCTCTTTAATCTGATCTTTACTGCCATTTTAAATTTCCTCCGTAAAATGAATAAAAAATTAAATAATATTGTATTTATATGGATAAACCAGCTATTTGCTGAATCACATATCAAAAGAACTTATTGCCGCCGAAGCCTCCGAAAGGATTACCAAATTTTCCAAATCCTCTCTTGCCGCCCATAAGACCTGGCATCTGCTTCATCATTTTCTGCATCTGTTCAAACTGCTTTATGAAGCGGTTTACAGCTGCAATATCGTTACCTGATCCCTTAGCAATCCTGAACTTTCTCTGTGGAGTCATAAGTTTAGGATTCCTGCGCTCTTCAGGAGTCATTGAAAGTACAATAGCTTCAATCCTTGCAAGCTGTTTCTCATCAGGGAGCTGATCATCGCTTATCTTGCCCATACCCGGAAGCATTCCCATTATGGAAGCAAGTCCTCCCATATTGCGCATCTGCTTCATGCTCTCAAGATACATTTCGAAGTCGATCTTGCCCTTCTTCATCTTGGAGACCATCTCGCGGTCTTTTTCAGCATCACGCTCTGCGTTTGCCTCAACGGCTTTATCGATAAGGCTTAGCACATCTCCCATTCCAAGGATACGGCTTGCCATACGATCCGGATAGAACTGTTCAAGGTCAGATAACTTCTCGCCCATACCGACGAACAGAATAGGCTTTCCTGTAACTGCCTTGGTTGAAAGAGCTGCACCGCCTCGTGAATCACCATCCATCTTAGAAAGGATGATTCCGTTTATGCCGACCTTTTCATTGAACTGCTCAGCAACGTTAACCGCTTCCTGACCAGTCATGGCATCTACTACAAGGAGTGTGTGATGCACTGTAACAGCATCCTTAATATCACGCAGTTCTTTCATCATCGCTTCATCAATCTGAAGGCGA
Source organism: Butyrivibrio sp. AE2015 (assembly GCF_000420825.1). GTDB lineage: Bacteria > Bacillota > Clostridia > Lachnospirales > Lachnospiraceae > Butyrivibrio. Next base: position 89,464 of record NZ_ATVR01000007.1, on the reverse strand, counting down.
CCCGCTGTATCTAAAATCACAACATTGTGGCCATGCTCTTTTGCATAGTCCATTGCGGATTTAGCAATTTTAACTGGGCTAACATCTGTGCCCATTGAAAAGAAATCAACTTCCTGCTTTTTAGCATTGACCTCAAGCTGATCAATAGCCGCCGGTCTATAAATATCACAGGCTACAAGCAGCGGTTTTCTTTTGCCTTTAAGTTTTCCGGCAAGTTTAGCTGCGGTAGTTGTTTTACCAGCACCCTGAAGACCACACATCATGATAACAGTGATATACTTGCTATCCTGAAGCATAAGCTCTGTTGTCTCAGAGCCCATGAGCTTGGTCATCTCTTCATTGACAATCTTGATGACCATCTGAGCAGGATTCAGTCCGTTTAGAACTTCCTCGCCGATTGCTCTCTCCTGAACTGAAGAAACAAACTGTTTGACAACCTTAAAGTTAACATCCGCTTCCAAAAGAGCCATCTTAACTTCTTTTAAAGCAGCTTTTACATCATCTTCAGTTAAAGTTCCCTTGCTCCTAAGCCCCTTAAAGGCATCCTGCAATTTATCGGTAAGACTTTCAAAAGCCATTAGTTATTAAGCTCCTCTAAAATTCTGTCGGAAATACTGCCCAGCCTCTTTCGAAGCTCCTCATCTGACATATCTCCATTATGATCAGAAACGCTTTTTAGCTCTTTAGCACTCTCCTTGATAGCTTCAAACCTTCGAATCATGTGAAGCTTATCCTCGTATCCCTGCAAAGTCTTGGTACATCTCTTTATAAGATCATGTACTCCCTGCTTGCTGATACCGTGCTCATCTGCTATTTCAGTAAGTGACATATCATCGTATACAGCAGCTTCATAGATCTGTCTCTGATGCTCTGTCAGAAGCTCGCCGTAAAAATCATATAGAAGACCCTGTTCTACGATTTTCTCCATGATATACCTCTTCCTAAAAATCAACAATGTCTATAATATATAAAAAGAAAAGAGGTGTCAAGTATTTTTTCTTGACACCTATATCTCACTATATCTTTAGTTCTGAAGGAAGTATCCCAAGCTGAAGTTTAAAAGCCCTGCTAAATGATGAATAGTCTTTAAACCCTGCTTCAAGGCAAGCACTGGTTGCAGGAGTTCCTGACATTATCAGAGTCCTTGCAAAAAGGATTCTCTTTTCGGAAACATACTGATGAACTGAGTAGCCTGTCTCCTGCTTAAATACGCGCATCATGTGATATTTACTCATATAAAAATTATCAGCAAGTTTGTCAATTGTAAGGTCCTTGGAAAGATTTTTGTTTATATATTCTATGATATCAATTACTTTTCTGTTGTATCTTGCTTCCTGAGTAAACCCGATTTCTTCTGATATGCAGGCCTTATTAAACTCGATCAAAGCTCGCAGCACATCTATTCCTGTAGACAGGTGACCTGCATATTCTTTGTCTTCCACTTTAAGGTCTTCTTCTATTTTCTTAAAAGCATCATATATCTTAGTGCTGATATCAGCTGGGAATCTGACAACGCAGCTCTCCATTTCTTTTGCCTTAATAAAAGCATCTAAAAGCCCATATTTCTCAAGAAAATCATGGTTGAGATAAAGAATTATCCTGTCATATTTCTTCTTCCCATCGCCCTCCTCGCAAACAGGCTTATGTATGTCAAACCTGTTTACAAGCACAAAATCGAAGGGCAAAAGTTCATACTCTCGCCCTTCGATAATATATTTCACATTTCCATTCAGTATCAGAATAAGCTTATCAAAATCGTGGTAATGAAAGGGTATATCAATATTCTCATTATCACATATATGGAAGAATTTATAGTCTTCGTTTAGATAGCCCTTCTGTTCGTAATCTTTTGTGTCCATATGATCAATAATCTGTTATACAAATGTTAAGGTCAACGTTGCCTGTTATTCCATCAACACTTCCAGTGGATGTATACTGCCACATATCAAAGTGATATGGATAATAAAGTGGTGTTCCGTAGTAAGCAATCCAAATATCGTAGTCATCTACATCAGCAGCATCCATCAAAAGCGTAAATGACTTAACATTGCCATAAATCATCGGCTTATAGCCTGCTTTTTTAACAGCCTCACAGAAAACCCTGGCAACCTCTTCATAAGAATCGCTTGAGAGATTAACTGTTCTTGCTGAATCGGAATCAGCAGATTCTATGTCGATAACAACAGGATACTTGATCTCGTACGGTTCGATCATGTCAAGCATCATCTGAACTTCTTCAAGAGCTTCTGTTTCATTCAGCGCCTGCGAGTAAAAATAAACACCAACATCAATGCCATTTTTTGTGGCGCCCTTTATATTATCTTCAAAATAATCATCTTGAAGAAGCTTACCTTCTGTGGTTCCTCTAAAGCCTGTCCTTATGATAGCAAAGTCAATTCCTGCACCGGCAACCTTCTTCCAGTCTATATCACCCTGGAATCTTGATACATCAATCCCTGTTTTGGTCTTAATACTCTCATCATCACCAACGTACTGAAGGTAACCCTTTTCATCAAATTCGAAATCATCTTCATCAAATGGATGATGCTCTATCTCATCTGTTATTGGGAAGAAATAATATCTTCCATCACTGGCAACAACAATTTGTTCAGGAAAAAGAGACCTGATAGTCGAAGTAGTACCTTCGCCGGACTCAAGCTTTTTCTGGATCGTACCCTTGATTGATTTCTCAGTTTCTTCAGCGGCAACCTTTTTAGCCTCATCAACAAGGATCTGTGTCTCAACTTCTGTGTAATAGCCCTCATTATTCAGGGCTTCAAGCTCGCTCCTTACAGCCTCTTCCTCTCTTTTAAGCATGGCATTTTTTATCAGAAGCGCAATGCTAAAAGACAGCGCCAAAAGCGCTACAAGGCTTAAGAATATTATAGATATAATATTATGAGTGTTCCTGACACCCCTTCTCTCGCGAAATTCCCCAGATGAACTATTCATACTCAAATTCTCTCGTCAAAATAACTTTTATAGCCTTCGCCATAAATCTCACTTGCACTTGAGATGATCATAAATGCATTCGGATCCTCGTCTCTTACTATATCTTCAGCAAGAGGTGAAAGTCTCTTCTTTATGGCACACATGATAACTTTTTTGTCTTCCCCGCTGTATGCACCCTTGGCAAAAACATGAGTGGCACCAATATCCAGCTCCTCAAGAAGTCTTTTGGTTATCTCATCAGGCCTGTCAGAAATAATATAAATAAGCTTAGCTTCGTCTCTTCCATACAAAACAAGATCAAGAACATAAGATGTGACCATAACCGACATGAAGGAATACAAGGATGCAGCAAAGTCACCAAATACTATACCCGCTATAAGAAGTACTACAATATCTGTCAAAAGGTATAACACTCCAGTTTTGATATGCGGATACTTGATCCTTAATAATTTAATTATAACATCGGTACCGCCAGTTGTGGCATGACATTTAAAAATCAGGCCTATTGCAATACCAAGGGCCGCACTACCAAAGGATGCCCCAAGAAATACATCATGAATTATGTATCCCGAAAAGAAGTTAGTACAGATATCCGTAACCCAGGAAATCACAGCCGTGGCATATATAGTTGAAATTGTAAATCTGATTCCAAACTTCCATATGGAAAGAATCAAAATAGGTATGTTCATAACAAGAAACCACATACCAGTTCCCATGGGAACAACTCTGTTAAGAACAATAGCAAGACCGGTAAGTCCTCCCGGTGCTATATTGTTAGGATCAATAAGTAGTGCCGTTGTTGCTCCATATATGATTGATCCTATTGTTATCAGTATATATTCTGCTATTCTTCTTAATCTTTTTGATTTGATTCTATTCATTACTTAAATATTTGTCCTTACAATTCTTGGTTTATAGCCGTTGTCATTGAGTGCATCAATAATCTGCTGTTTGTGCTCGCTTCCAAAAGCTTCAAGAGTGATCCTGAGCTCAACAGCTGCATTTCTGTTAATAGAAACAAACTGATTGTGCTCCAGTTTGATAACATTTCCTTTTACATCAGCAATTACGCCTGAAACTCTGGAGAGTTCTCCCGGCTTATCAGGAAGAAGTACAGAAACGGTAAAGATTCTGTCTCTCATAATAAGTCCCTGCTGTACAACAGAAGACATTGTAATAATATCCATGTTACCGCCGGATAAAACGCAGGCGATCTTCTTATCCTTTACATCAAGCTGCTTAAGAGCTGCAACAGATAAAAGTCCTGAGTTCTCTACTACCATCTTATGGTTCTCAACCATATCAAGGAATGCTACTACAAGATCTTCATCCGGAACGGTTATGATCTCATCAATATTTTTGCTAAGATAAGGGAATATCTTTTCACCAGGTGTCTTAACAGCTGTACCATCAGCAATGGTATTTACTGTAGGAAGTGTAACGACATGACCTTCCTTCATAGATTCCTGCATACAGTTTGCGCCGGCAGGCTCTACACCTATTACCTTAACCTTTGGATTGAGGAGCTTTGCAAGTGTTGATACACCTGTAGCAAGTCCGCCGCCACCGATAGGAACAAGAATATAATCTACTGTTGGAAGCTCTTTAATGATCTCCATTGCAATAGTACCCTGTCCTGTTGCAACATCAAGGTCATCAAATGGATGAACCATAGTATATCCATTTTCCTCGGCAAGTTTTTTTGCATGCTCATAAGCTTCATCATATACATTTCCATGAAGTACAACTTCAGCACCAAGAGCCTTTGTTCTGTTAACTTTAATCAAAGGTGTGGAAGTAGGCATTACAATTGTAGCCTTTACTCCATAGCATTTTGCAGCATATGCGACACCCTGCGCGTGGTTACCGGCAGATGCAGTAATAAGGCCTTTCTTTCTCTCTTCATCAGAAAGAGTTGTTATCTTGTAATAAGCGCCTCTTACCTTGTAGGCACCTGTTCTCTGAAGATTCTCAGGCTTTAAATAAACCTTGTTACCTGTTGCATTGCTCCAGTAATCACTGTAAATAAGCTTTGTCTCCAAAGTAACTTTTTTCACATCTTCATAGGCTTCTTCAAATTTTGCGAGTGTCATCTTTTCCCCGTTTTCCATGTCGTCTCCTTACCAGCTCTTACATTAGAGCATCAACAAATTCATCAGAGTTAAATCTCTCAAGATCGTCAATACCCTCTCCAACTCCCACATATTTAACCGGAATGTTAAGTTCCGATACAATGGCAACAGCAATTCCTCCCTTAGCGGTTCCATCAAGTTTAGTAAGCACAATGCCCGTAAGCTGCGCAGCCTCTCCAAACTCTCTTGCCTGCATGATCGCATTCTGCCCTGTAGTTCCATCCAAAACGATAAAGTTTTCGCGCCAGATTCCAGGCAATTCTTTATCAATGATCCTGTTCATCTTGGCCAGTTCTTCCATAAGATTCTTTTTATTATGGAGTCTTCCGGCTGTATCAACGATCAGAATATCGCAGCCCCTTGCCTTAAAGGCAGATGCTGCATCATATATAACGCTTGCAGGGTCAGCTCCTTCTTTTCCTGTAATAATAGGAGTATCTGCCCTTTTTGCCCATTCCTGAAGCTGTTCGGTTGCCGCTGCTCTGTAAGTATCAGCTGCAGCTATCAAGACTTTCTTACCTTTATTTTTGAAAATAGAAGCAAGTTTTCCAACTGATGTTGTCTTTCCTACTCCATTTACACCGATAACAAAGATAATTGTCTTTTTATCTTCAAAGTCATAAGCATGCTCATCAGTACTCATCTGATCTCTTAATATCTGATTCAAAAGCTGCCTGCATGCATTGGGATCAGAAATTCTTTTTTCTTTTACCTGATTACGAAGTTCATCCATGATTCTGCTGGTGGCATTAACACCGATATCAGCCATTATCAGAGTCTCTTCAAGCTCTTCATAGAAATCCTCGTCAATGCTTGAAAAACCGGAAAAAACATTGTCAAAACCTTTGGCAATATTGTCTCTGGTCTTGGATAGTCCCTGTTGCAGTTTTGCAAAAAAGTTATTTGCCATTAATTCGTAAGCTCCTTATCAATGAGGTTTACACTTACAAGAGTAGATACGCCCTTCTCCTGCATGGTAATACCGTATAATCTATCAGCACTTTCCATTGTACCACGACGATGAGTAATTACAATAAACTGTGTACTTGAAAGCTTATGGAGATATTTAGCAAAACGAACAACGTTGTTCTCATCAAGGGCCGCCTCAATCTCATCCAAAAGGCAGAATGGTGAAGGCTTTAGGTTCTGAATAGCAAAAAGAAGCGCAATAGCTGTAAGAGCCTTCTCTCCACCGGACATCTGCATCATGTTTACCAGTTTCTTTCCCGGTGGCTGTGCATTGATCCTGATTCCTGCCTCCAAAACATCCTCGTCCTCAGCAAGTTCAAGAGATCCTTTTCCGCCTCCGAACATTTCCTTAAATACCTGATCAAACTCTGTATTGATCTTGTGGAACTGTTCGATAAACTGCTTTCTCATAGATTCATCAAGGTCTTTGATGATCTCTTTTAATTGTCTCTCAGCTTCTATAAGGTCATCGTGCTGAGTCTTCATAAATGTATATCTCTCCATGAGGTTTTTATAATCCTCGATGGCATTGACGTTTACATCACCCAGTTTTCTGATGGAATCCTTAAGAGAATTGGTCTCTTTTCTCATAGCAGGAACATCGGTCATATTCTCATCACGAAGCTGCGCTGCATCAGAAAGAGTGATCTCATACTCATTCCACATGTAGTTAATATGTGACTCAATTGCCTCCTGGCACTTTTCTCTCTTTGAACCCAGTCTGATAACCTCTTTGTCAAGGTCTGATATCTGCTTATTGAGCTCTTCAGTCTTTCCAAAGAATTCCTTTTGAGAAACAGAAAGCTCATTCTTTTCTTCTTTCTTTTGCTCAAGCTCTTTATTTGCATCAGACTGAACGTCAACAGAAGCCTCAATTGTAAGCCTGATCTCTTCGATATCCTTTTTATTCTGCTCGAGATTTCTTACATTCTCCTCCATGGAATCTACAATTTCCTGAAGGCCTTTTTCAAGATTTTCTATATCTGACTCTACACGGCTTAAATTCTGCTGCTGGAATTCATGCTTCTGTGCAATCTTTTCATATTCAATATCGAGCTTAGAAACCTTTTCATTTTCAGTTTCCTCGATCTCATGAAGTCCTTCCAGTTCCTTCTGATATTTCTCTACTTTTTCTGTAGACTCTTTTTCTGTATTCTCTGAAGACTCAAGAAGTGCTTCTGCCTTAGCTTTTTCATCGGCGATTTCCAAAAGCTTACTCTCTATCTCGTCATTTTCAGCTTTAAGGTCGCTGTATCCGGCCTTTTGCTCAGCCTGTCTTGCCTCTTCATTTTCTACATTAAGTCTTGCAGTATTCTGAGCGATGAACTTGCCCTGGAGCTCTGTTCTAAGCTCTTCAGCAAGAGTTCTAAGTTCATTTCTCTTTGTTCTGCACTCCTCAATCTCGCTCTTAAGATCATCAATATTTTGCTTGTACTTTTTGACGTTGGCTTCCATTTCATCCATCTCACGTCTCCTACCAAGGAGATTTGAGTTATTTTTGAAAGCACCACCACTGATAGCACCGCCGGGAACAAGAAGTTCACCCTCAAGAGTTACCATACGTACTGTATAATTGTACTTTCTGGCAATCTTAACAGCATTGTCAATGTTGTCTACAGCAACAATTCTTCCAAGCATTGCCTTTGCAACCTGTCTATACTTGGGATCTGTATCAACAAGTTCATCAGCCATACCAAGAACACCCTTTTCATTCAGAGCCTCTTTAGCTTTGAGTTCAGGCGGATTATCAAGAGCTGTAAGTGGTAAAAATGTTGCTCTTCCTGCCTTTGTTTCTTTCAGGTAAGCAATCATTTTCTTGGCTGTTTCTTCATCGTCAGTAACGATATTCTGAATGTTACCGCCAAGAGCAACTTCAATAGCTGTTTCATACTTTGGCTGTGTTTTGATAATATCAGCTACAACACCTATGATTCCTGGCGTTGTATCCTTTTTTTCCATTACCTTCTTAACGCTTCCGCCGTAGCCCTCATATCTCTCTGTAATGTTGGCCAAAGCTTCAAGTCTTGATTTTTCCTGCTGATAGAGCTCCTGAACTTTTCTAAGTTCAGTATCTTTCAAAGACATGGTCTCACGCATCTCTTTTACATCTTCTTCAGCCTGTTTCTGCTTTTTATTCATTTCAGAAATCTCTGAAGTTATGCGGTCGAACTCATCTCTAAGTTTCTTTATGGTTTCTTCCTGCTTGGACTCATCAGATCTGGCTCTTACAAGCTTTCCTGTAAGCTCAGCCTTTCTGATGTTGACCTGCTCTTTCATGGTATTAAGAGAACTGAGCTTTGACTTGATTGTTGCTCTTGTATTCAGGGTTTCGATGATAGCGCTCTTGCAGGTCTCTACTTCCTCATTTATATTGGATATCTGTGTAAGAACTCTCTCCAGCTCTTTTCTGGCAGCATCACGCTTCTGTGAAAGGTCTTCTACATCCTTATCAATACTTTCTTTTTCAGAAAGATATGTCTCTTTTTCTTTATTCTTTTCTTCAATTTTTGCCTGCTCATCCTTGATACGGGATTTAAAATGAGCATCATTGGTTGTAGCAGATTTTATCTTTTCGTTTAAGATACCGATCTGACCTTCAAGCTTTTCTTTTTTTACAGAAGAATCTGTGATTCTTGCCCGTGCTTCATCGATCTCGCGGTCCAAAATTTCAAGCTTTTTCTGAATGCCTTCGTATTCTTCCTTGGCTTTTTCATAAGACTCTTTTGCCTTATCAAGAGATTCTGTAGCAATGCCGAGATTTTTCTCTGCATCCTCAAGCTGCTGTCTCTGGCTCTTATTCTCAACAAGGAACATATTTACATCCAAAGTTTTGAGGCGCTCTCTGAGTTTTAAATACTCCTTTGCAACTTCAGACTGTTTTTCCAACGGTCCTATCTGTTTTTCAAGCTCAGATAAGATATCAGAAAGACGAGTCAGATTTATCTTCTCTTCCTCAAGCTTTTTGATAGCGGTCTCTTTACGGGACTTAAACTTAACAATACCTGCGGCCTCATCAAAAAGATTACGCCTGTCCTCAGGTTTACTTGAAAGGATCTGATCGATCTGACCCTGTCCAATGATAGAGTATCCCTCTTTACCGATACCAGTATCCATAAACAGCTCATTAACGTCCTTAAGACGACACGCGGAGCCATTTATCATATATTCACTTTCTCCCGAACGATAAAGTCTTCTTGAAACAGTGACCTCATCGTAGTCTATAGCAAGGGAATGATCAGAATTATCAAGTGTGATGGCAACATAAGCATAGCCCAAGGGCTTACGAAGCTCAGTTCCCGAAAAGATAACATCCTGCATGGATCCACCACGCAGCTGTTTAATACGCTGTTCACCAAGAACCCACCTGACAGCATCAGCTACATTACTTTTACCTGAGCCGTTAGGTCCTACAATTCCGGTGATACCATTATGAAAATCAAATTTTATCTTATTTGCAAACGACTTAAAGCCGTGGATCTCAATACTTTTTAAATACATTACTTGCTTTTCTTTAATTCAAGAATTGCCTTGTAAGCAGCCTTCTGCTCAGCTGCTTTTTTGGTTTTTCCTGACCCCTCTCCAAAATTCTTATCTCCCACAAAAACGCGGACATCAAATATTTTATCATGTTCAGGGCCACTTTCGCCACAAATTTCATATCGAATTTGTCCCAGATTCTGTCCCTGCACAATCTCCTGAAGAATAGATTTGCTATCGCTAAACATCTGCATGCTCTCTTCATTTGTAAGAACATATGAGTAAATAAATCTCTTGGACTCTTCTATTCCACCATCCAAAAACAATGCACCGATCACTGCCTCAACCATATCAGCAATGATTGATTCCTTATTTCTGCCCCCAGTGGCTTCTTCGCCTTTTCCAAGCTGCATGTAGTGTCTTATATCAAGTTTTTCTGCATCAAAAGCCAGAGCCGGTTCACATACAAGAGAAGCTCTGATCTTGGACATTTCGCCCTCTTTTTTATCCGGATATTTTTTGAAAAGATACTCACTTGATAGCATTTCAAGAACTGCATCTCCCAAAAACTCAAGACGCTCATAATCCGGCTTTTTATTGATCTTTTGTTCATTGACAAAAGAGCTATGTGTAAAAGCCTGGATCAAAAGTGATTTATCCTTAAAAGTATATCCAATAGTATTTTCAAATTTCGAAATATCTGACTCTGATAACATAAAAAACCTCGATTACTTAAATTAAAATGAGGCAGTCATAAAGCTGCCTCACCATAGTCTGTTATTTATTTACAGCTTATTTTGTAGAAAGTGCGCTTTTAAGAAGCTCTACAGCCTCACCAACAGTAGTGATATTCTCTGTCTTTTCAGGATCGATCTGAACATCAAATTCATCCTCAAGACCCATAATAATCTGGAAAAGATCAAGTGAATCAGCACCAAGATCCTCTGTAAAAGTTGTATCCATCTTGATTTCCTCAGGATCAACATTTAAAACGCCTGCAATAACTTCTTTCATTTTTTCAAATTCCATAATATTCGACCTTCCTTAACCGTCAAAGTAATAATTTATTTAGTCAACGCTTTTAACCTTCATCTGAAAGCTTAGCACTGATCTTTTCACTTATTTTCTGTTCTGTGAATGTTACACACTGCAAGATTGAATTCTTAACTTCAATGTCATTGGCACTTCCATGAGTCTTAACTACAAGACCCTTAAGACCAAGCATTGGAGCTCCGCCGTATTTATCCATGCTGTAATCTGAAAGAGACTTCTTAAGGTCATCCTTTATAAGGAGTGCACCAATCTTTGTTTTAAGATTGCTCATAAGACTCTTTTTGATAACATGCATCATGGACTTGGCAACGCCTTCATACATCTTAAGGATAACGTTACCTGTGAAAGCCTCACAAACGATTATATCAGCAAATCCAGCAGGAATATCTCTTGCCTCGATACTTCCAATAAAGTTTATATCAGGACAGTTCTTAAGAAGCGGGAATGTCTCTTTTACAAGTGCATTGCCTTTCTCCTCTTCTGCGCCGATATTAACAATGGCAACTGTTGGATTCTTAATTCCCATTACATTTTCCATGTAGACAGTTCCCATTTTTGCAAACTGAACCAGGTGATTGGATCTGGCATCTACATTGGCACCGCAATCTATCAAAAGAGAATTGCCTTTCTCTGTAGGGATAAGAGGAGCAAGTGGTGCTCTGTCAACTCCTTTAAGTCTTCCAACAATGACCTGACCACCTACAAGTGTAGCGCCTGTACTTCCTGCGGAAACATAGGCATCAGCCTCACCATGGTTAACCATGTACATGGCCTTTACGATAGAAGAATCTTTCTTTTTTCTGATAGCCATTACCGGAGGTTCAGCCATTTCGATAACTTCAGTTGCATCTACAACCTCTATCTTATCTTTGTCATATTCATAAGCAGAAAGTTCTTTTTCTACAATATCTTTTTTTCCAACGAGGAAAACTTTAAGATTCTGTGACTCTTTAACAGCGTCTACAGCACCCTTTACTGTGACAAACGGAGCGTTATCTCCTCCCATTGCATCAACAGCAACCCTTACAAGTTCTGCCATAAAATTACCCCCATATCAAAATTGACTTCTTATAATATACAAGAGTACTAATCAAAAATCAATAGAATAAAACATTGATTTTTAGGGCAAAAAAAGGGCTTCCCAAATAAATTGGAAAGCCTTAAATTTCAGAACATATGAGGTTCCACTTAATTATCAAGCCTCAACTTCAACAATGCTCTTCTTGTTATAATAGCCGCACTTCTTGCATGCGCAATGTGGCTGCATAAGAGCTCCACAGTGGCTGCACTTTACAAGAGTTGGAGCTGTCATTTTCCAGTTAGCTCTTCTCTGATCTCTGTGGCCTTTTGATGACTTATTCTTTGGGCAGATTGACATTTGAGTAACACCTCCTTACAGTAACCGTATAAGAAACTGCCTTAACAAGGCAATTGTTTACGTTTATTCATTAGCATACTTTGATATTGTACTCATCGCAGCGTTATTTGTCAACAGTTTTTTTATCTGTTGCAATTCTGAGAATATTTCTTGGGGGATATTCCTACAGACTTTGTAAACGCCTTAAGGAAATTGCTATAGTCGCTAAAACCGCATTTCTCGCAGACGTCACTAACACCTATTCCCTCTGCAAGCAGTGACTTGGCAATAGAAATACGTCTGGCTGTCATATACTTATTTATAGTTGTCCCTGTTGCCGACTTAAAGATCCTGCAAATATAGGACTCACTTATATAAAACTGCTTAGAAAGATCTCCAATGCTTATCGGATACTGGATATTATTGTTAAGATAAGAAAGAATGGCATCTACCTGCTCATTGTATGTAGATGGCCTGTCTTCCACCTTATCACTGTTTTTCTCATTAACTATCTGATTTATCAAGACGAACAGTTCAGTAAAAGTCGCCCTCTCAAGCAGGTCATGTCCGTATCCGTTACTTGTAAGTATTTTGTTTACAAAGTAAAGGAAACGGCTCTGCTGCTCACTTGTAAGGCTTATCTTATGGGAAAACTTATCATCTCTCTCCTGGAAACATGCATCAAGATTGGTCTCCTTTGAAGATATCTCCTTCATATAATCAGGGTCGATCATGATAACGATCCTCTCATGCTTTTCCTTCTCGATCTGAGTCAGATAGTGAGAGTCATACTGATTTATCAGGAAAAGATCTCCCGGAGCAATATCATAGACCTTATTATCGATAAGGAACTGTTTTCCTCCTGAAATGGAAAAATACACCTCATAGCAATCATGAATATGCATTTCCATTGCCTTTTCATCTTTATACAAGTGAGCAATGCTAAAGTACTTGTTTTCAATACTGGAGGCCATAGCCTCTTTACATGAATTTAACTCTTTCATTTCTTCCCTATTATCAGCTTTTTTCTATATTATCCCAAGCAAAAGACATAGTATATCATACAATTTCACTTCAGTATTTTCAAGTTTTTTGTTATGTTTATTTAATAACAAGAAAATTTAGTTTAACGATTAACATCTTGCGCACTAAAAAAAGAAGCAGTGAAATCTCACCGCTTCTTTTAAAATCACATTTTTATAAGCTCATTATTTGCAGAGTGCTACTGTATCACGGGCAATTGCAAGTTCTTCATTTGTAGGAACGATCATAAGTGTAACCTTGCTGTCAGGACCTGAGAAGATCTTGTCCTCGCCGTGAGCCTTGTTTGCTTCCTCATCAACAGTTGCGCCAAGGAATGAAAGTCTCTTGCAGATAAGGTTACGAACAAATCCGCTGTTCTCACCAACACCAGCTGTGAAGCAGATAGCATCTACTCTTCCCAAAGCAGCTGTATAAGCACCGATATATTTAACAACTCTGTATACAAATGCATCAACTGCTCTCTTAGCACCTGCATGACCCTCTTCATATCCTTTCTGAAGGTCTCTGAAATCAGATGAAAGCTCGTCTGAAAGTCCGAATACGCCTGACTTTTTGTTTAAAAGGTTTGTAACATCTGCAACTGTAGAATTTTCTTTCTTCATAATGAACTCTACAACTGAAGGATCTATATCACCACTTCTTGTTCCCATGATAAGTCCCTCTAGTGGAGTAAGTCCCATAGATGTATCTATACATTTTCCGCCATCTACAGCCGAAATTGAAGCACCATTTCCAAGGTGGCAAACGATAAGCTTAAGATCTTTTGCATCCTTTCCAAGAATCTCAGCAGCTCTTTTGCTTACATAAGAATGGCTTGTGCCATGGAAACCATATCTTCTGATTCCATATTTCTCATAGTAAGAATTGGGAAGGCCGTAAAGATAAGCCTCCTCAGGCATTGTCTGATGGAATGCTGTGTCAAATACTGCAACCATAGGTACACCAGGCATAGCCTTCTGACAAGCTCTGATTCCGATAAGGTTTGCAGGGTTGTGAAGAGGTGCAAGATCAGATACTTCCTCAATTGCCTTAATAACCTCATCATTGATAACAACAGACTTAGTGAACTTCTCTCCGCCATGAACAATACGATGTCCAACAGCTCCTATCTCATCAAGAGAAACTACACCATTTTCGCTATTTGTAAGTGCCTCGATAACAAGCTCGATTGCTCTGTTATGATCAGGCATTGGAGTAACCTTAGTAATCTTGTCCTTGCCAGCTGGAGTATAAACGATCTGGCTTCCGTCAATTCCGATTCTTTCGCAAAGTCCCTTGCAGATAACAGCTTCTGAATCTGAATCAATAAGCTGGAATTTAAGTGATGAACTTCCGCAGTTAATAACTAAAATTTTCATATTTGACCTCTTTTCAAAATATTTCTGAAATCTACATATAATAGTAACTTCAGTTCATTTTTTATTCTTTGAGCAGAATCAAAAAATCTTCCATGAATATCATACTTATATTATAATTCTTGTACAAGGAAAAAATTGTACAAAAATTTGAATATTGTTGTTACATATAGGCTTATATTATCAGGATATCGTTAATGAAAACAATCGGGATCATCGCAGAATTCAATCCTTTTCATAAAGGTCATGAATATCTCATAAATCAGTGTAAAAAGAAATTAAATGCAGACTACTGCATAGTAATCATGAGCGGAGACTTTGTAGAAAGAGGCGCTCCCTCTATCATCAGCAAATTTGACAGAGCAAAAATGGCACTTAGCTCCGGAGCTGATGTCGTACTAGAACTTCCAATCTATTACAGTCTTGGAAGTGCTGAATTTTTCGCCTCCGGTGCCATCTCTCTTTTAGATAAACTTGGTGTGGTGGACTATTTATGCTTTGGAAGTGAAGATCCGGATCTTGATTCCTTAAACATGATTGCAGATGTTTTGGCAAAAGAGCCGGATACTTATAAAGAAGCTCTTGGAAAGTACCTAAAGCAAGGCGATTCCTACCCTGTTTCAAGAAAAAATGCCTTAAAAGACTTTTTTGATCAATCCGAAAAAGGATCTTTTGTTTCTCTGAATATACTTGAAAATCCAAACAACATTTTAGCTATAGAATATCTAAAAGCCTTAAAGCGGGCAAACAGCAAAATAACCCCTTTCACAATAAAAAGAGAAGGTGCAGATTATCACAGTGAGGAAATCACTAAAATATCAAGTGCTCAGGGGATAAGAAACAGCATTCTTTCGGATAAAGACAAAAGCTCTCCTGTCCTTAAGGATCAGATTCCGGATGCTGCGCTTGATTATTTCACAGGGTATCAGGGAAGATTCCTTGATTCCAACGATTTTTCCGATCTTTTGTATTGCAAACTGATCTCTGAAAAAAATAGCGGCTATACAAAATACCTTGATGTTAATGAAGATCTTTCAAATCGTATTTTGAGTAATCTTGAAAGCTTCACTGATATTGATTCATTTTGTGACTGCTTAAAAACCAAGAACCTTACATATACCAGAATAAGCAGATGTCTCTTCCACATTCTCCTAAACATAACAAAAGAGAACATGGATAACTATAAAAACAGCGATTTTACTGCATATGGAAGGATTCTCGGATCAAAAAAAGAATCATCAGCTCTTTTGGCAAGTATCAGAGAAAATGCTGCTTTGTCAATGCTGTACAGATTAAAGGATGCCCAAAAGACTCTCTCACCCCTTGAGCTTTCCCTTTTTAATGAAACTCTTACGGGGAGCCTTATTTATAACCGCATTGCCGGGAACAATATTGGATCCGAATATAGATTAAAACCTGTGATTCTTTAATTTTCTTTTAATTGATGTCAAAAGGTTATCGTGATAACATTAAATTATATACGTGATTTACTTTTTGATTGTTCTTTGGAGGACTCATGGGAATTACAAAACTTGAAAAAGGGCAGTTTCTTCATAAAGCAGGGCAGGACACTGTAAGCAGCGTTGAAGTTGTGGTAAAAGGAAGTATACAGATTTCAAATGCTTACTCTTCCATCATATGCAACGTAGGTGGCTTTATAGGTATTGTTGAAAATCCCGGAACACCCTACGCTTACAATTATGAAGCCCTTCAAGAAACAACTGTTTATTCCTATGCCTTCAATTCACCCGATGATCTTCCAAAAATAATCAAGTCCAATCCAAAAATCGCTCCTATTCTCGCAGCTCAGTCATCTGAAATCGCAGCCAAAACCTGCGCTGCCTATGAAAAACAGTTCGATGATGCGCTTCAGGAATATGAGCAGATTATGGCTGACTACGCAGATTATCCAAGTCTTTGCATAAAAGTCGGTGAAATAGCCAAAACTTTTCCTGAACTGGATGAACTTATCCCACCTGAAAAATCTGAAAAGGTACCAAACTGGGTAATTGATTTTAGCAACAGTTTAAAAGAAAGCGAAGCTGTTCTAAAAAAGTCTTTTTATGGCCTAAATATAGAAATCGCAACAGGAATGATAATGACAACTTACACTATATATAAGACCATTTCAGACCAGGTTCTTATTCTTAATGAATACAGGAAGGTCTTAAAAAAGAAAACATCAGCCTTTGCTTCTACCATGAAGGTGATAAAAGCAAAGCTCGCAGATATGGAGCGCGCCGAGACTGAAGGCAGCGAAGGCAGCGTAACTATAGTAAATGCTCTTAATACCATTCTTGTATATTCAGGAGTAAGCAGCGAGATTGCCAGTAAATTCGAAGAACAGATCTCATCCTTTAGATCAAACAATAACCGCTATGATTCTTCTGACGAAGCAAGAGCACTTCGCAGAAATATAAGCACATCTTTTTATGAAGTATTTACTCCCGCTTTCTTAAGAAGTCTTACGGATGAAGAGCTTCCTATCGAAGTTAAAATGTTTTTCATGTTCGGCTTTGTTGACGAGGATCTGGCCGGCGCAAAAAATACATCCATTCTATACAACATGGCAAAGGCCTATATTCCTGATGAAAACGGAAATGTCCTGACCGTTTATGAGTGGCTAAAAAAAATCTACATGTTAGAGGTTGATCCATCCAAAAATGAATTTGATCAGGACTGGCCATCATATCTTAGAGAGCAAAAGTCAACAGGCGCTATAAATCAGGCACAGCTTGAAGCTATGCAAAATAACCCTCAAAAGAGGCTTGAATTTGAGATTCACAATCTATTCTCTCTCGGAAACAGAATGACATTTGGACGAATCTCATCTTTCGTTCCTGTTTTTGATGAGCAGAATGTCTTAAGGCCACTCGATATGGCCTACCAGACAGCCGCCAAGGTAAACGGCTACTTTGACATGATCCGTGGCATTGACTATGGCGTATTCTGCAGACAGGCTCTTTTCTCCAACACAGAGATCGGTGTACCGCAGGTCTTTTTTGCAGATGACATTACACCATATATGATCCTTATGCCAAATGTTGGCAGCAGAGCCAGCCTCTGGCAGGAAATAGACGGCAAAAACAGGCGCACAAAGGCCAGAATGCTTGTTTCAATCTTTAATACTGAAAATACTGAGGAAACAATGATAAAGCTCTTTGGCGAATTCAGATGGGAAATGTGTAAGACTGAGCAGGGTGTTCACTGGAACGATGTAACTGATCCTTCGCTCACCTCCATGTACTGCGATTATTTACAGTTCTATAAAAAGAATTCAGCTCTTTCTACTGAAAACAAAGAAAAACTAAGAACTGATCTAAAGAAATTCAGTAATAATTATAAAAATGTATTTATCGCCGACTACCTTTCCTATGTAAAATTTGAAGCAGCAGGATCTCCAAGACTAAATAAAGTAACCAGAGAGATTCTTTTTACCTTCTGTCCTTTTGCAAAGGCAGTGAGAGAAAAAAATGCTGACAATCCACAATATAAAGATCTGTTTAGCCACTACTCAGTACGAATAAATAATACAGCAAAGCCAATACTTAACATAATTGCCAAGCTTAAAAAAGAGGGAATTGATGTTCCAGAGGAACTCACGAACCAGATAGAACATTTGAAAAAATAAAAACCTATACTGTCCAAAAGGCAGTATAGGTTTAATTACAACTTATGATGCTTTTCTTTCACCGATCATTGAATCAACTGACAATATAGAAATGATCATATCTCCGATCTTTCCTACTCCGCTGACAACAGAAGCATCGTTCTTTATGAACTGTGAAGGCTGCTCAATATCTTTTGAAGATATATCAAGTACCTCATTAACTTCATCAACAACAATTCCCAAAAGATTATCCTCTCCGATGTTAAGGATAATAATACGCGAATTGCTTGTAAAACAGTCATCGTCATAATTCATTCTGCGTCGAAGACTCATTACCGGAATTATTTCTCCGCGAAGATTGATAACACCTCTATAATACTTTGGAGAACTTGGTACCTGTGTAATTTTAGGCATCTGTATGATATTATTTACGCTCTTAACATCAATTGCGTATACTTCTTTGTTGATTTTGAAAATGATATATTTTGACTCATTTTCGTTTGCATTATAAACAGCAAGTTCAGACATTTTGTACTCCTTATGCGATAAGTGATTCAACATCAAGGACAAGTGCTACTGCGTCATCCAATATTGTTGCTCCACTGAAAAAACGGTTTTCGTTATCGAGAATTCCCATAGACTTTTTGTCAATATCTTCCTGCCCAAAGAGCTCATCGACAACAAGGCCAAGATATGTATCTTTATACATACAAATAACAACGTTGATATTTAATGATTCCTTCTTAGCTTCCTCAAGATTAAACAGTTTATCCATGTAAACAAGAGGAATAACCTGGCCCCTAAGATATATAACATCCTCAAAATTAACAGTGTTGATCTCAGAAACAGCTACATTTTCTATAGATAAAACTGATGAAAGAGGAATCGCGATCTTTTCATCTCTGACCCCTGCAATCAAAGCCTGTGAATTCTTCATATTATCAGTTACGATTTGACTTAATTCCATTTGATTACCTCCCAAAATAGTTCACTCCAAGAGCAATATACTAAATGCATAATTATGTATAGTCAATATGTTTTCCAGTGAGGATTGACCATGATTGAAACAAAATACTCAACAAAAGAAATCTGTCAGATATTTAATTTCGGTAGAGAAACCTTAAGGCACTATGAACGCCAGGGGCTCCTAAACCCAAAGATCAATCCTGACAATGGTTACAGGGAGTATAGTTACTGGGATATATGCTCTATTATTGATATTTTAAAGTATCGTTCCTTTGGTTTCTCACTCAGTGATACCAAAGACGTTATATTCGATTTTAGTTATCCAAAAATAATTAAACGTCTTGAAGAGCATTCTGAATATTTTGAAGATCAGATTACTAAATATCAAATGCTCCTACAAAAAGCCTCAAAGGATCTTTCTTATCTTCGTCAGGCCAAAGACCACATGTTTGAACTAAGAGAATCTGTTATAGGTGATTTCTTTCTTGTGCCTTATACCACAAATCCATCAGACGAATACTTTTCTTCTATGCAGAAAGCATTCCAGAATTCTCAGTTCTTCGCTACGACATTAACTATCAATGAGACCAATCACGATCTTGATTGCTATGGCCTCATAACTGAAAGGGAGTACGCAAATTATTTGAAAATTGAAAAGGGTTTTATCATAAAAAAATCAGCCGTAGTAAGTCAAATGATTGATATCGTCGGAAGAACTCCCGCTGATGAAACAATCGTGAAAGGGTTTAAAGAGACCATTTCCGGGAAGTATTCCAGATCCTTTGATACAATTTATGCTGTGCTTGTTTCCAGATTCTATGATGATGAAAAGAGGTATCACCAATATTTTATGGCCTTTGCACAGCTTGAGTGATACCTCATTTTCAATTACTTAAAGAATTCGATCTCTTCGTTGAGCTTTTCAGCAATGTTTTTAAGATTTGAAGCTGAATCTGCAAGTGTTGTTACTGTTGCAGAAAGCTCCTCAACTGAAGCACCTGTTGTCTCTGTTGCAGCAGCATTTTCCTCTGAAATAGCTGAAAGAGATGACATTGAGTGAGAAACACTCTTGTTAGAAGCTACGCAAGTATCTGTCTCACTAGAAATCTTCTCTACTCTCTCAACTGTCTTTTCAATATCACTGATCATTCCGTTTACAGAAGTGATCGTATCCTGAAGGGCAGCCTGCTGAACTTTGTTATCTTCTATGATCTCATTTGCAGCCTTAACTGCTGACTTTGATTCTGTTAAAAGAGTTTCCATAACTTCATGGATTTCTTTTGCAAGAGACTCTGAATCATCTGCAAGTTTTCTGATCTCTTCAGCAACTACTGCAAATCCTTTTCCAGCATCTCCAGCTCTTGCAGCCTCAATAGTAGCATTTAATGACAAAAGATTTGTCTGAGCTGCGATTCCTGAAATTCCCTCGACTCTGTCGTTAATATCAGCAACAGCATTCTGAGTAGCTGAGATTTTCTTTGAAATCTCAACAATCATATTTGCCATAACTTCACTTGCTTCATGGAAGCTTGTAAGAGACTCGCTTGAAGACTCTGAAGCCTTTTTCATTCTTGTTGCAAGATCGCTAAGATCATTAGTTGAGCTCTGGACGCCCTCAATAGCTTCTGTAATAAGTCCTGCATTCTCAACAGAATCCTGAACTTCTTTTGCCTGCTCAGAAGCGCCTGTAGCGATTTCCTGAACTGCTTCAGCAACATTCTCTGTAGTTGAAGCGATCTGATTAGCCATCTCAGAAAGCTCTTCTGAAGATGTATTTACTGTACTTGAAGACTCTTTAATATGTCCTACAATACTCTTAAGCTTAGATACAACAGCATTTGAATCGTTGATCATCTGGCCAAATTCATCATTTCTGTTTGTATACTTATTTATTTCGATAAACTCACCGTTTGCAAGTGATGATAAGAGCTTATTTACTTCAAACATTGGCTTAGTAAAGCTGTTGGCAATAAAAATAGCAAGTACCAAAACAGCAATTATCATAATAAGGCCTACGAAAATGATCAGTCTTGCCCCATTTCTTGCCTCATTTATAACTTCACTTTCAGCTTTACCAGCACACACTGTATAACCTGAAGCGGCATTCTTTACATAGCTTACATATACAGGGTATCCTTTTGCTGTACTAATATAAAAACCTGTTGACTCACCTGATGTCATATATGGAGAACTTGCGAAAACCTGAGGCTCATCTGTAGCTGTGATTTCAAAATCAGAATGGGCTACCATTGTTGCTTCCTGGTCTACAAGAAATGCTTCGTCAGCTTCTGCAGCCAGAAGTACATGTATATCATCAGGATTAAAGGTCTTGTGAACTACACCGATAACTGTTTTATCATCTGTATCAAATACAGGAACTGCAATACAGATGTTTCTCGTATTAGTAACTGAACTTACAAATATTGTAGAAATATAAGGTTTTCCTGTAACAGCATTCTTGAAGTAATCTCTTTCAGCAATGCTCTTAAACTCACCGTCATCACTACGAAGAACCATCATACCTTCTGTATTTGACATTACTATCGTATTGTCATCACCAAATGACTCATTTATATCAACCATCTGATCCTTTACTACAGATGCATCAGTAAGTTCCCCCTTAAGGAAAGCAATCGTCTGTGGTGATGATGCAAAGCTTGTAAGAGCTGTCTGGCTCTTTGTAAACATCTTATCTATTTCTGATTCAATATATTTTGCCTGCCAATCAAGATTCTGCTTGGCAACTTCTTTTGCACTGTTAGTTGAAGTTACATAACTGATCCCGACAGCAACTGTTAAAGGTATTATTGCAATTAAAAGCATAAGAGCAATAAGTTTTGTCTTAACACTATTTTTTGAAAACTGAATTTTCTTCTTTTTCATTTTCACTTTTCCTCTCAAACATCCTTGTTTTACTTAAATTCAAATCCATTTTGCATGCTGGAATTTTATAAACCCGGTGGTAACCACCAGGTCAACAATATACTTTTTTTCATAAAAAAATGATTCCTGGTGTAATTTACTTACACCAGGAATCATCTATGTTTCAAAAGATTATTCATCGATACAACAAATAATGTTCACTGTTTTTTCACTTTTTCAGATACTCATATTCTACTTTTTCGATACATTCACGAGATGAAACAGCCACATCCGGAGTTGTATCTTCAAGTGTCGCCTGAATGAATGGTTTATTATCAAGGGCAAACTTCACGATACTTGAATAATCAAGTTCTCCTAGGCCACATCCCATGCTCTTTACACCATTTTCTGTAAGAACGCAGTCCTTTAGATGAATCATGCAGATATCCTTTCCCAAAATATCATGAGCTTCTTCAAACACTTCATATCTTCTGTCGTAATTATCTGTCCAGAGAAGATTAACAGGATCATAAATGATCTGAAGATTAGGAGATCCTATTCTGTCAAGAACCTCTCTTGCTCTCTGTGGGCTGTAAACAATATGTCTGTAAACAGGCTCGATTGCAACAATAACGCCCATTTTTTCTGCATATTCTACAACCGGTCTTAAATTAGTGATAAATGTTTCCAAAGCCTCTTTTGAATGGCAGGCTTCTTTATCATAAGAATAGTTTACATTTGGTGCTCCCGTCTCAGTTCCGACCATTCCACAGCCAAGAAGTGAGGCAAAACGGATATGCGCCATATATTTTTCCTGAATTGCAGAAAGCTGCACGGAATCAGGATTAGAAAGGTTGAGGTAACACCCAAGAACAGCCACATCAAGGTCAGCTCTTCTAAAAGCATCTCTCAAGTACATTGCATATCCTGGTGTAAGGGCCATTGGGTCTGCAGTAAAGCCTGGCACCTTGGAAAGAGCAATATGAACACAGGAAAAGCCCTGCTTTTTTATTTCTGTAAGTCTCTCTTCAAAAGGGAGCTCTACAGTATCATGAAATCTAATACCAATCTGCATCATATTAAGTAACCTCCAATAATTGCAAAACTCATATATCTATATTAGCCGTAAAAATGCAATTATTCCACTATTTATATGTCAATATAATTGCAATTACTGAACCGAACTGTAAGAGGGGCTTTTTCACCGCCATAAGCATACATGCCAACAAGTGCTCCGGTGAAGCGTTTTCCTTTATTATAGCCTTCATCGCACAGGTAATATACATCTGGAAGTGTAGCAAATATTACGCCTTCAGAATCATTTCCATATGTCTTTTCAGCATTTTGCTTATCCCCGCCAATAATCTCATAACTTAAAGTCCTTTTCAGGTAATCAGTATTCATGAAAAATCTGATCATTTTAGCCAAGCTGTCAACCGGTTCATCTGATACCAGCAATCTGTCCTCATCTCCAATATGTTCCTGAGAAAAGACAAACAACTTACCATCCTTTTTCATAAGTCCAAACAATACAAAAGTATTCTCATCATAGTAGCCAGAAATACCTGCATGTTGGCCCTCAGAAAGTTTCGGAATCTCCATGTATGCAGAATATTCAAATGAAAAAGATGTCTGCCTTTTAAGTACCAGATTTCTACTGTCAACACTCGAAATAGGAGCCTTGCTACCCTTTATTATAAAAGAAGGCTCATTCTCATCATCTCCTTTGATATACTTCACATCACCATTTTTAAATGGTCGAGGTGTCATATAATCCAGAGGAAGTCCGCATGACGATATATTCCTGACAATACTTACTTCTTCCGATTCAAGAAGGGTACTACATTTTTCTTTATCTATTTCACTATGTATATCAGTTGAGTCCCAAATCCCTGTAAGATCAGGAAAAGGCTTGATTTGCATGGTTGATGGCCCCTTAAGGTCGTTAACAATCGGCCATCCGTCTGCAGTCCATGTAACAGGATCAATAGCTGTTTCTCTTCCAAGAATACTGTAGCCATCTCCTATTTTACGGCCGCATAGATAGACCATGTACCATCTGCCATCGGGAGTTTCAACCATATCACCATGTCCACAGCGCTGAATAAGCGCATCAGGATCTTTTTGTCTCATTATAGGGTTATATGGGCATGGTTCGTAAACTCCAAAGAGTTCTCTACTCCTTGAAACAGTTACCATATGTCCGGGGCCTGTTCCGCCTTCTGCTTCGAGAAGATAATAATATCCATCTTTTTTATATAAGTGTGGTCCCTCGGGA
The DNA here is from genome assembly GCF_000420825.1 of Butyrivibrio sp. AE2015. Taxonomy (GTDB): domain Bacteria; phylum Bacillota; class Clostridia; order Lachnospirales; family Lachnospiraceae; genus Butyrivibrio. The sequence continues at coordinate 65,409 of NZ_ATVR01000007.1, read as the reverse complement.
GCTCTTTTATTATCTCCGTAGAAAAGAAGCTGGGGCTCAGATATTTTCTTTGTACCACCTTTACTAAGTTCGAAAATCCTGGCTCCCCTGTTAAGAAGCATGTACCTTCTGCCATCATCGTCATTAAAGATACTTGGATCAATTCCATCCTCATCAATGAACACAGGCTCGGAGTATGGTCCTTCCGGCTTTTCTGAAGATACAACTATCTGCCTGCGGTAAACCGGTCCCACATCATTAAGTCTATAAGTTGCTGTTATATAGAATCTGCCTTCATAAAAAGAAATATCAGGTGCCCAATAGCCCCTTCCACCTTCAAGTTCATCAAGATAAGCCCAGTCAGGGTTTGTAATAGCATGGCCTATTATCTCCCAATGTATCAGGTCTTTTGAATGTGAGATTGGGATACATGGAAAAAAGATAAATGATGAATTGACCATGTAGTAATCGTCACCGACTCTGCAAATGGACGGATCCGGGAAAAATCCGGCTCTTATCGGATTCCTGTAAAAGTCATCATAGGAATGAGCATATCTTTTTTCCAGATAAAGCTCTATTTCCTTATGCTCCTGATTGCAGATACTACCCACAACAGCATACTCACTTTTTGAGCCGTTCTCTGCAATGTCATGTACTATATCCCAGGGTGTTACAAGATTTATATCACCCTTTAGTGGATCAAGGCCACACCTTTCTGTAAGATACTTAAACATCTGCAAATTTCCGGACATTGCAGCAAAATGCAGAGCAGTTCTGTGCCCCTTAGCATATTCATTAAGGCTTGACCTTGAATATTCTACGATCCATTTTACGAGCCCAAAATCCCCTTTTTTTGCTGCATCATATATAGTTATATTTCCAGCATCCATAATAATTTTTATCCCCTATACCAAAATATCTAAATTTGCAGAAATAAAGTCAGCATATCCAGGGTGAGAATTCTCTATATTATTAGAAATAGCAAAAATACCAATCTTTGCACCAACCCACGTATGATCTGACGGAGTATAGTTGGCTCCAAGGTCAAGTCCCTGTTTCTCATTATCTGATGCACCAATACTAAGTTTTATTTTAAGACTAGGATTTTCACCTCCCAGAGGATTATGAACATTTTGAAAATACATATCTTCTGATTTCAAACTACTATCCGAGTGGGAAAATGTCATGGTCCATGTAATGTCTTTTAACGCATCTGAAGCGGCAAGTTCATAATTATAGCAGATTTTTGAAAAATCGATATCTTTGTCTGTAACTTCTTTTTTATCAGAATCCGTTCCCTCTGAATGAATTGTTTTTATTACATACTTCTCATCAGATACTCTCTCGATATATGCGGCCATATACTGGCCTCCTGTCATACATACGCCTGCTCTGTCACCTATATTTAATCCGGAAGCATCCATCCTGATCTTCATTTCAAACATTGGATAGATCAGTTTTTGTGTAAGAACATTGGCACTTTTCCAGATAACAGGCTCATTTTCAGAACTTGTGTTAAGGGCATATAATCTTAGACCATTTTTTTTATCAGGTATCTGGCCGTAAAAAGAATCATAATGATTGCCAAGCCATTGCCATGATAAATTATATTTTCCATTCTCAAAATCATCAGATGCAAAAAGCCCTGTATCCTCTAGGTCAAGGTCGTTTGAAACATTTGGCTTAGTATATTCATAAACAGGCTCACCGCATCCGTTTTCATCCGGGTTACTACCTATAATTGGCCATCCATCTTTCCAGGTGACAGGCTGAAGGTGGCATATTCTTCCATATAGGCCTCTGTCCTGAAAATGAATAAACCATTCATCTCCATTTACAGTATCAACCAGGGCTCCCTGATGAGGTCCATTGATAACAGTATTTCCGGTATGCATTACTTCTTTTATCTCATAAGGTCCATAGATGTTCTTGCTTCTAAGCGCAACCTGATAGCCATCTGTAACACCGCCAGCCGGAGCCCAGATATGATAATATCCATCTCTTTTATATACCTTTGGTCCCTCAATAGTCACAGCAGGGTGTTCCGGATCATTTCCGTTAAAGATAAAATGATCTTCAGTAAGAGCCTTTGTTCCATCAGGGCTCATTTCAAATATTCCAAGAATACTCTTAAATCCAATCCTGCTCTTGGCATATCCATGTATAATGTAGGCCCTTCCGTCATCATCCCAAAATGGGCAACAGTCAATAAGGCCTTTTCCTTCCAAAAGGCACACAGGTTCATCCCACTCTCCAAGAGGATCTTTAGTTTTTACAACATAGTATCCCTCATCAGGCATTCCGTAAAAAATATAGAACACTCCTTCATGGTATCTGATAGCCGGAGCCCATACTCCCTCTGAATGGCGGGGAATATCAAATCTCTTTTCCTTAATATTGTTAAGAGCATAATTTACAAGCTTCCAGTTAACAAGATCCTTTGAAATAAGGATTGGAAGCCCTGGTGTATAGTTAAAGCTTGATGCAGTAAGGTAATATGTATCACCCACCCTGATGACATCAGGATCACTGTAATCAGCAAAAATAATCGGATTTCTATATTTTGAGCCTAAATCTGAATAAGACATTTTTTCTCCTCCACAAGACGAATCAACCATTTGTTTCAATATCTAAGTATTTGGCAAGCGCCAGATTATCAATAACAAGTGACCTATATGGTTCATCAAGCTCAGAAAGTCCCTTTGCTATCATTCCAGCATAAAGAAGTGCTCCCTCATATTTCAGATGCGAATTATCTATTTTCCCTTCAGGTGCCCAATCAGCTTCACCTGCTGCAAGATTCATATAGTACTTTTTGGAAGCTTCATCCCCTGTCTTTTCAAGGAAACTGCGGCTCATTGTAAAAAGATCAACTACAGGAACATTAAACTTCTCTCCTGCCTCTTTCATTCCTTTCACATACTCTGTATGCTCAGATGGCTTTAAATTGCCATTCTCATCAAAAAGCCTTCTTTCAACTGATGTGATAAATACCGGATAAGCCCCTTTATTTCTTGCCACATTTACAAATTTACCGAGATTTACAATAAAATCATCGTGTGGCTGTGTATATCTTGTTGGATCATTTATCTTTTCATCGTTATGACCAAACTGTATAAACAGATAATCGCCTTTTGTTATTTCATCATAAATAACAGCAAGTCTGCTCTCATCTATAAAGCTCTTTGTGCTTCTGCCATTTACAGCATGGTTATATATCACAACATCTTCCTTGGTATATCTGTCAAAGGCCTGCGCAATGCCGGTCTGAGGATATGTATTGAACTTATTACAGGCTACAGTTGAATCCCCTGCCCAAAATATGTGTCTCATACCTCGCTCTCCTTTATATTATTTTTATTTAATATAATGTCGCTTGTGACATTATTGTACCGATTAACTAAAAAGAGGATATGCATAAAGCATATCCTCTATTCTAAATGTCGAAAGAAAATAATTACTCTTTTACAGCTCCAACATTAACGCCCTGTACAAAGTACTTCTGAAGGAATGGATAAGCTGCCATGAAAGGAAGGATAGCGCAGATAATAGCTGCATAATAAAGAGTATTCTGAGATACCTTATACGCAGTCGTCGGCGTATCACCATCCATGATCATAACTCGGAGCTTATACTGGAAGTTAACCTGATCAGGATTTGTAATGTAAATCTGTACTGTGCTGTAATCGTTCCATACTGTAACTGCATACATAAGACCGATTGAAGCAAGAGCTGCCTTTGAAAGAGGAAGTACTATCTTGAAGAAAATTCCCATAGGACTGCAACCATCAATTTTAGCAGCTTCAAAGAGAGATCCGGGAATTCCTTCAAAGAAGTTCTTCATCAATACAAGGTTGTAAACATTCATACCATGCTTGATAACAAGGATCCACATTGAATCTACAAGGTGAAGCTGTTTCATAACAAGGTATTCAGGAATCATACCACCAGAGAAGATCATTGTGAAAAGAAGGAAGAATGACATTGCATTTCTACCTGGCATCTCTGTCTGTGTGAGTACGTATCCACCAAGAGTTGAAAGTACAAGACCAAGAAGTGTTCCTAAAACTGTTGTAATTACTGAATTAAGGAATGGTCTGTACAATCTGACTGTTGTAAAAATAGTAAGATATCCATTTACTGTAAAATCTTCTGGCCATAATTTGAACTGGTAAACACCTACAGCATTAAAGGAATCAACTAATACTTTCCAAATAGGAATAAGAACAATAAGTGCAATCAAAATAAATACTACATAATTGACAACGTCAAATACATGTACTTTATTTTTTCTTGCCTTAACTTGCATAGCCTGTGCTTTTGCCTGTGCCATAATGTTACCTCCTTAAATAATACCGCGGCCACGAATCTTCTTACTAGCCCAGTTACAAACAAGAACAAGGAAGCAGCCTACAATTGATTTAAACAAACCAACCGCTGTTGTATATCCATAGTCCGGAATGGCTGTAAGGAAAGTCTGGCGGTACACATATGTTGAAATAACATCAGATACATCAAATACACGGTTATTATATAAAACAAATACTGATTCAAAAAGGTTAAGAACCTTAGCAAGGTTAAGAATCAATACAATTATTACCGTATTCATAAGTGCCGGTACAGTTACGTACCAAATTTTCTGAAGTCTTGAAGCGCCATCAATATCAGCAGCCTCATAAAGTTCAGGGTTAATACCGGAAAGTGTTGCAAGGAAGATAACTGTTCCCCAACCTGTTTCTTTCCAGATATTGATCAAATAGAATATTGGTCTCCACATTGACTGTACATGCAAAAAGTCAATGCTTTCACTAAGTACTCCCCATGCCTTTAATGTCTCGTTTACAAAACCAGTAGATGATTTTGATAAAAACAGCTGGAATATAGCAGCAACTACTGCCCAGGACATAAAGTGTGGTAAGTAAATAATAGTCTGAAGAGACTTCTTTGCAAACAGGTTGTGCATTTCATTAAGAAATACTGAAACAAGAACTGATGCAAAAGTCGTGATTAATAGTTTAGTAATAGAAATCTCCAATGTGTTTGTAAATGCAGTCCAGAATTCTTTCTTTGCAAACATGGTATAGAAATTCTTAAGGCCAACAAACTCAATATTTCTAAGCTTATATGTGTAAAATGCATATCTTACACCAAGCATTGGCCAATAGTAAATTATGATTACAAAGAATAAAACCGGCAGGAACATCAAGTAGTAACCAAAGTTATTTTTGATGCGCGTACTAAGAGGCTTTTTATTGATTGGAGCTCCTGTAGATGTCATAGCAACCGTTTGCTTCTTACTCATAGCATCCTCTTCCTTTCAAATATACATAATTTACGTTTTGTTACAATTGTATTATAGCAAATTTCCGTAAATTTTTTCGTAAAAAATCCCATCCCTAAGAAGATTTTTTATACCCCAAAGGGATGGGAATAATAGACTTCTGTTGAAGAAATTAAAGACTATTACTGTGCATTAAGTTCTTCTACGATCTGAGCTGATACATCGCCCCACTTCTCAAGGTACTCAGCGATAGCATCTTCTGCTGTCTTTTCACCAGTTACAACCTGGTTCATAAGAGTTGTCTTATCTGTTACAAGCTCTTCGTTAACTTCTGTAAGTGTCTCACAAGAAGCTGCCTGAGGAGCATCTACACAGTTCTCTGTGAAGAACTTGTTACCAGCTGTTACAAGTTCGTCAGAATCAACGAATCCGTTTGTAAGAGGAGCAATAACAAGTACTGGATCAAGGTGATTCTTCTTCCATACTGTGTTAGGGTCATTAGGAGACTGTTTAAGGTGGAACTCACCCTCTGCATACTCATAATCCTTCTTCTTCTCAGGATCATCAGCATTTGTTGTGAAGCTTTCAGCATGTGTTGACCAGTGAACATCCTCAGCACCATATGTCCAAAGTGTCTGAACTGTGTCACCATCAAGCATTGTCTCAAGAAGAGCATCAAAGATAGCCTGCTCACGAGCATTGCTGCCATCCTGATCATCTGTGATTACCCAAACAGGAGCTTCTCTGTTGATATATCCGCCCCATGTATCCTTGATCTCCTGAATAGGAGCAAGCTGTACAAGTCTGTCATCACCAAGTTCATCATCTACGCCCTGCTTAGACATATTGTCTGTAAGTGTTCTAAGCCATGTGCCAGCCCAGTATGTGAATACACCTTCTGAAGTTGACTGCTCAGCTGAGAACCACTTCTCACGAGCCTGCTTTGTTCCAGCTTCTTCTGTATCTGGATCGATTACGCCATCAGCATAACCCTTTGCAAGTCTTGTAAGTGCATCGATTGTAGCCTGCTCTGTGAAACCATCAACCCAAACTCCATCCTTCTCATAGAATGAAGGATAAGCTCCCTGCCAGAACTCTGGCATATAGTTGATGTATGGAGCTTCATCAAGCTTACCATAACCAGCAGCGATAACACCGTATGTTCCCTTAGAGCCATCACCATCTGGATCGTTGTTTGTAAATGCAAGAAGCATGTTGTAGTAGTCATCAAAAGTCTTGATATCCTCTGCCTTCATTCCTACTGCATCAAGCCATGACTTCTTAATGTAAGTAACGCATCCGTTTCCGTATGTAGGAGCAAAACCGTAAAGGTGTCCTTCTTCATCCTTCATGTTCTCATTGATTGAAGGAAGTGTGATACGTGACTGGAATTCAGCGTTTGCATATGCATCGGCCATATCCCAAAGAAGACCTGTCTGAGCATACTGTCTGAACATTGTAGCACTCATGATAAGTGCATCCGGGTAATCAGGATCACCAGGTGCTCCTGTTGTAAGGAGACGTGATACTGTTCCAGCATAGTCTGAGTGATCAAGCTGGTTGATATTAAGTGTGATTGGATGACCAAGTTTCTCAGAAACTGCCTTCTCCCACTGCTCCTTAAATGCATCCTGACCATTCTCAACTGTAGCTGTAAGTGTACCATCTACTACAATGTTAAGAGTCTCAAGTGTGTACTCTTCATCTGTAGCAGCTGCAGTGTCTGTAGATGCTGTTGCATCAGCAGACTGTGATGCTGTTGCGTCGCCAGACTCAGTAGTAGTTGTTGTCTCTGCACTTGTGCTACCACATGCTGCAAGAGAAGCTACCATAGCTGTTGACAAAAGTAATGATAAAACTTTCTTTTTCATCTAAATGTTTCCTCCCATATAGATTGTGTGTTTACTAAATGTAAGCGTTTTCACTTACCTTAATATGTACTTTATCATGTACTGGAAACCTTTTCAAGCGTGAATTATGCTGAATTTCGGACATCATTGTATACTTTTTCTTTAAAGTACCATTTTTACTGTGTTTGCGTAAGTGCTTACATGTCAATTATTCCTGACAAAAACGTTTAACTCATTTTTATTTTGGAAATCGTTTGTGAAAATTGCACAAATGAAATCACGCTTCCAAAGCTTCTTCTTTCAAACTCATCATCACTGATCCGTCATCTTGAATCTAAGCTCGATACCGGTGCCATAGTATTAAAGTGTCACGCCTCTCTTCCAAATTGCCATATCATGGAAGCCTGCTTCTTCACTCTTAAGCTTCTCTCCTGATGCTGTCCTTAATATCTTTTCAAAGAGCTCATCTGTAAGCTCTTCAAAACTGCGACCTTCAAGGATCTGTCCGGCTCTAAAATCTATCCAATTACTCTTTTTATCTGCAATAGTATTGTTACTTGCTATCTTCATAGTAGGAACAGGGCATGCAAATGGTGTTCCTCTTCCTGTTGTAAAAAGAACTATCTGTGCGCCTGATGATGCAAGTGCAGTTGCCGCGCAAAGGTCATTACCGGGTGCACAAAGAAGATTAAGTCCTGTAACGTCAGTTCTTTCTCCATACTCAAGGACGTTCATAACAGGGAAATCACCTGACTTCTGGGTACAACCAAGAGACTTATCTTCAAGAGTTGTGATTCCGCCTGCCTTGTTTCCAGGAGATGGATTCTCATAAATAGGCTCGCCCTGCTTTGTGAAGTAATCCTTAAAGCCATTGATCATATTAACTGTGTCATTGAATTTCTCTTCTGAAACACATCTATTCATAAGAATAGTCTCTGCACCGAACATTTCAGGAACTTCAGTAAGGATTGATGTTCCTCCGCACTCAATTATCCTGTCTGATATTCTTCCAACCAAAGGATTGGCTGTAATGCCTGAGAAGCCATCACTTCCGCCGCACTTAAGGCCTATGATGAGTTTAGAAGCATCAACTTCCTCTCTTATATCGGAACTTGCTTCTTCGATTATCTCTTTTAACAGGTTAAGTCCATCCTGCATCTCATCATCAGATTCCTGACATACAAGGAACTTAACCCTCTTGTCATCAACTTCACCAATATATGGTTTAAGCACATCAATGTTGCTGTTCTCGCATCCAAGACCCAGAACAAGCACGCCACCGGCATTTGGATGATTTATAAGATCAGAAAGGATTGTTCTTGTGTGCTCCTGATCATCACCTGTCTGTGAGCAGCCATAGTTATGTGTAAATGCCACAACTTCATCAACGCTGCCCTTCACATAAGCATTAGCCTTCTCAGCAAGCTTGGTTGCAATATTGTTTACACATCCAACAGTCGGTATGATCCAAACCTCATTTCTGATACCAACTTTACCGTTTGCTCTGACAAAGCCTTTAAATGAAGCCTTCTTTGAACCAACCATTGATTTTCTTTTTTCAAGATAATCCTTATCTGGTTCATATTTGTACTCGAGTATACCCTCAAGATTTGTCTTTACATCATGTGTATGAACCCACATTCCCTTTGTTATATCTTCTGTGGAATGACCTATTGCGTATCCATACTTAATAATATTTTCTCCATTCCTGATATCTTTGATCGCAACCTTGTGTCCAGCCGGAACATCCTGTGCAATTTCTATGCTCTCATTATCTGAAAGTTTCAGTGTCTGCCCCTTAGCCATAGGTTCAAGACAAACAACTACATTATCCTGTGGATGAATTTTTAAAAAGTTACTCATAACCCTACCCTTTCCCTGCATTCATGCAGATGTAAGCTCTTTCATTTCTGCTTACATAAATCATATCCGCAATAAACAATTTGGTCAACCGCTTTTTGACTTTTTCAACTATAAAAGAAATCAAAATTTATGCCTTTTTATCTATTGTATTTGAAAAAGCCCTCTAGTATAATATTTTTTGATTATGTAAATGCTTACATGTTTTTTTCAAAAAAATAATTATTATATAAGGAGGGTTATGAAATGAAGAAATTCATGGATGAGGATTTCCTTTTACAGTCTGAACCAGCTAAAAAGCTTTATCATGACTATGCTGAAAACATGCCTATACTTGATTATCATTGTCACATCAGTCCAAAGGAGATCGCTGAGGATCGTCACTTTGAGACAATCACACAGGTTTGGCTTGGAGGAGATCATTATAAATGGCGTCTTATGCGTGCATTTGGCGTAGATGAAAAATATATGACAGGCGATGCTCCAGATAAGGAAAAGTTCCTTATGTTTGCAAAGTGCCTTGGTAAAGCCGTAGGCAACCCACTCTATCACTGGGCACACCTTGAACTTAAAAAATATTTCGGTTATGACGGTGTTCTTAATGAAAAGACAGCTGAGGAAGTGTATGATCTTTGCAACAAGGTTCTTCAGTCTCCTGATATGAGCGTTAGAAAGCTCATTAAAATGTCTAACGTTACTTTGATCTGCACAACAGATGACCCTATTGATACTCTCGAATGGCACGATAAGATCAAAGAAGACTCTACTTTCGATGTTAAGGTTCTTCCAGCATGGAGACCTGACAAGGCTAAGAATATCACAAAGCCTGAATTCACAGATTACATTGCTAAGCTTTCAGAAGTAAGCGGTGTTAAGGTTGATTCTTTCAAGTCCCTTAAGGAAGCTCTCAGAGTAAGACTTGATTACTTTGCTTCAAAGGGATGTAACGTAACAGACCACGCTCTTGAATATGTTATGTACAGACCTGCTTCAGATGAAGAAATCGAGGAGATCTTTGCAAAGAGACTTCGCGGTGAAGAGATTTCATATGAAGAAGATCTTAAGTTCGAAACAGCGTTCATGCTCTTTGAAGGCGAAGAAATCGCAAAGAGAGATTGGGTAATGCAGCTTCACTTCGGTTGCAAACGTGATAACAACACTCCTATGTATGAAAAGCTTGGTCCTGATACAGGTTTTGATACTATCGGTGCATATTATCCAATGGGCGAGCTTGCTGATTTTCTCAACGCTCTTCATGTAAAGAACTCTCTTCCAAAGACTATTCTTTACAGCCTTAATCCAAGCGATAACAAGATCATCAACACTACTCTCAATGCATTCAACGAAGGACCTGTTGTTGCCAAGATCCAGCAGGGAAGCGCTTGGTGGTTCAACGATACAAAGCTCGGTATGGAACAGCAGCTTGAATCAGTTGCAGAATCCGGCAACCTTTCAGGTTTTGTAGGAATGCTTACAGATTCAAGAAGCTTTACATCTTACACAAGACATGATTACTTCCGCAGAATCCTTTGCAATTACCTTGGAAGCCTTGTTGAGAATGGCGAGTATCCTGAATCAGATCTTGATATTCTCGGAGAGATTGCTGCAGATATCTCCTACAATAACGCTGTAAGATACTTCAAATTTCCTTTAGAAACGAGATAATTCTATGAGCAACCAGATGACTATTTATGACATATCCAAAAAGGCCGGCGTTTCTATTGCTACCGTTTCAAGGGTTTTAAACGGTAGCACCAACGTTAAGCCAAAGACACGCAAAAAAGTCATGGATATAATTGAACAATACGGCTATAAACCAAATGCTTTCGCCAGAGGTCTCGGCCTTAATTCAATGAAAACAATCGGCATTTTATGCGCTGACGCTTCTGACCTTTACCTGGCAAAGGCTTTATACTATATTGAGCAAAACCTGAGAGAAAATGGTTATAATTCTGTTCTTTGCTGTACCGGATATGAGATGGATTCCAGAAAAGAATCCCTTAATCTTCTACTCTCACAGCATGTAGACAGTGTCGTAATGGTCGGTTCAAACTTTATCATGAATAATCCCGAAGACAACATGTATGTCAACGATGCTGCCGCTTCTGTCCCCATAATGCTTCTTAATGCTGATTACGACTGCAATAATGTGTATTGCACATTATGTGATGATTATAAAGCAACACAGGATGCCACAGAGAAGATGCTCAATGCAGGCCTCAGGAACATCCTTTACCTTTACAACAGCAATTCATATTCAGGATTAAAAAAGCTTGCCGGATATCAGAGCGCTCTGTTGTCTCATGATATAGCAGTAAAAAAAGAGCTACTTCAGTGTTTCAAGGGATCAAATGAAGATATAGACGGAGTTAAGAACTTTATTGAAAAGCTCTATTTAAAGGGTGTGAAATTCGATGGAATTATAGCAAGTGATGACTTTTTAGCTGTTGGTGCAATGAATTTTGCAAGAGCAAATAAGATCAAGGTTCCAGCAGAGCTTCAGATCATTGGATATAACAATTCCATCCTTACTCATTGCTCAGAACCTCCTATCTCTTCTATCGATAATCGTCTTGAAGATATGTGCATACAGCTTGTTAAGACCCTTATTGGAACCCTTTCTCAAAATGAAATGCCTCAGAAAACTATTTTCTCCGGTGAACTTATTGAGCGAGGATCCACAAAACTATAAAAAAATAACCTCAGCATAATTCTATGCTGAGGTTATTTTTTATTTTCGAGTGCTATCAAGCAGCTTTTTCTGCTTTATTACCCTTAAAGAATGTTTTCATAATAGCCCCAAATACATTTCTCACAAGTGGGCCTGCAAAGAAAATCTGCCAGCAAAGTGCCATTGGGAAATTAAAAGCTGTTGTCTGAAGCCATACGCTAATAAATTCACTGCCTGCATTCTTGAAAAGAATTGTTGCTGCAAGGCTCATAAGTGGGCACATAAGGCATACAGACATTGATGAAATAGCAAGTATGATCATGATCATTGGATCCTCACCAGGAGTTACAAATCTAAAAGCAAGAATCTGAGCAAGCTTTCCAACAAATAAAAGCTCAAGTATTACAGCTATAGGCCACATGATAATAATCTCACTAAATGCCGCAAGGAATACAAAGTTTTGAAGTCCGCCTACACTCATTGAAATGTTGTAAACGATCATGGCATATACCATAACGAATGCCATTAAGGCAGTAAAAAACACATCCTGTAATTTGCTCTGTGGTAACATAGAATAAGTTCCTCTCTTTCTTAAACGGGAAGACCTCTGTGTTGTTCGTTATCACCCGGCAAAGGATGTGCGTTTCCAATAATACCTTGAAATCTTCAAATCTTTTTTTCAGCGATTTTCGATTATAACAGATTTCAAGGTATCATGTAAGTGTTTTTTTAAATATTTGAAATAATTCCACCGCCAAGAACATAATCTCCATCATATAAAACAGCAGATTGTCCCGGAGTTATAGCTCTTTGAGGTTCATCAAAAGTAAATATGGCACTGCCATCATTATTTATGCAGCAAATTCCTGGCTGTTCCTTGTGTCTGTACCTGATCTTGGCACTGCATCTAAACTCATTTTCAGGAGCCTCACCTGTTATCCAATGAAAATCTCTTATGTGAACTTCTCTCTTAAACAGATCCTCATTGTCACCGAGAACAACCTGATTATTCTGAACATCAAGTTTTGTTACATATAATCTCTTTTTATCAGGGATTCCAAGGCCGCGTCTCTGCCCTATCGTATATCCTATAATTCCTTTGTGCTGCCCCAAGACATTTCCGTTTACATCAACAAAATTGCCCTTTGGATACTCTTTTCCTCTATAGCGCTTTATCATAGCTTCATAGTCACCGTCAGGCACAAAACATATATCCTGGCTTTCACTCTTATGAGATGTAACAAACTCTTTTCCCTCAGCAATTCCTCTCGCCTCAGTCTTGGTGTACTCACCAAGGGGGAAAAATGTATGTGAAAGCTGCTCTTCAGTAAGATCATAGAGCACATAGCTCTGATCTTTATTTAAATCCTTGGCCTTAAGCAGATAAAAATGACCATCTTTCTCTTCTATCCTTGCGTAATGACCAGTGACAATGTAGTCAAAGCCCATTTCTCTTCCCTTTTGGTAAAGGATATCGAATTTCAGATACTTGTTGCATCTGATACAGGGATTAGGTGTCTCTCCTCTCTCATAGCTGCATACAAAGGGTTCTATAACATTCTCTCTGAACTCAGCTTCATAATGATAAATCTGGTAATCAATCCCCAGTCTGTCACACACTGCTCTTGCATCCTGAGTATCCGCCAGACTGCAGCAAGTATCAAAAAGGTCTTTTCCTACCATATCATTCTCATACAGGCGCATAGTACAGCCCATACAGTCATATCCCTTATCTACCATAAGCGCAGCCGCTACACTTGAATCAACTCCGCCGCTCATAGCTATTAATGCTTTTTTACTTAAATTACTGCTTGTCATAAATTCTTTTCCTATCCAAAAACTCGAAATCTTACTTATATTATAAAGAAATAGCCCTTATACAACAATGTACAAGGGCTACAATACAACATTTTTATCAAAAAGACAATTCAAATTTAAAGCTCAGATGTGCAGTGAGGGCATCTGCTTGCCTCGATATTGATCTCACTCTTACAGCGAGGGCAGATCTTAGTTGTAGGAGCAGCTTCCTCCTCTTCCTTTTTGATCTTATTACTTACAGAGTTCATAAACTTAACAAGAAGGAAAATAACAAAAGCCATCAATACAAAATTGATAACTACAGTAATGAATGTTCCATAGTTAAGAGTTGCAGCACCAGCCTCCTTTGCAGCTTCAAGTGTTGCATAGCTTGTTCCATCAAGACTTACAAACATGTTGTTGAAGTCTATTCCACCTGTCAAAAGGCTTATTACCGGCATGATAATATCATCTACAAGTGATGTTATGATCTTCTGGAAAGCGCCGCCTATGATAACACCGACAGCCATATCCATTACATTACCACGCATTATAAACTCACGAAATTCCCCTGCAAGGCTCTTCCCCTTGCCTGCAACTTTTTTAATATCCTCTGTCATTTTGTTTTCTCCCATACAATACTAAAAATTTTAGTTACCTAATTGAAATTATAGCACTAAAAATTTGCCTTGCCCACTTGAAATTGTGCGCCAATAAAAGTAAAATATAATAGTTGTGTGACACACAATGCAGGATTAGTACATCGGTAGTATATTAGCTTCCCAAGCTAAGGAGGCGGGTTCGATTCCCGTATCCTGCTTATATCAAACGATGCAATAAAAAGGGCAAGTAAATTTTCATGTTTACATGAATATATTTATTTGCCCTTTTTATTATACCGCGCGAACGCGCGGATGAGGATTGCGAAGCAATCCTCATATGCATCGCTTGATTTAAGCTACTACACCTTCGCAATCCTCATATGCATCGTTTGATCATGAATTTTCATTTACATATATTGAAAGTCTGCTCTGTATGATATTTGCCACCTCATCAGCACTCTTCTGTCCGCTAAAGAAAGCAGAAGCTTCTTCCATAATGATGTTGTTAACGCTCTCATTATAAGTAATTGGTTCATGCAAACTGTTGATAAAGTCCTCTATAAACTTAACATCTTCCTGAGTTAGCGGAGGAAGCTTGATCTCCTGATCACCAATCCAATAGTATTCTGCCTCTTCTTCCTTTGTCCCATCATCATTTGTATAATATTTTACTTCTGTTGCTTCTTTTGCTTTTTTATCAAAGCTGGACTTTCTTACAGGGAAATCAAAGTCCAGGCTATCCTGATATTCCTCAAGGTAAAATGTTCTAAGGAACTGCCATATTCCTTCTGCATTCTTTGTTCTGGCACTTACTGCAATTGTCGTATTTGGGGCAATTGTAGAATAGTTCTCACCTTTTTCATTAGGGAATCCAACAAATGAAATATCCTCACCAAACTGTCCATATTTCAATCTCTTATACTGATCAAATCCATAAATACCTGTCAAACTCAAAATTGCTTCATTTGACCTGTAAATATCGTCAAGATTTCTCTCCCAAAGTGACTCATTGTATTGCTCCGGGAAATTCTTGGTGAATTCCAAAAGCTTTATGAAGTTCTCATCTGTGAAATTGCATTTCTTATTTTCCCAATCAATAAACTTATTTCCTGAAAAAGCAATTCCGTAGTTCATCATTTCCTGACGGTTCTGCGGTCCACAGACAAGATCATAGCTGATTCCCATGTCGGCTATCATTTTTTCTATATCATCAACAGATAGTACATTTTTGCCCTGAGTAAGCGAAGTCTTCATAGCTACAGTTGCAATGCTGAACCCAGGGACCATAAGATACATCTTATCTCCCGTCTTAAATGCATCCATAACAGAATCAATAAATTCAGTATTTGAAAGATCCGGGTCATTTTTTACAAAACTATTAAGATCAAGGAAAAGTCCCTTATTGATGAAGCTATCAACTGGTGAATCATTGTCAAATGTCATAATGTCCGGAATATTACCTGAAACAATGTCGAGATTAAATCTATTAGTCCCCTCGTTCCAGTTATCTTCTGTGTTATATACAGAATAGTCTACAAGCTTTATCTTATAATCCTGGTTTTCCTGATTAAACTTAACAGCAGCCTGCCTTACAGTATAATCAATGAATGATCCCCCAAGAGTGATCACCTGCTTATCTTTTACCTGATCAGTAGGAACTTTAACAAGTCTTTCAAGAGAATAATTATACTCAAAATCAGGAAGTACAGCTAAAAACTCTGTGTCGCTGATAGCTGCTGCTGCGCTGATCGAATAGGTTGCTGAAAGATCGGAATCAACATAGTCAAGCAATTTGGTAATCTTATCTGCCTTAAAGTCATAACCATAAATTGCTGATTCTGTACTGATATACAGATCATATCCATTACCTTCAAATACTGTCATGCTATTGTAACGCTCAAGAGCTGCTGATTTTTGTCCTATTTCTCCTTTTTCTACATCGATAGGTGCAATTAAATAGCCATCATTTCCATACCCTGCAAGGAAAATATTTCCATTAAAGCCCTGATAGAGCTCAAGATATGAGTCTTTGTATTCAGTTGACTTACTTGTATCATAAACAAGAGTAAAGCCGTTATTTTCATCAAATTTCTCAATACCACGGCCATCATTTAGCAAAAGACCATACTTTTCTGAATAAACCATTCCATATATCTGGAGATAATCGCCTTCAGCAAGGTCTTTATTGATGTCATATTTATAGAGCATATTTCCCTGGGCATCATATTTCACAAGGTATCTTTCTTCCTGAGAAGAATCATACATTTCTGCAGAAGAATCATATGAAACCTGCATTTTGTCTAAATCATCGTCTGAAGATGAATCTGCAGATGATCCATCAATTGAAGCTTCCTGTGATAAAACACCCTCCGCAGAAACATTCTCACTCGATGCTTCGCTACTTGTATTCTCTGTAGATACTTCAGTTTCAAGGGAGGACTCCTTAGATGCTTCATTAGAGCTCTCCTCTTCATCCATTATATGCATCTCGCCATCATCTTCCCAATGATAGATCTCTAAAAGCGCATAAATATTTCCGTCCTTATCAAAACTAAAACGGCTATAGCTCTCTCCGTTACTGTTAGGAAGATAAACTGTATTTAAACCTGAACCATCGTAGTTAAAAGAATTAACCGCAACGCCTTTTCCATCTGCTCCGTAATAATCAACAGCATAAACCTTGTCTCCTGCAATTTTTACTGTTGAAATATTGTTGCCGTCAATATCAACGCCCATATCTTCAATCTTAAAAACATAATCTTTGGAACCGGATGCTGCCTCATTTAAAAGACTATCATCTGAACCACTTTTCTCTTTTCCGCAGCCGGCGAGCATTCCAATAGCCATAACCATTGATAATGCTATCGCTCCGGTCTTTTTAAATAAAACTTTTCTTTTCATAACATCTCTCCTCTCATAACTTCTTTTGAGCTCGTCTTACCTCATAATCATATTTCTTTTCCATTAGATCATTAAATATTCCTCTTACAGTCCATTTCTTATTTCTGTAAGATCTGATGATAAACAGAACAATAATAACAACTACAATAGTTCTGCATATAAGTCTGATCAAAAGAAGCGTTGCCAAAATATCCTCATAACCTCTGGCCAGATTTTCCCAATAAGGGAAAAAAATAGCCTTGTTCCACATACTCCTTGTCCCATAGGACATTATCACATTAAGGAGGGCAAAAAACGAAAATCTCTCAGTGTTATCAATGACTGAAATATATGCATCATCCAAAGCTGCACTTTCCTTTACAATCTGAGCAACTATTCCATCAACAGGTCCGGGCATTACCACTTCGTAGCAATTTATACCACCTTTACTAGCCGTAGTACCATCCTCTGCAATCTCTGCACTTTCTGTACGCCCGCTTAGTATTGTTCCATACTTACACAGGCTGTCATATGAAATATAGGCTATACTGGCATTTTGGCCTGAAGCCTTTCGCATTTTGCCTTCTTCTCTTTTTACAACACCTGAAACATAATGGGGCACCTGGCCGATCATTACCATCTGTCCAACGACATCATTGGAACCAAAAAGCTGCCAGGCAAGATCCTCATCTATAACAATACCGTCCTTCATAAGAGCGTCCGGTGCATAATAGCTTCCTGATATCAGTTCTAAGGGGTGGAAAAGAAAGAAATCTCCTTCCGTTCCTATTGCCGTCACCTTATCTGCAGTTTTATTTTCAAAAGTGATCGATATGATCCCCTGGGCGCTGTAACAGCTTGCATAAAGCCTTGAATCATCAACTTCCTGCTCTAATGCAGGATCTGCATTAGTCTCATCAAGTGTCTGTGTATCAATAATCACCGGACCTTTGCTATCTGATCCTTCATCGTCATCATCTTCGATAATGCCCACATCATTCATTTTTGCCTGAAGTATATACTCAAGCTTTCTGATGTAATCCGAATCTATAAGCTGGTCTTCTGTAAAAAAGGCACTGACCTGAGTCATTTTTCTCCCATCAGACCACCTCTGGCCTTCTGCCTGTTCAGGAAGTCTGCTGATAAGAGCACTGCTGTATACTCCCAAAAGAAGGTCAACTACAACAAGAATGATCACAAGGATAAAGACTTTATTCTTAAAAAGCTGTATTAAACTATTCTGTATCTCTTTAATCTTTGTCTTCATTACTCGTTAGAAAGCCTTACCTGTTCTCCTGCTTTTACAGGTTTATTGGAAGTTGTGATGACATATTCATAATCATCAATCGCAGCTGTGATAGCTGAATTCTTGTCATCAGATGCAACAACTGTCACATCAGCTCTTGTGGCTGTATATCTGTTTCCAAGTGGTGATGATTTGCTCTTAACAATAAGCACAAACTTGCCGTTAGTATCTGTTTTGATAGCGCTGTTTGGTACTATCATATCGTATTCCTGACTTCTTTCACCGATTGCCAGGGAAATGCTCTGACCTGGTGTAACTTCTGTACTCTCGATCTTAAAGGTAAGAAGCTTTTTACCTGCCGGATCCTGCTTGTCATTTTTAATAGATGTGAGTGTAGCCTTGAAGTTTGAGCTAAACTGCCATGCATTCTGTGGCTGAGCAGCATCTCCAACCTTAAGCTTTTGCGCCTGAGAGTTGCTTACAGAAAAGCTTGTTGTCATATCTTTTCCGTCAACCTGAATAACTGCGATTGTCTCATCTGCAGAAGTTGACTCACCTGCCACTTTATTAACAGAAGATACTGTTCCTGCAACAGGTGACTTTACGGATGCGCCAACAGATTCAGCCTCAAGCTTTGCAATCTTTTCTTTTTGCTCGGTTATCTTGTCTCTCTTCTGGCAAAGAGATATTTCAATATTGATGCTCTTTAGCTGATCTTCCTTAACTCTTTCTGCCTCTTTTAAAGCTGCTGCAGTCTGAGCTTTTTTCTCAGTTGCCTGAGAAATTTTTTGTGAATAGCTGTAACCCTGCTGAGAGCTATAGGTTGAAAGCTGTGACTTGTCTCTTGTAAGCTCTGCCATGAAGTTTTCAAGTTCATCAACCCTGTCGGTATCTCCATTATTTGCAGCCTTAGTCATATCTGAAGTAGCCTGAGCGATAAGGTATTCCGGTGTTGCTGTATTGTAATCAATCCCCGCCTTTTCATAATCCATCAGGTTACTTATGTAATCGAGCTCTGCCTGTGCCGCATTGTCAGCGGAAAGGGCTGCGTTATAAGTATCAAGCACTGCCCCTACCTGAGCCTGATATGAATCATAAGAGGCTGTCTTTCCATTTCTGACATTTGAGATCACTGCACTTGATACATCACCTGAAAACATCATCTGTTCATAATCAAGCTCCAAGGTGTCAAGTGTCTCTTTTGCCTTAACCAGTTCATCCGACTCTTTATCTTCCAGGTAGTAGATGATATCTCCGATTTCTACATGAGCACCCTCTTTAACAGCTACGCCTGAAATTTTTCTTGTTTCTTTTACCGTGATATTATATGGGTCCTCCGCAGTAACTGTTCCGGTTCCCCTTATCTGCGGACTAATTGATCCGCTCTCTATCTGAACTGTCGCTACCTGAGGCAGAGTATAGTTCATAATGGTGTTTGAAAAGAATGTAAGAACAAGCATTACCGACAAAAAGGCGATTGCAACGTTCTTTACCATATCTTTTCTGTTTGTTTCCTTTTTTGGCTGAATTAAATCTTTTCTCTCGTCAAAGTTCTCTGACATAACAAAACTCCCCTTGTAACTAAAATAATTGCAAAACTCTTATCCCTTTATTCCTCCCTGGTAAGATATACCCTCTACCAGATAATCCTCGCCATATAAAAATATAAGAAGCGGCGGCACGAGATAAATTACCGCAACTGCAAAAGCAAGACTGATTTCACCTGTATTTATCTTAGAAAGAAATACAGAAAGCGGATGAAGATCCGGATCACCCAAAAGAATAAGAGGCTGTTCAACCATATTCCAATAATCAAAAAATACAAGTATAGCAATTGAAGCAATTCCTCCTTTACATAATGGCATGTTGATCCTTGAGAAAATGTACCACTCACCTGCCCCATCTATTGAGGCAGCCTCCAATACTTCCGTGGGAATCCTACGCATAAATTTGGTCAAAAGATATACCGCAAATGGTGAAAAGAATCCCGGAAGCCATATAGACCACCTTGTCCCATATATTCCTATGGCCTTTGAAACCAGAAAATTTGGAACAAGCGTAACCTGATAAGGCATAAGCATCATTATTATATAGGCAAAAAAGATAGCTCTTTTAACTCTGCTGTCATATCTCGAAAATCCATATGCTGCCAAAGTCGCAATTCCAAGCTGAATACCTACTATCGGAACGACATATATGATGGAGTTCCAAAACTTCAAAAGATACTGCGGACTCTTAAATAAAACCGTAAAGTACTGGGCAAATGTGACCATATCCGGAATGAATTTCAGATTAACAGTCTTGGAAATAAATATTTTTCCGCCCTTTTGAGTCGTTGCAAAGATCGAACCGTAGTTGGCATTTATCTCTGACGATGACATAAATGAATTAGTGATTGTCAGTATGATAGGCATAAGGAAAATAATCGCAAATGCAAAAGCTGCAATCGTTACCAGCGCGGTCTTAAAATTATCTATACGCCTCTTTTTCCTATACATTTTTTGTAACATGTTCATGCTGTCTTACCCTTCTACATCCTTTCCGTAGTAGTTCTCAACAGCATACATGATGTATACAAGACCCGTTACTACTATAAACATTATTATCGCTGCAGCAGATAGCTTTTGGTAATCCAGAGAAGCAAATGTATTGTTCATAAAATGTTGCAGCATATATAGCGAATCCACCGGATAATCGCCCGTCATAAGATATATCTCTCTGAAAACCTTAAAAGAGTTTATGAGGGACATTATTGTCACAAACAGTATCGATGATGACATATATCTCACTTTTATAAGCCAGAACACCTGGAATTTGGATGCATTCTCTAGAGATGCCACTTCTAAAAGCTCTTTGGGAATACTCGCAAGGGCCGACATAAACAGGATCATGTTATAGCCAAGATTTTTCCATAGGAAAAGAGCTATGATAACAACCTGTGCCTTATCTGATTTAAGCCAGTCAACCTTGTCTGCACCAAAAACAGCAGTGAAATTATTTATAAGGCCGTTATAGTGAAACATTACCTGCCATATAAGAACAACAGATGCTGTCGGAACCATTAAAGGACTTAAAAAGAATGACCTGAAATAGCTTTTAAAGGGTATCCTGGCTTCCATTACTGCAGCTAAAAAGAGAGATAATAAAACCGCAAGGGGAACTGCCACAAGCGAAAACTTGAAGGTATTTATCCCCGCCAGCTTAAAGGCACCATTGTTCCAGACGTTTATATAATTAGCAAAACCTACAAAATTCTTTTGAATGGGATTATTTATCAAAGAATAATAGATAACAACTCCAAAGGGAGCCACAAAAAACAGCATAACTCCCAATAATGACGGAGCAAGAAAGAGCCATGATACAAGGCTCTTTCGCTCATTTGAAGAAAGCTCCCCTTTGAATAATCTTTGTAATTTTCTCCTCACCCTAACACAAAACTTAAACACAACTTTACTCAGTATCCTTAACTACAAACTCAGGAACTTTCCCCTTTAAAAATGAATAATATACTCCATTACTCCCATAATAATCGCTGTCATCAGTCTTTCTCATTATTACAACACTGAATTTATTGTCTTTCTGACTATAATCATACCAATTTCCATTATAATCTGAAGTAATGATATCTTGAAGTATTTCTGACACTTCTTCGCTATTTTTTACAGGATCGTATGTAGCACTTGTTGTCATCACTTCCTCATCACGCAGGAGCTTGCCGGAATCAATATCATCAATGTTATAACCCGGATAATAATTATCAACTCTTATGCTGCTTATCATCTCAGGTGTAAGCTTGGGCTCAACATAGATGTTATGGTCTTTGAGAAGTTTCAGCAGATTTGTACTGTTCTCATAAACAGGAACAGAAACGTTTACATAATGAGTCCCATTACTGGAAAATTCCAAACTACCAATTGGCTGATTATATTTCAGGTATGAATAATTGGCACTCTCTAAAATATCTTTCCTGTAAGCATCACTGATTTCAGAATAGGTAATGGTATCGTCATTTTTCCTTCCACCGGCAGAAACGTAAGAAACACTATTGTTACCCACGTTGGAACCTGTCATTTCTCTAATAGCCTCATCATCAAAGCAGATGTAATGGCCTTTTTTATACTCTTCACTTGAAATAATACTGTCCATAAGTGCTTCATCGGTATCATATGGCACAAAAATGCTTCTGTATATTTTTCTGCCATCTTTCATCCTATAGAGTATTGAGAGATCATAACCCTTGGAATAATAAGAGTCCGTATCATAGTTTTTTCTTCCATCCATTCCGATAGATGCCAGTTTGATAAAAGAGTCAACATCTGTTATGTGCATGTGCTTTTCACAGTACCCATCTCCAAACACGCCTCGGCCGATCCACACATTGAAGTTATAGTCATCTTCAAGGATTGCACAGCTCTCAACCTTTTCAGGTGCAGGGACATAGGAATCATAGCCAATAAGATCTCCTCTTAGTATCACAAACATCAAAAGAACCATGCAGACCGCAATGATTGTTGAAGGCTTGCCCTTAGTAAATCTCCTGATATTGGCATCAAGGATGACCTCAATAAAGCACCCGGTTAAAGCTGTGGCAAGCAGCATGATAACGCACATCATGATGTAGAGTTTATCATTCCATACATAGTCGTTCATCATGTAGACCAGTATTCCTGCAGCAGTTCCAACCATAATGCTGACCAGTACTTTAATACACCATCTAAACGGTCTGAAAACAAAACTTTTTCCCGCCATCTCAGCTTTTCTTTTCTTGCTGAAAATGATCACAAAGATAAAAGCAATAACTCCGACAATAAGCGTATCTATATCAAGTCTCAAATTGCCTTTTGCAGAATCAAAAACTGCTTTCGCAGAAAATACATCATCATAATTAAAAGTTGTTTTATACCAAGCATATAATCTGTCATATAAGGGAGACAAAATAGCGCCAAAACCTTCCGAATAAGAAAAAGTTTTAAAGAATATCTCTTTTAGCCCTCTTATTTCAGCAGCTATTGCTACAGAAACAATTGCAAAAAAGCCTGTCAGAAGAAATGCTGAAAGCATTGTTCCACTGAGCATAATCGCAAGTACAGTCACATTATATACTGTAAGAAATAATACTACAGATCTCAAAAACTCAATCAGTACCGAGAACAAAACTGCATTATTTACCGCTCCCATACCTATGGCGATCAAAAAAGCTATAAGCTCAACTAAGCCAAAGATAATAAGGAATGTAACAAAAGCATTAACGTAGTTCTTCCTTAGCCTCTGAAATCTCGTCGTTGGCTGGCTAAGATAGAAATCCATCTGGCTTTGGTTAAATACATAGGAAAAACCCTGAAATGCAAACGCAATCGCAACCAATGTCACAAGTCCAAAGGCAATGCTGTTTATTCCCATTACCATAGAAACTGCTTTGCATTTTTCAGCCTTAAGAACTACATCTGACTGTCCGTACATAGCAGCATAATTGATGCACCTTGAAACAAGCAGGATCACACCAAAAATAAAATAGCCTGCCACAAAAGGAAGAGCTACAAGAGCTGTCCAAAGAGTTCTTGTAATATATTTTTTCTGATTCTTAATTTTTTCACTGAAGGATAAATTTCCTGATGTCATACCCAACTACCTCCGTCTCACTGATAAATATCTCCTCTAATGATAGCGCGAGCACCTCAAAGAAAACTGGATTGCCACGTTTGAATGCCGCTTCAATCTCTTCTCTTTCGCCTCTCATAGTAATTGTATGAAGACGCCCCCTCTTTTCATGTAAAAGAATATCTAATCCTTCAAGAGCATTTTTCTCATCCTCATCAGAACTAAAGACACACTGGACTTTTTGCATGTTAAGCTTCATATCGCTGATATCTTCTGAGAGTATCACTCCGCCCTTATGGAGAAGTCCTACGTGATCGCAGATATCCTCAAGCTCCCTTAAGTTATGAGATGCAATCACCGGTGTAAGCCCCCTGTCTTCCATCTCTGCCGCAAACAAACTCTTAACTCCCTGTCTTACAACCGGGTCAAGGCCATCAAAGGTCTCATCGCAGAGAAGGTACTTGGTTCCGGCACATATACCAAGCAGGATTGAGATCTGTTTTTTCATTCCCTTTGAAAAAGTACTGATCTTACGCTTTGTATCAAGTCCAAAACCATTACACATCTTATAAAATCTAAGTTTGTCAAACTTCTCATATATTCCCTCATAGTACTCTGCCATATCCTCAGGACTACTGTTAGGTAAAAAATACTGATCATCAGAAATGTAAAAGATATCTTTTTTTACATCTGGATTGTCATACACCGGCCTGTTATCTACACATACAATACCAAGATCCGGCTGTATAACTCCTGCGATTATTCTAAGAATAGTACTCTTTCCTGCCCCATTTGTTCCTACAAGTCCGAATACTTCGCCGTCCATAATGCTCAGTGAAACACGATTGACAGCTTTGATGTCGTCATAGGATTTATCCAGGTCCAGTAACTCAATCATGTTAATTCTCCTCCGCTTTGCATATTCTCCCCAAGCCTTAGCTTTATTTCCTCTACAAGTTCCTCTAGTGGTATTCCAATTTCTTTTGCCTCTACAAATAGGTCAACAACGGCTTTTATCAGTTCTTCCTTTTTATTATCTTTAAGTAAGCCGGTGCTGTCTTTTACAAAATTGCCTCTTCCCTTGACAGTATAGATAAATCCCTGCCTTTCAAGTTCAGCATATGCCTTTTGTACAGTATTAGGATTTGTAGAAAGCTCCATAGACAGACTTCTGACAGATGGCATCTGATCATCCGGTTGCAAAATACCTTTAAAGATCTGCATCTTGAAATTCTCAACTATCTGCTCATAGATTGGTCTGCTATCTTGATAATCAATAAGCTTCATTTTCTTCACCCATTGTTTAACAATATAGATTTAGTTACAAAAAAATAAGTGTACTATGTTTACTAGTACACTTGTATTCTATAACTATATATTTGTAATTGCAACACTTATTTACATGCCATTTTTTCCTTTTGGGAATGCGTAAGGCGCTTTAAATGCCACTCTCTGCTCATGGCTTCTTCCTTGGTTTTGAAGGTTTCATAATACACCAAAACAACAGGTAAGCGGGCTCTGGTATACTTAGCCCCCTTACCTGAATTATGAGTCTTTATTCTTTTTTCCAGGTCATTGGTGTACCCGCAATAAAACGAGCCATCTGCGCACCTGACCATATATGAGTAATATTCCATTTAACCCTTTTTGGTAGCAAGGAAGGTTACAGCATCCGGAGCATACCCTGCAAACTCCCATTCATCATATAGTTCAGCCATTTTCATGCCAGAGAAACCACACGCCTCCATCTTCAAAGCCAGCCAGGCATCATCAAACTCTTTTCTTCTAGCCCTGAACTCAGCAGAACTTGCGCCTGCGCCACCGTTTACATTTTCAAGAACGCTATCATTTATCATATTTCTTTTATCTGCCATTGTAGTTCCTCCTCATAATTATATCCTAATTAATTATACACTTATTTATACGAGTAAAAATATATTATGGCAAAAAAATACTGCCAAGGCATATTATTCATGCACCCTGGCAGTATCTATTTTTTTAATTATGCAGCTGTATTTGCTGCTGTATTTTTGTTTTCTTTCTTGGCAATTATAGGAAGAATCACTCCAAGAGCTGTAAGTACAAGTGGTGTAATAACGTTAAGTGCAAATGTAAACGGATCTGCATCATACATTCCAAGTATGCAGCTTGCTGCTGTTACTCCAAAGCACCATATTCCAAAGAATAGAGCTACGCCCTGATTCTTAACAAATCTATATTCAGGCTTAAACTTATCTCCAGCCTTTCTAAGAGCGATATATGCCCAGAATACCCAAAGATAACGAAGTGGCATGCACACTGAATTAAGCTTTGTAAGCTGCTTAAGAACCACAGCTGCACCAGGAACAAATGACTGGATAAGAATAATAGCTCCTGACAATAAAGCTACAAGCTTAATACCATTTACATAAGCGCCAGCATCATTCTTCTTAAGAAGCTTTGAAGGAATGAACTCTCTTGCATCCTCATTGTCAAGAAGCATACGAAGAGGTGCATCAATACTGATAACAAGAGTTGAAAGCTGACCGATTGCATTGCAAATAGCATAAATGATAAGAAGTGTATCACCAATGTGATAGTAATTACCAAGTTTCTGGAATGCCCAATAACTTCCGTTTGAGTTATATGCATTAAAGCTGTCTGCGCTAGCATTGATCTCTGCAGGATCAAACATCATACCCATTGCTACTGTTCCAAGCATAGCACAAACTACAACCATTCCAGCAAGCGTTATCATAGCTCTTGGGAAGCCCTTACTTGGATTATCAATCTTATTAACATAAGGAGAAATCTTCTCGCAACCACCTACAGCAAATACAAGTATTGAAAGTGATGTAAAATACTTGACATTAAACTGAGGAATAAGGCTCTTAATACTAAGGTCAAGTGATACAAAACCGCCCTGTGGATTGATAGCTGGTGCAGCGAACATCATTATGATGTAAAGAATAGACATTACAAACATACTTGTTCCTGCAAGAGTTGCAAGCTTTTTAAGAGGGTTAAGTCCTCTTGAAGCCACGTAACAGAAAATCAAAAGAACAGCAAGTGTAACAAGCTGAACAGCAAATGTCGGGAATGAATCATATTTCTCACCATTTCTGTAAACAGCCCAGCTAAGCGCCTTAAGACCACCTGAAGACTTCGAAGCAATATAAGTTATATGGCAAGCCCAATAAGTCCAGCCTGCATAGTAAGCAACCTTAGGGCCTGTTGTGCTAAGTACCCATGAGCTTACGCCGCCGCCTGATGTTTTGAAAGCAGAGCCAAGCTCACCAACCATAAGTGCATATGGCACAAAGTAAAGTGCAAACATAAGCACCCAACTGAACATTACCTGTGTGCCGTTAAAATAAAGAAAACCATTTAATACATTTCCAAAACCCCATACGGTTGAAAATGCCATGAACGCTAACGTGGTCCATTTCATACGTTTTGAATCCATTTTGTAAAACCTCCATAATATCTTTACAGCAAGGTTTTTATTTTACTACATTAAATCCAAAAAGTCACCATTATTTTTAACGGCATATGCAACATTTTATATTTCAATATAAATATTCTTACATTCCAAACACTGAAGATTTTTGGGCTTCTGCTATAAAGTCACCATAATCCTCTACGAATTGAGCCAATCTAAAGCCTGTAGTGATCGCATCACTTCCGGAAATCTTCGAAACTGCTTTTATTAGTTCGTCATCATCTACCACTCCCTGTTCCATCAGTTTTACAATCTCTATATCCTCTTTTTTAATTCTTTTTCTTTTGTCACGAAGGCAGACCCATAACCCACAATCACGCAACAGCTCAGTTCCTATCTTCCACCTCAATTTAGTTGTGCCTCCTAACTAATTACTCCCCGATGTATCAGGCCGAGCTGAGAAGCTTTTCTTTCCGCCTCAGCTCTACCCTTTACACCAAGTTTTCGATAAACATTTTTGTTATGCTTTTTTAGTCCATCATAAGATATTCCCAGTGTCTTACAGATATCATCTGTAGGCATTCCGGCACATAAAAGTGACAAAACCTGAAATTCACGGTTTGTAAGAGATACATTATCTCTTGGAATAAACTTCAGATAATCAGGAAAACTTGAAGTCACTTTTATACACTCATAATAAACACAGTAAGCATACTCCTCCTCAATATCTCGCAAGCCTCCATCTTCACGCATTTGTTTTATAAGTGGCAGAATCGCAGCCCCCTCGATTGCTACCATCCTTACAAAATGATATTCGCTGGCTTTTTTCAGCGCATCATGAAGAACCTTTTTCCAATAAGAATCCCCTAATCGGTAAAGTATTATTGACTTCAGTATTTCATTTTCAATCCAGTACATAGTTCTGTTATAAGAACAGAAATAACCGGTCATGAAATTTGTAAGATCAAAAGCCTCCTCAAGGCGATTCTCTGCGATATAACAACGAAGTTTGATCATCTGTCTGTATCTGTCAAAAGTACTAAAAGTCACCTTCGCATCAGGAATGCTATTAATATACTCATCTATTGAATCCCCTGATCCGGCAAAAAGAGATAACCATGTGCCAAATGCAGCAATATTTCCAGAAAGCTGATCTGCATCTTCAAGCTTTGTCTTTTCCGTAAATGAATCAAATATTCGCTTGGCAGATGGATACTGTCCCTCAATAAGATGCTGTCTGACCTGAATCCCAACAGCAACAAAGCACATCTCTATCTTCCCACCATGAGTAGCAGCATCAAAGCCATCACTGCATCTGGTCAAAACTTCGTATGCTGACATTGTACCTTTTTCAAATCCACTTTCAGCAAGGCACAAGGTTACCAAGCCCTTTCCAAAGTCTCCAAGTATCGTCGATACAGGTTTTCCCATGAACTTCGCTATCTGAACATCATTTTTGGACCACTCACAAAAATCAAGTCCGCCATTCATGATAGATGGCATATTCCCAGTAGCAGAAAACTCAGGCAAAACCACATCGCCGTTTTGCAACATGGTAAATACGTTTTTCATAATCCCAAGTATTCCCTTGGTTCCCCTGTGAGGGAGTCCTATATCCAGATAAGCAATTCTTGCTTTTGCTTCTTTTCTCAGTTCCTTACTTATCATTTTGTCATGGTATAGTTCAACCAGCTTGTCGTACCACTCTTCAGACTTTTCCGGTAAAAGAATAAGACTATACAACATACTCATCCCTGAAATTAAAACCGGTGAATTCTTGAATTCATCTAAAGGAAGCTCAAAATAATAGTCTTTTGTCTCAACATAGTGTCCGATTCCCGGATGTGTGTTGGCATTTTTTATAAGAAGTTCTTTTACATGCCTGGTTTCTCCGGACTTCTTATAGAATTTAAGGGCATTGGTAATATCACCATGCATCTCATAATAATATGCTGCCCTACTGAAATTCTCATTTTTTTCTTCTGCAGACCAGGTAAGATTCTGTTTCCAGCGATAGTAGCCTCTTACTTCAGGTCTGATACAATAACTGCCGTTCTTGTCTATACTCAGCTGCGTAGTGTTTTGTCTGCAGTATTCTATAACCTTAAAGATATCTGTGTTACCTGTCAGGTACTCAGCCATCTCAGGCGTAAACGAATCGTACTGACAAACACTCATAGCAAAACGAACCAATTCTTTTGGAATTTGATTAAATATCTGCCCGTCCCATAAAAGATACATATCAAGCCAAACTGATATTTTCATCTCATCCGAATATCTGACTCCGCCTTCCATCCTCATGGAATAACTATATATCGCTCTGGCATAACCATGTGAAGCCTCAGCCACAAGTAAAGCATCCGTAGGACTGATCTCAACTCCTCTATCCTCAAAAAACTCTGCAACTTCTTTCTCTCCAAAAGCAAAATCCTTCTCTTGAATGCGAACGAAGCCAAGATCCATGTTTTCCGCAGCAAGATATCCCGGAACCTGCCCTCTTGTTAGCATAATGACCTGTATACCTGATGTTCTGATAAGTTTTCTAAGATATGATATGGATTCTTCATCAGACAGCCTCTGTAAATCCTCGATAATCACGATGCTTTTTCTGATAGAATCCGGCGATGGCATCTCATTAAGCTTTCCGTTTTCGCAGTATAAAGTAAGTGGGCTCTTCCTTCGATAATAATATTCAACAGCAGCACTTTTCCCCCATCCGCTGGCTGCAGTCATTATTACAGGAGAAAAAAACTCCTCCGCTTTTTTTAACTTTTCATACACTTTAGAAATTTTAATATACCCCATTAGATGATTCCTCCAGTTCACATCATCTAGCTCTTTCATCCGAATTTTATTGTATAGTATATGGTTCTATGAAGAAAGTACCCCAAAGGGTACTATTAGTGTTTTTTGTGGCGACAGCTTTTTCCTTTATAGTTCACGAGTAGTATTTTATCAGCTTTTTAATGACTTATTCACAACAATCTTATTTTCAATTATAATAATCATATTGCGCTCGGAAATGGCGTTAATAAATAAGTAAGTTTGTCAGTGAGGATATTTTATGAGTATTTTAAATGTTGAGCATCTTACCCACGGCTTTGGCGACAGGGCAATCTTTGATGATGTTTCTTTCAGACTTCTCAAAGGAGAACACATCGGTCTTGTTGGAGCTAACGGTGAAGGAAAGTCAACTTTCATGAACATAATAATAGGTAAGCTCATGCCGGATGCAGGCACGATTGAATGGGCAAAAAATGTTAAAGTCGGCTATCTCGATCAGCACGCTGTCCTTAAGGAAGGCATGACCATAAGGGATGTCCTTGCTTCTGCCTACGAGCCTTTATACGACATGGAAAAAAGAATGAATGAGATCTGTGACGCCATGGGGGACGCAGATGAGAAAAAGCTTGAAGAATACATGGAAGAACTTGGCACAATTCAAGATCTTTTGACCAATCACGACTTCTATCTCATCGATTCAAAAATAGAAGAAGTATCAAGGGCACTTGGTTTTCTTGAGCTTGGTCTTGACAGAGATGTTACAGAACTTTCAGGTGGTCAGCGTACAAAGATCCTCCTTGGAAAACTTCTTTTGGAAAAGCCTGATATCCTGCTTTTAGACGAGCCCACCAACTATCTTGATGCCGAACATATTGTATGGCTCACAAGATACCTTCAGGAATACGAAAACGCTTTTATACTAATATCTCATGACGTTCCATTTCTCAACAACGTAGTCAATATAATCTATCACATGGACGGCCAGACACACAGTCTAGACAGATATGTAGGCGATTATGACAAGTTTTTGGAAGTCTATGAGGCTAAAAAAGCTCAAAGAGAGGCAGCCTACAACCGTCAGCAGCAGGAAATCGCAGAACTCAAGGATTTCGTTGCAAGAAACAAAGCCCGTGTAGCCACAAGAAATATGGCCATGGCCCGTCAAAAGAAACTTGATAACATGGACATCATAGAGAAAATTCAGGAGAAACCAAAGCCAGAGTTCTTCTTTAAAACCGCCAAAACACCAAGTAAATTCCTGTTTGAGCTTAGCGATCTCGTCATTGGCTACGATACACCTCTTTCAAAGCCCTTGACTCTTGCTATTGAGAGAAATACATTCGTAGTACTTACAGGTGCAAACGGAATTGGAAAAAGTACTCTTCTAAAGAGCATCCTGGGCATCATTCCTCCAATATCAGGAAAGGTTACAAGAGGCGAAAACGTTGCTATAGGGTATTTTGAACAGGAAATGTCTCCTAATATTGAAACAACCTGTATGGAAGAAATATGGAATGAATTCCCCGGATTTTCACAGTATGAAGTCCGCTCTGCTCTTGCAAAATGCGGTCTTACCACCAAACATATCGAAAGTAAGTGTAAAGTTCTTTCAGGTGGTGAGCAGGCAAAGGTCCGACTCTGCAAACTCATGAACAGAGAATCTAATCTCCTTGTTCTGGACGAGCCCACTAACCATCTTGACGTTGATGCCAAGGATGAGCTTCACAGAGCACTAAAAGAATATAAAGGCACAGTTCTTATGGTTTGCCATGAGCCTGACTTCTATTCAGATCTTGCTACTGAAGTAATTGACTGCTCCAAATGGACAACAAGAGTCTGATATTATTGCATAAAAAAACGCCTCATAACGAGGCGTTTTTTATTATGTATTAAAGGCAGCTAGCGTATGCTTTCTCTGCGCCTTCTGTATGAATCTTCTTAAGGTCTGCAATAACAGCATCTGTAAGACCATCAATCTTGTTAAGGTCCTGATCCCACATTTTCTCATTAGAAAGAACAGCCTTTACAAGGTCTTCTTCTGAATCATTTCTGTGATCATAGAAGAACTCAAGAGCCCATCTGTCATCACTTACTGTGTATGTATTGCCTGCTGGTCTCTTACATACAAGTCCTGCATCTGTAAGTTCCTGTACATCGTTTGAATAGAATGCGATGTATGCTGCAAGTGACATTGTAAGGCAAACAGGAAGCTTTCCATTCTTCTCAATGTACTGAAGGAATGATGGCATATTTCTAGCCTTCCACTTACTTGTTGAGTTAAGTGAAATAGACATAAGCTCGTGGTTAACGAATGGATTGTTGAATCTATCCTTAACTGCAGCAGCAAACTCGTTAAGATCATTCTCATCAAGGTGGTCAACAAGTGTTGGGATAACCTCTTCACTTAACATCTTGTTCATGAAACCTGCAACATTGTCATTGTGCATACAGTCACGAACAATATCAAATCCTGCAAGATAAGCACCAAGAACAAATCCTGTGTGAGCACCGTTCAGGATACGAACCTTTCTGTGCTTGTATGGCATAACATCAGGCACAACGTGAACATTCACTCCGGCCTTTTTGAATGGAAGTCTGTCTTCAAGTCCCTCAGGTCCTTCAATGATCCAGACTCCGAAGATCTCACCTACATCAATAAGCTCATCATGATATCCGTTCTCTTCCTCAAGCTTTTCTACTTCCTTAGGATCACGGATTCTTCCTGGAACGATTCTGTCTACAAGTGTTGAGCAGAAAATATTGTCATTGTTTACCCAAGTCTTGAACTCTTCTCCAAGGTTCCACTGGTCAATGTACTGGTTAACGCACTTTAATAGCTCTTTACCGTTGTTGTCGATAAGCTCGCATGAAAGAACAACTACCCCCTTCTTACCAGCCTTAAATCTTGTGTAAAGAACCTGTGTAAGCTTTCCAGGGAAGCTGTTTGCAGGAACATCCTCAAATTTGCATGAAGGATCATATGCAATACCTGCTTCTGTTGTGTTAGATGCAATGATGTCAAGATCATCACTTGCTGCAATTTCCATCATTCTGTCAAAATCAGCCTTATCATATGGGTTAAGGCATGAATCTACAGCTGAGATAACTCTCTTTGCATCTACCTTCTGTCCGTTCTCGCTTCCGCGAAGGTAAAGTGTATAAAGACCTTCCTGCTTGTTGACAAGCTCTGTAAGTCCCTGTGCAATTGGCTGTACAAGAGCTACCTTGCCGTTAAAGCCAGCCTTTTCATTGCTGATGTCAAAGAAATAATCAACGAATGCTCTGAGGAAGTTTCCTTCACCGAACTGGAGCACCTTTACAGGCGCATCCTTAAGAACGTAACCTGTGTAGCCCGATTTTTCAAGTACATCATAGTTTAATAATTCCATTACCCATATCCTCCTAAAATGTAAGCTCTTACATTTGTTCTCAAAATGAATTTTTACACCTATTGTTATACCACAGGAATGTAAGCGTTTACAATACCTTTTTTTCTTTTTATTTTTTATTTTCGAAATATTGAAGGTACATAAATTGTGATATGATAAAAAGAACAATAATCACGTGAGGGGAACAATAAATGGCAGAATTAAGTAAGGTTATAACACCTGATTTTTCAATGAACTTCTTCAAATTCGGCACCGGAATAAACACATTGGTTATAATTCCGGGCCTTAGTATTCAAAGCGTAATGGGAGCAGCAAATGCAGTTGAAGCCGAATATTCTTCAAGAATAAAAGACAACTTCACTATTTATGTATTCGACAGACGAGAAGCCATTCCTGAGAACTATTCTATCCACGAGATGGCCTATGACACGATAAAAGCAATCAAAGAGCTGGGGTTAAAAGACATTTCTCTGTTCGGTGCTTCTCAAGGGGGAATGATCGCGATGGTCATGGCCATTGAATATCCCGATCTTATAAAGAAGCTTGTCCTAGGCTCGACTTCTTCTCATATTAAGCCAGAACAGACCAAAGTAATTGAAAAATGGATATCTCTGGCCGAAAGCGGTGATGTTCACGCTTTGTATCAAAGTTTTGCAAAAGAGATTTATCCTGAAAAAATATACAATGAATATAAAGACTTTTTTTCCAACATAAGTAATGCAGTAACTACAGCAGAGCTGAAAAAATTCATAATACTTGCCAAAGCAATCATAGGATTTGATATTTCTGATGACCTAAAAAAAATTAAGTGCCCAACTTTAGCAATAGGTTCCTTTGAAGACGCGGTTCTTGATTCCGATGCAACAATGGAAATTGCCGAAAACCTTGATTATAGGCAGGATTTCAGGCTTTATATGTATATAGGATATGGACATGCAGCTTTTGACACAGCTCCTGATTACAGGGACAGAATATATGAATTCCTTACGAATTAAAACAAAAATCAGTACATTGTTTGTAGGGCTCAAAAAATTAGTGTAAAATCTTATCCAAGGCTTATCACTTAATAGAAAGTCTTGGATATTTTATTTGATCAAAAACATAGCGAGGTTTTACCAAGATGGCATTTGACGGAATAACTATAGCAAATTTAACGAAAGATTTTAACGATTACCTGCTTGGTGGTCGCATTTATAAAATAGCTCAGACAGAGAGCGATGAGCTGTTTATTACCGTGAAACTGTCCTATGAAAATGCGGACAAATATGGCATAAAGCAAAAGCGACTGGTATTGTCATCCGACGCTTCTCTTCCACTTGCTTACATGACAGACGACAATAAGAACTCTCCAATGACAGCTCCTAATTTCTGCATGCTTCTTAGAAAGCACATCCAGAACGGCCGCATTGTATCGGTAACTCAGCCTGGAGGCCTCGAGAGAGTCATCCGCTTTGAAGTCGAGCATCTGGATGAAATGGGGGATCTTAGGCATAAAGTTCTTTTGATCGAGATCATGGGAAAATATTCAAATATTATTTTTACCGATGAAAACAACGTGATAATTGATTCAATCAAGCACATTCCTGCATCTGTAAGCTCTGTAAGAGAGGTTCTTCCGGGAAGAGAATATTTTGTCCCTTCACAGGAAAAAATAAATCCTCTTACTACTACAGCTGATGAATTTTCCAGTGCTGTCTTAAGCAAAGGGATGCCTATTTTTAAGGCTATCTACTCAAGCTACACAGGTCTTTCACCGATAGTTTCTCAGGAAATCTGCTACAGAGCAGGAATCGATGCCGACAAATCTGCAATAGCCCTTGATGCAGGTGAAGGAGCTAAGGTGTACAGAGCTTTTGATGATGTCATGGAGCTTGTAAGGACCGGGGTATTTACTCCTTCCATAATATATAATGGCGATGTGCCAAAAGAATATGCTTCTATCCCACTGACAATATATGAAGCTGAAGATTCTTCATATAGGACAGCTCCTGTTTCTGATATATCTGCACTGATTGAACAGTATTATGCTGAAAAAAATGTCTACACCAGGATCAGGCAAAAATCTGTCGATCTCAGGAAGATAGTACAGACTGCTCTTGAAAGGAATGTAAAAAAGCTTGACCTTCAGACAAAGCAGTTAAAAGACAGTGAGAAAAAGGACAAATACAGGATCTACGGTGAGCTTTTGACCGTCTATGGATATAGCGCAGAGCCAGGTGCTAAAAGTATTACAGTAAACGACTATAACACTGGCGAAGACGTAACCATTACTCTTGATCCTACCCTTACGCCAAGCCAGAATGCCAAAAAGTATTTTGATAAATATACTAAATTGAAACGTACCGCTGAGGCCATGGACGAGCAGATAAAAGAAGTTTCGGAAGCGGTTGAACAGCTTGAATCAATAGAAAGTGCTCTGGAAATAGCTCAAAACGAAGCAGACCTTGCCCAGATAAGAAAAGAGCTTGTGGACAGTGGTTATATAAAATCTCACACCACATCCAAAAATGGCCGAAAGGAAAAGATAACAAGTAAGCCCTTCCACTATATAAGCAGCGACGGTTTTGACATATATGTAGGAAAAAACAACTATCAGAATGATGAACTTACGTTTAAAACTGCAAATGGCGGTGATTGGTGGTTCCATGCCAAAAAAATAGCCGGTTCACACGTTGTTCTTATCACCGGTGGAAAAGAAGTTCCTGACAGAGCCTTTGAAGAAGCAGCTGCTCTTGCTGCATTCTATTCAAAGGGAAAGAACCAGGAAAAAGTAGAAATAGATTATTTAAAGCGAAAGGATGTCAAAAAACCTGGCGGAGCAAAGCCCGGATTTGTTGTATATTATACTAACTATTCAATGGCAATTGCCCCTGACATCTCAAATCTCAAGCTTATCAGTGAATGATAGTCAAAATAAAAAATCCCATGCAATAGGCAAATGCCACTTGCATGGGAATTTTTTATAATTCATTCTTTATATGAATACTTAAATTATCAGCAGCCAAAGAGAGAATTAAGATACATAAAACCACAGTATCCGTTTGCATCTACAAGGCTGTTTACATCGTATCCAGCTGGAATTGTTACAGAATAGCTCTCTGCGCCTGTCTTATCCTTAGGGAATACAATCTGAACTGATACGTCAGGTCTTGTAGCAAGAGCATCTACCATTGCCTTATCAAGGCATGAGCACATAGCTGTCTCAAGAATTACTGTAGCATCCTTTGGAGCCTCTGTAACTGTCTTAATGAAAGCATTCTTGTACTCGATGGCTGTAAGGTTGCCAGCAGGAACCTTTACTACCTTTGTAGCCTGTACAGGAACGTTTGAAGCCTCTTCACCGATGTATGCGCCGAGTACTGTAGGAAGTGCATTTGCACCAGTTGGAGATACTGTAAATTTAGCAAAAATAAATGGTACTGAAGGAGCATCTTCCTCTGCACGAGGCTCATCAAAATTATCTTCACTTACAACAGTAGTAACACCTGTCTCTTCATTTGTTACTACTACTTTGCCGCCAATGAGATGTGCCTTAACATGAACACCACCTTTATTATTCTCAAGGCGAATTTCATAAACACCATTTCCTAAATCAGTAACTGTTACATTATCACCAGCAGTAACAGAATAGCCATCCTGAACTGCTACTTGAATGGCAGAATGAAGAGTCATTGTAATAACATTTGCATCAAGATCAACAACTTCCTTATCTGATATAGATGTATATGATCTGAGTCCGTTCTGTGAAAAATACTTGATCGCACTGTTATCTTCTTCATCATGCTTTACAATGTACTGAATATGATTCTTGATATATTTTTCTACATCCTTGCTGATACTATCATCATCAGTCACTACACTTACAAGATTAGTATCATCTGTGATTTCATAAACAACAATTTCGGGAAGTTTGTTTATTATTTCACGGGAATTATTGCCTTCTCCAGGTTTTACTACGATAGCAGCACTCTCATTGGAATCAGTAGTATCCTTAAGGGTACCGAGGATTTTTACCTCATCACCAGAAATGTGTGAATTTTCATCAATAACAATACCGTTATCAGTATATGAAACATCTCCTTCAACAATGACTTTCGAATAGTTCTCCATATCAATTCCGGTTGCACCTGAAGCATCACCGTAAACTTTTGTGGAAGATTCACCTTTGGCTATAATTGCAGTTTTCTCTGCAGTTACATTTCCTTTACTGTTATCGTTAGAAGGATCAGCAACAGTCATCGTGGCATTTGTTCCATTTGCTAAAACTCCATTACCCTTTGATGTTACATCACCATTAATTGTAACAGAAGAACTTGTATGAGCCTCAGCAGCGCTGTTATTAATATCACTAGGATGTCTGACAACTTCTGATTTTAAATTCGGAGATGAAACATCACCATTTACAGTTACTTCTCCGCCATTAATTGCCCCAACAGTTCTCCAGTAATATGACTGGTTTTCAACATCACCATTCACCGTTATATCTACATGTTCCCCATCTGCATAAACAGTTGACCATGCAGTTTTTCCGCTATCTGTTACTACCCCATCCGGATATGTTTTAACAATTGGATCAATTTCTTCGTTAGTCTGAATCCATGTCTCATCATTTCTGGCCGGAACATTTGCCGGATCCCCATCCGCTGCGAATGCAGTAAGTGATGCGCCAAATACTACAGACATTGCCATAGTAACGGCTGTTAGATTGATTAGTGCTTTTTTATACATTTTTTCTCCTCCAATTAAAAAAATTACAAGAGAAATTATATAAAACCCCGCAAAGCCGCACCATGTCTAAATCGGCAAATTTTTTGCTCGCATTTTCCCAAATTAGTAAATTAAATTACAAATTATGTGTCTTTTTTGTGATTTCTTTGTTAATTATTAATCTATATTTTTTGTTCATTTTGTGAACTATTGTCATTTTTTCGAATGGTTTACGTAAAATCCGCAAAAATAAGGCAATTTTTCATTGTGCATTCTGTTAAATAAATAATTAACAAAAAACTTCTTGCACCGGCTATTTTCAATTCAATAACCAATACAAGAAGTTTAGGAAACTAATTATATAAACAGATCAAAGAGAATATTGAATAAGGAGCCTTAATGTGTTTTCTGCGCCATCCCTATGACTTCTTTCATATCCATGAGAAGCATACACTCCTGCACCGATAAGGCCGTGCTTAAGGTCATTACCTGAACGAAGGGTTGCTTCTACATCGCTGCCATAGTGAGGATAAATATCTACAGCATAATCTGCCCCACTGTCCATAGCAGCCTTTATAAGTCCCTGAACAATATCATAGCTGAAAGGACCGCCGCTATCCTTGGCACAGATAGATACCTGCTTCTCGGTACATGTGAGGCCCTCTCCTACGCAACCCATATCTACTGAAATTGCCTCTGTGCAGCCTTCAGGAACACTGCTGCTTCCGCCGTGTCCAACTTCCTCGAATACTGTAATATGAGCATAAAGAGCTCTCTTAGGAGTTATCTTATTGTCTTTTATATATTTAGCAAGACCAAGAAGAATTCCAACGCTCAGCTTATCATCAAGGAACCTT
Source organism: Butyrivibrio sp. AE2015 (assembly GCF_000420825.1). Classification (GTDB taxonomy): domain Bacteria; phylum Bacillota; class Clostridia; order Lachnospirales; family Lachnospiraceae; genus Butyrivibrio. The sequence continues at coordinate 26,487 of NZ_ATVR01000007.1, read as the reverse complement.
GATTTAATATATCCGGTCTTTGTAACTCTGACATTTGGCTCAAAGCATACAAAATCGCCAACAGAGATTCCGAGCTTTTCTGTATCTTCTTTTGTCTTTACATCTTCATCAAGAACTACTTCACAATTCTCCCATGATCTCTTTGTATCGTCATAATCACCATTTACATGAATTGATGCGTTATTTAGCTGGAAAGTACCTTCATAAATACCATCAAACTTAGTAACAACTCGAACATTCTCAGTTTCAGCATTATTGGGATTCATTCCGCCAAGATTTGTAAGCTGAAGTCTTCCGTTTGACTTAATAGTAGCAACCATTCCTCCAAGGGTATCTGTATGAGCTTCTAAAAGAAGTCCATTCTTTTTATCTTTTCCTGTGAGGTCTACAATTACTCCGCCCTTATTTGTAAGTTCAGCCTTAAACCCAAGCTTCTCAAATTCCTTTTTTACCCAGGCTGCAGCATCTTTTGTATATCCAGTTGGAGAATCAATATTCAAAAGATCTGATGTCTCTTTTACAATAAAATCTGTATACTTTTTTAAATTTGCTTTTTTCATTAGGTCTCTACCTCCATAATGTCATTAAAAACTGTATGCGTCAGGATACAAACGCATCACAAAATTTTTATCTTTTTCAAAATTCCGGCTATAGATGCCCCTTTAGGGAATCTCTTAATATCATCTTCTGTTGCTCCGCCTGACTTTATAAGAACCGCGAAATAGACAAAAGCTGCAACAAACACCGCAACAAATGTAGCAAAAAGATTGGCAAAATACTTACTCGAAATAATAAAGCCAAATAATAATTCGAACAGCTCATAAACGCCAAAAGCTGCTGCTCCCATTACAAGTGCTGAAACAGACGGATACAGGTATGTCTTTTTAAGATCATAGTACACAGGCAGATATTTATGCATAAAAATATTGTTTAGTACACACATCATAAATGAGTAAAGTATTGTCACAATACAAAGAGCAATATCACCAAGATCAGTATAAATAAGAAGAACACTAAGTACCACTGTCTGCAATATAAGCGCAAATAAGGCATTAAGTACAGGGACATTTACACGTCCAATTCCCTGAAGAACCGCATTAGTAACTGTAGAGAGCGAATAAAATACTACAGTTATGGCAAGAAATCTAAGAAGCATTGCTGCCTCATCAAGAGAAGCTCTCTGAGGGAAAAGAATCATCATCACAGGTCTTGCCAGGGCAAATAGTCCAACTGCACAAGGAATGGAAATCATCAGAATAACCCTTGTTACCTTTGATACGGTATTCCCTGCACCTTCAGTATCACCCTTGGCAAATGTTGTCGAAACTTCAGGAATCATAGCTGAAGCTGCTGCACTTGCAAGAGCAATTGGAAGATTGGTGATAACCATCGCTTTTCTGTTGAATATGCCATACATATATGCAACTTCACTCTCATCCATATTCTTCACATGCATAAGGATCCTGCTAAATAACGTTGAATTTAAAAATGTTGAAAGGTTATAAATGCAAGTGCTTAAGATAAAAGGAGTCACGATCAGAAATATCATTTTATATATCTCTGAATTGCCCATCTCATCATGAGTATCTTTTTGAACTCTTTTCTTTATATCTGGTCTGTTTACGTTATAGACAAACAGCATGAACAAAAGAGCTATAAGTACTCCCGCCCCTGTTCCGAGTGCACTTCCTATGGCGCCATATACAGCTCTTTTTGATGGATCCTCTTCTCCTGCAATGCCAGTAAGAACAAGAGCTCCTCCAACACTGACGATGGCGTTAAAGATCTGCTCAAGAAGCTGAGAAACAGAAGTTGGCACCATAGTCCTGTGAGCCTGAAAATATCCACGCAAAACTCCCAAAAATCCGAAGAGGAATATTGTAGGAGCAAAAAATCTAAGGACTGTGGCAGACCTTCCGGCAACCAAAATATCTGCAGCAAAAAACAGCACAAGACTTCCCACACCGCCAACGATCAAAACATAGATAATGGCGCATTTAAAAATCTTATGAGCATTTTTATATTCTTTTACTGCAAGTTTACCTGAAATAATCTTGGACATAGCAGATGGAATGCTATATGAAGATACTAAAAGAACTATGGTATACACCGCATAAGCAGCTCCATAATAGCCATTACCTTCATCGCCTATGATTGCTGCCAGCGGACTACCATATAACAGGCCGATAATTCTTGAGATAATGCCTGCAATCGCAAGAATACCAGCCTGCTTTAAAAGATTCTTTTTTGAATTATTATCGTTAATACTACTTTTCATAAATTAGGTCAAGGGCGTAGCCAATCGTACATCTCCTGATATTTTTCCGCGGAAACTTTCCAAGAGAAGTCAACTGCCATTGCACGGTCTATCATCTTGTTCCATTCGCGTTTCTGGTCGTAGAATACATGCTCTGCTTCTCTGATGGTACCAAGCATCTCATGAGCATTGTAGTTCAGGAATCCAAATCCTGTACCTGTACTCTCATACTTGTTGTAAGGTTCAACAGTATCAATAAGACCACCTGTCTGTCTTACAATCGGTATTGTACCATATCTTAACGCCATAAGCTGAGAAAGTCCACAAGGCTCAAACAGAGATGGCATCAGGAATACATCGGAAGCCGCATATATTTTGTGAGACATAGGCTCTGAATAATAAATATTGGCAGAAACTTTGTCATTATATTTCCAGTCAAAATGCCTGAAGGAGTTCTCATACTGTTCCTGGCCGGTGCCAAGAACAACAAGTTGAACCGCATCCTGACACAGTTCATCAAGAACATAGTTAATAAGATCAAAGCCCTTCTGATCAGTAAGTCTTGAAACAATACCGATCATCATGCACTTATCATCTTCCTTAAGGCCAAGCTCTTTCTGCAAAGCACGCTTATTCTTAACCTTTTCCTTGCGGAAATTGATCGCATTGTATTTGTAAGGAATATACTTATCTGTTGATGGGTTAAACTCATCATAGTCGATTCCGTTTACAATACCTCTGAGATCTCCGGCTCTTGCACGAAGAAGTCCATCAAGCTCCTCACCATAAAACTGAGTCTTGATCTCTTCTGCATATGCCTTACTAACAGTTGTGATCGCATCGGAATAAACAATACCGCCCTTTAGAAGGTTGGCATCTTTGAAAAGTCCGAGTTTATCAGGTGCAAAGAAATAATCAGGTAATCCGGTAATATCCTGAACAGTCTTAATATCCCATTTACCCTGGAATTTCAGGTTATGGATAGTCATTATTGCTTTGATTCCTCTGTAAAACTCGCTACCTTGGAATCTCTCTTTTAAATATACAGGAACAAGTCCTGTCTGCCAGTCATGACAGTGAATAATATCAGGTCTGAAATCAATAACAGGCAGGATTGAAAGAGCTGCCTTAGAAAAGAAAGCAAACTTCTCGATTTCAAATACTACGTCATCACCATAAGGTTTCATTCCATTAAAATAGAATTCATTGTCAATGAAATAATACTTTATTCCATCAACCTCAGCCTTAAAGATACCAACGTACTCATTTTTCCAGTGAAAGTCCATATAGAAGTTGGAAATATACTCCATCTTCTCTTTCATCTGCTGATTTATACATTTGTATAATGGTAATACTACACGAACATCAAAATATCTCTTATCAATGTTTTTGGGCAGTGAGCCTACTACATCAGCCAAACCGCCAGTCTTGATAAATGGTACACCTTCAGAAGCTACAAATAGTATGTTCTTCATTAGTCAACCGTCTCCTCATATTTTGCAGATTGCATAGCTATTAGTTCTTTATCGTCAAAGTAGTTGATCTTCATTGCGTCCTTGACATCTGAAAGTGTCTGAGCCGCAACTTCTTTCGCTACTTCGCTTCCCTTTTTGAGCACATCATACACATATGGAATATCTTTTTGGAACTCTTTTCTTCTGTTCCTGATAGGTTCAAGTTCAGCCTGAATAACGTTATTAAGGAACTTCTTAACCTTAACATCTCCAAGACCGCCTCTCTGATAGTGGTCCTTCATCTCCTGAAGACATGAGTACTCAGGAGCAAACTCAGCAAAATGTTCATCCTTAGCAAAAGCATCGAGATAGATAAATACAGGGTTACCCTCTACCTGACCCGGATCCTCAACTCTTATATGATTAGGATCTGTGAACATACTCATAACCTTTTTCTTGATAGAATCAGGCTCTTCTGAAAGGTAGATACAGTTACCAAGTGACTTACTCATCTTGGCCTTACCGTCTATGCCTGGAAGACGCAGACATGCTGCATTATCAGGTAAAAGGATTTCAGGCTCAACCAAAGCCTCACCATATACTGAATTAAACTTTCTAACAATTTCCTTACATTGCTCAAGCATAGGCTCCTGATCCTCACCAACAGGAACAGTTGTAGCCTTAAACGCTGTAATATCAGCTGCCTGGCTTATAGGATATGTGAAGAATCCAACAGGAATGCTTGTTCCAAAGTTTCTCATCTGAAGTTCAGACTTAACTGTAGGATTTCTCTGAAGTCTTGAAACTGTAACAAGATTCATATAATAAAATGTCAATTCAGTAAGCTCAGGAATCTGAGACTGAATAAACAGTGTTGACTTAGCAGGATCAAGGCCCACTGAAAGATAATCAAGTGCAACCTCTATAATATTCTGACGAACTTTCTCAGGATTATCAGCATTATCTGTAAGTGCCTGAGCATCAGCTATCATAATAAAGATCTTATCAAACTCCCCCGAGTTCTGAAGCTCTACCCTTCTGCGAAGTGATCCTACATAATGTCCAACATGAAGCTTACCTGTAGGACGATCTCCAGTTAAAATAATCTTACTCATTTCAAAAAATATCTCCTCACAAAACTTATCTGTATTTAAAAGCAAATACGAATTCTATAATACATTATTTTATGTTCAGATACAATCTGTATTGTCTCTTTAATAATAATCCCCCAGAAAGAAATAAACTATATTTCGTTACTATATTATTTATTATTTCGATTTACTTTATTTTTAATTTATAAATCGTACATATTTTGTCCAAATTTAGCATTTATCATATAATCTATCAGAAGAAAAACTTCTGACTCCCCCAACAAAACTTTTTTCATACCGGGTCGATCGGCTCCCCACTGGTCGACCCCTCCTCCCAAAAAACAGACCACCTGTAAAGGTGGTTTTTCTTTTTTTGTTTTTATGCTGTAAGAGTCTCTATTTCTTCGTTCTTTTCCGTAAGCTCTTCTGAAACTTCTGAAGTTTCCTCAGTTCCTATCATATCTGTTTTTCTGGGAGCTCTGACACCAAAACTTCCTGTATATCTGATCTCCTTGAGCAGCTTTTTGACATTTTTTAATGTTTTATCTATTTCATCAGCACCGGCGCAAATAACAGTTGGAACGCCACTGCCATTAAATTCTACACGCAATCCCGAATCTTTAAGGGTTTTAAAAGCCTTAAGCTTGTCTGTTGTACTTATCTCTTCAAGTTCTTTTTCATTCTTTGCCATATCTTGTACCTCACTTTTTACTAAACACAATATAACACATTTCTGCTTTTATTTCAAACGTCTGTTCTAACACTTTTGCACAAATTTGTGTGTTTTAATTCGTAAATATTTTATATCAAAAAACTGTTAAGTATTTTATTAACCCACCGATATATCTATTGAGAATAAAAATTCTCACTCCCCCAACAAAACTTTTTTCATACCTGGGCTGTTAATCTCCCCAATTAACAGCCCTCCTCCCAAAAAAATCTTGTGAAGCAAAAAGAGACGACTCCCCATCGTCTCTCTTTTGTTGTTATGACATATTATCTGTTTTTGGTATAGGCTTTCACAAAGAAATCCTTATCGCCTTGTTTTTTCATCATTTTCCCATCATCAGAAATGTAATATGATGCTCCGCTTGCTTCATAGTGGTTATGAATGTTTCCTGTGAGATTATTCCATTCATCATAATTGGCTTCACTAACATAATCAGCTGCTTTTTCAAAGACAAGCCTGCCGTTTGAATAAGGCCTGATTAACACAAAGAAATTATCTCCGGCTTCCAGATTAATGCTGTTATCAAGTTCAAAAGTATGATACCCACCACTGATTGCAGAAATTTTCTGAGTGCATGAAGGTTCTTTTAAATTAGAAATATCCAATCCTGTATCATCAAATTCAGGATTTAAATAGATCTCGACCTCATACTGCTGATAACTGTCAATCGCCATAAGTCCAATGGCTTCAAGCTTTTCATCACCCATAGCCTTATACATCATTCCATATGGATTATTGGCCCCTGTAAGTGCATATACATAGTTATTATCATCGTCAAGCGTATCTACCAGATTAGTTATAAAGCCTGCTGCCTGGTAATTATTGTCATACCAGTCTTCAGATCCAGGTAAAGAGACGCTGTAAGCAGCTACACTACTTGAGCAGGTAGTCTCATCATAGTATGAAAGGTAGAAAAATCCTCCTTCGCCACTATTATTGCCCCAACTGTTTTTACATATCCAGGCTCCGTCACCTAAAGGTTTCCCTCCAAACTCAGATGCAGGATAATCATCATCCCACCCGACAATAAGGATCTCATGATTAGCTGTTGGAGCCTTTTTCCCATCAAAGTATGAATAAAGATCTTTGTTATGATTCTTCCAAAAAACAGTATCCGCATTGACTCCGGCTGTTACAGCCCCATGCTCATAAATCATCTGCTTTACATATTCTCTGTTTTGAACAGATGCGCATATCTGGCTCACATCCTGAACATGATAGCTTCTCTCATAGGTAGCTGATGGCTTTTCTCCATTTTCCTTAAAAAGAAAATCCTGTCCATACATACTGTTAAATTTATCATTTCCTTTCTCAGGAACAGGACCTTTCCATGCCGCAAGTAGGCTTATGCAATAGTCTGTAACGCCGCCGACAGCAACATAACCGGAATCATAATCAAATATCCATGCTCCCTCTTCATCGTCAGCATTTACAAGTTCTCTGTAGTCACCTTCTATATATCCCTGGCTTTTTCCTTCTGCTTTATGAACATTGTAGTAAGCCAGGTGCTTTTCAGACAGATCGATGTCGGTATAGTTTAAATCTTCATTATGCTTTAATATATCGCTCTCAATTGCTCCAAGTGCCGCATAGGCCCAACAAAGATATGAATACCCCTGATCTTCCGGTGCTGTAACAAAACGCTTTCCATCTGCATTTCTCGAATCATACTTTGCCGGTAGATCATTGCCTGAAAACGTTGAAATATCTGTTGGGATCACATCAGTAAAGTCTTCATTGCTGTAAAATTTACCCGAATCACCATCAGCAATTGTCACTGCCTCAGGGATCACAATTTCCTGCACTTTTTGTACATCCATTGAAGTAGGACTGTTTATACTTTCTCCTACAACGGCCTCATGATCTGCAGAATCAGATTTTTCTCTTGAAGAGCCCTCATCATAAACTGTTTTACTTCCATCGACGCCGCTCAGATTTTCATCAATATTCGGCACATATTCGTCCCTCCTGGACGAATTGGACTCTTTATGAATATTGTGATATAAAAGCATCAGGGCAACCACTAAAACTAATACGATTGCCGATATGATCAATACTTTCTTTTTCACTTTTTATCCCCTATCATATAACCTTTATCGTATTAAATGAGCCAAATACAGACTGTGAAAAATCTCTGGAAAAGGCCTCATAATCTATATAGTGATATCCGCTTTTCCAGCCGTCTATAACCCTAAGCATAGGGTATTCCTTCCCCTTAACACGCCAAATACTGTATCCTGCAACAACTATAGTATGATCCTTGTAAAAACCTCTGGCTATATTCATGATAACAGGTCGGCCATTTGATATTTCCTCTTTTACCTGCTTTTCAAAGCTAAAAACATATACGCCCTTGCATTTTGCCTTAACACCATAGGTTGCAAAAGCTTCCTTGGCTATTCCTGAAATAAAAAACGGAATAGTCCCTCTCTTATCAGTATAACCATAACTTTCGGCAATTTCCTCAACCATTTTATAAGTCTTTGAAATATCATCGGAAATCCCCGGAACAAGGCCCTTTTTCCCATAATAGTCAAGGACTCTGGTAACAGCAACCACGGAACAGTTTCTGGTAACTCTGCCACTTATCTGTGCCATTGACCTGCTATTCATCACAATAGCTCTGCCGCGCTTAACAAAAACGCCTTTTTCTCCGTATTTTTCAAAAAGATATTTAGAAATATTAGTAATTCCACCATATGGTATCTTCTTCATACACTCACCCTCGATAATTACAATATAGCCCATTTTTATACCAAAACCAAGTGCTCTAATTATCAGATAATACTGTGCTATTTATTGATTGTTCCTAGAAAATATCACAATCTTTGGGCTGAAAATTTAGTCAAAATCCTAAATCATACCATCAAATTGTGATTTTTTTGCGAACTTTATGATTTTTGTTTTTTTTGTATGTATAATTTAGAAAAAAGCACATGCAAAGGAGTGGACACGTGTTTTTATGATAGGAAGAGTAAAAAGACCCACCGCCCTAGATCCTTTGACAGGGCTCTATTCAAAAGAGCAATTTTTTTCAAGAGCTACTGAGTACGACAAATCGCATCCTCAACAGGGAGTTGATGCTATTGTACTCAATTATAATAAATTTCACTTGATCAATGAATTATATGGTCGAGGATACGGGGACAAAGTTTTATGCGCAATAGGGGATTGCGTAAACAAGACCGCGAAAGAACATAACGGCATTGCCTGCAGATATGACGCAGACATTTTTTATATGTATATCAATCATCAGGATAACTATGATTTCCTTATTTCCCAGGTGTCATCCGAGCTTGCTTCTATTATGAACACTCCTGACACAAGGATCAGGATTGGTATCTATCCTGATACATCTATGGCAGCTTCACTGCAGCAGCGCTTTGACAGAGCCATTCAGGCCTGCAATTCAGTCAGCAAGAATGGCCGCAGTTCTACTTATGAAATATACGATGAAAAGATGCATAAAAGAGAGCTCTACGAAGCTATGCTCATTGACAGCATAGGCGATGCTCTAAATGAAAACCAGTTTAAGCTTGTATTCCAGCCCAAATACGACATTCACGGAGAAAAGCCAAAGCTTTCAAGTGCAGAAGTTCTTATCAGATGGCAGCATCCTGATTTTGGAGATGTAAGGCCCGACTTTTTCATTCCTCTTTTTGAGGAAAACGGGCTTATAAGACAGCTAGACCGATATGTCTGGAAAGAAGCTGCTAAGCAGATCCGTATCTGGAGAGATGAATTTGGCTATACTATTCCTGTATCTGTGAATGTATCAAGAGTTGATATATTTGACCTGGATTTTTTGTCATACCTTAAGCAGATTGTAGAAGAAAATGGAATTGAGACCAAGGACCTTCATCTTGAGATCACAGAAACAGCCTACACAGACAATGTTGATCAGATCGTTGCCGTTGTAAAAGAGCTTCAAAAAGCCGGATTCATGGTTGAGATGGATGATTTTGGAAAAGGATATTCGTCCTTTAACATGCTCACTACTCTCCCACTTGATGCATTAAAGCTCGACATAGGTTTTATAAAGGACATTGCTGAAAACAATAAAGAAATGAACCTTCTCGACTGTATTTTAAAGATTGCCAAGCTCCTAAACCTCACAGTAATAGCAGAAGGCGTAGAAAGCGCCAAACAATATCTGCTTCTTAAAAATGCAGGCTGTGATGAGATACAGGGCTATTATTTCTCAAAGCCTTTGGATTCAGGCGCTTTTGAATCTCTTCTTCAGCAAAAAGTATTATAAAATAAAAGCCGTCAAAGTTTTCTTTGACGGCTTTTTTTATCAATCTGAATAATCATAATCAAGTGCTATCTGAACATCATAGCCTTCATAAATCTTTTCAACTCTCTCCTTCACCTTATCTATAACGCCCTTCTTATCCTTTTCTTTAAAAGAAATAACAAGGTCAAAAGTGATTTTCTTTTCCTCCTCGTCAATATACAGTCCATGCATCTGAAGAGCATTTGGATAGTCCTTTATTATCTCATTGACTTTAGCTCGTAATTCAATCGCCTTTTGGTTACTTGTATTCATAGAATAAATGGAGATTCCTGAAATAACTATTCCTGTATCTTTTAAAACCTTAGTAGCAATCTGTCTTTCAAGCTTATCAATCTGTGGAACCGTTATATCATCAGGGATCTCAATATGGGCTGATCCAACAAGCTTCTGATTGCCATAATCATGGATAAGAAGATCGTATACTCCATTAACTTCAGGGAATGAATTGATGGAGTTTTTAACTGATCTTGATATCTCTGTAGAGATTCTTGCTCCAAGTATCTCACCGATTGTCTCTTTTAATGTCTCAAAACCTGTCTTTATGATCATTACGGCAATGATTATTCCTACAAACGCTTCTATACTAAGCCCCGTAGTGATAAAGATGATCGCAGCCAGAAGTGTTGACGCAGAAATAATAGAATCATTTAGTGCATCCTTGCCGGATGCAACAAGAGAATCTGATGAAAGCTTTTCCCCTGACCTCTTTGTATATAAACCTAAAAGGATCTTTACAATAATAGCCGCTGTCACAATAATAAGAGCCGCAGCACTGTAATCAGGCGTTGCAGGATTTATGATCTTTTGAACTGACTCAATAAGGGAAGTGATTCCTGCATATAAAATGATAACGCCAATAACCATAGTTGTAAGGTACTCTATCCTGCCATAGCCGTATGGATGCTCTTTATCCGGTTCTTTTGCCGAAAGCCTTGCACCTACTATCGTTATAAAGGAGGACATAGCATCACTTAAGTTATTTACTGCATCCATTGTTATGGCAACCGAATTGGAAATAATTCCTATAAATGCCTTAAATGCTGCCAAAAACACATTCGCAATTATTCCAATTATACTTGTCTGTACTATTTTTTTAGTTCTGTTCATAGAGCCTCCTTCAGACAACACTTTTTATTTTTCACACTATCCATATTATAAGCCAAGAAATATCTCTATTCAAACAGGTTCCTCTCTAATACATCTTGCAAATCACTTTCATTTCTTTGATAATATCCTCATGAGCAAAGAACATATGACTATCACAGAATTAAGTGAATACCTTGGTATCTCCGAAGCTACTGTCCGCAACTGGATAAAGCTTGGGAAGGTTGTTGCCACAAAAAAAGGCAAAAAAACTGTCATTTTAAATAGTGAAGTACAAAAACTGTCAGAATCACTTAATTCATCCAAAATGCTCACGTCCAGAAGAAATAAATCGAGGCTTGGTTTAAACTATATTCCCAGGTCATATATTTCCAAAAAATCTCCAAACTATAAAACTATCCTTTCCATGATTGGAACATTTCAGGAAGAGGCCTTGGAAATCACTGAGGTCATCAGTTTCTGCGCTGATATGCTAATGACATCTCAGGGTATTCCAAAAGAAATAAGGAAAAGCCTTTTACCTGATAATTCCCTGGGCGTAAATATAAAAGAACTTTTTTCTTCATATAAGCTTATCTACGTGCCTTTTGAAGATACCTTAGGCCTTATTTATATATCCCTCAGGCGCCTGCAGGATAAAAAAGCTACAGGTTCCTACTACACTCCTTTTTATGCTGTGGATCTTATAATAAATAGCTTACCTGATACTTCCCAAAACATTTGCGATCCTGCATGCGGAACCGGCAACTTCCTTTTGCGTCTCCCTGATTCATACCCACTTGAAATGGTTCATGGATACGATATCGATGAAATTGCCATTAAGATTGCAAGGATCAATCTGGCTATAAAATATAGGATCAGCACCAAAAAACAACTTGATATCATCGAGCGCAATATCCGCTGCATAGACTTTTTGGGAAGTAATGAAGATATCCCAAAAGCAGACATCATAATTGGAAATCCGCCCTGGGGAAGCTCTTTTTCAAAAGAACAGGTATCTGAACTAAAAAAGAACTTTGAAAGCATTTTAGGTAAAGGGAAACCTGAATCCTTTGATCTTTTCGTAGAAAGAGCTGTAAAGAGCCTTACTTCCAGCGGAAATATGCTCTTTCTTCTTCCCGAGACCATTTTAGGCGCTGATTACCATGAATCCATAAGGAGATTTATAGAAAAAAACTCTTTTGTTTCAGAGATAAGTTATTTGGGCGATATTTTCGATAAAGTCCAGTGCCCCTGCATCATTTTAAGACTTGATAACAAAAGGAAAGACCAGATAACCGTCCGCCACTATAAAAAAGAAAAAAAAGAGCTAATTACCTGTGAAAGGGAATACGTCGTAAACTCACACAGGATAAATGAAAAGAGCTTCCATATACTTGCTGATAATGAGCAGTACAAGCTCATTGAAAAAATCCTTTCTGTTCCTCATTTCACTTTAGAGGGACAGGCCGATTTCGCCCTGGGAATTGTTACAGGCTCCAATAGATCAGTTTTATCAAAAACACCTTTTGATGGATGGGAAGGAATTATAAAAGGATCCGACATCCATAAGTTTTTCTACGATGAGCCAAAAAGCTTTGCTAAATTCGTCCCTCAGAATTTCCAGCAGGTTGCTCCTGAGCACATGTACCGGTCAAAAGAAAAACTTTTTTACAAATTTATTGCAAATGAGCCCGTATTTGCCTATGATAGCAAGGGTACCATTTCACTTAACAGTGCCAATATACTGATTCCAAGAGTTCCAGGGTACTCTGCCCTTTACATTATGGCTGTTCTCAATTCAGACCTCATGTCATTCTATTACCGGCATACCTTTAAGAATATGAAGGTACTCCGCTCAGCAATTGAGTCGCTGCCTATTGCAAAGTGCGATAATGATACTATGAATACTATAAGCACTCTCGCACTTGACATTGCTGATGAGAAGAAAACATCATCAGAAAAAACAAGTAGGCTTAATGCCTTAATTGACAACTTATATTCTTTAGATAAAAACAAGTTTACTTTTACAGTTTAAAGTGATATAGTATGACTTACGTGATTAAAATAAAGCTACATTGGAGGAATAATAAATGTCTTTTGAATATATACAAAAGCTTCCCACTCCCGATGAGATCAGGGAAGAATTTCCACTTACAAAAGAACTTGCAAAGATAAAAAAAGAAAGAGATCAGGAAATTGCTGATGTATTCACAGGGAAAAGCAATAAATTTCTCGTAATTGTTGGCCCCTGTTCAGCAGATAATGAAGACGCAGTTTGCGATTACGTTTCAAGACTTGGAAAAGTTAACGAGAAGGTTAAGGATAAGCTCATTCTTATCCCAAGAATCTATACAAATAAGCCTCGTACAACCGGTGAAGGCTACAAAGGAATAACATCTCAGCCTGACCCTGAAGGAAAAACAGATTTCCATGCAGGACTTATCGCCATGAGACATATGCAGATCAAGGCAATTGAAGAATCCGGTCTTACTGCTGCCGATGAGATGCTCTACCCTGAAAATTGGGGATATGTTGCTGATATCCTCTCCTACGTGGCTATAGGCGCCCGTTCTGTTGAGGACCAGGAACACCGCATGACAGCCAGCGGATTTGACGTTCCTGCCGGTATGAAGAATCCTACAAGTGGCACATTCAGCGTTATGCTCAACTCAGTGTATGCTGCACAGCAGTCACATTCATTTGTTTACAGAGGCTATGAAGTTACTACTAATGGTAATCCTCTTGCTCACTGCGTACTTCGTGGTTCAAGCAACAAGCATGGTCAGTCACTTCCAAACTACCATTATGAAGATCTAAGCCTTTTATTAAAGCTCTATGGGCAGCGCGAAATTGTAAATCCGGCTGCGATAATTGACGCTAACCATAACAACTCTAACAAGCAGTACAAGGAACAGATCAGAATTGTAAAAGAAGTCCTTCATTCAAGGAACCTTAACTCTGATATCAAGGGACTTGTTAAGGGTGTAATGATTGAGAGTTACATAGAAGAAGGCAATCAGAAGATTGGAGACGGCATCTATGGAAAGTCCATCACAGATCCATGTCTTGGCTGGAATGATACAGAGCGCCTCCTCCTCGAGATTGCAGAACTTGCATAAGCTACTCCTTTTTCCGAATAAAACATAAAAAATTAAAGCCTCTTCTATTTTGAATATATAGAAGAGGCTTATTTATTCAGCTTACTCGCATTCCTCAAGAAGCTTATCAATTGCAACAAGTCTTACGCATACAGTAAAGATGTCCATTGCAAGCTTAAGATCAGTAAGTGATGGGAATGTAGGAGCAATACGGATATTGCTATCGTGAGGATCCTTTCCATATGGATAGGTAGCTCCTGCTTTAGTCATTGTTACTCCAGCTTTTTTTGCTTTATCTACTATAGCCTTAGCGCATCCATCAGGGGCATCAAAGCTGATGAAGTAGCCACCCTTAGGATTTGTCCATGAGCCAATTCCTACCGGCTCAAGATCTCTTTCAAGTGTTTCCAGAACAGCCTCAAACTTAGGTCTGATTATAGCGGCATGTTTCTTCATATGTGCCTTGATTCCAGCCAGATCACCAAAGAAACGTACATGACGAAGCTGGTTAACCTTATCATGACCGATTGTCTGATAGTTAAGCTGAGCCTTGATCTCTTCAAGATTATTCAAAGATGTTGCTATAGCTGCTATTCCGCTTCCAGGGAAAGTAATCTTGGAAGTTGACGAGAATTTATATACAAGGTCAGGACTTCCTGCCTTTTTACACTCTTCAAGGATCTCAATAAGGTAATCCTGGCTTCCATCATAGAGATGATGAACACCATAAGCATTATCCCAGAAGATACGGAAATCTCTGGCTGCAGGACGAAGACGGGCAAAACGTCTTACTGTCTCATCTGAATATGAATATCCCTGAGGGTTAGAATACTTAGGAACACACCAGATTCCCTTGATTGACTCATCATCCTTTACAAGTCTTTCTACTTCATCCATATCAGGACCTGTAGGAGTCATCTGTACAGGGATCATCTCAATTCCAAAATACTCTGTTATTGCAAAATGTCTGTCATATCCCGGAACGGGGCAAAGGAATTTAACTTTATCAAGCTTGCACCAAGGAGTGTTGCCCATAATACCATGAGTATATGCTCTAGATACTGTGTCATACATAACGTTAAGAGAAGAATTACCATAGATAATGATGTTCTCAGGCTTGTTCTCCATCATGGCTCCGATAAGGACCTTTGCCTCATGGATACCATCCAGTACACCATAGTTACGGCAGTCTGTTCCATCCTCACATGAAAGATCTGCATCAGAATTAAGCGTATCCATCATTCCCATAGAAAGATCAAGCTGTTCTCTGCATGGCTTTCCTCTCGCCATATTAAGATTAAGTCCCATACCCTGATACTTTTTATACTGAGCCTTCAGCGCTTCTTTTTCCTGCATAAGCTCCTGCTTAGTCATTTCAGAATATTTCTTTGTTTGGATTTCGCTCTTCGCCATTTTAATCTCCTTAAAAAAATCAATTTCTTATTCTAGCCCATCCATATGGGTCACTAACTTGTTCATCTTTGGAAATATATTGTGAAATAGTATTGCTGTCTGCGTATCCCATTAGTTCCTGAACAGAACTAATATCAGCTCCATTCTCAACTAAATGTGCGGCAAAAGAATGCCTTAAAGTAAAGATGGTAATATCAGAATCAACGCCTGCTTTTCTGACATAAGTCTTTATAAGTTTCCATAATCCCTGCCTGCTAAGTGAGGTACCGTTACAATTTACAAAAACAAACTCTTCGTCATCGCAGCTTCCGATCATTTCTCTTCTTGCATTAAGCAGGTAATCATGCATTGCTGTTTTTGCTTTTTTTCCATAGGGAATAAGTCTCTCTCTTGTATCACCGCTGCTCCTTGGAAGGCGAATACAGCCAAGCCCCAGATCCACATTGGAAAGCTTTAGATTAACCAGCTCTGACGCTTTTAATCCCGTAGCGTACAACAGCTCTAAAATAGCCTTGTCTCTTTTGCCCTTGGCATCACTTGGAAATTTTTGAGATAAAAGGCCTTCAATCTCAACCGCAGATAATACTCTGGGCGGATTCTTTTTTACATGGGGACTTTTCAGGATTTCTGCAGGGCTATCTGTGATATTCCCATTTTCCACCATGTATCTGAAGAACGCTTTCATAGATGTATAATGCCTTGTTATAGACGCAGGGGCAAAATTCTCATTCCTCAAACTATTGGCATAGTCAGTTATTTTATCCTCTGTAACACCGCTGACTTCATCTATCCCACGCTCATGCATGAATGCCGCCATGCGTTCAAGATCACGCTTATATGAAAGGCAGGTATTCTCGCTGGTTTTCTTAACATTATGAAGATGTTCTACAAACTCATTAATCTGTTGATTCATATTTTTGATCTCAATGTGTTTAATTGGATAATTGTATACAAATATGCACTTAAGTTATGATACTACACAAAATACGATGAATCAAGCCTGTTTTGAAGAATTTACCCTACTGATAAAAAGTGGCCAGACCAAAGCCAAAGAATATGCATATCTAAATTCAAGATTAGGTGCTGCTATTAAAAGCGTTCCAAGCATCAAAAATAAAAGCCACATCTCAGGTGTCTTTATTTTTCTTTTTATACCTATGAAAAGAGCTGCTACCAAAAGCCATGAGTACGTTCCAATACTCCAAAGCATTCCATATATTGGAACAAAGCCTCCAAGCTTAATAAGAATTTCTTTTGTCTTAACAACAAGCTTACCGCCTATCTTAGGCATCCAGATAAGGCCATAATCATTGCCCATTATGCCGTCAATATCTCCTACTGCATATGCAAAATCAGGATAGATATATCCTCCTAGAAGATCAAACCATGCCAAAACGTAGTCTCCGAAATATCTTGGTAAAAGTCCTGCCCAAAGCTTAAAGTATTCTGCTTTGTGACTTTCAAGGTATGACACATTTCCGGCTCTCACAAGTTCTTTTATATTATCTGCATAATCCGGAGCATATAATTCATGAATATAAGTTGTATCAATTACCGCATCGATCAGCTCTTTTTCTGAAGATTTAAGCTCTCTGTCATTAACTAAAACTCTTGCGATCTGTGAGATTGGAACAGATAATGATTCGACAAAATCAGGCTTTTCTACCCCAAAGCTGTCAAACACCGGTCCTTTTATGATAGCTACAGATAAAAGAACAACAATAACTGATGGAAGCGCTTTTTTTATTTCTTTTCTGAATGAATATACAAAAACAAAAGACCATACTATGAACGCATACCAGGCGTTGGATCTAAATAATGAAAACAAAATGCCAAGCACGATAAAGCCTGGATAAGATGCTCTTTCATTTTTCATTTTTATAATATGGCATACGAAAAGAACTGTAATCGCAGCAAATGGAATGTCCTTCCAAATTGTCACTGCAAAGACAGCATTAAACGGAACCAGCCCAAAAAAGATAATACTTATAAGTTCCATCAGTAGGTTTCTCTTTCCGCAGATAACTCTTATTTCCATAACAAGCCTTGATAAGGCTGCCGCAAACAAAAGCATCTGGAAGACAGTATAGAAACTGATAGCACTTACTGCATCTTTAGTAAAAAAGAATCCAATGCTATAGAAAAGCTTTATCAAAAGCGTGTGTACCATGGGGTGATGATTGGAATATGGCCTTAATCCCATGATCTGCTCATACTGAACCAGTGAGTCAGCAGTCATTATCCCCGGGAACTCGTAAAGAAAATATGGAAGCCAGCAAAGGAGACATAAACAAAAGCAAAGAATGAAGACCTTTTTGGGGGTATTCATCAAATCATAGTATTTATCAAGAAATCTTGAAACATTTTGATTCTTTGCCGGAATTTCTGCCTTTTTGTCTCTTTTTATAAGTGCATATAAGCCTTCATAAATGATATAGCACAGGCAGATAAGGCCACCTGATAAAATAAGAAGCGATAAAAGCTTAAAAAGCGAACTGTCAAACCCTTCTGTGACCTTTGCTCTAAGAAGATATGAAATAGCAGCGGATAGTCCCACTGATATACATAATCCGGGTATCTTTTTTATCCTATACTCTTTAGCCTTATTGTCAGCAAATAAAAGACACACAAAAAGAACTACCGTTAGAGGATTTCTAACGGTAATTCCTAATATCAACTGAAGTGACCAACATGCAAAAAATGCTAAAAGCAATTATTTTCCCCCATCCATGATCTTATATAGCTTTTCCATAACTCCAAGACAGTCAAGAGTTGAAAAATAGTCTCTTGGAGTCTCAGCTCTTCTTATAAGCTGTACGCTTCCGTCCTCTTTCAAAAGAAGTTCTGCGCTCTTGAGCTTACCATTATAATTATAACCCATTGAATAGCCGTGAGCACCTGTATCATGAATAAAGAGATAATCACCTTTTTCAATCTCAGGAAGAGCTCTTTCAATAGCAAACTTATCGTTATTCTCACAAAGAGATCCTGTTACATCATATACGTGATCTAAAGGTGCATTTTCTTTTCCCAAAACTGTAATATGATGGTATGCGCCATACATAGCAGGTCTCATAAGGTTAACAGCACAGGCGTCAACACCAATGTACTCTTTATAGATATGCTTTTCATGAATTGCCTTGGTAACAAGAGCTCCGTAAGGCGCCATCATGAAACGTCCCATCTCTGTGAAAATGGAAGTATCTCCCATTCCGGCAGGAACAAGTATCTTTTCAAACTGCTCTTTTACGCCCTTACCAATAGCGTATATATCATTACCTTCCTGGTCAGGTTTGTAAGGGATTCCTACACCACCGGAAAGGTTAATGAATGAAAGAGCAACTCCTGTCTTTTCCTTGATCTCAACAGCAAGTTCAAAGAGCTGGCCTGCAAGAAGCGGATAATACTCATTTGTAACTGTGTTACTTGCAAGGAAGGCATGAATACCAAATCTCTTTGCTCCCTTAGCTTTTAAAAGCTTGTAAGCTTCGATGATCTGGTCTTTTGTCATACCATATTTGGAATCACCCGGGTTATCCATGATTCCGTTACTCATCTGGAAAACTCCACCTGGATTATATCTGCAGGAAATTGTCTCCGGAATCTTACCGAGAGTCTTTTCCAAAAAATCAATATGTGTAAAATCATCAAGGTTTATAATTGCACCAAGCTTATCAGCATAAACAAACTCTTCAGCAGGAGTATCATTAGAAGAAAACATAATGTCGCTTCCCTTGGCATCTACAGCTTCGCTGAGCATAAGCTCAGTAAGAGATGAACAATCAAAGCCACAGCCCTGCGCTTTAAGAATCTGCATAAGCACCGGATTAGGTGTAGCTTTTACAGCAAAGTATTCTTTAAAACCTTTATTCCAGGAAAAAGCATCATATACCGCTTTTGCATTTTCAATAATTCCTTTTTCATCATAGATATGAAAAGGGGTAGGATATTTCTTTACAATATCTTCTACCTGGGCCTTAGTTACGAATGGTTTTTTCATAATAGTAATCCTCCGCTATAAAATAATTCTCCATCACTTTAACATGGTAATGTATAAAAACGCAAGAATTATTATTTAGCTCAAATATCTTCTATTTGCCAATCAATAGGCTCAAGTCCGTTCTGAACCAGAAATTCGTTACACTTGCTAAAATGCTTACATCCGAAGAATCCTCTGTAGGCTGAAAGTGGACTTGGATGAGGTGCCTCAAGTATCAGATGTTTTGGGTTATTAAGCATTGCCTTTTTAGTCTGTGCAGGTCTCCCCCAAAGCATGAATACTACCGGGTCGTCTTTCTCATTGACAGCCTTGATTATGGCATCTGTAAATTTCTCCCATCCTTTTCCCTGATGTGAGTTAGCCTGGTGGGCCCTGACTGTGAGAACTGTATTTAAAAGAAGCACTCCCTGATCAGCCCATTTTTTCAAATATCCGTTGTTGGGAATCTTGCAGCCAAGATCATCATTCAGCTCTTTGTAGATATTTACAAGAGAAGGTGGTGTGTCTGCCTTTCCGGGTAGAACTGAAAATGACAAGCCATGGGCCTGTCCGGGTTCGTGATATGGGTCCTGACCAAGTATAAGCACCTTCACATCCTTTAATGGAGTAAGGTGAAGTGCGTTAAAAATATCATCCGCAGGTGGATATACCACATGTGTCTCATACTCTTTTTTTACAAAAGAAAACAGCTCTTTATAATAGTCCTTTGAAAACTCCCCTGATAAGGCCGGGAGCCAGTCGTTTGTTATCATTGACATAAAAACAATCTCCAATATTATAATCTTACAGGAATTCCTCTACCTTGCAGGTACTCTTTTACCTGTCTTATCTCAAGCTCTTTGTAATGGAAAAGAGATGCCGCCAAAGCCGCATCAGCCCCGCCTTCAGTGAGTGCATCGTAAAAATGCTCTAAAGTTCCTGCTCCGCCTGACGCAATGACAGGCACATTAACAGTCTGGGAAATCTGTCTTGTAAGTTCTATATCGTATCCAGCCTTTGTTCCATCACAGTCCATACTTGTCAAAAGAATTTCTCCTGCGCCAAGTGAAACAGCCTTTTTAGCCCATTCTACTGCATCAAGACCTGTATCAATCCTTCCGCCATGCTTATATATGTTCCATCCGCTGCCATCTACTCTTTTCTTGGCGTCTATGGCAACTACAACACATTGACTGCCAAATTTATCTGCAGATTCTGCAATAAGCTCAGGCTTGTCAATTGCTGCAGAATTCATGGAAACTTTGTCTGCGCCCTCTCTAAGAATAGCTTTTACATCATCTACTGTCCTGATTCCTCCGCCTACTGTGAAGGGAATGAAGACTTTTTTGGCTACTTCCCTTACCATATCAGCAACAGTTGCTCTTCTCTCATTAGAAGCTGTAATATCCAAAAAAACAAGCTCATCTGCGCCTGCCTTGGAATATGCTTCACCTACAGATACAGGATCACCTGCATCCTTAAGGTTAACGAAATTGATTCCCTTAACAACACGTCCATTATTTACATCAAGACATGGAATAATTCTTTTTGTAAGCATAAGTCACCTCTCTTAAACTTCAAGGAAATTCTTCAAGATCTGCATTCCTACATCAGCGCTCTTTTCAGGGTGGAACTGGCAGGCAAAAACATTCCCGCTCTCAACAGATGCATCTATAGACACGCTGTAATCTGTTGTTGCAGTTACTTCGTCCCTGTTCTCAGCCCTTAAATAATATGAATGCACAAAATATACATAAGGGTTATCATCAATGCTCTTAAAAAGTCTTCCCTCTCTTGGAAAAGAAAGGCTATTCCAGCCAATCTGTGGAATTTTATACATATTGCCCTCTAAATCTATACAGGGAATTCTGTTTATTTTTCCACGCAAAATGCCCAGGCCGCTAACATTTTCTGATTCCATACTGGATTCAAAAAGAAGTTGCAGACCCAGGCATATTCCTAAGAATGGTATCTCTTTAGAAACAACTTCTGAAATTGTCTCTTTAAGACCATACTCATTTATTTTGTTCATTGCATCACCAAAAGCACCTACGCCGGGTAAAACCACATGATCTGCCCTGTAGATCTCTTTTGGATCTCTGGTAACTAATGTCTTCGCACCAAGATAATCAAATGCTTTTTCTACACTTTTAATGTTACCAGCATCATAATCAATAATAGCTACCATCAAGCATCATACTCCTTCCGAGATATCCGATGCTTTCAAGTGTATCATGATTCTAAAGTTCCGACAATCTCCATTATTCGGATAGTGTAATCCCTTTCCTTCTTTATGGAATTAATTTCTGCAATATCATCTGCGCCAAGGCCATAGTTAGCTGACAATAACGATTCGATACTGTCATACACGCTCTGTACCTGAACCTCAACGCCATATTTGGCAGCTTCTTCAAGCAGATCGTCATGGTTTCTCATAGCCATCAAAAGCATATCCAAAGCTTCCTCTTCCATGTTCATGGCAATGTAGTTCTCATATCCGTTCAGATATCTCTCTGCCCATGCCAAAACTCTTGACTGCTCGTAGATACTATCCTGCTCTTCAGTTCTTTCTTTTCCATAAAGCAGCTTATAAGCTGTAGTATATTCCCTTTGCTTATATGCATTGCTTGCCCTTGTAGATGTGACACTTTCAGGAATAACCATTGACGGGATCACAAAAAGAATTCCAAGAGACGCTGCAAAAATTGCACAAATTGCAACTTTCTTTGGCGCAATGGCCTTTTCGGGAACACCGGGATCTTTAGGCGGCTTTGGTTTTTTCTCCTTCTTTGGCTTTGGTGGTTTTTCCTTCTTTGGCGGTTTTTCCTTTTTAGGCTTTTCTTTCTTAGGCTTCTTTTCCTTTTTCTTCTTTTCTTTCTTGCCCTTGCCTTCTTCTCCAAGTTCATTGAGAACCTGCTGATTTTCATCAGTCAGATTAGCAAGTCCTTCAGCCCCTTCATCATCTTCTTTGGTCAGGGCCTTTAATAATCTGGCAAAAAAACCTTCTTTCTTTTTCTTCTTACCTTTTTTGTCGGAATCGTCATCAGAATCCTCGCCGTCACCACCTCTTTCAGGTATTGATGCAAGTTCATCCAGTGATGGCTCTCCACCATCGTTAAATCCTTCTTCAGTCAAAGCATCTAAGATATCTTCCTTAGGTATCTCAGAATCTTCAGGCCTTCCTGCCTCTTCATCAAGATGGGACGTGTTCTCAATATCTTCAACTTCATCATTGGCAAGGCTGTTCATAAGAGCGTCAAGATCAGGAACAGCTACATCGCCTTCTTCTGATGCCGTTTCTCCATCAGTAACACCTGCAGCACTCTCAACTTCTGCAACCTCACCATCAGCAGAGCCTGACCCTTCTTCAGAACTTAGAAGATCATCAAGGCTTGCTTCAAGGTCATCCAGATTAAGTTCTTCATCACTTTCTTCTCCGGATCCCCCTTCATCAGATGCTGCGCTTTCTTCGGTTGCCGGGTCCTCGGCTATTGCCTCTTCCAGCGATGGTTCCTCATTAGGAGCTTCCTCAGCTGCCTCCTGCGCTACCTCACCAGCAATTTCTTCCTGGGCTTCATCTGGAGCCCCTTCAGGATTCTCTTCTTTATTTTCCTCTAAAGGCTCCTCGTCCATAAGTCCTGACATATCAAGCATAGCTTCCATCTCAGCAAGATCTACATCATCTGATTCGCCCTTTGTTTCATCTGAAGGTACGTCCTCAGATACTGCACTATCCTCTTGAGGTAAAGCAGCTGATTCATCTATCTCCTGCGCTGGTTCTTCTGCTACGTCAGCTTGAAGATCAGCAACATCTGCTGGTTGAGAATCTTCTATAGGAGCCTCTGTTTCACCTTCAGAAGCACCATCAATATTATTTAAAGTCGCACTAATATCATCACTAACAGACTTGCCATCTGATGGCTCCTCACTTAAAGCTTCATCCATGGCAGCTTCCAGGTCGTCTAGCGAAAGTTCATCAATGTTCACATCATCACTAGTTTTCCCTTCAGAGTCCTGCATATTATCAAGTGCATCTACAAGACTCCCCTCTAAATCCTGATCAGGTTCTGTCAAACTACTGCTAGGAGCTTCATCTAAAAGATCTGTTAAGATTTCTTCAGGAGTTTCGGATGCATCAGTTGCTGCATCATTTTCCAACGAAATATCAGCATCCTCCGGAAGCATTACCTCCGGAGCCATTTCCAAAAGAGAATCATCCTCCGCAGACTCATCTATGATCGGTGGCTTCGCATTAGCTACAGGCAACTCCTCACTATTTTCCTGAGGTTGTCCCTGTTCATCATCCGAACTATCAGAAAATTTACCACTCTGGGCCTCCTGATCCATTCTTTCAGCATCAGCAATTGCCTCATCCAAAGCAATTTCTTCAGGATCTCTGACATCATCAACTGTTGGAGTAGCACCGACCGTAAAAGTAGGGATTCCTGAATCTGTAGGTGTCTGTATATCGTCTAACATAGATGATAATCTATCATCAATTATTTCATCTCTATCAAGTCTGTCTAACAAACTACCAATATCATTTAATGCCTCATTTTCACCGTTAGAGTTATCTACAAGCGCACCAATATCCCCTGCACCACTGTTTCTTTGTGATGTAGAGGAATTTTTGCCTCCCTTTGTTGCCATTCTGCTAAGAGCAGATTGAGGGTTATCACTTGACTTGGCTGAATTCAGCAAGCTATCGAGATACTCTTCGTTGTTGGCATTCATCGCCCGTTATTCTCCTGCAAAATATAGTTAACAGAATTCATCTGAACTGATTCTGTTTTATCCTGTATTTCTGGGGTATGTTGATATAATTTCTCGTGAACCCTGATGAGATGAGCCTGTTTGTTTATAAAGGCAACCTTTTCAAATGGCCATCTGATTACTGTTGGATAATCAAGACCAACTCCCAGTTCTAAAATAAGAAGCTTGGAATTAAGAGTATTAGTCAAAAACTTCATATAATCGGCCCATCTTTCCTGATAAGCACTCTCATTATACTTAATGGTCCTATACTCTTTTCTCTTCTGATTTAGATACAATACTTTTCCATCAGCAAATGGCTTTACAAAATTCGTACCCTCATCAAAATCTCCATCATTTTCAATAATGATCTTATGGATTTTTTCTACAATCTCATTAAATTCAGGTGATTTATCTGATAAGAACAATGGATCATCTATATCGGATGTCTGAAGGTACATATATGTTCCACAAGGATAAACACTCTTCTGATGATCAAATCCATACATGAGCGCATCCTGTAAAAAAATATCAGCAACTAAAAAGTATTTCTTATCACCAATAATGTTCTTCAGTGCTTTATATGCCTTTTCAATCTTTGTGTCTGTCTGATAATAAGCATATTCGTATTCTACAATAGGCAAGAGCCAGTTATTATCTTCCTTCTTACAATACTCTAATAATCTGCTATACCTTTCGTCTTTAGAAAGTCCACTACCTACCCAATTCCATTCGTTGCCAATTCCTATAACAACATTATCAAAGTTTTCTACTAAACCAGCTAAATTATGTTCCATGATGTAATACCGCCTATTGTTTGTAATATTAAAATACTCCCTTTGCAGAACAGTCATTGAAAACGTGTTTCATAACTGAGAGGCAAAGGGAGTTATAGTCAGTTAATATTAGCCTGCACTGGAAGCGTTAACTAGTTCATCTATCACACTTACAAGATTACCAATCTCAGGTTTTGACAGCTGCCTATCAGCTCCAAGAGATTCACCTTTTCTCCTCATTTCTTCATTAACAAGTGATGAGAAAATAATAAGTGGTATATCCTTAGTAGCATCATCACTCTTTACAAGCTTAGTCAATCTATGTCCATCCATGATCGGCATTTCAATATCAGTGATAATACACTTGATATTATTAAGCTCATTTCTATCCTTACAAGCTTTGATGTAGTCATATGCAAGCTTACCATTTTCAAAATGTCTCACATTATTATAGCCCGCTTTATTAAGTGAATCTACAATAAGCTTGTTAAGAAGCTGTGAATCTTCAGCAAGAACAATCGGAACTTCATTTCTAGGACGAGGTCCGATCTCTGAAAGAGCATCCATATTAAGACCTGTATTAGGGTTAATATCAGATACAATCTTCTCAAAGTCCAGAATGATGATCAACTGATTATCAAACTTGATAATACCGGTTGAAATACTCTCTTCTGCCTTTGAAATTGTAGCATTTGGTTTGATGATATCAGCCCATGATACTCTGTGAATACCAATAACAGAATCTACATGGAAAGCAATATCCAATTTATTAAAGTTTGTGATGATGAACAATCCACCTGCTTTGGAAGCACCGCGTTGTAAGCAGTTCCTCAGGTCAATGGCTGTGATCATTGTATCACGAGGCATAAAAATACCTTCGATACTAGGATGAGCATTTGGTACAGGAGTTACTTCCTGATACACAATGATTTCTTTGATCTTTGCAACGTTGATGCCATAGCAATGATCATCAATCTTAAACTCAAGAACTTCTAGTTCATTGTTACCACTTTCAAGCAGGATCTTTGATTCCATTCTCTCACCTCTCGTAATAAAATAGTAAAAAAGTGAAGTTTAAAAAAGAAAAATAACATTAAACCGTTTGTTAATTAATTGAATATCCTCATTTAGTATAGCATAGTTTTTTGAAAGTAAATATAAAAAAACAAAAAAAGACGGCTATTTGACCGTCTTTTTAGAATTCATTTATAAGTATTTAATAATTTTAGTTTTTCTTTAAAATTTGTACCTTCAAAACCGAACACTGATTTATCTAAATCCAATTCTCTATACTTACCTTTATGGATAAGCCCTCGACCTATTAGTACACATCAGCTGAACACGTTACCATGCTTACACCTTGTGCCTATCTAACCTCGTACTCTACAAGGGGTCTTACTGCCGAAGCAGGGATATCTCATCTTGAGGGGGGCTTCACGCTTAGATGCCTTCAGCGTTTATCCCTTCCGGACGTGGCTACCCAGCCTTATGCATCTGGCGATGCAGCTGATACACCAGCGGTCCGTCCATCCCGGTCCTCTCGTACTAAGGACA
>NZ_ATVR01000006.1 GCF_000420825.1 Butyrivibrio sp. AE2015 | reverse complement strand
TCTTTCTTTATTTCCATTTCGATGACATTCCATGGCTGTTTGCTCACTATTTCCTTATCTATAAATCCAACCTTCTTATAACATTTATGAGCCAACTCGTTGTTTTCAAAAACACCGATGGTTACAACATCAACGCCAAGAATCTCAAAGGCATATTTCAGACCAACCTGTAACATCTGGGTTCCATAACCTTTACCACGAATAGAGTCATCTACAACCACCCATCCAAAACGAAGTATTTTATTATCTCCGTGCAAATATCTCATGATAAAATGTCCGAAAACCCCGTTTTCATCAAATGCTATCCATGGATAAAAGTTATCCGGTTCTTTACAGTCACCATTATTCAGGCGGTATTTCTCATCAATAGTTTCTGCTGATATTGGAAACTCACCAAAGAGTTCTCCTCCCCATTTGAGGAATGCATCTTTATCTTTAACCCATTCTGCTATCTTTACGGCGTCACTACTTTTGTATTGTCGTAACCTAACCATAATCAATTACCTCATCGAACGATAAACTGAAATTCAAAACTTATACTTTATACATTTATTTCAATTTATTCTGTTCAGACCACTCTTTATTCATAGCTATTATTCCTCGCTGATATGATCCGTTTGTCATCGTGCATTTAACTGAAAGATTCTTCTCCCTCATCACTCACATTTCTTAATATAATAAATGAATTCATTATCCCGACTCACTTCCACATATCCCAGCTTGGTATAAAAGGCGTTTGTTCTGACATTCCAAATGGGCGTATCTAATACAAATTCCTTTACATTTGAAAACATTGTCTCAATTTCCTGCATCATGTAGACTCCATAGCCTTTGCGATAATGCTCTGGGCTTACAAAGATCCTTCCAATGTTCAACTTGTCTTTTTCCAAAAATAGAATCGCACCGCCAACAATTAGTCCTTTGTCCGTGAGCATATACAAATGATTTGTTCTGGCCATCTTTGTGTGATAAGAAACAGACATATATCCAGGTGGCCCACCAGCTGACGGTGCTCCAACCTGAACATCGCTATCAAAAGCTCTTTTAGATATTCCATTAAGTGTCAAAGCATCAGAAGTGCTTGCTTTTACAAATTGTAGGCTCATATCTTTACCCTCTTCTTTTCATCATCAGATAGCAGTTAATCCCACTCATTCGAAATATTCCTTCCGTTGCCCCTTGCAAACTCTGATTCTACTCCGTTATCTCTATCTGATTGCCTTCGATTACAACTATGCAACTTTCGTAATAATTATCACCAGTCGTACGCGGTCCACTTACAACCTCAAAACCGTCCTTTTTTAACCTTGTCGTTAGCTCATCAACTTTCTCTGTACTACCAGCGCTAAAAGCAACATGAGCATAACCTGTACGATTCAAGTTCTTTTCCATATCTACAAGTCCAGGTTTATTCATTATTTCCAGCCTTGAACCATCCCCAAAGCTGATAAAGTACGATCTAAATCCTGTATTCTTATTGTGATAACCAGCATTAGAACTACCATCTAAATATTTAATAAAGAATTCTCTGGCTTCTTCTAGCTCATTTACATACAGGGCTACATGCTCTATTTTCATTAATCACTCTCCCGAATTTATATTTGTTGGTTTCTTTGCGCCAAATAAAATCGATATAGTTCTTCATTTGCAGCATTCTGAAACAAAAGGAGCGCTTAAATCATAATCCGATATTCCGGCTTTTTCTTTGAAAACCATCCACGGAATATTCCACCCTTTACTATGGAAACCACTGTAAAGAATATATCCGCAGCCAGAATGAACAGGAACGAAGGCAGCATTATTCTCGTGTAATGCTTTCCATATTCCTTCCCTCGATTAATATAGGAGGCTATCCAGATGTCAAAGGTAATAATTCCACATCCAAAGAACAGAACCTCTGCTACATTCTTTAAAAAATTCAGCAAAACATTTCTGTCTAAAAAGTTTCCTGAATCAATCCCTGTAAGAATAAGGTTCAGTATCGTGACTGCAAAAACTACAACAATCATGATCCGCATCACATTCATCATGACTCCGCCGCCTATTCCCAAGCCACCGCACCACTTAATTTTACTCCTTATACAGAAGTTCTCCATGATCTGCATAAGCGGCTCATTCTGTCTGCCTTCTATAAAGCCATTATTTGCAATTGTATATACCCTGATTTTCGGATTATTGCTTTTGCACCAGACTTCCATCTCCCTTAGAAAAGGAAGTACGTGGGATGGGACGCCGTCCACATAAAGCGGCATTGCAAAAACAACTGCATCCGCATCCTCAAGTTCTTTTAAGATATTCTCATAATCAGCCTTTGTACGGAGCTTCATTCTCTTTTTTGTTCCGGAAACAAAAATGCTTGTCATGCCAGCGATAAAACCTGATGCAGAAAGTCTCTTCTTGGGGCTGCAATCAATAAAAACTGTCTTCATATCTTCGATACCTCCAGGTCAGTGATATCATCCATAAATATAATTTCAGCAGACTGATATCCGTGGTTGATCCTGTTTCTCTCCACCATCAATTCCCACGTACTCTTTTCATTATCACTAATATCACCGTAGACTATTACCTTCCATGTGCCCTTTCTTCCGTACCTTAAAGTATGATGCATCTCCCCTCCGCGATATGTGCTCATGGGAGTTGATGCCCCAATTGACCTGTCAAGAATGTTCTTAACCTCTGGGCTGTATCCGCCGTAGCAATTCTCAGTGATGATCACAAGGTCATCAGCCTGTCCGATCACCCTGCACATTTGATGAAGAGAATCCATCATGCCACAGGTTGCCGGGTGTCTTGTCCAGCAGTCAAAGCACCCCTGGCAAGGTGCATACTTACCATCAGCCCATATCACATCCGAAAGCTTTGTGCTGACTTGCTTATGAAAACTCTCGTCAAGATCGTGAATTATCATCCTCATATTTGTTACTCCTCAAATTCAATTTATCGTTCCGATTCAAAATACTTACGGTACAAAATCTCCAAGCATTTTTGATCCAAAATAGTCCAAAAGCAGTTATACTTCCATCTCATATAGCCTCACTGACCTTATAATGATACAACTCTACTTTTTCCATATATCTCCTAATCCGCAATATCTTTCTTATGTATATCAATTATTTAAGATATTGACGCTCTCTATAACTATTTCCGGTTCCGTCAGGTGAATATAATGAGTGCTTTTCTTAGCCTGGATCCATATTGCTCTTTTCGAATACCCTAAATACTCTTTCATGATCTCCTGCCACAGTTGTTCGATCCTGGCGGCAAAAGGACGGCTGTTTCCACCAAATTCCATGTTTTCCTTAATTGCTTCCTCAGATGAATGAGTCACAAGAATGATCGGAATATCAGGATATTTTTCCTTAGATACCATATTTTTTAACGATGCACCATCGTGAGCTAACCTATACTCTTCCCTGCATGTGCGTAGATGCGTGGTATTTACAAGCGAATTAAGGATATCCTCATTTTGCTCCTTGGAAAAATTGGCATAATAAAAAGGCGGTGCCTGACACATCACTTTCTTTACAAAGCCTTTCATTCCAAGCTTAGTAAGCGTTTCTAAAAAAATAAAGTTTTTACTCTTATCTACTCCGGATTTTTTAAACTCCTTCGCAGTTAATTCCTTCTTAAATCTATTATCTTCTGTAGTTAATGGGTCCAAAAGAATTAGTCCCTTTACCATCTCCGGATAGAGACCACAGAACTCGCTGGCATACAGTCCTCCCTGCGAATGTCCTATTATCACCAGCTTTTCATCATGCGGGATTTCATCTAGGAGATTCATTAATTCTTTAGCAATATTCGTAGGCGTTCTTTCTTTATCACTCTTATCACTGTGATTTATCCCGGCTCTTTCATAGACAAGCACACCGTGATTCTCTCCAAGTTCTCTTGCAAGCGCTTCCCATTCAGCTATGCATGCTCCAAGGCCCATTTCTATTACGATATCTACAGTTTTACTTCCAAAAATCTTATAATTCATGATAGCATTCCTCTTTCCGATTCATCCTATCATCCTCAAAATAAAACAGACCCAAATACACTTATTTGAGCCTGTTCTGCACTTAAAATAATTCATTTCAATGGAAAACAAATATCTATCTCCATATATCCGTCTTCCCTTATGCCCCACACAGAACACTAAATGCCATGTCGTACATTTCTCTTGCGTCATTTGTGTTTCTTATGTAGTTTGGCTCATCCGGCTCATATCTTACATATTTTTCAACTTCCTCAATAAGAGCCAGG
Organism: Butyrivibrio sp. AE2015; assembly: GCF_000420825.1. Taxonomy (GTDB): domain Bacteria; phylum Bacillota; class Clostridia; order Lachnospirales; family Lachnospiraceae; genus Butyrivibrio. The sequence goes on along the minus strand of NZ_ATVR01000006.1, from coordinate 130,966 downwards.
TAACAAACTGCTAATGCATATCTAATTTCAGTCGCTTTAGAAAGAGTTATCCTTTAAATTGCAGTCTCATTATAAATATCCAGCTCTTTCAGCTTTGTTGACAGTGGAGCTTTTTGCCCTGTACCAAGGCTTATGAAATCAGCTACCGGGTCACCCCAAAAGCCTCGCTCAGGATCAATCCAACAGATCTTGCCGTCATGATAAAGGACATTACTGTCCCAAAGATCAAAATTCACCATTCGGCAAGGTACACTTTGAAGGAGTCCTGCATGTTTATCAATATATGAAATGAACTTCTCCCCATCCGGTGTCTCGTATCCAAGCGCCTTACAATCCTTAACAAGATTACCTGCCATGGACTTTAGTGCATCATACCATGTATCGTGGAGTCCGGATTGCCTGTAACCAAATCTGTCATTTTTGATCCTGTGTATCTTGGCAAGCATTTCTATTTTCTGCCTCTGAACATTTTCATATTCATGATCCGAGAAATTCACAGCCCACAAAGGCTCTCCTTCCATCATCTGCATGATGAAGCAGTTACTCTTTACGATGCTTTTTGAAAAATCAGACACATATACTTCCGGGCAAAGAATATCTGTGTTTTCATGCATTTTCTCATACCAGAACACTTCTGATCCCATCATATTTTTCTCATATGAAAGAACCGTAGCACCCTCCGGAGGAGCTATCTTGAGGGCAAAACTCTTTCCGTCTTCAAGCATTACCTTATATGCAGAATTGAACTCTCCATTACCAAGTGGTGCAATGCTTTTCACATTCCCAATTTTATGAAAATAGAAAAGTTCCCTTATTTCTTCAAGTGTTGCTTCATATTTCGTTTTACTCTTTATCATCCTGACTCCTCTCCTGCCCTTTCTCTTTTTCCCACTCCGTACGCGAAATTACATACGCGTAAGATATTTCATTCTTGGGATCAGGGTATTCTTTCACTTTTTTCATACCATTGGCCATAGCTGTTGAGTAGGAGCCAATATTGGTATACTTCATATAAGAGTAAATCTTCTCATATTCTGTATTCTCAAATGCCCAGTCTCTGCAAGCCCGGGCAGCTTCTTTTGCAAATCCCTGTCTCCAGAGTTTCTTGTTAATGTGGTAGCCTATTTCAGGTAGCAATTCTCCGTCAATATTCTGGATTGTAATACCACAATCGCCTATGAATTCTCCTGTCTTTTTAAGTGTGACTGCCCAAAGTCCAAATCCATAGGTTTTATAATTATCAAGATTCCAGGTTATCCATCCCATTGTTTTCTCTTCATCAAACGGGGCAGGATAATGCTGCATTGTCTCAGGGTCAGATAATATTTCATACAAGGCATCAAAGTCATCTACAGTGAATTCTCTGAGGATCAATCTTTCCGTTTCTATTATCATTGTTACCTTCCTGATCACTTTCACTAGTCAATTATTTTATTTGGCCATTTGCAGATTCCTACTTCAAGTGCTCTTTCTTCCTTAATATGAAAATCTGCATATTTACAGTACCAACATCCCTTCAAGCTGGGAATCGCATCCTCTCTTGGTGTGTATGCCGGGCAGATATCTTCAGGCCATACACTTCCATCTCTCTTGGGAATATCATAAGTGTTTGTTTTGTTATCCATTAAAAGTAACTCTCCTTATAATGAACTTCCGCTCTCGCATTCGCTCGCCGGAAGACGCGCGAACCAAGCTCAAAAGTACTTCGCTAGGTTCTTACAGCCTAAAGTCCATATAACTATCCATAACTTCGGAATATCTGCTCTTTGTTACAGGTATCTGCTCGCCACCGCGAAGCGTAATATCTATCTTGGTCAATTTATCAATTGCTGCTATATTCACAGCTATTGATTCATGACATCTTACAAAATCTTTGCTTGGATGATTCTCTGAAAGATATTCTGCAAATCCTATTCTCAGGGTTGGGGTTGATATGATCTCGCCATTATCCATGTGATATGAAACCACATGATTACGATATTCTATATAAAGAATGTCACTAAGGTGCAGTGTCTGCATACCACCCTTGATCTTTATACAAACGCTTTTATCACTCCCGATATCCACGCGTGAAATAGCCAGATCAAGAGTTGAAAAGAACTTTTCCTTTTCAATCGGCTTCAAAATATAATTTATGGGATTTACATCAAAAGACTCCAGCGCATATGAGCTCTCAGAAGTTGCAAAAATGATCTGGGCATCCGGCTGATTCCACCGTAGTTCTCTGGCAGCCTGTATTCCTGTAACCATTGGCATAACTATATCCAAAATGTAAATATGGGGCCTGTAATGCTCGCACTCCTCTATAAGTGTGTCCGGGTGATCAAATACCCTGACATGTGCTTTTATAGAGTTTTTCTTCAAGTAGTCCTGAAGAAGGACATGTACCTTTTCCCGATCAGACTTGTCATCATCACATATAGCAATACGTAATTCAGAATCCTCAATAAAATCCTTATTTTCCATATAACCCCCTGTAATAGTGTGATTGACTATATCAAACCAATTATATCAGAGTTTTTCATTCTTAAAGTCTCATTTGCCCTCAAGTCTGCGTTTTGCATCAGAATTTGTACTGATAATCTGGGAAAGCTTTGAGCATGCATTCATTTCATGGCAATCTCCTTTCCCAAATATGTTTTTCTCTTCCTATTCTAACTTTATCACCAAATAAAAACAGACCTTATCACTTACACTGATAAAGGTCTGTTTTACACTTACTTTTATGCTTTTTTGGAGCTGCTTAGTCAAAGTTCTTTCCAAATTTTCCAAGTAGCAAAAACGTTCCCAGCACTGCATTGAAGGTTACTGCCGAAAAGGTGCTGAATCTCTCAAATAGCCCGAATACTGCCTTTGGCATGATTCCTGTCCCGATAGGTCCAAGCAGCATTGCAGCAAGGCACACACATGCCCAGATAAAAAGAGATTTCATCCCTTCTTTTTTTGCTCCAATTATTGACAGGATCAGCGCCGTCAGTGAAAAGATCACCACAAGGGCAGTCACTATAAGGTGCATCACGTTCTGAGGGTGACTACTGTCAGCATCTGCCACCCATGGAAAGAGTTTATAACCAACATCAGAAATCCATTCCATAGCAGCAAAGAAATATATTCCCAGCCTCAAAATCTTAGTCTTAAGATTCTGAGCTGCCACGCAGACAGCCATGATTGAAACCAATCCGCATGGTCCATACAAAGCATTGAGCTGTCCGGCAAGCTCCGCAGATGGAGCTCCAACTGCAGTTAGATCGCTTACCGCCATGCTGAGCCAGTCATACCCCGGATAGGCAAGAGGCGAAAACACAACCATTGCCGTGTATGAAAGCAAACTGATAATTCCACAAATACCAAGTTTTGATAATTTCATAAATGTATCTCCTTTTGGGGTCTTGCCTTAGTATGATGTGCCTTTTCAAGCATGTGTTATTGCCTGCATCATATATTCATCGCCGCGGGTATCCTCAAAGAACTTCCCTTGTACAAAGAACGTAGTGTCTTCCTCATGGAGCTCGCTCTTTACAAAGCCACTGGTATCCTTCGGTGTAAAGCAAAGAACAACTTTCTTTACCTGCGATCCAAATGCCCTGATAACCTCATCTACTGCCCCGGCACCAATGATGGTGTGTAAGATCAGTGTGTCATCCTCCACTTCAGCAATAGCGTAGCTGTTGCACTCCTCAATATAGAACAGGTTCTCCGTCATGAACTGCGACAGATAGAACATATACAATCCGGGATTATCGACCATATAAAGCTGAGCGTTCTGTTTTTTTGTATCTAAAATCTCTACAGTCCTGTCGAAATCAATCTTATCCCTCAGCGGTACATTTTGTGCAGTGCATTCGCCAGATATTGTCACATCTTTTGTAAACTGATATTCTTTTGCTTCTCTAAACCCAAATTTTGGATAAAACTCAAGTACAGAATCATTGGCAAAAAGATAGATCCCATCTACTTTTCCGTCATAATCTTTCATGACCTCTTCCATCAGGGCTTTTGCATACCCTTTTCCTCTGTAGTCATTATCTGTCATGATCGTTCCAAGCTGTATCAACTTAACGATTTGGCCCTTATAGTTCATATTGCAGGCGTTGACTGAGACATTTGAAACAACCTCTCCGTCTAACACCACCGAATATGGGATGTAGTTGTCCTTCCAAAATCCATTTCTATACCAGTTTTCGAAGTTAAGCCCAAAGGTCTTTTCCGCCAATCTGTTAAAAGATGCTCTAAGAGCTTCATTGTTTCTATAATTCTTTTCTATGCAAAAAGTCCTTAGTCCCATCTGCTCCTCCAGTGCTCAATCACAGTCAAATATTGCCTTGCTCTCAATTCTGTCTCCATAAGTATCCTTCCACTTCTTATGCACCTCAGATGCATCAAAGCTATTTAGTCCTTCCGCTGACAGATTCATCTCTATCATGATGCTGTATCTGTTCTCTCTGGTACTGTTGGACTTATGTATCACAACTGACTCCACACCCGGGATTTCCAACGTAGCGCCAAACAACTCCTTGATCTCTGGGAATAATTTCTCCGTATCGCGCCTATCTTTAAACTTAGCAATTATGTAATGCTTCATTAGTCAAATCTCCTTTGGCCACTCTGAGCCGACATCTAACCCATTTCATGTGCTTTTTTGCCCTGGTGCACCGCTTAAAGTACACTACATGCTCCAATCAAGTCAGTACAGATATAATTTTTCCTGATTCTATACGATATCTATCTGTTGCTATCCTATCAACAAAGACCTTATCGTGGGACGTAAACAAAAGCGTCCCCTCGTACTCCATTAACATTTTCTCAAGTGCTTCGACCGATGGAATATCCAGATAGTTAGTAGGTTCATCAAATATCAACAGATTAACATCTGACACAAACAGCATGGCAAAAGAGAGTTTCATGCGCTCGCCACCGGAAAGCTCAAATGCCTTTTTATTCATATCTCTTTCTGATAATAAGAGACGGGCAAGTACTATCCTGGAAAGGCTCTCGCTCTGGATACTGACTCTGCGCACATTTTCAAGCACTGTCTGTTCAAGATCAATCTGTGACATGTTCTGCCTGGCATATCCAATTTTCGCTCCGGGAACAATGTGTATTCCCTCATACTGGTCACTTATCAGCTCAAGAAGGGTTGTCTTTCCCACACCATTTCCACCAAGAAGAGCTACCTTGCTGCCATTTCTAATAATAAAGTCAGCATCATCAAATATGATATGGTCATCATATTGAAAAGATATATGCTCTCCTCTAATGACGATAGGATTCCTTGGTGGATTGGTCAGTCTGAAATCCGGTCTTGCTGTGAGTTCTTCCTTCGGTTTCTCTTTAACCTCCATATGTTCAATTCGCTTGAGCACATTTGCGGCACTTTTTTCTATTCCTCGCGCTTTGTCTTCAGGCTTCCTGTTGCCGCATAAGCTGATGGCCTTTGCCTCGCTTGAAGTAAGATTCCTTGGTTTTTTCTCAACAGTTTTTGCCTTTGCTTTTTTCTGAGCATAAACCCCCTGAAGCCGCTTTTTCTCTGCCTGGTAGTTCTCATACTCTGACTGCATGGCTTTAAACTGTTCTTCTTTTTGAATAACGTAGTCATCATAATTACCCGAATAACAGTTAAGCTTTCCAAAAGAAATCTCTACTATACGGTCACATATATCATTCAGTACCGATCTGTCATGACTGATCATTACCAGCGTTTCTATTTCTTTTAACCGCTTCTTTAGCATCTCCACGCCTTCATAATCAAGGTTTGATGTAGGCTCATCTAAAAAAGCTACTGCATGAGGACATGAAAATAACTGGGCCAGTCTGATCCTTGTATCTTCACCGCCACTTACATTATCCTGCCAAAGCTTTTGGCTTACACCCATTTTTCCTGCTTCGCTAAAGTCTGTCTCGTAGTATGCGTCGCTCCCGCCAAACTGTTCAAAACAGAAAGGCTCACAGTCTCTTGAAACGAAGCCTTTAGTTGGCTCTAATTCACCTGAAAGGATTTTAAGGAGCGTAGTCTTTCCAGCACCATTCATTCCAACAAGCCCAACTTTCTCGCCTTCATACAGGTAAAATCTGTCAAAATCCAGAACTGTCTGCTCACCAAATGAATGTACTATATTCTCTGCTTTAATCAATAATCTCTTAGACATATACAAGCCTCCCTTGTTGGCTTTTTAGTAAAAAAACTAAATAAATAGCCTATCCTGCGTACGCAAAATAGACTCATACAAAAAAGACCTATATATAACACAGGCTCAGAATGCATGATAATCTAATTTAAGCGTACACATAATACTGCTATCAGAAATAGCAGTAACATCAACATGTTCACCTAAATTAAATTATCTAATAATCATTCCTTCACCCTACGAAAAATCGCCCTTTCATTTATAAAAAGATGATAGCATATGCTCCGGATCAGAACAAGCCCTTACACTGATTTGGGCTTGTTTTACACTGATTTGCATTTACTCATTATTTTTCCGTCTTTCCAGACTATATCTATAGTTTTATTCCCTTTAAGCTTAAGGCCTTTGATACATCCGCTTTTCCACTCTTTCGGAAGTGCCGGAAGCAAGATTGGCCCGTCTGCAGTGTCATGAAGCAACATATTGGCAATCGCTGCAGTAGCGCCAAAGTTACCATCAATCTGAAAAGGTGGATGATTATCAAACAAGTTATTCAGCGTAGATCTGGTCAGAAGCATATTTAAGTGCTCAAGGGCCTTCTCTCCATCATGTAGCCTTGCATAGAAATTTATTATCCATGCCCTGCTCCATCCGGTATGTCCGCCGCCATTTTGGAGTCTTCTGTCAATTGTGACTCTGGCAGCATTTGCAAGCTCTTTTGTGGACTGAACCGAGATCTGATCTGAAGGGAAGAGACCATATAACTGTGAAATATGCCTGTGTCCCGGCTCTTCCTCCTGATAGTCTTTTGCCCATTCCATTATCTGGCCATGCTTCCCGATATTTGTTGGACGTAGCCTGTCTTTGGCTTTTTGCATTTCATCAATTTCTTCATCATGCCTGCCAAGAACATCAGAAGCTGCAATACATTGTGTGAAAAGATCTCTTAAGATCATGTTGTCCATTGTTACACCATATCCATTGCAGCCTTTATGGAATGTGTCAATTATATATGTATTCTCAGGGGATACAGAAGGGCAGGTAACGAGGTATCCGTCCTTATCTTCAATAAGGAAATCCAAAAAGAATCTGGCGGACTCAAGCATAAGATAATAGTTATTTTTCAGGAAATCCTTATCACAAGTATACTCATAGTGGTTCCAGATATGGGTGGACAGCCATGCAAAGCCCATTACCCAGTATGTCCCGGGAATCCATTGATCCTGGGGCGCAGTATCTCCCCATATATTTGTGTTGTGATGAGCTACTATTCCTCTGCAGCCGTACATTGAAGAAGCAGTTTCTTTTCCATGCTCATACATTCTTTCCATCAGATCAAACAGTGGTAGGTGACATTCGGAAAGATTACAGATTTCCGCCGGCCAGTAATTCATCTCAGCATTGATATTTATGGTATATTTGCTGTCCCAGGCGGGAATGAAGCTGTCATTCCATATTCCCTGAAGATTTAGCGGCAATGATCCGGGTCTGCTTCCGGAAATCATCAGATATCTTCCGAAATTGAAGTATAGAACATAAATACCAAGATCTTTTACTTCATTCCCCTTATCAACGCATTTTCTTACAAGCTCAAGCCTTTTATCTGTCGGCATTTCTTCATAACTTCTGTCATCTGAATCCAGAGAAAATGAGACTCTGTCAAAGAGCTTTCTGTAATCGGCTATATGTCTTTTCTTTAATTCTTCATATGGCAAAGTTAAACTGCACTCTTCACAAAGCTCTTTTTCAAGCTCTTTATATCTGAATGTAGATCCACCGTCTATGGTCAAGAGCACTTCGTCTGCTTCTTTAACAACAAGACTCTCACCTATTACAGCAACCTGACCTCCTACGGCATTTGCAGTAACTACTACTCCAAAGTCCATTCCATCACTGCCAAGTTTGCCATAAAGATAAATAGTATGGTCATTTATTTTCTTAACTGCCTGATACTCTCGCCCTCTTGTCAGTAATGCATCAAAAGATATACTGCTTCCTTCAGAGGCTGAGATACGCATAAACATACATTTATCAGGGTAACTGGAAAACATTTCTCTCTTAAAAGCTATGTCTCCAACTTTAAACTCTGTAGTTGCAACTGCGTTTTCAAGATCAAGAGCTCTGCGATAATCCTTTATTTCACCATTTTTATAGTCAAAAGATATATCGAGATTTCCTAGTGTCTGATAAGGCTGCATACTCTGAGGAATTCCGGAGAATGCTCTCTTTAAAAGTTTCTCGCCTTCTTTTATATTTCCATCCATCAAAAGCTTTCTTACTTTTGGAAGGTTCTTTAGTGCATCCGGATTATTTCTGTTTTTATAGCCTCCCAGCCAGATAGAATCTTCATTCATCTGTATAAGCTCTTTTTCCACCCTGCCGAATATCATTGCTCCCAGCCTTCCATTTCCTATAGGCAAGGCTTCATTCCAATTTCCAGCCGGCTGCTCATAATATAATTTTGTATTCCCCATTGTGACATTTACTCCCCATTTTCTCTATAATCAAATTATAAATCAGGTAGTCCTTGGTTTAAACTTCATTTGTTTTCTATTTTGGTATCCTAATTTTCGAATTATTTAATAAAAGGTATCATTTTATCAAATTTCAAATAAAATGATACCTTTTATTGTCTGTTTATGAAAATAATCCTATTTATGCCTTACTCTTCATATATTTATCCATATCTTCAGCAATCTGCTTGGATACTGCAACCGCAGCAACTACAGTCTTGGCTCCTGTAACCACATCCCCTGAAGCAAATACTCCGGGAAGTGAGGTTTCTCCTTTTGAATCTGTTGCAAGATTACCTTTTTCATTAAATTTCAGGTCCTTATCGTGATTTACCAAACGATCCTGAGGCACCTGAGAAATAGCGATTATTATGCTGTCTGCAGGAATAAGATGCTCCGAATTCGGAATGACTTTAAATGGAGTCTTTTTCAGTTCCTCTCCCTTAGCCTTGCTTTCAGCAATCTTCTCTTCATCGGGTTCCATATCGCTAAATACTGCCCCATCGTCTTCTATTCTGACGATGGCTTTACGAAATTCAAACTTTACTCCATCAACCTTGGCATATTCATATTCTGCCTCAGAAGCGCCTACTGAATCGCCCCTCACATATACAACAACCTCTTTTGACCCATGTCTTATGGCAGTTCTGGCTACATCCATAGCCGCATTACCGGCACCTATTATTGCTACCCTGTCACCAAGCTCGTATACATCCGGGTTGTTGAGATAGTTTATTGCATAGAATACATTACCAAAGGTCTCACCCGGAACGCCAAGCCTTTTTGGCTTCCATGCGCCGGTTCCAATAAATACGCTCTTGTAACCGTCATCAAGAAGGTCCTGTATTCCTGTGGAACCTCCAATGGAGAAATTAGGTCTGAACTTAATTCCCAGCTCACGCATTTTTTTATAATACCTGTCTAAAATTGATTTCGGCAATCTGAATTCAGGAATGCCATATCGAAGGATTCCACCGATTTTATCATGTGTTTCAAAAACAGTTATGGAGTATCCCTTGAGGGCAAGAATAATAGCAATTGTTATTCCTGCCGGGCCTGCACCTATTACAGCTGCCTTCATGCCATTTGAAGGAGCAGGATTAAGCTCTAATCTCTCAAAACAGGAATCGGAAATGTAATTCTCAATTGAAGAAATATGAATAGGCTCTCCTTTAATGCCCCTTACACAATTGCCTTCACACTGATTACCATGGTTACATACCAAAGAACACACCATTGAAAGCGGATTGTTCTCAAAGAGCATCTGAGCTGCTTCCATCATACGATTTTCCTTAAAAAGGCGTATCATTTCAGGAATATTTGTATGAATAGGGCATCCATTTTCCCTGCATCTGGGATTTGGACATTGTAAACAACGATTTGCTTCATCAATAACGTGCACAGACATATAATACTCCTCCATTTTTTATCACTTTGTTCAAGTAATACATACGATTATGTTATGTTAATTTATATCACTTGAACATATGCTAGTGTAAGCGCTTACACTAGCAAAAATGTGGAATATCATGAACATTAAAAGAATAGGAATAACCTAAAGAAAAATGACAATATCTGCAGGATTATAAACCATCTAAAGACTTTAAATAATAATGAGCCGCCATAAACAGGTGTCCTGTTCCAACCGGTCCAATTATTCCAGGTATTCCAACTTTCATCAGGTCTGTCATAATTCCTGTTAAAATCTGCATTTGTCCAACGCCAATAAGTACCATAGTTTTCAAAAGGATTCTCCTCCTGACTATAGGTCCTCTCCTGAGATTGAGATTGAGACTGTGATTGTGCCTGCGAATATGAATATGCACTTCTGTATCTCTCAGCACCCGGACGTGTCAAAATATCATATGCAGCGTTTATCTCGTTCATCCTCTTAGCTGCAACTTCATCTCCCGGATTTAAATCCGGATGATACTTCTTGGCAAGCCTTCTATGTGCTTTTTTTATCTCTTCTTCTGAAGCTCCGGGACTTATCTCGAGAACTTTATAAGGATCCATTACCATACCACTTCCTCCATACTAATCAGGTCTTTTTGATAAATCTCTCACCACATTTAGGACATCTTATTTCAATGCGTCCTTTGCCCTTTGGTACCCTGATCTGCTGATGACAGCTCTTGCATAAATAATATCTGCTGACAGAACGGTCTCTCCACTGAAGTCTTGCAAGATTTGCATATCGTCTTGGAACCTCTGTGAGCTGCAGGAATTTCTGGTTCTCAGCATATCTTTTAGAAATGTTTTTCGAATAGATCCTAAAGATCGTATATCCGAATAATGCCACCCAAATAAAGTAAATTACTGCACTTTGAGCAAATATATTGATCACGAGCATAAGAATCGCTAGCGCATTGCATGTCCTTGCTAAATTATCAAAGCCATTTCTTCCGTAAAAGAACTGTGCCATTTTATACATCATCTGATTACTAAACTGTCTGAATCTGTTCATAGTCATGCCTTTCTCTCTAAAAAGATTTTAAATTGAGGTTTCTCAATTATCATCCTATATTCTCACTGCCAAAACAAACATAACAGATTTTGCAAAATCAATTAGTTTATTTTGCCATTTTTGTTATGTACAATACTACTCCTTAAAACTTAATTCAAGTTAAAGATAACTTGCTTATGAAAAAACTTTCCACTAATCTCCACGCTTGTGATATGATACTTTCCGGAATTACATATTTAAAACTCATATTCTAGGAGGTTTCCATGGGAGGATTTTTTGGAGTAGCATCTCGTGAGAGCGCAGTTTTTGACTTGTTTTACGGAACTGACTACCACTCACACTTAGGAACCAGACGCGCCGGAATGGCCGTTTATGACAGAAAGAAAGGATTTGACCGCTCTATCCACAATATCGAGAGGTCATATTTCAGACCAAAGTTTGAAGACGATATGCTCAAGATGGAAGGACATCTTGGTATCGGAAGCATTTCAGATTTTGAACCACAGCCACTTATCGTAAGGTCACATCACGGAACATATGCCATCACTACTGTTGGCAAGATCAACAACATCGATGAAATAACCAAAAAGCTCTTTACTGACAATCACTCACACTTTCTTGAAATGAGTGGTGGGGATATCAATCCTACAGAGCTTGTTGCTTCTATTATCAATCAGAAATCTACAATCGTAGAGGGTATTCGCTACGCTCAAGCTATAATCAAAGGATCTATGTCTCTTCTTCTGATGACACCGGAAGGCATTTATGCTGCAAGAGACCGCTATGGTAGAACTCCTGTCCAGATTGGTCACAAGGACGAAGGATTCTGCGTCTGCTTTGAAAGCTTTTCTTATTTAAATCTTGGATACACCCAATATAAAGAACTTGAACCTGCTGAAATTGCATTTATCACACCTGAATCTGTTGAAATTGTTGCTCCTGGAATGGGCGACATGAGGATCTGTACCTTCCTTTGGATTTATTACGGATTTCCTGCCTCAACATATGAGGGACTAAATGTAGAAAGAATGCGTTATAATTGTGGTGGAAAGCTTGCTCAGCGTGATATGCAGCGTGGCATTCATCCAGACCTTGTTGCAGGTGTTCCGGATTCGGGTGTTGCCCATGCTATCGGCTATTCCAATACTTCTGGGATCCCATATTCGAGACCTTTTGTAAAATATACAGCTACATGGCCCAGATCATTTATGCCAACTGTTCAGTCAAGACGTGACCTTATAGCTAAAATGAAGCTCCTTCCTGTAAACCAGCTCATTAAAAATAAGAGTCTTCTTCTCATTGATGACTCTATAGTAAGAGGAACACAGCTTAGAGAAACCACGGAATTCCTATATAAGAGCGGTGCCAGCGAAGTTCATATCCGTCCTGCCTGCCCTCCTTTGATCTACGGCTGCAAATACCTCAACTTCTCCCGTTCAAATTCAGAGATGGAGCTTATCACAAGACGTGTGATCGAAAAACTTGAAGGTTACCCTTCTCCAAACGAGGAAACTGTTAGAAAATACACCGATCCTGATTCACCTCAGTATGAGGCAATGCTTGAAGAGATCAGAAAAGAGCTGAATTTCACTTCACTTCATTACCACAGACTGGATGATATGATCGAAGCTATACCGCTTGAGCCATGCAAGCTTTGCACATACTGCTGGAGCGGAAAAGAATAAATAATTTATCTGGAGAGAAAAATGTATTATTTGATAAAGAATACTTTAGAAGAATGTAGCGCAGAACAGTGCCATGACGCAGATTCACCTTACGTTGCAATCCTGACTCCTGAGCAGTGGTTGGAACAAAATGAGAACTTTGACATGGGTATTGATTTTGACATGAACAGCGATGATATTCTTACAACTAAAGCCGATGTCAACTATGATTCTCTTACAGGAACGTTTTGCCTGCCGGTACAATCAACCGGCAGCGAAACGCCGGAAAGCTTCTCTTTTGCTCTTGATGAAACCGGAATAGTGTTCATAGACCAGGGAAAAAGCGCTTTGAATCTTGTAAAACGCATTAAGCAGAACAAAAAATGGCGCAAGCCCTCTCTTGAGAGATTTCTCTATGATTTCCTTGAACAGATCATTCATAACGATCTGCAGCTCATGCAGCTTTACGAGCGCGAGCTTAATGATATAGAAAAAGAGATTATGGAAAACGCTGAAGACGCTCATATGCAGCGTAACAACGAAATTCGCGGTGATATAAGAGATCTTCGAATCCATTATGAGCAGCTGCAGGATTTTGGTCAGGAGCTGGAAGAAAACGAAAACGGATTTTTCAGTGAAGAAAACCTAAGATACTTCCACATGTTCTCTAACCGCGTTGACAGACTTTATGATGCTGCAACTCATCTTCGTGACTATACGATCCAGCTCAACGATCTGTATCAGTCACAGCTTGATGTTAAGCAGAACCGCATCATGACAGTGCTCACAGTGGTTACCACTATTTTCATGCCACTTACACTGATAGCCGGATGGTATGGTATGAATTTTAAATATATGCCAGAGCTTGAATCACGCATGGGATACCCTGTCATCATCGGACTGAGTATCCTTATTGTGGCAGGCAGCCTGACATTCTTTAAAATTAAGAAGATCCTGTAAATAGTTGAAAAAGGAATCACCCTTTAATTACAATCTCTTCCATAACCTTGGGGATAAGGCTTTTTATCTTATCCCCATATTTTATTTCGATATAATCACAAAACTCTTTTGGATCAGCGCTGTTGTCCGCAAACATATCCCAGTGGCCCGGGATAACAAGCCTTGTCTTACAATCACCTGCAAAATCTGCGGCCTCCTGATAGGTCATATTACCTATGCAGTTTCTCCTATAACGCACTGAGTCACGCCCGTTTATCGGAAGAAGCTGGGCATCTATTTTGCCAAACGCCTTAACCTTTCCCAACATTCCCTCGTAGCGGATTGTATCACCTGCATGATGGATCCTTACTCCGTTACCTTCAATTATGTACTGAAGATGCGGATAAAGCATAGTTTCCGGGTCTCTGTCCAAAAATTCATGAGATGCTGCAATAGCAGATATTGTCACATCTCCCAATTTTATCTTTTCACCATCATTAAGTCCTAGCGCATTATCAGCACTAATCCCATCTGCAAGAACACTTTTCATATGTTTTCTTGGAAAGACAAACTTTGCTTCAGGATTTGTTTTTGCCCATATTTTCCAAGCTTCATGGTCTATGTGGTCAAGATGATCATGCGTCCCCAAAAAAGCTGAAATTCCCTCAAGTTCCCCGGCCGGAACCGGTGGTTCAATCTGTCTGGAAGGATCCGGTGTTGCATAGTAGTCTATACTAAGCACTGTATCGCCCATCTTCACAATAAGCCCCATCTGGCCCATCCACCACAATGAAGCTGTACCTTTCGGTGTATTTGTATCTAAAATTCTTTTTACCAGTTCATTCATACCAACGTGCCAATACCTTTTTGAATATTATTGAATATCATCCACTCTGTCCACTGTAAACAGACAAGGAATAACAAGGAAATTGCTTCCTCTGCCCTTCTCACGGTCAAAATGAGATTCCGGGTCAGCTTTAAGCCAGTCATTTATAACAACAGACTCTTCGTCAACCCCTTTGATATTCACATTATTTCTGGGTTCTTCATAATATGAGAAAAGAAGATTCTCATGAAGAGATATATATGCATACTTATCCCCTTTAAGAAGGCCTTCATTTACTATTGCAGTGTGATGCATTACATATGAGGGGAGTTTTTTAGGAAAAACAAAAGCAACTCGCCCTACACGTTCTTTTTTATCTGTAGTGCGCTCAAGCTCCCATTTTTCAAGGTCTTCTTCCGGAATATGGTGATAATAGACATTAATCATAGGCGCAAAATATCTGTCGCCATCCTCCTCCGGCCATGGCTTTAAATATGGCTGAAGGTCATACATGTACTGATCCACTGAAAGATAAGGTTCACTGTAGTCGTCAACTATCTCTTCCAGATAAAGAAATCCCATGCTGTTATACTTGTAAAAAGAGGCGTTGCAGACTCTCCCCTCTCTTATAAGCTTTTTAAACTGATCCTGACATCTTTCTATAATGTTATCCGGTAAAATGTCTGCTGTAAGTAATTTAAAACTGCATCTGTACTGTGAACGTCTGATCATTTTTATCTCCACCCATTTTATATTGTTTTTGTCCCTTCTTCATTTACTATATCTTTTTTTTCACCTCTTGTCTTTATCAATCGACTCCAAAAGAAGAACTGTAAGGATCACATAGACTACTGTCCACATCAAAAGCCATATCCAGCATCTTAATACGATTGCGGGATCAAAATCATACTCATGATTCTGGTTAAGCTCGCCGGTTTTCATCAAAAGATCATCCCTCATATTGTTGGACTCTATTTCCCTGAAAACAGTCAAAAGAGGCTTTTCTCCATCAACTTCCACATCCTTCATCTTAAGGGCACTGTTCCACACGCTTACCATTGGAAGCGAATTATACTCACCCTGCGCACAGAGAGCTGTCAGTCCCCATTTTGTAGCTGTCAGATTGGTAAATGGCATAGCTTCCTGAGGCAAGTTAAAAAATGCTCCTGAAAACAACAGCTGTACTATCAAAAGAAATGGCATTATAGTCATGGCTGTTGTAGTCGTCTTGGCAAAAGCTGAGATCAAAAGTGCCAGCATGTCTGCGCAATAAGTTATAAGGAAAAGTGTCAGACCAAAATCTACCACTGCCCAAGGGGTTATCAAGCTTTTTTGTGGTATTTCCACTCTCATGAGCATACATACACCAATTGTTATCACAACCTGCAATATGCACAAAAATGCCTGATAAATCATGTGCGCAGCAACGTAGGCACTTATGTGAAGGCCTGATCTGTGTTCTCTTTTTACTATAGCTCTTTCTCTGCAGATAACCTGAATTGAATTAAAGAATCCATTCCAGATGCATATACAGGAAATAGCAAAGGTACCCATAAGAGTACCCTCCATGGTCTTGTAAATATTCTGCCCTACAGAAAATCCCACCAGCCCCGCGATTACTGCCGCCATGGGCAGAACCTTCCAGTCATTTTGGAATAAAAACATCCTGAAGAACTTCCCAAGATAAATTAGTGTCTGGAAAAACCTTCCTCTATGTCTGACTTTGTATTCTTTCATCGAAAGTCACCCCACCTTTTCTTTGATGCGATCAGCATATTTCTCAACAAATTCATCAGCTTTTCCTTCTCCGCCTTCATCCTTCTGGTTTATGGAAAGAAGTATCTCCTCCATTGAGTTTTTGCCAAAAAACTCATAGGCTTCTTTTACCGGCCCATACCAGGCAAGGCGCCCTGTTCTCGTGGCATCCTTTGCCAAAACGATCACATCGTCAAAAAGATCTATGACTCTGTCAGGAGTGTGCGTTATAACTAAAACTATTTTTCCCTCATCCGCTATCTCCCTCAGCTTTTCAAAAAGGCTTCTTGCTACAACACCATCAAGACCTGAGTCAGGTTCATCAAGAATAAAAAGAGACGGATTGGAAATAAACTCCATGGCAATGGACAGCCTTTTTCTTTGCCCTCCCGAGAGCTTTTCCACCAAGGAATTCCTTACAGTTGTAAGCCCAAACTGGTCCAACATATTTGCGATTCGGTTTTCTCTTTCCATAATAGATGCATCTGCAGATAACCTCATAAGAGCAGCATCTGTAAGGGTCATTTCAACGGTATCATTCCCTCTCATCAGATCCTGTTGAGGAACAAAACCTATATCATATTTCATTTTCTGGTAATCTTTATATACATCATTATCATCCAGCATTACGCTGGCATCGGCTTTTTCATAGCCCGTAACTGCATTTAACAGGGTTGTTTTTCCTGCTCCTGACCCTCCAAGAAGAAGTACC
Source organism: Butyrivibrio sp. AE2015 (assembly GCF_000420825.1). Taxonomy (GTDB): domain Bacteria; phylum Bacillota; class Clostridia; order Lachnospirales; family Lachnospiraceae; genus Butyrivibrio. The sequence goes on along the minus strand of NZ_ATVR01000006.1, from coordinate 113,965 downwards.
ATATGTCCTCTTGGTATTGCCATATGAATGTCTTTAAGCAGAGTCTTTTTCCTGAAAAAGTCTATGACTGTCCTCTCCGTGATATTGACCGTAAGTCCTTCCGAGGCAGCCACAATGTCCTTTCCAAGCTCTTTTGCACCATTTTTAGCGACCTGAACTACCTTTTTTTCAGGCACATACTTTGGAGCCACTCCCCAAAGTATTAGTACCGGGCCATCGAAAATGATCAGTGGGATTATCCACCTCTTTTTAAGGCCGAACATCTTGATCAGCCCTAAATAGATCCTGATTGTATAGATAACATTTGTTACATATAAGGCTATAAGCGGAATTGAAATAAGTAGCTCAACTTCTTCCGGACCGTCAATAACAATCAGGGTCAGCGTGATCAGATAATAAAAAAATGTAGTTACGGCAAAAACCCTTCCCTCTTTCTCTTTGTCGGCACATAGAGCCATGTGATACTCTCTGGCAAAAGGGATCAAAGCCCATATTCTTTTAACACCACATTTCTTGAACAGAAACCAACAGCCAAAGATCATGAGAATATTATTGCATGTAGGGAATACATCTTTTAGAATCTGTGGTTCAAACATAACGTTCTCCTTTTTAATCTACTATATGACGTTTTGTTATTATTATTTTATCATCCACAAAATCAATCGCCAAGCTCACAAATAGCAATGAAAAGCTGCCATCCCAGATTTACCACCTGAAATGACAGCTTAATAATGAGAGGCCTGTTATTAACTTATTAATCCTGATTCTGTATCTGTGTCACATAGTAATTATTCAGATACTCACAAGCATAAATCTTGCCTTCATCTGTCATGAGGCATGGAATATCTCCTGCCATAAAGAAGTTTAATACCAGTGTTCCTTCAAATGCATATCTCTCTACAGCACCAATGCCATTAATTGTCGTATTGGATTGAGTATAATCGGTATACACATGGCTTATTCCGTCGTTGATATAGGCAATGTCTTCACCATTTTTCTCATAAAGGGCTACGACTATCTCGCTATTATCATCAGCCTGGCCATGAAGTGCAGTTAAAAATCTCGCGCCACTTATGTAAAGCGCAGCGTCATTTGCCGCCAATACATTCGTAGACATCAGGTTTCCACTCAATGCCATCGATAATGCAAGAACTATACCAGCTAAGAGCTTAATAAACTTTCCCATAATACTTTCACCATCCTTATCGTGTATTTTTGATTGCAATAATATATACGAATCGCATTGTGGAAATGGCAATAAAATTTCCTTGGATTTTTTTTATAGTTTTTTTATAATTATTTTCCCTAGATTCGGTTAAAATAGGTCTAAGGATTTTTTTGTTTGGGGAGAGTATCTTATGGGGGAAGAGTTAAATTATATTGTTCTTACATGCAATGGTGGTAAAAACGGATACATTGCCGAAGATATAGATACGCATATTCAGGTTCACGGGTACGATTACTACAAAACTGTAGAGAAACTCAAAGACCTGGTTAAAGAGCTAAAAAAGGGAGCATAACACTTACGTGTTGCTCCCTTTAATTATTACTATTGCAGCTGCCAAAATAAGCATTGCTGCTATTGTTATAGGTACTAGCGAATCTAATGAGATTTCTTCACTGCCTTCTTCCACAGCTTTGCTTGCATTTTCAAGTTCAGAAGTACCCTTGGCGCTGAGTTTTAGGAAGGAGCCCAGGTCAATACTCCCCTCGCTTGTCCTCATATTCATAGCCACAGCTAAAGGATCATTAACATCTGCTACCGGTGCCTCAAGGGATTCAAACCAGTCATCTTCAATTATTACATCATCAGCATTTCTTGACTGTTTTCTTATCCAGAAGAAATTATTATTTCTATAGATATCCTCGTTATTCTGAGTCCCTTCAGGCGTTATCTTTTCATCAACATCCTTGTTCTCAGTCCTATAGGAAATAAGCCCGTCCACATAATAATCTGTATCTTGTGTGCTATTCGTGTAAAGAGCCACATTGTTAGCACCATTGTTAAAAGACTTGCAGTCATATATCTGAATATCCGGGCCGGAGTTAGAATCGATTCCCTTTGCTTTGTTTCCCCAGGCAACAGAGTTTATCAGCATATGCTGGCCAGGCATATTGGACCCACCCATTTTGAATCCATTGCCATTTCCCTGTTCTGATCCATCAAGTCCATATCCATTGGAAAAGGCTACACAATTCTGAATCGTGACCTTTCCAATGATGCCTGTTTCAACTTTAGCAAACAGATCCCAGCCATCATCAGCATTATTATAAGATATACACTCATTAAATACATTTCGATCACCAACGGTCAGCTTGGCAGCAAAACCATCAGCATCCTCAAAACCTGAGTCTGCATTACCATATGAAATGCAATTAGTAATAAGATTGTCACAGGGCCACTTCTCATAACTGTCGCTGTTTAAAAATCTACTTATCTGAATGCCGGTATTACCATTTTTATAAGCATACACATCTTCCAAAATATTGCTGCTTCCGGAAACCTGTATTCCCTTTTTCCCATTACCTGAATGAGTGCAGTCAATTCCTTTAACATGCCAGTAGTCACCGGCAAAAACAAAGCCGGCACAAGCACTGTTAAAATCAAATATCGCCCTTCCACCTTCAGACATCATATTTATAGGAGCATCTTCAGTTCCATTGATTCCCCTATACACAGTTACTGTCTCATCGAGACTGTATTCTCCTGCTTGCAGAACAATTGTCTGGCCCGGTTTAACATATTTAACAGCGGTATAAATATCTACTTCATTTCCTGTGCTTCCATCTCCCTCAGGTGTACCATCCGGTGAAACATATATACTATCATCGTTATTTATAGTTTCATATTTCACTGCATAATTAAATTCTTTCGTCTCATATGACGAAAGACGCTTATATTCATCATTATCAGGTAAATAATCCTCTAAAGGCGTTACAGAAACTTTAAAGGAATTAATACCCTCCTTAAGCATTGTTTCAATGCCTACTGTCTCACCTGCAATTACTTCCTGTTCATCAAGCAGCTTTTCTCCGTATGAGTTTGTAACAGTAAGGTACCCGTCAGCATTGCCTACATACTCTAACAAATATAGATCAGAATTTGCATATGGGGCTGAAACAACTTTGTAATCAGGATTTACATAGGTGATAGGCCTCTCTTCTGCCGGCGCATCATTTTTAGGATCAGTAACGGAAATATCTATATCACTAAAAGTTGCTGTCACGGTGCGGGCAGCAAAAAATCCTACGTAGACATTTTCTTCATCCAGCTGCTCTAGTGCCTCTGGATCATAGAATTTTTGTGTGCAAAAAACATTATCTTTATTATCGAGGTAGCTTAAAAAATATCCGGTGTTATTTTTCTGAATACGCAATCTAACCTCAGATTTTGAATCATCGATAGTGTTTTGAGCGCCAGTTTGCTCATTTTCCCAAAGATTGTATACTCCTGATCCCTTTCTCGCGCAGGAATTCTCAAGAGTGTACATGGTTGATGAAAAGAACTGATTGACCGTAGCTGTATCATTTGATTCAAATAAAGAAAGATTTTCTTTAGTAACACCTTTTTTCTCCTGTGCACCAAGGCCATCCTTCATTGTTATTCTCTCAAAATTTCCATCATTTACAACTTCACCCTTCAAGGGGTCAAAATAATATTCGACTTTAGTCCCCATAACCATGTATGAGTTGTTCCAAAAAACGCTATTGTCCCCATGTTCCCCCACTCTGTCTGCAGCCATAAGCCCAAAGCCTTCCTGCCCATTAGTAAAGGTCCAGGAATCAACTTTTACTGTTGCTGTAAGAGTAAAATTCTTATCAGCAGGAATTGGGATATAATAAAAAGAAAGACCATCCGTACTGGCCGGAACAATCTTTCCTTTCCCATTTAGGCTCCATACAGTAACAGAACCATCGTCATTTAGTTTAAATCCTGAATCTTCTTTACCTGAAACTCCCTGTCCAAAGGTCGAAAAATTCCATTCAGCCAGGCTTTCTTCTGTCTTTGCATAAGAAACATTACCCGGCTGAACAAGATTACTTACAGTTAGACAAAGTATAAATATTAGTGCAAAAAGTTTTCTTTTCATAGTGTATAGTTTATACGAAGAACCCGGTCCTGTGACCCCTGTTTAGAAAACTATAATAATAATTTATTTCTTTTTTACCAGTAGTTCACTTCTTAAATTCCTCTGAATAATACGGTAAAATTATGCACTCTCCTGCAACAATTGAATCCGCATCTTCAAGGTTGTTTATTCCACATACCTCTCTTATATAAGATGTATGATCTCTGTAATCTTCAGTAATATATTCATCAGCAAGACTCTCCAGAGTGTCTCCCGAATGTACCGTAACAGATGTGTAGTATTTATATTTAACCGCTTCAGAACGAGCTTCTGTCACAAGTGTAGATGCGATAAATGCGGCTATCACAGCCAGTATTGCTATAACCGCTCCCAACAAAAAACGTTGTCTTCTTACTATTTTCAGTCTTCTTTTCTTATTCTCTGCTATTCTGATTTCCCTATAAGTCATATATGCCTGATCCATAACAAATCCCTCCTTAAACACACTGATCTCTACCAATTTCAAGTACTAAGTTAAAGTTCTTATTTCTGATGGTATTATAATTACAGATGTGCAGAGTTATAAAAAGTACAGTACATTTTATTGGACTTCTACGGTATTTTTCTGGTTATAACAAAAATTTTATAATCTGTTCGATTGAAACATTCGTTCGATAGATGTATTATAAAAATACCCAACATATGTTCGGAACATATATTCGATTCTGAAGTAAGGATATGCCTATGAACAATAATTTCAAGATCATAGAACCGGATGATCGCTGTTATCTCATCATAGATCTCAAGAGCTTTTTTGCCAGCGTGGAATGCGTGGACAGAGGGTTAGACCCCATGACTACGCTCCTTGCCGTCGCAGACAAGGACAGGAGCAAGAGCACTATATGCCTTGCCATCACCCCGGCGATGAAAGCCCTTGGAATTAAAAACCGCTGCAGGATCCATGAGATTCCCAAGCACCTGGACTATATAATCGCAACTCCCAGAATGAAGAGATATATCGATATTTCTGCCGACATCTACGAGATATATCTCAGTTATGTTTCAAAGGACGACATACATGTATATTCCATCGATGAATCTTTTCTTGATGTAACACACTACCTTGGGCTCTATGGGTTATCCGCCCACGATCTGGCCCTTAAGATAATGAATGACATAAAAGAAAAGCTGGGACTTAGGGCTACCTGCGGTATCGGTACTAATCTGTACCTCGCCAAGGTAGCCCTTGATATCCTTGCTAAACATTCGCCGGATTTCATTGCCGAATTAAACGAAGACACTTTTAAACAGCGACTATGGACCCATCGCCCGCTAACAGACTTTTGGAGAATCGGCCCCGGGACACAGCGACACCTCAATTCTCTTGGTATGTACACCCAAAAAGACATAGCTCACTTTCCGGAAAATATCCTGTACAAGCAGTTCGGCGTTAATGCAGAATACATCATTGACCATGCCTGGGGGCGGGAGTCCTGCACAATGCAGGATATAAAAAACTACCAGTCCCGGTCCAAATCTTTATCCTGCGGACAGGTGCTTATGCGGGATTATAGCTTTGATGAAGCGCTGATCATCGTAAAGGAAATGGCTGATGAGCTCTCGCTTGATATGACAGCCGCCCATGTAGTGAGCAACAACATCTCGCTTTTCATCGGATACAGCGCCGAGACTTTTCCTCCCACCGGAGTAAGCGCCACTTTGCAGGTAACAACCAACTCTTACAGAATACTTATGGATGCATTTGTGCAGCTTTATACCAGGTCAGCCATGCGAGATGTGCCCATAAGACGGGTAAATGTCAGTGCCAATTCTGTCCTGGACGAATGCTTTGAGCAATACAGCTTTTTTGTTGATCCATCTGTAATGGAGAAAGACAGAAAGGTCCTCCAATCAGTAAATGAAATCAAGGACCGCTACGGTAAAAATTCTGTGATCAAGGGTATGGATCTGTACGACGCTGGCACCTCCATACAAAGAAATGTCCAGATTGGAGGCCACAAAGCCGGATTTTAACTAAAAGGAGGTAGCCATGCCAAGAGCAGACAGAGCAAGCCAGTTCCTGCCTTTTGCCGCCCTGAAGGGCTTTGAAGAAGCACTTAGAGAACGCGAGAAAAAAGAGATAAAAAAAGTCACACTTACAAATGGAACTTTAGACAATCAGGAACATGAGGAGCATGAGATTTTTATTATGAGTAAGATTATAAATGAAGTAGATGTGATCTGCGAACACAAGTCAGATGGCAGCATAATCCCACTTAAGTTCCGATTTATGAACGAGGACGGAGAATATGACACCTTCACCGTTAAGGGGTATCGCGAGTCCAAAAGAAAAAGCACCTATACAACAGCAGATGGGATCTACGCCACCGATTCCACCACCATATTTGAATGTATGATCACTGTCTTGGGAATGAAAAGAGTTGTAAAACTCTACTACGATCCCAGAACTAACACAACGTGGCGACTTGCAATCTGAAGTCCATTAAAATATAGCATTTTTTGAATTGTTTTAGATGCATATTGATAAGCAAATTTTGTCTGGTAGATGTATATTATTATTTGAGAATGTATTTTTGGCTTTTTAAGGAGGGCGAAATGAAAATAATAAGTGTTACAGATCCAGAGTTTACTAACTATGGACGAATCATTGAGGGGTACGAAGAAGAAAAGAAACAGATCATGGAAGCTTTAGGTGCCAACACACCAATACCTGAGGGAACTGAATATGTTGCTGAGGAAAAGGTTCTTCAGGAACTTGAAGCTTCAGCTAAGATGACAAACACACTCTTTGGTGGATCACCAATGCAGTACGGATGGTGCAATGGTCACAACACAAAGCTCAATTGCCTTGAGTATCATCGTTCAAGCGAGATCAATCTCGGCGCAACAGATTTTATTCTCCTTTTAGCAAAAAGAGAAGAGATCTCCGATTATAAGCTGGATTCAAGCAAAGTTAAGGCTTTCCTCGTTCCAAAGGGAGTAATGGTAGAGGTATATGCAACAGCTCTCCACTACGCTCCATGTCAGGCTCATAAGGACTCTGGATTCCAGGTTCTTGTTGGTCTTCCACAGGGCACAAATGTTGGTAAGCCTGAGTACACAGCTGTAAACCAGGAAGATAAGCTTCTTAGAGCTACCAATAAATGGCTCCTTGCTCATGCAGATTCAAAAGAAGCAAAGGACGGAGCATGGATCGGCATAACTGGTGAAAACATCGATATTGCCGGAGACATTCAGTAAAATCCTTGCATATTCATTAGCAAAATAAAAACTGAGCAGCCACAACAGACTGCTCAGTTTTTTATTTTGCTAGAATTTCATTCATACTTCCGGTTCTATAACCTTTAAGATCAAGAGATACATAATTAAATCCATACTCTTTAAATGTACTATATACAGCATTCCTGAAATCCGGTTCCATAAAACGATCGAAATCTTCAGGAAGGACCTCGATCCTAGCAACATCTGTGCCATGGATCCTGACTCTGAACTGCTTAAATCCAGCATCTAAAAGGTACTGCTCTGCTTTATCTACCATGCTAAGCTTTTTATCTGAAATAAGCTCTCCATACGGAAAACGACTGGCAAGACAGGCAAAAGAAGCTTTTTCAGCGGTAGGAATCCCTAAATATGCAGACATTATCCTTATTTCCTGTTTAGTGAAACCTATTTTTCTCAATGGGCTTAATATACCAAGTTCAGCAATCGCTCTGTGGCCCGGCCTGTAATCTCCCATGTCATCGAGGTTTGATCCCTCGACCACACTTGTTATTCCATGCCTTTTAGCTTCTTCCTGAAATTTCTCAAAAAGCCTCCTTTTGCAGTGATAGCACCTGTCAGGCGGATTATCTGAAAAGCCCTCTATTGAAAAAACATCAGCTTCAACAACAAAATGCTCTACTCCGAGTTCTTTACAATAATCTGTAGCTTCATGAAGTTCTCTTTTTGGAAAAAGACAGGATGAAGCAGTAAGTGCAATAACATTTTCTCCAAGCGCAGCGCTGGCCGCATACAAAAGGAAAGTGGAATCAACACCACTAGAATATGCTACTGCAACAGTCCCCAGACTTTTTAAATAATCCTTAAGCTGACTGTACTTGCCCAAAAGTTCCTCGCTTGGAGCGTCAAAATGTGCCTGTGTCATAAAATCCTCTTATTTTTACTGTAATACAAGCTTATCCCATGAGTCTGAAGGAATAAGTCCAATATAGGTCTTTCCCTTATTTATTGAAAGTTCCTGTCCATCAGAGCTATAGTAATGCGTCATGCCTGTTTCGCTGGCCTTTGACCACATTATAGGTATAACCTTGCCATTAGTTATATAGTAACCTTTATCTGAACCAATAACGTTATATGTAAGATATCCGTTCTTATCAAGCTGCTTGAAAGATACGTTCTGTAAAATAACGTTCTTGAATGTCATAGCCTGTCCATCTTCTGCATCCTGATGCAAAGCACCATACTCATAGTAATCATAGGTTCTGGTCTCAGGATTAAATACAAGCTGGCTCTTATTATGAGCAAAAGCCCCAGACATATCTACAGTTCCAGCAACTACATCACTTGGAAGCTCTGTATCCGCTTCGTTAAATAAAAAGTGTGTGCTCCTCTCCATCTGCATATTGTAGGTAGTTGAAATACCACTTTTTGCAAATCTGTTCACGAGCTCTGAACCAAAGACATACTCAGTGTACTCTGTGGGCTTTCCATTCTTTATTCTGCTAAATCCGCCACTGATGTGCTCAGCATAAGGCTGTGCAAGATAGGATTTAATGTAAAATGGACCCCCGTCATGGATCAAAACAGCATTGTATTCATCAGCTATCATGATGTTAGTTGTTCTGGTGCTTCTGATGCTTCCAGTCTGCTGAAGATTAGCCCAGTCCTTGTAGAGACACATAAGTCTTGTAATGCGTCCATTAGCTGTACTGTTCATCATCTCATAAACCACATCAGCCTCTGCTGTTCCATAATGAGAAAGAGCCTTCTTTTCATTATCTACCATGATTGCGACAGGTCTCTGACCAGCAATAGCATCATCCACCTCAAGTCCTGTAAGCTCTGAAGTTCCCGCATAAACAGTGGTTGACAGAGTCAGCGCCCCAATAATACCAGCAAAAACAGCTACAACATTTTTTAATTTCATAACATTCCCCTCTTAGATTAAAATTTTTTTAATGTATCAGATAACTTACCACAGGACAATACAACAAGCCTTTGTGTTGCACGTGACATAGCCGTATACAGGCAATGTCTTCCCAGTTCTTTGTCCGGATAAGATTCCTGGTCCACATCAGCGAGAATAACATTGTCAAATTCAAGCCCCTTTGCCAATGATAACTCCATTAAAACAGCTCCGCTTGATGGAAGAGCATCCTGCTCAGATATGATCTTTATATCTAAACCTTTCAATGACGCACTGATTTTTTCAAGAGAATAAGCATTTCTACAGATAACAGCCGTTATGCCATCTTTTTTGCCAAACTCATTTATGTGTGCCTCTAGTTCCGAATAGTATTCAGCTTCTGAACTGCATTCTTTTACAATTGTCTTTTCACCGGGCCTCTTAACAGAAGAGACTGACATCTTTTTCTCTGCAGGTAACAAAGATGAAAACATCTCTGTGATCTCCGGAGAACTTCTATAGCTTGTCATAAGCGGTAGTTCCACGAATTCTTTGTCGTCTTTTTCTGCCATTTCTTTTATTTCGGCAAAAGAGATCGTGCCTTCGCGAATTGACTGGTATTCATCTCCAAGTAACATAAAACGTGCATTTGGGAAGAATTTTCTAAATACCATCATTTGCGCCATGGTATAATCCTGCACTTCATCGATCATCACATAACGCATATTTCTGTCACATTCACCTGTGAGCTCCATCTTGGTATACAACCATTCAGCCGCTGTAATATGCGATGTTCCAAGAATACGCTGGGCTATATGCATAACATTGATAAAACTGCATTTTTTGATGGTTCGAATAGCTCCGCCAAAGTCATTTTCCAGACGATTATTATCTGCATTTTCTGACTTTGCAACACTGTCGGACTCATTATCAACGTAATTATCAGAGTTTTTCAGTATATTTTTAGCTCTTTCCAAAAGCTCATCAGATGCAATCTGGAAAAGTCGAACGCCCATAGGAAACTGGCTAAATCTGTTAATAACAGAAAGTACATCTTTTTTGGGCATCACCATGGTTTCTTTTTGAGTTATATCAAAAAAGTCGTCCACTTCCGGTGTAAGTGTTGGCAATGTATCATGGATCTTTTTGAGGTTCTCTGCCTCTGTGTAGTCGTAGTCGTTATCAATAAACGGAACGCTCACCATATCAAGGAACTCATGCCATGTTATGGTAAGTGGATTGGACTCACCCAGATCCGGAAGGACATTGTCAATATAGTCGCGGAACACCGGATTTAAGGTCATAAGGCATACCTGATCAGGGCGAAGTGTCTTTCTCTTTTGGTAAAAGAGATATGCTATTCTCTGAAGCAAAACAGAAGTTTTTCCACTTCCCGCAATTCCATTTACTAAAAGAACAGGAACATCAGGATATCTGATGACGGTATTCTGCTCTTTCTGAATAGTTGAAGTAATTGCCTGCATCTTGTCTGATCGTATCTGTGATAAGGACTGCAGGAGCATAGGATCTTCAATAGCAATCTGAGTGTCAAAATAAGAAAGAAGCTTATCTTTCTTTAAGTCAAACTGCCTGCGAAGCTTTAGATCAACAGGAATCTTCCTGTCCTCAACAGTATAGTGAGTGTTTCCCATTTCCTGATTATAGTAAACTTCGGCAATAGGAGATCTCCAATCAACAACCATCTGATCATAACCATTCTCAGATATAGCCGCTCTTCCAATGTAGTAGCTTTCAGGCTCCTCAGATGGATCAAACTGAAGCTCTATCTTGGCAAAATAAGGGGATTCAAGCAGTTTGTTCACTGTATCCAAACGCTTTCCCAACGAGGAACTCTCTACGTTATAGGTATCAATATAGCGATTCCATACCTCAATCTCCGCAAGAGTTTCCATTGTTGTCTCGATATCTGCATAATCAAAACGGATATTATCGCGTATATCATTCTTATCATCCACTGCCTTTTCATCAAGCGCAGCTATCTGATCCTCAAGTTTTTTCTTCATTTCCAAGAGCTTATCATAAACTAATGTCAGATGCTCCTGTTCTTTAATAAGTATTTCTTTTTCCATAAATATCACCTTAAAATTACAAAAAAGTCGCTGGTATCTTTTAAGTATACCATAGAAAAAATCAGACCGGAAACTAACGATTCCGGTCTGAAAAAATCACATATGATAATTAAGTAAAAACTGCTTTGTTCGCTCATTCTGAGGATTATCAATTACCTGGGATGGACTGCCCTTTTCAGCAATAACGCCCTCATCCATGAAAATAATCTCATCAGAGACTTCTTTTGCAAATTCTATCTCATGGGTAACAATTACCATTGTCGTTTCTTGCTGTGCAAGCTCTCTTATAACCTTAAGAACTTCTCCTGTCAGTTCCGGATCAAGCGCAGATGTAGGTTCATCAAAACAGAGAATATCAGGCTTTAATGCAAGAGCTCTCGCTATAGCAACTCTCTGCTGCTGTCCACCGGAGAGCTGATGGGGATAATTGTCCATTCTGTCTAGCAATCCCATCTTACTTAGAATTGCCTTTCCTTCCACTAGCAGCTCTGTCTTGTCTTTTTCAGGTTTAAGTATCCCCGGAGCAAGGGTAACATTTTCAAGAGCTGTATACTGAGGGAAAAGATTGAACTGCTGAAAAACCATGCCAAAATGAAGTCTTTTCTCTCTAAGTTCCTTATCGCTGGAAACAGGATTTTTGCCATCAAATAAAAGCTCTCCATTTACGCTGATAGTACCACTATCCGGTGTTTCAAGGAAATTGAGGCACCTTAAAAGAGTAGTTTTTCCGCTTCCTGACCTCCCAAGTATCGAGAGTGTCTTTCCTTTTTCAAGATCAAAGCTTATACCCTTTAGTATTTCTATATTATCAAAGCTTTTTGTTATATCTTTTACTTCAAGTATTGCCATAATATGCACCGCCTAACGATCACTTAAAATAATCCAGTTTCTTTTCAATATATCCGAAAAGAAGTGTCAAAAGTCCGCTGAATATCAGATAGAATACCCCTGTATAGAACAAAGGCCAAATGATCCCGCTACTTTTGATAAAGCGTTCTCCTTCCCAAATAATCTCGTAGAACGCAATAACCCTGGCTAGAGAAGTGTCTTTTACCAGGGTAATAACTTCATTGGATATAGGTGGCACAATTCTTTTTACTACCTGTAAGAGTATTATCTTAAAAAATGTCTGCTTTCTTGTAAGACCGAGAACTGCTGCAGCCTCTCGCTGTCCCTTTGGAATAGACTGAATCCCGCCCCTGAATATTTCGCTAAAATAACATGCGTAATTGAATACAAAGGCTACCAGAGCAGCCAAAAATCTTCCCGTTGATCCTGATCCCCAGAGGTTATTCCCAAAGAAAATCCCCGGGCCATAAAAAATAACAAGAAGCTGTAACATAAGAGGCGTACCTCTGACTACCCATATAATGAACCTGATGGGCAGTCTTATAAACGCACGTCTGCTCATTGAGCCAAAACTTATCAAAAGTCCCAGCGGCAATGAGAAAACAAGCGTAAGAATGAAGAGTTTTAACGTGCCTAAAAATCCCTCAATAAGGGATAATGTAACTGTTGAAAACATATATAGATATTCCTTTGATATTACTGCTCTACAAGTGCATCCTGCACTCCGTATTTTGTAGCAATTTCCTTCATGGTGCCGTTAGCATACAGCGTCTTCATCTCATCATTGATAAATGCTGTAAGATCTGAATCTTTTCTGCATCCAATTCCATATTCCTCTGTTGTAAGCTCAACAGTGTGTGTGAGTTCTGCATATCCTGTGCCTTCACCAACCATTGCTCCTGCCATCAAAAGATCGATAATGCAGGCATCTGATGTTCCAGCTGCAACTTCCATAACAGCATCAGCCTGAGACTTTAAAGCTGTTGTATTGAAATTGTTTTCTCTTGCTGCAGCCTCTCCGGCAGAACCAGATTCAACAGCAAATGTAAGGTCAGACAAAGATTCCAGTGTGCTGTATTTATCAGCATCTTCAGCCTTAACAACTACAACCTGTGCATTGTTGCAATATGCATTAGTACAATTCATTGAGCTTGTAACTTCAGGTGTAAGTGTCATACCATTCCATACGACATCAATTGACTTGTTGTTGAGCTCAAGAAGCTTGTTATCCCAATCGATCTCTACAAACTCTGCCTCTACACCGAGAGCTTTTGCAATCTCTTTTGCCATATCGGCATCAAATCCGATCCACTCTCCGTTGTCGTTTTTATAATCCATAGGCGCAAAGTCCGTGATACCAACAATAAGTTTCCCTTTTCCCTTAATATACTCAAGATCGCTCTCTGTAGATACGCTCTCTTTAGCACTTTCTGCATTTTCTGTAGCAGCTGCCTGTCCGCAAGCTGTAAACATCATAACTGTAGTTAAAGCCATAAGCACAGATACAAATTTCTTTTTCATTATGTCTCCTCTTTCAATTAACATTTTAATCTGCTTTTACTTTACCACATTATCATACTAAACTGTCCGTGTAAAGAAGACTTTTAAAAAAAGAATATTTTTTTGTTACTCCACGTTCTTAAGAGCCTCGCTCATCGGAATATTACCTATCTTTCGATACTCTATAATGGCTGTCACAGCGTACGTAATTATTCCCATCAAAAACATTTTTACATAAACTGTCGGGTCAAGCCATATTATCATCCAGCCGCTCATCATCTGCTTTAGCATCGCCCTAAATATACCAACCATGACATAGGACAGGATCGGATATGAGATCAATAGTGACAACACTACAACAATTGCCGTTGGCAGAATATATAGGAGAGCTATTTCTTTTCTGGAATATCCAAGTATTTTTACCATGGATATAGATTGTACATTGCGCTCAATAATAAGTTTGGATAAAAGGTACATAAGGACAATAAAAAGAATGATTGAAAACCCATCAACCATATACATGAGATTACCCATGGATATCATAAGCTGCCTTGATACTCTTGTAAGAGATTCTTCATCAATAGTTGTTCCAATGTACTTACTATCAATATCTGTTATCTCACTGTCCGAGAAATATCCGGAGAAATAGTCTTCTCCAAGGCCCATAGTTTCATTTAGGTGTTTCTTGCTCATAAATACCGCAATTCCACCGTCATAATCGTAGGTACCGGTAATCTTAAACCCATAATATTTGTCTTCGTAAGGTTCTTTAAGTGTTATGACATCCCCTGCCTTTAGCCCATATTTATCCTCATAGGCCGATGATATAAGCACAGTCTTATCATCGAGATTAGCATCTATGTAACTGCTGTCATCTACAACGCCATACAAAGTCACATCTTCGACTCTCGCGCCCTTTTCACCTATTGTTTTCAGGTTATATGCTGAAAACTTCTCGGCATCTGAATTGTTCGTCGTAATCTTATTCTCATAAAAAATATAAGAAAAGGCTGCAGAAAGCTGGTCATCAGTATCTATGGCACCTGCCGGCACCTGAAAAATATAAATATGCTTTGCAAGCATACTCTCTGTAACAATTCCCTGGAAATGCACAAGTAAAGGAGGCAGCATCATTCCAAAAAACAGGAGCAAATTTGCAAAAAGAAGACCTATGAAAAGAGTGATATAACTGCTTTTATTCTGGATTAGGATCCTTATCCTGAATCTGTCAAAAAATTTTATGGACTTATTAAGCCTTATGGAGTTAAGTCTTCTTTTTCCTGAAATATCCCTTCTGATAAGTTTAAGTGGGCTGAGAGAAAGCTTTTTTCTCAATATCACATAAGTGATGACAAGCATTATTGCCAGTGGTATCAGGGTTGTCTTAAAAAAAGCCTCTGCACTCCATATGGTCACATATGTAGGAAGTGAATAGCTTCCGTAGTACATACTTACGCATACATTCTTAAACACAGTATATCCAAGGATATTGCCTATAACGGCAGAAAAGCATGTCACAATAACCGGCATTTTCATGTAGTGCCCTATAAGCTCATTTATTGTGTAGCCTGATGCCCGGAGAGTCCCAATAACGCAGGCCTCTTTATGTATTGTATTGTTTATTGTGATTCCAAAAACAAAGGCTGTAATGATTATGATTATATAAAGAAGAACCTCCATCATAGCCTTATCACCAACAATATCTTCACCTGTAAAAGTGATTGCCTGATTTAAATACCTTGGGATAAAACTTTCCAATGATACTTTTTGGGCTATTGCTTCCATGAGGTCATCTGATACTTCTTTTTCTTCGATTTCCGTCTCAGGTTCATTATCATAAATCCATGAGTAATTGTATCTAATGCCCTCATCCAGATAATCATTAAACTGCGTTTTGTCTACGACTGCGACTCCAAAGGCTGATGCATCAAACATCATGTCATTGTTACTGTAAAAAAGTGCGCTGTAGTCAGAAAGCGCTATATACCCAACTATTTTGTAGGGGATATCTTCTGAGACCAGTTCATCTCCTACTAAGAGTCCGTTATTCTCTGCATACATCCTATCTATGGCTATTTCATTTTTAGCCTTTGGAAGTCTTCCTTCCATCACGCAGACCTTATCTATTTCTTCTCTGTTTGAATATATCCTTATGGTCGTATCATTGCTGAATTCTTTTTCTATATAGAAGTTCTCATATAAAGAGACTCCTCTTTTCTCAATCCACTCCTTCTGAGCATCAGTAAGCTCTTCTTCAGTCCTGAAATTGCCGTTTTCTACGGTGTAGCTTTCAAAACTGTCGTTATAAGCCTTGATCATGCTCTCTCCTGCCACAAGAAATCCTGATACAAATCCAATTGAAAGAACCAGGAGCACAAAAATTACAAAATATTTACCTATATCGCTTTTAAGCTCTCTAAAGAGCCTTTTATTTAATGGATTCTTCATGAAACGCCTCTTACCAGTCAAGTTCTTCTGCTTTCTGCTTTACTTCATTTCTATAGCTTTTTCTTATTACGCCATCTCTTAGCTTAACCACAAAATCTGCCATGTTCTTGATGGCATCATTATGAGTTACCATGATCACAGTATTCCCGTATTTCTGATTTACTTCTTCTATCAGGGCCAGGATTTCTTTTGACGTCTTATAATCAAGAGCTCCTGTGGGCTCATCGCAAAGAAGAATGTCGGGATTTTTTACAATAGCCCTTCCTATAGCGCATCTTTGCTGCTGTCCACCAGAGAGCTGGCTTGGAAGCTTATTCTGATGATCGGTCAGCCCCAAGACATCAAGCAGCTCATCTATATCAAGGGGATTCTTAGACAGATATGCCCCCACTTCAATGTTCTCTCTTACATTCAGATTTGGTATAAGATTGTACATCTGAAAAATATATCCCAAATGTTCCCTTCTATAATTTGTAAGAGCCTTCTCGTCCATATCAGACATACTCTTTTCGCGGATTATTATCTTACCTGAATCCGCATTATCTATTCCTCCGATTATATTAAGTAAAGTGGACTTTCCTGACCCGGATGGCCCAAGAAGTACAACAAATTCGCCCTTTTCAATGCTAAGGCTTATATCTTTTAGAACTTCTATCCTGCTTTCATTTTCTCCATAGGACTTTTTAATGTTTTGTAATTCCAATTGCATATTTCATTACCTTCTTTTTTGATAACTAATGTAGATAGCTGTGTTGTATTATGTTAGCTACCGCTAACCTTAATACATAGAATATTCCTAATAAAATTCCTTGTCAATAAATTGGTGCTGTACAAATATCGAATAAAGTAATATAATTTTATGTTATAATATTGTAAACAATTTAAATTATCATCTAAAAAGGAGACACTATGTTTTTCAATATATCGATAATACTGATAACTCTTCTGTACATCGTCATTTTAGAGTTATCCAAAAACGTCCTTGCAGGATGGGCCGTTGCAATCATCGCTGCAGTACTGATGATCGCACTAAAAAACACGATCAGGGAAAAAATAACAAATAAAGCACTTTCTACTTGCCTCATGTGGCTCATCTTCATAGCCATTCTGGTGCTCAACTACAAATTTACAGCTCCTCCATTCAAGAGAGTTCCTGCGGTTGACAACAAAAATCCCGAGATCACAGAAGAAATAACAATAGATCAGGGCGTCTTGACGGGCGTATACAATGCAGACAGATCAGTAAAAGTTTACGCAGGTATTCCTTACGCAGCGCCTCCTGTAGGTGATCTGCGCTTTAAAGAGCCACAGGCGGCGCTACCCTGGGATGGCGTACTTGCGTGTGATCACTTTGGTCCTATGGCTATGCAGCCGAGAAGTTCAGCTCTCTATGATTCTCTTTCCCACATTCTTGGCTGGAATGACTACCGCGTAAAATTCGGAGATGAATATCGCGAAGAAATGAGCGAAGACTGCCTTTATCTTAATGTCTTTTCACCGGAAAAGAAATCTGACGAGCTTCTGCCTGTCATATTCTATATTCACGGCGGATCTCTCACCACCGGTCAGCCTTCCTACACAGAATATCGCGGAGAAGATCTGGCTAAAAAAGGTGTAGTCTTCGTTAACTGCGCATATCGCCTTGGTGTTTTTGGTTATTATGCCTCTGATGATCTAAAGGCTGAGTCTCCAAATGGCACAACCGGTAACTACGGTCTTTTAGATCAGATAGCAGCTCTTAAGTGGGTACGTGATAATATCGAAGCTTTCGGAGGAGATCCAAACAGAATAACAATTGCAGGCGAATCTGCAGGTGCTTCCAGTGTTAACGCTATTTGCGTATCACCACTTACAGATGGATTATTCAACTACGCAATCGCTGAGTCCAGTGGAATTGTGGCCAAAAAGCCTTTCCATACCTTCAGATCCTACGATGAAGCTGTAGAACAGGGCAATATTGTAAAGGAAGAATTCTCTGTTTCCTCTTCTGCTGAGTTAAGAAACATACCTGCCGAAAAGCTCGTTAAGACTTCAGCTAACAATTCAGCCATGACACTTGACGGCTACGCTATAACAGAAATGCCTTATCTTACATACGAAAAAGGTGAAAATCATGAAAAAGCTCTTTTAAACGGCTTTAATGTGAAAGAAGCTGATGCATTTATGCTTGGAACAAAAGCAACCAAAGACAACTATGTTGAACTTCTTGCAGAGGATCTCGGAAGCTATGCCCAGGAAATGGCTGATGTGCTCCCATATGACGCCGTTGAAAGAGATGAATATATTATTATCGACAAAAAAGGTGAAGCAAAAGGGTCTCTAAATGCCGCATACAGCGCAATGTGGTTCACTTATTCCCACTATGTATGGACGAATTACATGGTGCAGCAAAATAAGCCGGTTTACGAATATTATTTCACAAAAACTAACAGCCGAATTTCTAATCATCACGCAGGAGAACTGCCCTACGCTTACGGAAATCTTCACAGACATGCCGGAAATTATGATGAAAGCGATTTTGAGCTTTCTGAGATAATGCAAAACTACTGGGTAAACTTTGTGAAAACCGGAAATCCTAATGGAGAAGGGCTTCCCGAGTGGCCTTTAGTAACTGCTGACACCCAGCTTCTTTTACAATTAGATAGTAAAATAGGGCCCATTGAGGACCCCAATTTACCGCTTTATAAGGTTATTGACCATTACATGGAAAGTCAGGAATAATGCTTAATCTTCAAGCTTCATTCCCATATTAAATGCAACAGGGAACATGAATTTTTTCCTGGTCTTGTCATCAAATTCAACAACAAACTTTGTTGGGATCTCATCTTCGTCCCAATCAACATCGATGATTGTACCGGCGCCATATTTAGTCTGGGCTACACGGTCACCTATAACAAGATTAGAAGGCACATTTTCTAAGGAAAGTGGAGCCTTCTTTTGCTTTAGGTAGGAAATTGGCTTTTTAAGCTCGTTGCCTACCTTCTTCTTACTCTTTTTTACAGGTACTTCCTGCTCTTCGTTGGCCCATTTTTCCTTAGGACATAGCTCACCAACAAATACAGACGGCTTGTCTTTATATTTAAATATGATCAGTTTATCTTTTGCCCTGGTCACTCCGACGTAGAATATGCGCCTCTCTTCCTCGTTTTCTCTTTTCTCCTCAGGAGTTGCCGTAGCAAAAGACTTGATGATCCTTCCTGGGAATACACCATTTACCACGTCCATCAGAATAACTGTGTCATACTCAAGCCCCTTGCTTGAATGAATCGTCGAAAGAATAAGCTTACTTCTATAGTTCTCCTTTTTCTGAGTAAGAGTATTTTTCAGCTCCTGAAGTCTGTCCAGGAATCCTGCTATAGTACTTTCATTTTTGGCGAGCATTTTCAGGGTAAACAGCTTATTATCATCTATATTATTGTCCTTTAGATACTCTCCATAGCCCATGAACTTTTGAATCCTGCCTATTGCTTTTGCAGGTGTTTCCTGAGACATATGCATAAAATGAGTTCTGAGAGATCTTACATTCCCAAGTATACGCTTGTTTATGTCAATCTCCTCAACTGCATCGAGAATACCACAATGCCTTCTGTCCGCAATATCGCACATTAAAAGGGCATCCTGCTTTCGAAGGAAAGTCTGAAACTTGAAATATATTTTTAAGAAAAGCTCAGGATCCATTGGATTTAGCGCAAATTTGAGCATGTTCTCGACATCCACAACTACTCTGTGGCTAAAAAAGGCCATATCAGAGCTCTTTATCCTATAATCAACATTCTCCCTCTCCAATATATCTACAAGAGGCAAAATACACTCATTATCTCTATAAAGAACCGCTGTCTGCACGGAAATATTCCTGGCAATATCCAAAAGAAAGCTATACTGGGATTCTCTGCTGTTTAAAGTGATATAGCTTATATCAGCCCCTTCATCCCTAGTTGCTGTCATGTGCTTTTTGTGTCTGTTAAAGTTTTTCTGAATAAATTTATCAGCTGTCTCAACAATCTTTGCATTTGATCTGTAATTTTTGTCCATTACAAGGACTTTTGCACCCACATGCTCTTTTTCAAAGTTTAAAAGAGCTTCAGGATATGCGGCTCTGAATCCATATATGCTCTGGTCCTCATCTCCAACCATGAACAGATTCCCGCTGTTTCCGGCCAAAAGAGCTATGATCATATGCTGGATCTTGGATGTATCCTGCGCTTCATCAACACAGATATATCTGTACTTATCGCGGTAAAACTTTAGTAGATCAGGCGAACTTTTGAGCATCCTATAAGCATATATCATCTGATCATCATAATCCATCAGGCTCCTTGCTTTAAGCTCCTTATTATATGCTTCATAGATCTTCAGTAATTCCAAGCCCTCATCTTTTCCGAGTTTTTCTATGGCGTCTTTATCAAGACACATATTTTTACAATAAGTTATAAGTGTCCTTACAGCCTTGATATCACTCTCTGTAGGATAATCCTTCATTACATTAACATAAATATCCGTCAGGATTTTTCCGGATATCTTTTCATCTGTTATAAGTTCAAAAGATGTTTTGCCTATAAGCCTCGCATAATGGCTGATTATCTTGGCGCAGATTCCGTTTATAGTACGAAACTCAAGATTTCTTGCAGCGTCTTCTCCAAAGACCTTAACAAATCTTTCCGCCATATCCCTTGTTGCTGCAACTGTATACGTAAGTGTAAGTATATTTTCAGCAGCTACCTCTTTTACCAAAAGCATATATCCAAGCCTGTGGACAAGAACCGTAGTCTTTCCGCTTCCCGGAACTGCCAGCAGGAGTACGGGCCCTTCCACGGTTTTTACTGCTTCGAGCTGCTGTTTATTAAGTTTAGCCGTATATTTTTCAAAAAAGTAATTCTCATTCATGGTGTCTACTATACAATAATAATCGCAGCTAGTGAAGTAAATATCACTTCATCCATATTTGTTAAATTTGTGAATAAAGAACAATATAGCCATATATAACATATATATGACATATGTTATATATGGCTATTATTGATCCAATCTTAATTTTTCAATTACTATCAGATTTTATCTTACTTTGTCTCTACCGATACATCTGCACCTGTAATATTGATGTTCTTATTTACCTTTGCATCGTATGTTCCGGCTCTCATTATCTCTGTAAAGTCAACGCCTGTAGCTTCTGACATTGTATCAAATACCTGTTTCATGACGATTGGCATATTTCCTGAGATCTGGCTTGCACCGTTTGTTCCATCACCTGTTCCATAAATATTGATCTTATCAATCTGTGAAAGAGGTTTTGCAATCTCAGCTGCCATCTGAGGCATGATCTTAATCATCATCTCTGCCATAGCAGCACCATTGTACTTCTTATAAGCTTCTGCTTTCTTTTCCATCGCTTCAGCTTCAGCTATACCTTTTGCCTTGATTGCTTCAGCTTCTGCTTTACCTTTTGCGGCAATACCGGCTGCTTCAGCATCATATTTTGCCTTAATACCTGCAGCTTCCTGTTCAGCCGCATATTTCTGAGCCTCAGCCTGAGCTTTTTTAGCATCAGCTTCTCTCTCCTGCTCATACTTGGCAGCCTCAGCTTTTTTCTGTCTCTGAACAAGCTCTGCTTCAGCTTTCTTTTCTGCCTGATACTTTTCAGCATCAGCTTTTTTCTCGATTTCAGCTGCAAGTTCCTGCTGTTTAACAAGAACTTCCTTCTGTTTAAGTTCTGCTTCACGTTCTGCTTTAGCAATCTGAGCATTAACAGTTGCTGTCTGAATGGATTTTTGCTGTTCCTGCTGCTGAATCTCATAAGCTGCATCAGCTACAGCGCTTGCTGTATCTGCTTCTCTTTTAAGTTCTGCCTGCTTGATGGCAAGAGCGTTGTTCTTTTCAGCAATCTCTGTCTGTGCAAGAACTCTTGCATCATTAGCAGCTTTATCAGCTTCTGCCTTTGCGATAGCCACATCTCTGTCTGCCTGTGCCTTAGCAATGGCTGCATCTTTTTTGATCTTAGCTGTGTTATCCATACCAAGGTCATTTATAAGACCATTTTCATCTGTAACATTCTGAATGTTACATGAAAGGATCTCGATACCAAGCTTACTCATATCTCTTGAAGCTTTTTCCATTACCTGGTCTGAAAAGCTGTCGCGGTCTGTATTGATAGTCTTAAGAGCAAGAGTACCAATAATCTCACGCATGTTTCCCTGTAAAGAATCCTGAAGGTCCTCTGTGATCTGCTGAGGATCTTTGTTAAGGAAGTTCTTGGCAGCAAGCTGAATTGATTCAGGATTTGTTCCAATTCTTACCTTTGCTACTGCATCTACATTTACGTTGATAAAATCGTTAGTAGGTACTGACTGCTCTGTTTTGATGTCTACAGTCATCTGTCCAAGATAGAGTTTATCAACCCTCTCGAAGAACGGAATCTTAACTCCTGCTCGGCCAATAAGGATTCGTGGGGTCTTACGCATACCGGAAATAATATAGGCTCTGTCTGGAGGAGCCTTTACATATCCTGTAGCAATTACCATCACTACAAGTAGAATAAGTGCTGCTAAAATAATAGCTGAAATTGTCATTGTTCCACCTTTCTTAGAGCTCTGCCCTAAAACAATACTTTTTTATTGATACAAAAATTGTACAACTACCCATTTTAGCATTAAACATGCACTATTGCGCGTTTTTTTACTGTATTTTGCTTTTTTGGCGATTTATGATAATATGCTCTAGTGACTCTTAATAAGAAAGGATAATGATAATGAAAATTGCAGTTACTTATGAAAACGGTGAAGTTTTCCAGCACTTTGGACATACAAGCGAGTTTAAGATTTATACAGTAGAGGACAAAAAAGTCGTATCCTCAGAAGTAATAAGTTCAAACGGAAGCGGTCATGGTGCTTTAGCCGGACTTCTTGGCGATAAGGGAATTGATGTTCTTATCTGTGGTGGAATCGGCGGGGGAGCTTTTTCAGCTCTTGAAGAGAACGGCATTGAAGTATGCGCCGGAACATCTGGAAATACTGATGAAGTAGTAGAAGCTTACCTTAGCGGAAACCTTGAGAGCTCTGGTGTAAATTGCGACCATCACGGTGAGGGCCACACATGCAGCGACCACGAGGATGGACATAGCTGTGGACACCATGATGAGGGTGGTTGCGGAAGCGACTGCGGAGATGAAGAAGGCGGTTGTGCTTCAGGTGGCTGTGGCGGATGCAGCGGTTGTCATTCAGCTCCTTCGTTCGAAGGAAAAAATGTTGGCAAGACATGCCGTACACACTACATTGGTACTTTCAACGACGGAACAAAGTTTGACTCATCCTATGACAGAGGAGAGCCTCTTGAGTTCGTATGTGGCGCAGGCATGATGATCTATGGATTTGACAAGGCAGTTGCTAACATGAACGTAGGTGAGACACTCGATGTGCATCTCATGCCTGAAGAAGCTTATGGAGAAGCAGATCCTACAGCTATCTTCACTGTAGAGATCGCTGAGCTTCCCGGTTCAGAGGACCTGACAGTTGATCAAAAGGTTTACCTTCAGGATATGTACGGAAGACCATTCCCTGTTAAAGTTGTAGGTAAGACTGATACAACTATCACATTAGATGCCAACCATGAAATGGCTGGCAAAGAGCTTAATTTCAAGATTGAACTTGTAGAAGTTAAGTAAGACCAAAAACTTTATCACGAAGTTTTCGACCCGTTGGCGTTGTGGCAAGTCCACCGCCAGCGGTTTCTTTTAATGAAGCCGGAAGTGCATCTCCAACTTCTTTCATTGCATCAATGCATTCATCAGCCGGAATATTGGCCCTGATTCCCGCAAGTGCCATATCTGCACTTGAAAAAGCAATTGCTAGGCCTGATACATTTCTTTTTATGCATGGTATCTCAACAAGTCCGCCTACAGGATCACAGACAAGTCCCATCTGATTGGAAATTGCCATCGCACAGGCATCTGCGCACTGAGATGGTGTTCCCCCCATTACTTCTACAAGTGCTGCTGCAGCCATAGCTGAAGCACTTCCACACTCAGCCTGACAACCTCCCTGAGCTCCTGCCACACTTGATTTTTCTGCTATAACCATCCCGATTGCGCCGGCTGTGAACATGGCCATGACCACGTCTTTCTCTTCAAAGCCTCTGTCCTCATAAAGCGACACAAGACATCCAGGTAAAATACCACAACTTCCGGCTGTAGGAGCTGCAACAATCCTTCCCATTGAAGCGTTACATCCTGCTACTGCCAAAGCTCTGGCCATTGCTTTTGTCATGAAGTTCCCGCTAATCCCACCTGTAGCGGCATATTTGTTCATAAGATAGCCCTCGCCACCGGTAAGACCTGACATGGATTTCTGGTCTTTTTTCATACCTTCTTTTATTGAATCTTTCATGACCTGAAAGCTGATCTCCATTTTTTCATAGAGTTCAAGTGGCTCTTTTTCCATGCTTTTAGCCTGATCTTCCAAGACCAGTTCACTTATCTTTATATTCCTTTTTTCAGCTTCAGCTACTAATTCGCTGACAGATTCGTATTTAAGCATAAATATCCTTTTCTAATTCAGACTCTTCTTATCAAGATTGCATTTGTAACATGGTCAATCTTTCTAATATCATCCACCAGTGTATCCGGAGGCTGATTGTCAATCTCAATAGTCATGATGGCATCGCCGCCTTTTTCCTGTCTGGATAAATGAAAATTAGAAATATTGAGCTCTGCATGCTCCCAATGCATCATATTGGTCACACTGGCAATAACGCCGGGCTTATCTTCATGCATTACCAGAATTGTATTATTTTCACCGTTAAACTCAACATTCATGCCGTTGATCTGGTTAACCAATATGTTTCCGCCGCCTATACTTGCCCCCTGCATGACTCCTTCAGTTCCATCATTTAAAAAATAATGGATCCTGGCAGTATTAGGATGGGCACCTTTTATATTCTCTGTAATAAACTCATAATCAATCCCCTGCTCCGAAGCAATATCAAGAGCACTTCGGATTTCCGGAGAATAGCTTTTATATCCCATGATGCCGGCTAAAAGCGCTCTGTCTGTTCCATGCCCCTTATAGGTCTGGGCAAAAGAACCTGACAAAGTTATTTCAACCTTCTTTAACTGTCTGTTATCTATCAGCTTATTCACTACTCTTCCAAGTCTGACAGCACCTGCTGTATGAGAACTTGATGGTCCAATCATTATGGGCCCGATCATATCAAATACGTTCATTAAAACCTCTCTTCTATTATTGAACGAAGATCATCAGCAATGATATCCGCAACTTCAAGTTTGTAATCGTATCTGGTCTTCTGCGGCATTATTATCGTATCTTTTGAATAACACTCGTTTTTATAAGCAATAGTATAATATATCTGCCCCAACGCGCTATCTTCATTTTGAGGATCCTTATTTCCCATGGTTCCTGTTACACCTATTCCGATATCAGCGCCAAAAGATTTTTTGCAAGCCACTGCCATGGCATCAGCAGTTTCTTTTGAATATACTCCGTATTCCTCAATAATATCCTGCGGAACTCCTTCCATTATCTTGGCTTCGTTTGAATATGTAACAAATGCGCCTTTGATAACGGCTGATGCCCCTTCTATATCTGTTAAAAGAGATGCAATAAGCCCACCTGTACAACTCTCCATAGTCGTAATTGTAAGCCCCTTGCATATGAGTAGATCTGTGATCGTGTTATATTTTTCTCTTATTGCCTTATCATTCATTATTTTTATCCTCGAATCAAGTTTATCTAATGATAGCATAGATTATAGAAATGTGACTAATTAACATAAAAAGAATCTATCTATTATTGCCATATTTGAGAATTATTAAAAATGATATACTTAAATATATTAAAACTTGGGGATTTTAGGGGGTTACATCAATGGAATACTACGGAAAAAAGCCAAACTACAACATGGCGCACAGGATAATGTTTGGAATGGCTGAATTCTATGGAGGCGGTGCTTTTGTCATCATAAATACGTTCTTTACCGTCTTCCTTATCAAAGCACTTGGTATGCCGGCTGCTCTCGCCGGAACAATTCCACTTGTAGGAAAAATCTGGGATGCGATAACTGACCCTATGATGGGTAACATTACAGACAGAACCGTGTCTAAATTCGGCGCAAAGCGCTTTTATATCTTCGTTGGCGGAATAGCTTCATCAGTTACTTTCTTACTGCTATGGCTCACAATTCCATCCAGATCCATATGGGCAATGTACTTTTTTTATCTGATCATGTTTTGCCTGTTTTCTACAGGTTTTACTATTCTGATGGTTCCATATAATGGGCTGTTGCCTGATATGATCGACGATTATACTATGCGTTCCAAGTTTTCTACTGTTCGTATGGTATGGTCTACTCTTGGTTCTATGGTCTGCGGACTTGTTCCGTCTTTTATCATAAAAGACAACACTAAGCCTGCTCAGTACATGACCTGTGCAGTTCTTTTCAGTATTCTTTTCTTCATTACAACTACCGTTACTTTCATCGGTACCTGGGAAAAGAAAAAAGAACCTGTGAAGACAACTTTAAGAGAAAGCTTTCCTCAGTCAATAAGCGTTCTTAAAAGCAGATCTTTCAAACTCTTCCTTGGAATATATCTCTTTGGTCAGTGCGGTATGGACTTTGTTTCAGGAATGGCGGTCTACTATATCGACGATGTTCTAAATGGCTATTCAAATGGCTACTTTATCTACTTAATGGCCACAATTTTAGTATCTCAGCTTGTCGGTATGGTTTTCTGGGGCCCTATTATGAGCAAGACTTCAAAAAGAACGACTATTCTCATCGGTGCACCTACAAGGCTCATTGGTACTTTAGGACTTCTTGCATTCTCATATGAGGGGGCAAGCATTGTTCCGGTTCTGGTACTTACAGCATTTATCGGATTTGGTAATGCAGCAACTCTCACCAGCATTTTCGCGATCATGGCTGATATGGCAGAAGTAGATGAGCTTATTACATCCATCAGACGCCCCGGAATTGTCTCAGGAATGGCTACTTTTGCAAGAAAAATCTCATCAGGTCTGTCCGCTGCAGGAATCGGTTTCCTTTTAGCTGCTGTTGGATTTGATGAAAACATTGCAAATGCCGGACAGAGACAGGCACTTTCGACTCAGAAGGGAATAGCTATGATCTATATCATAGTTCCTGCAATACTTATTACCTTATTGTTCATCACTGCAGTGGTATTCCCACTTACAGGCAGGGAATTTGATATTATCCAGAAGGAAATTGCCCGTAGAAAAGGCGAAGATACCTCTTCTACAACAGAAAAAGAAAAAAGAATATGTGAAAAAGTCACAGGTTTTTCCTATGACAATCTTTGGAAAGCTGAAAATGCAAAAAAACTGGTAAAGGATGCTTAAGCAAATGGCAAAAATCGAACTTTTAGGAGAAGATAACTTCATCAGTGCCATGAATACTGAAAATAAAGCGTGGCGAAGGGAGCATGTCTCTCAGGGAGTTTTTAATTCTTTTGATGGTACCAAGATGAATTACTACTACGCAATACCGGACTCTGCCAAAAGAGCTATCGTTATAGTTCACGGTTTCTGTGAATTCTGGGCAAAGTTTCATGAATATGCCTGGTATTTATATGAGGCAGGTTATGCTGTCTTTTTCATGGAGCAGCGCGGTCACGGATATTCAGGCGGCAAGCTCAAGGCTCCTGATATTGTCTACATAGATAATTACAATACATACGTTGAAGATCTGCACGTTTTTGTAGAAAAAATAGTAGTTCCAAACGCTTCTTCCATGAAAAAAACCATCATCGCACACTCGATGGGTGGAGCTGTGAGCACACTTTTTCTTGAAAAGTATCCCCAGTACTTCGACTCAGCTATCTTAAGCTCTCCAATGCTTAAGATGAAGAACAATACTTCACCTATACTGATAAAACTCCTGGGTATATATGCTTTTCTTTTTGGTAAGAAAAAAGCTCTTGCTCCGGGACAAAAGAGATTCGATAAAAAGCCTGTTTTTGAGACTAGTAGCGCAATGTCAAAGCCACGTTACGACTATATGTTTGAAAGAAGGTTAAAAGACGAGCATTACCAAACCTATGGTGCTTCAATAGGATGGGCATTGGCAAGTCTTAAGACCAATAAGATCATCATGAAAAATGCGGATAAGCTCCAGATCCCGATTACTGTATTTACTGCCGGGAATGACCATCTTATAGATCCTGAGGGGTACAGGCAATTTGAAAAACTCGTTCCATCTGCCAAATTTATAAATTTTGATGAATCAAAGCATGAAATCTTTAATGCAAAAGAAAACATCAGAAAAGAATACTTTTCTGATGTCCTTGAAATCCTAGAACGTCTATGATCTTCAGATAAGTGCACTGGCAACTGTTCCTATGACCATCGCGAGAATAAGTGCCAGTGCTATTATTGCTACTACCTTTTTGTTCTTTTTGGTAATCATATCTTATGTATTTCTCCTTTACTTCTTGATATATATCTTATATGCGTTATATAACCTTTCCATGGTCTCTTTTATTACCTGGTTTGGACATGCGATGTTAATTCTCTCAAATCCAATACCCTCATTTCCAAAAATGTAACCCTCGTCCGCAAATATGTATGCTTTTTCGGTCATAAATGCCTCTAATTCGGTTTTATTTAGACCAAGTGACCTACAGTCGCACCACAAGAGATAAGTGCCCTCTAAAGGGAAAATTTTGATTTCCGGAATGTTTTTTTTAATAAATTCAGAAATGTATCTGTAATTATCATAAATAACCTGAATACACTCATCAAGCCATCGTTCACCGTAAGTATAAGCGGCCTCTAAGGCTACCATTCCGAGCACATTGGTCACAGATCTAAAGCCATCAAGTCTTGATGCCTTGAATTTTTTGTAAATATCAGGATTTTCAATAATCACATTAGATGTCTGAAGGCCTGCAAGATTAAAGCTCTTACTTGGAGCTGTGCATACAGCCATATGCATTCCGGCGCCCTCTGTAATAAGAGCCATCACTGTATGCTCAAATCCAGGCATAATGAGGTCATGATGAATTTCATCATCAATTATAAAAACATCATTTTTCACGCATATTTCATATACTTTTAAAAGCTCATCCTTAGTCCAGACTCTTCCTACAGGATTATGCGGATTGCAGAATAACAAAAGCTTTGTATCCGGCTTTTTTGCCTCTTTTTCAAATGCCTCATAATCAATTCTGTATTCTGATCCATCGAGGATAAGTGAAACCTCAATGAGATTTCGGCCTTTCATCTTTACAGCTCTTTTGAACGGATTATAAACAGGTGAAAAAACAACAACGCCATCACCTGGGGCGGTTGTGCTAAGGATCAAATCTCCAATAGCTGTAACAACTCCATCTGATGGCGCAATCCATTCTTTTTTTATTTCATAATTATGTCTTTTCCCCATCCAATTTACTATTGAGTTAAGATAGCTATCAGAAATGTCTGTATAACCAAGATAGTTGCGGTCCAGATATTTCTTTATCTCCTCTGTAATCTCCGGAGCAGTCCTAAATTCCATGTCTGCAATTGACATTGGAACTATCCCCGAAGGAACATCAGGATTTCTTTTCAGCATATCCTTATACTTAAAAGAGTTCTCGCTGATGCTATCTTTGGATGTGACAAAATCGTACATATCTACTCCTTAAATACAATTGTAACCTCTGTTTACAAGAATGTTCTCAACTGCCTTAATGTCATCTGTACTGATAACCATGATTGGTCTTGCAGACTCGCGGTTAAATGATAGATATGTATAATTTACATTGATATTACTTGAAAAAAGAGTCTTTAAGATCTTATCAAAGGCTCCAACTTCATCCTGACACTCCACTGCTAAAACAGGTGTAGTCTTACAAAGGTACCCTGCTCCCTGAAGTACCTCGATGCATTTTTCCGGATCTGAAACAACCATTCTGATTATTCCATATTCAGCAGAATCGTTTGTAACAGAACCAAGTATATTAATTCCATTCTGGCAAAGAATTCCAGTAATATTCTGCAAGCATCCTTTCTTATTCTCGGCGTAGATTGAAATTTGTTTAAGCATCTTCTTCCCCAAAAACCTTTCTAACAGCCACAACGACGTCAGTCGATGTAAATGGCTTTACCACAAAATCTTTTGCACCCTTTTTTAGGGCTAGGACTATCATGTTCTCATACTTTTGGTCTGAACACATGATAACATTGGCCTTAGGATCAATCTTCATGACCTCAGTAAGAGCGTCAATGCCGTTCATCTTAGGCATATTGATATCCAGGATCAAAAGATCCGGCTGTTTCTCCTTGTAATACTCAACTGCCTGTTCTCCGGTGAGCGCCTCACCTACTATCTGATACTTTTCAGGATCAAGGGCAGCCTTGAGCATTTCTCTCATCAAATTAGTGTCATCAGCTATAAGTATCTTTTTCCTCATAATAGTCTCCTAAACCGAATCAACGTTAGTAATATTATTATGACAGCAAACTATAACCTATACAAATTAAATATAAATAAAAATACCACTTTTATTCGAGTTCATCAATCGTATATGTGCTTCCATCCACCACAATTTCACTTATATCGTCAAAAGAGCTATATAGTTTCTCCGATACATAGTTAAATTTGTCCGGAATCTCCCCTGAATTAAGCGTTTTTATGAGGGAACTGACCCTTGGCCCATGGTGAGGATTACACTCCGCAATACAGGCAATCTTTCCTTCTTTTGCGTAGTTTATGGCTTCCTGGTTTACACCATCAAAAGAAACAACCATTATCTCACCGTTTGTGATGTCTGCTCCAACCTTTTTGCCTGCATTTTCAATGGCCTCAATAGCTCCTATGGCCTCATTATCATTTTCACAGTATACAACATTTACATTGTCATATTTACGAAGGAACGAAGCCATAACTTCGCGGCCCTTGGTCTCAGTAAAATCTCCGCTGACTTCATCAAGTATTTCCCATCCATTTGCTCTGGCCGCATTGGCAAGGCCCCTTGATCTGCCAATCTGAGCTGTTGATCCGATAGTACCCTGTATATTTACAATGTGGATATCATCGGCTGATATGCCTCGTTTTTCAGTAAAAGCCTTTAACCAGGCAGCAACCTTTTTGCCCTCAAGCTCAAAATCAGAACCAACCCAGCATGAATAGAGGTTCTTATCTGCAACATCTACTCGCCTGTCCACAATTATCACGGGAATTCCCGCTTCTTTTGCCTCTCCAAGTACTGAATCCCAGCCAGTCTCCATTGCAGGCGCAAGGACTATATAGTCGACTTCCTGCTGGATAAACATTCTTATGGCAGTTATCTGATTAGACTGTTTCTGCTGGCCATTCTTATATATCAGGTTATAGCCATTTTCCTGGGAAAAAGCCTCAAGCATGGACTCTGTATTGGTACTTCTCCAGTCAGATTCTGCTCCGAGCTGTGAAAAGCCTACTGTTATAAGGTCTTTTGTAACCTCATTTTCAACATCTGCATTTTGATCATTAATAGCACTGCTCCCGCATCCGGCTGTGAAAACCGAAAGCAGGAGCAGTACTAGCGCTAACATGGCGTTTTTTCTCATATCTCAATGTCCTTATATTTTAAGAGCTTTCTTTTTTTGAGACATTACTATACTTTGGATGAGCAGGAATATACAGAGCATAGCTGCAATTGTGATTCCAGTCCACCATGCCTGATCAAGACCGGCGGATGCTACTATGTTCTGAATCGTGCTGAGTGATAAAACGCCAAACAATGTTCCAATGATGTTACCTACACCACCTGTAAGCATTGTTCCGCCAATGATTGATGAGGCAATGGCATTCATTTCCATTCCCATCGCATGGCTGGCAGCACCTGAACCTACATGAAGGAAGTAAACATATCCTCCAATTCCCGCAAGAAGGCTGCAGATAAGATGTGATAAGAACTTAGTTCTTTTAACATTGATTCCAAGCATCAATGCACTCTGCTTATTGCCACCAACTGCATATAAGTTCCTTCCAAGCCTGGTATAGCGAAGTACTAAGAATAATAATACCACAAGAAGCAGTGCTACTATCACACCAATTTCTACATATGCAGGTACATATATTCCCTTTTTGTTCACCGATCCAAGTCCCGGAACATTTATCCTTGTCAGTTTAAGTGCGTTAAACTCAGGATCTTCTACGTTAAATGGCGCTGTATTTACTATTGTTGTCATACCTCTGGCAAAAAACATTCCGGCAAGAGATACAATAAATGGTTGAATATCAAGATAAGCAACCAAAAAGCCCTGAACCAGTCCATAGGCAAGTCCTATTCCCAAAGCTATAAGAATAGAGCCTATGATGCTTCCGTCATGGTAGTCAAGGTACACAGCACAGCACATTGACACGAGTGCCACAACACCTCCGACAGAAATGTCAATTCCACCACTTATCATAACTATGCTCATTCCACATGCCGTAATGATAAGTGCTGCATTTGCATTTAAAATGTTAAAAAACATCTGTGGCTTGGTAAATCCACCGCCCTGAAAAAGCACTGCTCCTATATACATCAGAAAAAAGATAACAATTGTAATTGTAAGAAGCAGGTTTGTATCGCTCATTTTGTTGAATATACTTGTGTTTTCTTTTATCTTTTTCATTTATGCAGCCTCCTTTCTAGTCACTGGAAGCTGTTTTGAAAGCTTTGCCATATAGTCCCTTACTGTAGGTGCTGAGAATATAACAAGCAGGATAACCACAACAGCTTTATATGCCGCAAGGGCATCAGACTGCACATTGAATTTATAAAGAGTAGTAGTCAAAAACTGAATGACATATGCTCCCAGTATTGAAGCCCACATGTTGAACTTTCCTCCTGAAAGAGCATTTCCTCCAAGAGCTACAGCTAAAATAGCGTCCATCTCTATGTCTTTTGCTATAACTGAGTAATTGATCGTGGATAATCTGCTTACCTTGATAAGTGCTGCTACTGCAACGCAAAGGCCCAAAATAACAAATGTTAAGAACTTTATAAATATAGGATTTATACCATTAAGCCTTGAGGAATTCTCATTGATTCCGACAGCCTGTGTATATAATCCAAGATTTGTTAACTTAAGGACAATCGCGATCACTATAATGCAGGCTATTACTATGAACACTGTGGTCGGAATTGGAATTCCCGGTATAAAGCCGCCAAAGTAAGCAAATTTCGGATCTGGAACGATGGGTAGCTCATTGTTGTTGATCCAGGCAGCAATTGAACGACCTGCTGTAAAAAGAATCAGTGTCGCTATCATGGGCTGTATCTTAAATATAGCAACCAGCATTCCGTTAAATGCTCCGCATAGCATACCAACTATGCAGGCTACCAAAAATGCAACGATAATCGGAGCCTGAATTGTTTCCGGCCTTGAATTGCCTCCACACAGAATCCTTAACATAGCGGATCCTGCAATAGCTATTGTTGCACCTACGGATATATCCTGTCCTCCGGATGCTGCTGTAACAAGAGTCATTCCTATGGCTAAGATTGCAAGCTCTGAGCCATAATCCAGAATTGTTATCAGATAACCTGACAAAACCGGATTTCCGGCATTATTTGTTCCAACAGTTACTTTAAAAAATCCCGGATCATTGATCAGATTAATTACTGCCAGAAGTATAAGTGCCATAAGCGGAATAAAGAGCTGATTGCTCGTTATTTTTTTTAATATTTGCTTATTCATACCTTATTCTCCCCCTGCAATAGTGCTCATTATCTTATTCTGAGTAAGATCATCTCCCGAGAGCTCACCTACTACTTTTCTGTCACGCATAACTACCAGCCTTGAGCACGTTCTTAGCATTTCATCGGTTTCAGAAGAGATAAACGTAACGCTCATTCCTTCTGAAGCAAGCTCTAACACGAGCTTTTGTATATCTACTTTCGTTCCTACATCGATTCCTCTGGTAGGCTCATCAAGAATAAGATATTCAGGATGCATTAAAAGCCACCTTGCCAGGATTACCTTCTGCTGATTTCCACCGGAAAGAGATTTTATCGGTGTATCAGTCGATGCAGTCTTAATATTCAGTTTTTTAATGTACTCCTCCGCAAAAGCGTTCGCTTTTGCCTTGCTGAAAGGCTTAAAGAAGCCTGTCAAAACCTGAAGTGCAAGTATGATGTTATCCCTTACAGAAAGATCTCCTATGATTCCATCAACTTTTCTGTCCTCAGGCAGATATGCTATGCCATTTTTCATAGCATCCAAGGGCTTATTTATCTTAACGTCCTTGCCATGTACTTTTACATGGCCTCCAATAACTCTGTCTGCTCCAAAGATTGAACGCACACATTCGCTTCGTCCTGAGCCCAAAAGACCTGTAAATCCGTTTACTTCGCCTTTTTTAATGTAAAAATCAAAAGGTTGAATCCCGGCATCACTCTGAAGTTTTGATGCTTCAAAGACTCTTTCCTCAGCATCTTTTCCCGCATATGCTGAATTCTCGCCTTTGATATCTGAAAGGTCATCCATCTCTTTGCCAAGCATTTTTGCAACAAGCTGAACTCTTGGAAGGTCTTTTATCTCATATTCCCCAACAAGCTGACCATCCCTAAGAACTGTGATCTTATCGCAGACTTCATAAACCTGATCCAGGAAGTGAGTTACGAATATTATTCCAACTCCCATTTCTTTAAGATCTCTCATAAGACCAAAAAGTTTTTCTACTTCCTGCTCATCAAGGGAAGAAGTCGGTTCATCAAGTATCAGAACCTTACAGTCCATATCAACAGCCCTGGCTATTGCAACCATCTGCTGAACAGCTATTGAGCAGTTTGCCAGCTGCTGGGTTGCCTTTGCAGGAATATCAAGCTTCTTTAAAAGCTTCTCAGTATCTGCATTCATGCTCTTCCAGTCCACTAATCGGCCTTCTCCTCTGCCAATAAACATATTCTCAGCAACAGTAAGATTGGGACAAAGAGTTATTTCCTGATAAACTGTACTGATACCAAGCCTTTGGGCATCCTGAGGTGAATGGATCTGAACCTCTCCTTTCCCGGCAAGGCAGATTGTTCCTGCATCTTTGGAATACACCCCCGTCAGGACCTTGATCAGTGTTGATTTTCCTGCACCATTCTCTCCCATCAGAGCATGTATTTCCCCTTTGTTCAGGGTAAAATCCACATTCTGAAGAGCTTTAACTCCAGGAAATGATTTATTGATGCCTCGCATCGTTAGCACTTGTTTCTCTTCCACAGGCATTACCTCTATTTCTTTTAAAAAACGCGGTGCGGTTGTCCTTACGGACTCCTGCCGCACCGCGTCCTTTCTTTTTTACTTAATTAAATTCCGTATGTGTCAACATCCTGCTGTGTGATTGTTGTTGCATCGAAGCCCTTCTCATCCATGATGATTGTCTTCTGTGAAAGTGTTCCGCCACTCTCTAATGTCTTGATAATGTCATCAATGTAGCTAGCCTGGAAAGGATTGCACTGTCCATCATAGTTCCAGTTCTGGTTAAGAAGCTCTTCAAGTGCCCACTTATTGCAGTCAAAGCCCATAACTACAACGTCTTTTCCAACACCATGTGAGATACCTGCTGCATCAAGAGCAGCTACAGCACCCTTAGCCATGTCATCGTTCTCAGCATAGATTACGTTAAATGGTGTGTTTGAATCGATAACTGACTGAACAATCTGCTGTGCCTTCTCTGCATTCCACTCAGCTGTCTGCTGTTTAACGATGTTCCAGTTTGCTTCTGCAGCAACCTTAGTATCAAGAGCACCACTACGTCCCTGCTGTGCAGCTGAACCCATAACACCCTGAATGTGGATTACATTGTACTCAGAAAGGTTCTGTCCAGCGAGCCAGTCAACAGCTGTCTGTCCTTCTTTTGCCATGTCTGATACGATTGAAGCTTCATAGAGGCTTGGATCTGCATCGATAGTACGGTCAAAAAGAATTACTTTGATTCCTGCAGCCTGTGCATCCTTAAGAACTGAATCCCAACCTGCTGTATCAGCAGCGGAAAGAAGAAGATAATCAACTTCATCCTGGATAAATGTCTGAGCGTACTGAATCTGCTCATCATTCTTCAAGCTGTAAGCAAAAGATGCATCATATCCGTTTTCTTTTGTGAATTTTGCTTTAAGATCAGCATCGTTAGCTGTACGATAACCGGACTCGTTAGGGTCGTTATTGATAATACCTACCTTAATAAGACCGCCTGAAGAAGCTGGAGCTTCTGTAGTTGTGCTTGCTGGCGCTGTGCTTCCACATGCAACAAGACCGAGTGTCATGGCTGATGCCATAACGATTGACAATACTTTCCTCATCATAACAATTTCCTCCTAAAATATTATGTGTTTTGGGTTGTCCCCACCTCTTAAACACATTGTAATTTTCAGGAGGAAATTTTAAATTCAATAAAATTGAAATTAGGTTAGTTTTTTTATCAAAATTTCATTTTGTTTCATTTTTCTACGATTTCGGTTAATTTTTTCGGAAGGCGTATCACAACTTTTGTTCCTTCCTCATAAGTACTTTCAAGATCAAGTCCGTATTCTTCACCGAAATTCAGCTTTATTCTCTGATTTACGTTATAAAGACCATAAACGGCACTCTCTTCAAGTTTTTCAGCCTCGAGAGCAAGCTTAACATCATTTAACCTCTCAGGAGTCATTCCCTTTCCATTGTCCTCAACGCAAATCTCAAAGTGAGTGTTATATTCCTTTCCCGTTACTGTAATGCGGCCACCGCCTCTTTTATTCTTGATTCCGTGATAAAGTGCATTTTCCACTACAGGCTGAACGGTGATCTTAGGAATGCTATATTTAAGGATTGTTTCTTCTACGTTTATCTCATAGCTCAATATGTCCTGATACCTTATCTGCTGTATCTCCAGATAGCTCCTTACATGCTGAAGCTCCTCTTTTACAGAAACAATCTCTTTTCCCCTGTTTAAAGAAGCCCTGAAAAAGTCAGACAGACTCTTAACCATATTAACAACCTGTTTCTGGTTACCGGCCTCTGCCGACCACACTATTGTATCCAGTGTATTATAAAGAAAGTGTGGATTTATCTGAGCCTGCAGGAGTTCAAATTCAGCCTTTCGCAGTTGTTTTTGTTCCTGTTTTACCTGTTCTTCGATAGGTCGTGTTATCCATAAAGGGCCTACAAATGACACTAAAAGGATAACTAATACAATAGCAACTGTTATTATCATTGAGATCTTTATAATATCCAGAAATACTTCCTTATTCTCAGCCTGTGCGACCTGTATCTGCTTATTTTCATAATAAATGTACTCATTAATAGTCTCTTGCAAAAGAGCTGTTACTATCTGAACGTCATTCTCCCATATGAGCATATTTGCCTCATACTTATCCTCATAATTGAGATTGCTCTTTATTCTCTCTATGTAGACTTCAAGGTTATTTAAGTACTTTTCTGCACTTAATAATCTCTTTTGATTATCATCAGTATTTGTGTAACCTTTAAGCCCACCAACAACAGCTCGTGCATCGCTAAGCAGCACCGGTATCTGCGAGTCTTCAGGTGCGACATTACCAACGATCAAAAGATAGGTCTCATAATCAAAATCTTCTTTAAAATCCAGGCTGAATTCGCTTGCCGCAACCACTGAGTTCAGCATTGTATTATATCTTTCGCTTACAAAAAAGAGATTGTAAAGCGCATACACCATGAAGATCAGGTTAGGTAAAAGAAGTATAATGTATGATAATCTGATCTGAGAAGCCAGCTTTGATCGCTGCTTTTTCCTATGTCCATTGAACATCCTTACTCCTCCTCACGGGTACCATTTCTGTACTGAGTAGGAGTAACTCCCTGTGTCTTCTTAAATAAATATGAAAAATAATGAGGATCCTTGTAACCAACCATCTGACCTATCTCATTACTTCTCTTTGACGTGCTGCAAAGTAGCTCTTTTGCATGCTCCATCCTGTAATCTGTAAGATATTTGATGAAGGGCTGTCCTGTCTCTTGCTTAAATACTGCACTTAAGTGGTTTGGCGAAAAATTCACATGTGCAGCAAGAGAGTTAAGCGACAGTTCCTCCTCTGCGTAGTGCTTTTCAATATATGTCACTGCTTCATTCATAATGTCGCGATATCTTCCAATTGCGTTACTTTGTTTGATGAAAAGCGCTTTATTCATGATTTCCTTCATGTAATCAAAGGTCTTTTTCTCATCCCCTAGAACTTCTGCATTTGGAGCTGAGATCTGCTTATCAAGCTCATCTCTGCTAAGGCCCAATTCATTTAAAATATAATCTGTAACGCAGAAATAAAGGTCCATGGATATATACTGTCTGAGCATAGTAGATCTGATAGCATTTTTCCCCATTCCATTAAAGAATTCTTCCAAAAAGAACTCTGTCTCAGATGCTTCTCCTCGTCTCAGAAATTCTTTTACAAGCCTTCTATCAATATGTTTTGGATCGATCTCGGACAAAATAATGTCTTCTTTTTCTACCTTGAGCCCCTCTTCTGATCCAACCATAAAACCATTGTCAGAAGTTAAGTACATATGGGCAAAAGCTCTGCTGGCCCATGAAAAAGATGTACTAATTTCTGTTATCCTGTTGACTGATTGACCGATCCCACCAAAATATCGTATGTTATTGTATTTTTCAAAAAGCCCAAGCAGTTCCTTAATCGTAGACTCTATATTTGTATTAATTGTGCTGTCATCATCGCCTTTAAATAGCAAAGCAAGTCCTTCCAGGTCCAGATTAAAACAGATTGCTCCGTTTCTAGTTGCGATAGTTCTTATTCCTTCTTCAATTTTTAAGACGCTGTTCGAAAACTCCCCTATCTCATGCTTTTTTGACCACACTTTCATAAGGAGAACATTATATTTTAGAGCTGTTATATCAATAGACAGCTTTTTTGCCATCTCGATAAGTTCAGACGCACCGCAGCTTGAACTGACAAGCTTTCCAAAAAAGGCCTGCTTATCAAGCTCATTCCTCTCTTTCATTTCCTCTTCGTAGCGTTTAGTGGCCTCCCTCTCCGCACGCCTTTCTTCAACCTTTTCAGATACAGAACTCACTTCTCTTAAAAGGTCACTCCCGCTTATAGGCTTCGAAAGATAGCTTGAAACGCCTATTCTGATTGCCTCTTTTGCATATTGAAAATCTTCATATCCCGTAAGCAGGATTATCTCAATCCATGGAAATTCCGCCTTGACCATGCGGCTTAGAGTCAGACCGTCCATAAATGGCATTTTAATATCTGTTATAAGAATATCCGGCTTAGTTTTCTGAATCAATGAATAGGCAAGTTCCCCATCAGATGCCTCTCCACAAAAGTCAAATCCATTTGCCAGCCAGTCAATATTATTTTTTATACCTTCCCTAACAACAAATTCGTCTTCCACAAGAAATACTTTCACCATACCAGAAACCCCTTTATGAAATACATTTTCCCCGCTTCATTTTATCATTAAACCAATAATTCCTAAAGATGGATTATCCACTTATTTCATGCTTTTGAATATT
The DNA here is from genome assembly GCF_000420825.1 of Butyrivibrio sp. AE2015. Classification (GTDB taxonomy): domain Bacteria; phylum Bacillota; class Clostridia; order Lachnospirales; family Lachnospiraceae; genus Butyrivibrio. Next base: position 74,408 of record NZ_ATVR01000006.1, on the reverse strand, counting down.
TTCGCTCATATACATATAAAATCTTATATGTTATACTTTTACGGCTTAATTATTATTAAAAAGGATGATTTTATGACAAAAGAAAACAAGATGGGTGTAATGCCCGTAAAAAAGCTAATTGTATCAATGTCTTTACCTATGATGATCTCAATGCTTGTTCAGGCTCTTTATAATGTTGTGGACAGCATTTTTGTATCTCAGATAGTTGGAACTACTCCAAACGCCGGTCAGGATGCACTCACCGCTGTTACTCTTGCATTTCCTATGCAGAATTTGATGATTGCTCTAGGTTCAGGAACTGGAGTTGGTATTAACGCACTTCTTTCAAGATCTCTTGGTGAAAAAAACTTCAATAAATCTGATTCTGCTGCTAATACCGGTATTTTACTCACTTTTTTCAACTATTTATTCTTTCTTATCATTGGTGTCTTTTTTGCTGACGCATTTATCAATTCACAAACTGACACTCCTGTCATCGCGGAATATGGCACTATTTACCTTAGAATAATCGCATGCTGTTCTGTTGCTCTCTTTTTCCAGATAACTTTTGAGAGACTGCTTCAGTCAACTGGCAAAACCTTTTATAGTATGCTTTCACAGGCTTCAGGAGCTGTGATCAACATTATTTTTGATCCACTTCTTATTTTTGGTATCGGACCTTTTCCACAGCTTGGAATTGCTGGAGCAGCTTATGCTACAATCTTCGGTCAATGTGTAGGTTCCTGTATCGGTCTGTATTGCAATTTGCACTTTAACAAAGAGATCAATTACTCATTTAAGAAGATTCTAACCATCGATGTGACTACAATAAAAGATATTTACTTCGTAGGTGTACCATCCATACTTATGATGTCTATCGGATCTGTTATGACCTACCTTATGAATCTTATTCTTGGTGCTTTCTCTTCAACTGCAACAGCTGTATTTGGTGTTTACTTCAAGCTTCAGAGCTTCTTCTTTATGCCTGTATTTGGTCTCAATAACGGCCTTATTCCTGTATTGGCTTATAACTATGGAGCCAAGAATAAACAGCGCATATCAGAGGCTTTAAAATTTGCTCTTACCCTTGCAGTATCAATAATGATCGTTGGTACAATAGCTTTTCAGACTATTCCGGCTTTATTATTATCACTGTTCAATGCTTCAGATGAGATGATAAAGATAGGCACACCAGCCCTTAGAATAATCAGCCTTTCATTCCCTATTGCCGGTGTTTGTATCGCCATGGGTTCGATTTTCCAGGCTTTTTCAAAGAGCTTCTATTCACTTGTGGTATCCGTAGGAAGACAGCTTGTAGTTCTTATTCCTGTAGCATGGCTTCTTTCAAAAACTGGAAACTTAAACTTAGTATGGTTTGCCTTTCCTATTGCTGAGATTGCTTCACTTGCCCTCTCAACATACTATTTCAGAAAGCTTTATAAAACTACTATGTCGGTTCTTTAATACTTTTGTGGTTTAGTAGCCCATATTTTCTACAATGTCAAGCCCTTCTTGCTGAAATATGCCATAAATATGCGCTTTTTCAGAATAATGCACTAAAAAATATTATTATTTTTGGCAATTTTTCGATTTTAAATACTTGTGAAGTGCATAAAATGGGTGTAAAATTTTTTCTAGTAGTGAAAATACTCAATTTGAGGGAGGTATTAAACCATGAATAAGACAGAACTTGTTGATGCTATCGCAAAGGAAACTGGTCTTTCTAAGAAGGATTCAGAGAAGGCTGTAAAGGCTTTCACAGAAGCTGTTTCTAAGGAGCTTAAGAAAAAAGGCAAAGTACAGCTTGTTGGATTTGGTACATTCGAGACTGCTAAGAGAGCAGCTAGAACAGGTAAGAATCCTCAGACTGGCGCAGCTATCAAGATTCCTGCAGCTACAGTTCCTAAATTCAAAGCTGGTAAGGCTCTTAAGGATGCTGTAAACGGCAAGAAGAAATAATTGATAAAGATTATCGCATAACCAAAAAGGTGATTACGTTTTCGTAATCACCTTTATTTTTATCTTCTTTCTTTTAATCTTTCTTCCAAAGCCTTATGAGCTTCATAAATATCCATATTCTGCTGCATATCTATTTCTATAAGATTTCTGATGTATTTCGTAGCTGACATGTTGGCAGCCTTTGCCATGTGCTCTACATAATCCCTTAATCCTCGTATATCAAGCAAAAGAAACTTATCTTTTTCATATCTGCTATTCTTTTCAGTCTTTGCTGCCTTTCGAACAGGCTGTTCTACCTCCTGTATTGGCTGTACAGGCTGAGCTGTCTGAACGGGCTGTGGCTGTACATATACTGATTGAGGCTGAACCTGCTGTATCTGTGGCTCTGGCTGCATAGGTACAACCTGCTGAACTACCGGCTGTACAGGCTGTGGAATCGGCTGCTGATATACCGGCTGAACCTGTGGTGCCACATACTCATTTACTGGTGCCTGAGTTTGATTAACTGCTTGTACAGGCTTCTGAACAGGTTGATTAACAACCTGCTCTATCTTTTTTTCTTCCTTAACTTCTATAACAGGCTCTTCAATAGGCTTCTCTGCCTTTTCAACAGCCTTCGTTTTTTCCTCTTTTACTTCTTCTTCCTTAATTGATTGCATTCCTGCAAAAAGACCTGTTCCTGTCTTCCTGACGCTCTTTTTAAGCATATCAGCCTTGCTTGCCATAATTAATCCTCCCCTAAGAATTCATCAATAAAGTCATCATAATCTCTTGCTGCGCTTGAACCGCCCGCATATTCAAACAGATCCATTTTCATGGTCTGTGCCTCTTCAACTGAGACATTAAGCCTTATTTTTGACTTATAAACTGTTGTTCCAAGAAGATCAGCTTTCTCTTCTATATCATTTATCCATATTTTGGCGTTTGCAGTGTTTCTAACCTTAGTTACTAATATTCCATCCACTTTAAGCTTATCATTGGTAAAATCGTGGATCTGGCCAATAAATTTGTATAACCTTGAAAGTCCCTGTAATGAAAATGCTCCTGGCTCCAGTGGAATAATTACTTCATCTGCAACTGTAAGTATATTCATTAAAACAACGCCTAAAGCAGGGCTACAGTCAAATATACAAAAATCATACTCTTTTTTGATCTTTTTAAATGCTTCTTTTATAAGCTTTTCACGTCCCAACATAGAGAATGTCATGTCTGCAGATGCAAGATCAATACCGCCAACTATGAGATCTAAATTCTCAGCAATAGGAATAATTGCTTTATTTATATCCTTATCGCCAGCCATTACCTCAAACAATTTTGCAGGTACATTCTCTTCAAAGTAACTTCTCTGCTCCGGAGTTAATGCTTCAATATCCTCCGGATCAGGATCTACCTCATTAAGATCGATTCCTGCTGTCATTGAAAGATTTTCCTGAGGATCAGCATCTACAACTAAAACCTGATATCCTCTCTTTGCAAGGCCTACTGCCATTGCGTAACTGGAAGTAGTTTTTGCAACTCCACCCTTTTGGTTACTAAATGCAATAATTCGCATATCCCCTCCTATAACATATATCTGTTATATAACTTTTATCTCTTTTATATTCCTTTGCTATTATAACGTTTAAATTATTTGTTTTCAATATTTAATATGACTAATATACTTACCATATCTTATATTTTATATTTGTTACATATTATTCATATATTGTATATTTGTTATATATATCTTACATGTCGAGTTGTTATTTATCTATGTGTTATATAATATATACATGCAATATGATTTATTTATGCATTATAGCAAATAGTATTGTTATATAAATGTTATTATTATAATATATGTTATATATGTTATAGTTTTTATGAAGAGCTTTATCCAAATACTAATTCTATTTATGTTATATATCGTATGTATGTTATATTTATTTAATGCTTATTTTCATTATTTGTCAGATTGTTATTAATATATATATCATATATATTTCTTCTATATATTATTCTAAATGGTATAGTCAAAGTAATATTTGATTTTTATATATGTTATATATATGTATATTTTGCATTTATATATTTTTGGCTGATTGTTTATGAAAAACGCAAACTACTCTCTATGTATTTATTCTTCACATCAAATATGCTTAAAGTCACTGTTTATCAGCAATATGCTCAAACTAAATCATCCTATTTTCAGCATAATATATATAACATATATATCTTTTTATACTAATCTCTATGCTGCGCCAAGTATTTCTGGATCCAGTATATATTTTCTCTCCATCGGAATTAATCTACCCAAAATGTTATATGTTATATAACTTATTTATCTCATCATATTTGTTATATATCTCGTATATGTTATTATTATTATATTATACATATGCATTATATCAAAACATTATTATGCATATTTTATATATATAATATTAGCTATATTCTTAATATCATACATGTATGTTATATATCTCATATATGTTACATTTGGTACGCTTGTTATATATATTCGATATATTTTATTATACATACATTTTATATTTGTTATACTATTTACATACTAATTATATATTATATTTTTAATGCATTTTATTTATTATATGTGTATATTATATTATATATTTCTCGTATGTATAATATATTATTTATGTTGAATATAGAATGTATATCTGTTATAATATATATTGAAGTGATTGCTTATATATGTATTCTATATTTTATACTTAATATATATAAGATATGTACTATAAATTATTTGTTATATATTTTATATTTATAATATGTATATAATATATAATAAATAGAAAATATGATATATATTTATAAATGCATTTGAATCATATAAGCAACATTTAAAAACTCTAACAAACCATAAATTTGTAACTTAATCATGGATAAAAGGCCTGGGGATTTATCAAAAGTATGAAGATCTCAATAATGAAATGATAATGGAAAAACAGATGGTTTCCCAGAAGATAAAACTGATAAATAAGCAAAAAATGATTATTTTTAATCAAGAACTGCAGCGTTTTTAATCATTTTTGTTTCTATCAAGTTTTAAGCTACTTTTAGAAGTATATTCTATGATTTAGTTTTATAAAAATAGAATAAATAGAATATAAATAAATTATAAATTTGCAATCAATAAGATGCAGGAACGCTTTTGTTTCGAGTCTATTATTAGAAGCCAGTAAATATCGACATTTCAATATGATATTTCAATATTAAGAGCAAAACATAATCAGATGTTGCAAGATTACTTGCATAATTTGTATTACCACTCAAAAAAATAGAATAATATAGCAAATGATATATGCTGTAAAATAAGGTATTATAATAGATTATTAAAACTGCTTTTAATATCATACGCTCTATATGTAAAAGGTCGTCAAACTTGCAAAAATTATAGACTAAAGAAGTCAATAATTATACTGTCAAAAAATAAACTTCAGTCAAAATGTTAGTACATATTGAGATAAAAATAAAATGCTTAATAGAATAGCAGATTTTATAATATCTATTGTCATTTTTATTGTCACTTGAATAAAATAGATAGTTTCCGATAGTATTTCATATTATTAATACTAATATTAATATTGTATATCAATTGTAATTTATACAAATTAAAACTATTTATAATTATTTAAAAAACAGAAAAAATGTTTTCAACAATCTTAGAAATATCCAAACAAAGTCATCTAATACAAAATTGTATTCTAATTTTTGTCTGAATCTTTGTTTCTCTTTCAATTTCTATTTATTTTCATTTACAATCCCTGCATAAAAATTAGAAACATATAAATAGAATTTAAGTATCTATTGTATTTATATTTTGTTTTATACTTTGTATATATGTTGTATATATAAAGTATATTTAGATCTTACTTATTTGAAATTTATGTATTTATCTGGGACACCTTAAAATGTTGTTTATTTAAAAATATAAAACTACAATTCTTTTATTAATTAATAGACTATGAAAACCGCACAAATAGGCGATTTGTTTTATTATGAGTGACTAAAAAAGGAATTTAAAGTAGATAAAAAGGGATTATAAAGTTGAATGAATGGGAAGATAAGGTGTCTAAAAAGGGAACTGTGAAAATATGCCCCAAGTTACCTGTTTAGGGATGTAAAGTGCAGTATTTGGGAAGATAGGTGACTAAAAAGGGAATATATAATATTTAATAGATCCCTAAATCTGTAGATGCCAGAACACGCATAAATAGGGCGTTTCAAACAGTCACAAAATTAAAGGTGACCAAAAAGGGAACATTTAAGTGTACAAAAAGGGAACGTTAAAAATTACATAAATAGGTACTAATAGATAACTAAAACAAAATATGTTTTGGGGTAATGAATGCTCAATATAATAAAAATGAGCTTAGATCAGGCCATAAATTGCATAATATAAATGAAAGGTGACTAAAAAGGGAATGGATTTTAATGTTTGGGATAAGTTATGAAATTATTAAGTACTAAAATGGGTATTAAAAGTGCACAAAAAGGGATTAGAATAAACCATATCAGTCAAACCATTAAAGTCAAAAGTGAAGTGAAAGGGAATAGATGATGGGAAAGGTGCACAAAAAGGGAATCATTAGAATTGACTGTAATGGTTAACAAACCTTTGTGCTTTTATCTGATAAAAACCCCAAAATATAGGCAATTAATACTTGAAGGTGACCAAAAAAGGAATATAATAAAATAAAAGGTTTACAAAAAGGGAATGTTATTATATCTTTTTATTCTAAAGGTGTACAAAATAGGAAGATAATTTCTTTTCTAAGGTGCATGAAAAGGGAACCTGTATATAAAAGAACTGGGGGATTTATGAAAGAAGAAAAACGAGACCAACTCATTACTAGACAGAGTTATAAAAAGTCTAATGAATTGATCAACGCTATGGGTAAAGGAACTGCATTAAGCCAGAAACTGTTCGCCATAGGAATGCAGCATATTAAAATAGATGAAACAAACAACGTTGTTGCTACTATATATGGTACAGATTTAAGGAAAATGTTTAAGTCTACTTCCGGATCTTTGTATGAACACATTGAAGCGTTATGTGACAGACAGGTTAAGGGTGCTACTATTTTTGATTGGAACCTTCTTATGAAAGATAAGGCCAATGGTAAGATAGAAGCACACCAGGTAGTTACAGACGCATCTTTTAAAAATGGTACTCTAACACTTCGTTATAATAACTCACTAACGGATAAAATAGTCAATCTTCAAAAGGATTATACAGTACTTAGCTTATCAGATACTCTTAGTCTTAAGAGTGTGTATTCTTTGCGCTTATATGAGATGTTAAAATCTGCATTTGACTATAAAAAAGCCATTGAAAAAATAGATGGAGAGCAGGTTTTTGATTATAATCTGACAGAGCTAAAGCTTGAGCTTGGTATAATCACTTCCGGAGGCGATAATAAGATCAAGGCTGAGCTTGAAAAAGACTTTCCTGATTATGAAAAAATCGATGAATTAGTCGAGAAAACAGGCCAAACGAAGTATAAAGAATATAAAATATTCAATAGGAACGTATTATCAAAGGCAAAAGACGAATTAAATAAGAAAACCAGCCTGATAGTTGACTACGAGCCTATTAAAAGTGGCAGAAAAACTGTTGGGATCAGGTTCTTTGTTGATAAAAAAGATGTTGGAAATAGCATCAAAAAAGAGAAGAAGATCAATAAAGATGATGTTTTAGATGATCTTATCGATCTTATGCACGATTATTTCAAGGTAAAAGAGATCAAAGAAATTGCTGAATGTGCAGATTATGATATCGATAAGATAAAACAGGCTTATGATTACATGCAGTCCTATAACACTACCGTTGATGTCCCGATTGCATTTATGAAGGACTGCATTAAAAACGAGTATTATAACAACAAGGCTAAGCCAATCTCTCCAAAGAAAAATAGCTTTAATAACTTTGAGCAGAGAACGGATATAAACTTTGAAGAATTAGAAAAGCAACTGTTGGATAATTGATATAATAAATATATGTTATATAACATTGGGAAATTATGGAGAAAATTGTAGCAAAATTACTGATCTATGGGGATATGCCTGAAGAATCAATATTGATGCAGCTTGCAAAGGTTTCAAAAGATTTGCATAAGCCGGAATATGACAAAGAGGATCTGATAGCAAGAATTTACAAGCAGGTGAAAAGATTACTTGAACTTGGTACAGCTAATGCTTTTGATGATAATCTTTGGCATAACTATCTTACTTATTTACTTATAATGGATGAGAATCCATTTAGTCTTACTTGCGAGAAGGTTGGAAGTAAGAATGGCAGTGTTAATCATTTTGCGACCGCGGATTTTCATGCCTTTAAGCAGTTGTTTGAGTATGATTTCAAGGAAATGGAAGAGAAGCTCGGAATTGACTGTTTTAGCTGTATAACGAATTATAAGGCTATTGAGAAGCCTGAGCTTATGTACAATTCAAATGTAAGCGAGAAGGTAAGGAATCTATCCTCGAGGCTTGAGAATGCAGATTCAGACCAGGACTTTTTTGATATAGTTACTGATTTTTACAAAAAGATCGGTGTTGGTGAATTTGGACTAAATAAGGCATTCAGGATAAGAGAGCTTACAAACGGGAAAATAGAATTTAATCCTATAAATAATATGGATAAGGTCGTTTTAAGCGATCTTGTAGGCTATGAAATCCAGAAAAAAAAGCTTGTTGATAACACCAAAGCATTTGTAGAAGGTAAAAAAGCTAACAACGTGCTCTTATTTGGTGATAGTGGCACAGGAAAATCAACAAGCATTAAGGCAATTGTTAATGAGTATTATGGTGATGGCCTTAGAATGATAGAGATATATAAATATCAGTTCAGGCTTTTATCACAGCTTATCTCTCAGATAAAAAACAGGAATTATAAGTTTATTATCTATATGGATGACCTTTCTTTTGAAGAGGATGAATCTGATTACAAGTTCTTGAAGGCAGTCATAGAAGGTGGCGTTGAAACTAAGCCGGATAATATTCTTATCTATGCTACTTCCAATCGAAGACATCTGATAAAAGAAACATGGAAAGATAGAAGAGATGTTGAGCAGGACGGTGATATACATAGATCTGACACAATGGAAGAAAAACTGTCCCTTGCTAACAGATTTGGTGTGAATATAGGATATTATAAGCCTTCGAGACAGGAATATTACAATATAGTGAAAGAGCTTGCCAAGAGAAATGGAATAAAGATGGATGAAAGCGAGCTTTTGCTTGAAGCTGACAGATGGGAGTTAAATCACGGCGGTGTTTCTGGAAGATGTGCACAGCAATTCATAAATCATCTATCAGGGAATAATTAAGGATCCCATTTAAGGTTAGGACAATCAGGAGCGCAGCCTTGCAAGTACTCGTTTCGAACAGTACAGGATGCGTTTCTGCAGTCTCTGCACCTGAAAGAATAGTGGTAAGAGTAGCGGATTTTGCAAGCACGGCAGCAAAAAGGAGTGCCACTATTTCTAGCGACAAATGTTCGACCACATCCCATGCATGTTTGCACAACATTATGAGCCATAATTTCCTCCTTTATATATAATTATCTAGCAATTTGGTATATAATCAATTAAATTGTAATTAAATGAAAATAAAGAGGATATAAATCATGCATGAAATGAGCTATATTTCACGGATGGTAGCTCTGGCCATAGATGTAGCAAAAGAAAACAATGCTAAAAATGTAAAAAGTATCGTAGTTCAGATCGGAAAAACAAGTGGTGTAATGCCGTATTATATGTATAAGTATTATCCGGAAGCGGCAAAGGGAACAATGCTTGAGAATGCAGAGCTTGTTTGCGAGGAAGTGCCGGTAAAAGCTCTTTGTGAAGAATGTGGAAGTGAGTATTTTCCAACCAGTGACAACAGATACCTTTGTACTGAATGTGGTGGAAGAAGAGCGCATATAATCGAAGGGAAAGGCATTACATTAAAAAATATAGTTATAGAAGATATATAACATTTATACGTTATACAATGCAAATGTTTAAGCAAACTATTGACTTACACAATGCAGGGAGGTAGTTTTGAATACATTATATATTGAGTGCAAGATGGGTATAGCGGGCGACATGCTTACAGCAGCGCTGATCTCACTTTTTGACGATGTAAAAGAGAAAGAAAAAGAGCTGAATGAAATAGGAATACCTAATGTTGAATTTGTGCTTGAGGATTCAACAAAGTGCGGCGTAGTCGGTAAGCGTATGAGAGTTCTTGTGAAAGGTCAGGAAGAACCTGATTCTGAAGAAGAGCATCATCATGCACATGAATATGAACATGACCATGCACATTCTCATGAGTTTACTCATAGCCATGACGATGAGCACACCCATGAGCATGAAGGGCATCATCATCACAATAAGCTCTATGACATAGAGGACATCATTGAGAATTTAAATATCTCAAAAGAGATAAAAAGTGATGTCAGAGAAGTTTATGAGCTTCTCGCGCAGGCTGAAAGCAAGGTTCATGGAGTTCCGGTTTCGGAGATACATTTCCATGAAGTAGGTAATCTTGACGCAATAGCTGATATAACTGCAGTCTGCTATTTAATGCATGAGCTTGATGCAGATAAGATTGTTGTGTCACCGATAAATGTTGGTGGAGGAACAGTGAAATGTGCACACGGTATATTACCGGTTCCAGCGCCTGCAACAGCTCTTTTGCTGGAGGGAATTCCGTGTTACGAGAGTGATAGCATAAAATCAGAATTGTGCACTCCAACAGGAGCGGCTTTAGCTAAATATTTTGCTTTTGATTTTGCTTCTCAGCCTGTCATGAATGTTAAAAAAATAGGCTATGGTATGGGGAAAAAGGATTTTCCTCAGGGGAATTTTGTAAGGACTATATATGGCGAAAGCAGCGATGAATATGAGAATGATAGAATAGTAGAGTTGTCATGTAACATTGATGATATGACAGCTGAAGAGATTGGTTATGCAACTGAAAGGCTCTTCGAGGCAGGCGCAGTGGAGGCTTATACAATACCGGTTGGTATGAAAAAGAACAGGCCGGGAGTCATATTAACTTGCATGTGCAGACTTGATGATAGAGAGAATATATTAAAGGAATTATTTAAGAACACCACCACAATTGGTGTGCGAGAGAACATTTGCAACAGATATATCTTATCCAGAACAATAGATACTATAGAGACTCCATATGGTATGGTTCGCGTAAAAGAAGCGACTGGATATGACGTAAAACGGAAAAAGCTGGAATATGATGATATAGCAGGAATTGCAAGAAGAACCGGAAAAAGCATTATGGAGATAAAAAAAGAATTGGAAGTATCATTTTGATACTTCCAATTTTTATGAACAATTATATAGTGCATAATTAAAATATATATTGTATAATCAACGGTATAAAGTAATATTCCTAACATTAAATGGGGGATGCAGAATGTCAGAATTAGAGAGTCATGGGAAAATTGAGTATTCTTCTACAACTAACTTCACCTCAAATGATATTTTATACATGCTGAAGGATTTGCCGGATGCATGCTGTATTTTCAAGGTTTTAACAGATCCTTTTGGAACAGTTAAAGATATGCTTTTCCTGTTTGCCAATGAAAAATATGCACAGTTGGTAAAAAAACCATCTGCAGAGCTGATAGGAAGTACATATTTTGAGACGGTTACTAACAGGGATGAAGATTGGATCAAATATAGCTATCAGGCGGCAATTTTACGCCAATCTACAATTCTAAGAACATATAATAGTGATTATGATAAATGGTTCGAATTTTGGGCAGTACCTGTTTATCAAAAGGGATTTTGCGCTTTCATAATTCATGATGTTACTGCAGCAAAAAGAGATGAAGACGATAAAATTCTTAAAAGAAATAGTAACAACCTGGTAATAGAATGCGCAAAAGAGCTTTCCTCTGCTGAATTTGGAAAAGGCATTAAGAAAGTTCTTAAAATCCTTGGAACTGCAATCGAAGCTGACAGAGTATTTATAGTTGAGACTCAGGATAGAGAGATAAAAGCTATACACGAATGGGTCAGCGGATCAGCACCAGCAAAGCTACCTACAAAAAAGGATTTTGAAAACAATGACTTTATATCTCTTTGGCAAGGTCAGCTTAAGAATAAAGATATTACAGTAGTAAACGACACACATAAACTAAAAGAGCGCAACGAAGAGTTTTATGATAAGTTTTTAGCAGGCCATGTTCACAGATTCATAGTAGCTGCAATTAAGGACAAAAAAACTGTATTAGGTTATCTTATTGTTGATAATTTTGCAAATGACGTTCCCTTAAATGTCACCGATGTAATCGAATCCGCAGCAGTCTTTATTTCCTACGAGTTACGAAACAGGGCGCTGACTAATGAAATGATGTATCTTGGAAGCCATGATCCTCTTACAGGTCTTGGCAACAGATACTCACTTAATCAGACACTGGTACTTCTTGGCGGAATGTCTGTAAATGTCGGAGTTTGCTATGTTGATATAAATGGCTTAAAAGAGATAAATGATAAAAAAGGACATGAAGCAGGCGATGGACTGATAAAACAGGTTGCAAATGTTTTTGGAAGCGTCTTTAAGAAAAAATTCTGTTATAGGATAGGCGGAGACGAATTTATCTCAATTATACCGGAAATTGAAAAAGCTAAATTCAATGAACTTGTTGATAAACTGAGGAATAAGAAGATAGAAGCTGCAATAGGAGCAGTATGGAGCAAGAATTCCAGCGAAATAAATAGGGCGGTAAAACAGGCCGATGAAGCTATGTATGATGACAAGATGAAATACTATAAGAATCACGAGAGACGCCATGGAAAGGCATAAGACCATAAATAATAAGAGAAAAGAATATCCCACCGCAATAAAAGCGGTGGGATATTGTTATATAACATCAATAATACATATATTAAGCTAAAGAAGCAGTGATAATTGACATTGAGTATACTTCAAGAGCATTGCATCCACGAGAAAGATCGTTGATTGGTGCATTAAGGCCTAAAAGGATAGGACCATATGCTTCAAAGTTACCCATACGCTGTGCAATCTTATAACCAAGGTTACCAGCATTGATATCTGGGAAGATGAATGTGTTTGCATGTCCAGCAACCTTTGAACCAGGAGCTTTCTGCTTTGCAACACGTGGAGATACAGCAGCGTCAAACTGAAGCTCACCATCGATAGGAATCTCAGGATATCTCTCCTGTGCCTTTTTAGTAGCATTCTGCATCTTTGTAACAGTATCATCTTTTGCAGATCCCTTTGTTGAGAATGAAAGGAATGCAACCTTAGGATCAACACCGAATCTCTGCGCACAGTTAACTGTTTCGCCACAGATCTCTACGAGCTCATCCTCGTTAGGATTGATATTGATTCCACAGTCAGCCATTGCGATAACTTCATTTTCACCTGTTGCTGAAGGGCGAACAAGGATGAAGCATGAAGAAACAATTGTGTTTTCAGGTTTTGTCTTAATGATCTGAAGTGCTGGACGAACTGTATCAGCTGTTGAATATGTAGCACCTCCGAGAAGACAGTCGCCAAGGCCCATCTTTACGAGCATTGTTCCGAAGTAGTTTGTCTGCTTAAGGATAGGAATAGCTTTTTCTGGTGTCATTCCCTTGCTCTTTCTAAGCTCGCAGAACATATCTACCATCTCATCAAATTTATCGAAATTCTCAGGATCAATGATCTGAGCGCCTCTGATGTTGTAGCCGGCATCCTCAGCTGATTTATTGATCTCATCTGGGTTTCCTAAAAGAATAGGCTTAAGAAAGTTACCAGCAAGTAATCTTGAAGCTGCTTCAAGAATTCTTGGGTCAGATCCTTCAGGGAAAACGATTGTTTTTGGGTCAGCTTTAAGCTTTTGTATCATATCACCAAATCCGTACATTATTTATCCTCCTTGTATGTATCAGATATATTTTTAATCGACGATTGCGATTATAATACTTCTAAGATGCAAAAAACTTGATTTAACTCAAGTTTACTAAAAATTCACCAAAAAAGGTTGATAATTATTTAACTTACTTATATATTATTTAGTATATCTATTACGGAGGTACAAAAATGAATATGAATCCAATGCTGCTTATGCAGCTTCAACAGCGCTTTGGGCTGTTTTCACAGGAACATCCAAAGGTATTGCCTTTTTTTAGAGCAATTGGAGACAATGCAATGCAGGAGGGCACAATAATTGATATCAAGGTAACTACTCCTGATGGAAAAACATTAGAGTCCAACATAAAGCTTACTGCCAATGATATTGAAACAGTTAAAATGATGAAAAATATGGGAAATCAGTAATAAAAAAGCATCTCTTGGTTTTTGGGTCATTACCAAGAGATGCTTAAATTTTATTATTTTTTATACAGTTGAATAACCAAATCCATTGCAGATGGCGTCAACAGCAACTCCTGACTTGCATAAAGGACAGTTATCATGTGCGTAGCTGGCGTAATCCGGAAGGTCTCTTGTAGTAAACAGCGCTCTTATCGGAAAGCTTTCAATCTGAGTTGCAACTGAGAATACAGCTGAAATACCCACGATCTCACCGCCATAGAAGCGGATTGAATCAAGAGCACTCTTTAAAGTACCGCCTGTCGTCGCGGAATCAATCAGGATAAGGACTTTTTTACCATTTATCATGTGTTTGTTGTTATCTCTGAACATGATCTGATCATTTACATTGATCTCAGGACTTGTTATATACATGGTCTTGTGAGAATTCATTGAAAGAATTCCTGCTTCTGTAAGCTTATTGGCCATATAAGAACCAATAACTTCTGTACCATTCAGACACAGTATAGTATCGATGATATCTGAGGTCATGTACATTTCCGCCAGGGACTCGCCTGCAGCTCTGGCTTCTTTCATTCTTGCCTTTGTATCACAAAGATCGATGTAATAGTTAACATGAGAATGAGGTGTTATAAAATGCCCGGGGGTATAACGTAGAAGAACATCTTTGTTTCTAGAATACTCCATCTTTTTATAATTTTGCATAGTCAACCATCCTTTCTCATCAGCCTGATAAAATAATTTTATATATAAAATAATATCATTATATTATCTAAATTCCAATTATTTATCAGGCATTTTTTGGTGACTTCATGTTCTTGATAACAAACAATGTACCAAGCATTAGAAGAATACCAAGAGGCAGGCAGATCAGCCAGTTTTTCAAGAATCCTGCAAACACATATGCCACCAGGGAAACAGCGGCGGCTGTTAGCGCATATGGAAGTTGGGTTGAAACGTGATAAATGTGTTCACACTGGGCACCAGCACTTGCCATGATTGTTGTATCGGAAATGGGTGAGCAGTGATCTCCACAAACAGCACCGGCCATGCAGGCAGAAATTGATATTATCATGAGCTCATTGTTTAGATTGCCGCCAAATACATTGACAACAATAGGAATGAGGATACCAAAAGTTCCCCAGGATGTTCCGGTTGCAAATGCAAGGAAAGCGCCTACGATAAATACTATTGCAGGGATAAAGCTCATAAGAGCAGCATTGTCAGCTATATTTTGTACCAGACCTGCAACATATGTAGCTGCTCCAAGGGAGTCAGTCATTGATTTAAGAGTCCATGCAAAAGTAAGAACCATGATAGCAGGTACCATGCTCTTAAATCCTTCAGGAAGAGCATTCATGCATTCTGTAAAGCTGAGAACTCTGGTGCATACATAGAAAACAATTGTTATTATAAGCGCTGCTACAGAACCGTAAACAAGACCAACAGATGCGTCAGATCCTGAAAAGGCATCTATAAAACTTGCGCCATCAAAGAAACCACCTGTGTATATCATTCCGATTATGCAACAAATGATAAGTGCGATAATAGGGAGAATGAGGTGAATAACTTTTCCCTTGATAGACACCGGAGGAGTTGGCTGATCCTCGGCGCCGGTAAGAGATGCTGCTTCTTTTTTAGCTTTATTTTTTTCTGATGCCTTTCTTGAGTTGTGCTCAGCAACTTTCATCGCGCCATAGTCGAAATTCATGAGGGTGAGCCCAAACATCATTGCGATGGTCAAAAAAGCATAGAAGTTGTAAGGAATAGCTCTTACAAATAAGGTAAGGCCGTTTGCACCATCAACGAAACCAGTTACAGCAGCTGCCCATGAGGATATAGGGGCGATGATGCATATTGGAGCTGCAGTAGCATCAATAAGATATGCAAGCTTTTCTCTGGAAATCTTGTGTTTATCAGTAACCGGACGCATAACTGAACCAACTGTAAGGCAGTTAAAATAGTCATCGATAAAAATGATCATTCCGAGAAGTATAGTGGCAATCTGAGCACCGGCCTTTGTTTTTACGTGTTCGGAAGCCCATTTTCCAAAGGCTGCTGAACCACCGGCACGGTTGATAAGCATTACTATGCTACCTAGAATTACGAGGAATATAAGAATTCCAATGTTCCATGGGTCCGAGAGTTGTCCGATCATTCCATCGACAAAAACATGCTCTATTGTCCCAGTGAAACTAAATCCGGAATAAAGTAGTCCCCCAACTAGAATACCAATGAATAATGATGAATAAACTTCCTTGGTGATCAACGCTAGTGCAATGGCTATAATTGGCGGAAGTAGTGACCAAAATGAGTCTGTAAACATAACAATCCTCCTAAATAATTTTAAATAATTATACAATGTAATTGTGTAAAAAGTATATATTTGAACTATAAATGTTTTTCTGATATGATATGTTCCCATTGTTAATTTGTTATAAATAGAAAGAGGTAAAAATGGATACAAAGACAATCATAGAGGCTATAGGTTATTTGGGATCAGCTTTGGTACTGGTTTCTTTTCTGATGGCATCTGTTGTTAAACTAAGGATAGTAAATACGATTGGAAGCGTTATCTTTACAGCTTATGCTTTCATAATCCATTCATATCCCACAGCCATCATGAATGTATGCCTTGTTTTGATAAATATTTACTATCTTGTAAAAATGAGTAATACAAAAGTGGATTACAGTATAGTGAGAGTAAACACCAAGGATGCTCTCGTCAGATATCTGTTAAGATTCTATTCAGCTGACATAATGGATTGTTTTCCTGAGACTTTATTGGATTTTTCGGAGTCTGATCTGGGTTATGTGGTTTGTCACAACGGAAAACCGGTATCTTTATTCTTTGGAAAAGAAAAAGATGGCGTAGTTGATATAGACTTGGACTATTCAATACCTGAATACAGGGATTTTTCTATTGGTAAATATCTCTTGGATAAACTTCCCGGAGAAGGGATAAAATCTCTGATCTACAGAGGATCTGACGAAAACCATAAGGCATATCTTTTAAAAATGGGATATATAAAGAAGGATGGCTATTACGAGAAATATCTTTGATATTCACTTTTTAGACACATTATTTTTAGTTTCGTTTAAGGTTTGGAGTATAACATAATAAACATCAAGAGAGACAACACTCTTGAACCCCACATATATACTTTTCATAACACAACAGAAGGGTTGCTTATAATAATAAGCAGCCCTTCCTCCCTTTAAAGACTTTTGATTGCTCAAAAGTCTATTTTTTTATGATAAAATATTTGTAAGAGGCTATAACGGGTATTCTTATGTGAGGGAAACTATGAAAGAGGACATTTTTAGAAAGAAAAGTATAGAAAGAATCTCATCACCGGATGATTTGACTACCTATATTCACGTGGCAAGAGCAGAGGGATGGATCGTCCTATTGGCGATAATGATAATTTTGTTCGGTCTTATAGGGTGGAGCTATTTTTCTTCTATACAGAGCTATGTTTATGGAAAGGCAGAGGTATATGAAGGTGCTGTTACCGCAACTTTCGAGGACAGCGCTGCTGCACGCAACCTGACCACAGATATGGATCTTGAAATCGGGGATTTTTTGGTGCCAATAGGCTACATTAAGCATGATGACTATGGAAATATCATTGCAATTGGAAATGTGGATATTCCTGATGGTACATATGATGTTAAAGCTTCTTACAAAGAGACTCAGTTGATCAGCTTACTATTTAATTAATGCGGGGATGAGGGGTGTAATGAATAGATCAACTATAAAAAAGCCTATAACAAAAGGCAAGGCAAAAGTTCCGATCGTTATGCAGATGGAGGCACTTGAATGCGGCGCGGCATGCCTTGATATGATAATGGCCTATTACGACAAGTGGATTCCACTTGAGCGTGTGAGGGTAGACTGCGGTGTTTCAAGAGATGGTTCTAACGCCAAAAATATCCTTAAAGCTGCCAGGGCGTATGGCTTTGAAGCCAACGGCTATAAGTATGAGCCGGACGATCTGGTTGAAGATGGTGAATTTCCTTGCATAATACATTGGAATTTTAATCATTTTGTTGTTTTAAATGGTTTTAAGAATGGAAAAGCTTATTTAAATGACCCCGCAAGAGGGACCATTGTGGTTCCTATGAGTGAATTTGATGAGGCTTTTACTGGAATATGTCTTTTTATAAAGCCGGGAAATAATTTTGAAAAGAGCGGAAAGAGAAAAAGCACTGTTGAATTTGCCACGAAGAGATTACATGGGGCGGGGCTGGCAGTTGCTTTTGTTGTGCTGTCTACTGTTATTGCATATGCATTTAATATCATCAGTCCCGGATTCCAGAGATTTTTCATGGATAGACTCCTTACAGGAGAAAATATTGAGCTGCTTACCCCATTTATCATCCTGTTTTCTGTTGTTTGTTTTTTGGAGATAGTAGTAAATGCCATTACAGATCTGTATTCGCTAAAAATAAATGGAAAAATGTCTATCATTGGCAATAGCACATATATGTGGAAAGTATTGCATCTACCAATAGATTTCTTTAACAACAGACTCTCAGGAGATATTCTCCAGAGAAAAAGAACAAATGCTTCTATAGCAAATACAGTTGTTTCAACCTTAACTCCTATAGTTATCAACATTGGAATGATGATCTTTTATCTTATTGTAATGCTAAGGTACAGTCCGGCCTTGACGCTTATAGGAATAATAACGCTTTGCATCAATGCGTTTCTGGGCAGATTGATCTCCAAGAAAAGAGTCAACATAACAAGGCTTAACATGAGAGATGCAGGAAAGCTTGCGGCGACTACTCTTTCAGGAATATCAATGATAGAGACAATAAAATCCAGTGGCGCAGAGGATGGATTTTATGAGAAATGGGCAGGAATGCACGCAAAGGTTAATGAGGAAAATATAGAGTTTTCGCATATAAATGTCTGGATCGGAAGAATACCTGAGGTTTTGAATATTGTAGCTAACAGTTTAGTTCTTTTTATTGGTGTTGGACTTGTAATGCGAGGAAAATTCACCCTTGGCATGGTTACGAGTTTTCAGATGTATCTGCAGTCCTTCACATCACCTGCAATGCAGCTTATAGGAGCAGGTCAGACGATACAGGAGATGCGCTCTCAGATGGAGAGAGTTGAAGATGTTATGAATTATCCGGTGGAAGCGACTTTTAAAGAGGACGATGAACCGGAAACATATTCCAAGCTCTCTGGAAATGTTGAAGTAAAGGACCTTGTATTTGGCTATTCGAGAATGTCAGATCCTGTGATAAAGGGTATTTCCTTTAGCTTGAAACAGGGCAGCAAGATTGCCATAGTTGGTGGTTCGGGATGCGGAAAGAGCACTCTATCAAAGCTTATTTCCGGGCTTTACAAGCCTTGGAGCGGAGAGATCACATTTGATGGTAAAAAAATGTCTGAGATCAACCACAATGAATTTGCAGGATCGGTGGCTGTTGTGGATCAGGACATAGTTCTTTTTGCAGGAACTATTGAAGATAATATAAAGATGTGGGATGAATCCATTGAAGATTTTGAGATGATCCTGGCGGCAAGAGATGCCCAGATCCATGATGACATCATGGACAGAGTAGGCGCGTATAAGAGTCTTTTGGATGAAAATGGCAGCAATTTCTCGGGCGGCCAGAGGCAGAGACTTGAGATAGCAAGAGTTCTTGCACAGGATCCTTCAATAATCATTTTGGATGAGGCGACCAGTGCGCTTGATGCAAAGACAGAATTTGAGCTGATCAAGGCGGTTAAAGACAGGGGAATTACATGTATTGTAATAGCACACAGGTTATCAACAATACGTGATTGTGACGAAATCCTTGTTCTTAAGGATGGAGAAGTGGTAGAACGTGGAAAACACGATGAACTGATGGCAAAGAACGGTTATTATACCGAGCTTGTTGTCAATGAATGATGAGGGGCGAACGTGGGCTGGTTTGACGAACAGATAAGGCAAAGAATAAAAAGTGATCAGGATATTTTTGAAGACTCCATCTACAACATGATGTCTTCCATAAGCGGTAAGTACGAGTCGCTTATGATGGACAGGCGTCATATTGCCCAAAAAGCTGTAGAGGAGATCATAGAGTATTTTGGATTTAAGCCAAAAGAGGTGACTTCAGACCTTAAGGATGCTGTAAAAGCCTATGGAATAATGTACAGAAGGATAACTCTCGAGGGCAAGTGGTATAAGGATGCTTATGGACCTATGCTGGCATATCTTGGAAATCAGGATAAGCCGGTAGCTCTTTTGCCTAAAAGAGGAGGCGGATACAGGTACTATGACTATGACCTGAAGAAAAAAGTGACGGTTAATGCCTCAAATTATGCGGCTTTTATGGAGGAAGCTTATTGCTTTTACAGACCTCTTCCAAGAAAAAAACTCACTGTGAAAGATCTTTTGGTTTACATGAAAGACTGCATGGATATGGGAGATCTAATTTCTTTTGCAGCACTTACGCTTTTGTTTACAATTGGATCTCTTATGACCACGCAGCTCACCGGTTTTATAACCGGATACGTTATGAAAAACCGCAATATGAACATGCTCATTGGTACAGCTGTTTACTTTTTTATGGTAGTTATTGCAGAACAGCTCTTTGAGGCTTCCTCAGAGCTTGTGCAGGAGCGAATTGAGATAAAAAACTCTGTCAGCGTCGAGTCAGCGGTAATGAGCAGGGTTTTGAACCTGCCGGCAAGATTTTTTAAAGATTATACTTCCGGTGAGCTGGCATCGAGAATAGATGCGGTAGGAACTATATGTAGTCTTCTTGTTGAAAACTTTTTCACCCTGCCTGTAACTGTTGTTGTGTCGCTTCTGTACCTGCTTCAGATTGGAAATTTTGCAAAGTGTCTGGTGATTCCGTCCATAGCTATACTATTTATCAGCTTGATCGTTTCTATTGCGACAATACTGGTGAGAACGGGAATAAACAAGAAGATCATGGAGTATGATGCTGATGAGGATGGTCTTAGTTATGCGCTCATCAATGGAATTCAGAAGATAAAGCTTGCAGGAGCAGAGAAAAGAGCTTTTGCAAAGTGGGCAAACAATTTTAATGAGAGTGCAAAATTAAGCTATAGCCCGCCGCCTGCAATAATTTTTAGTGGGACTATCAATAAAGCAATTACTATTATTGGAACTATTGTTTTGTATTATACTGCTGTTAATGGCGGGGTTTCACCCGGCGATTATATTGCATTTGGTGTTGCCTTTGGTTATTTTCAGGGTGTATTTAACGGATTTGAGTCAGTTGCGGTTTCTACAGCGCAGATAAGTCCTGTTTTGAGCCTTGCGGAACCCATATTAAGTGCAGAGACTGAAAGTTCTGAGGATAAGCTTGCTGTCGACAGGCTTATGGGTGCAGTAGAACTCAGCAATGTATCTTTCAGGTATAGCGAAAGTACTCCATATGTATTAAATGGTCTTAATCTAAAGATAAAACCCGGAGAATATGTTGCTATCGTCGGTAAAACAGGTTGCGGAAAGAGTACGATCATAAGACTGCTGTTGGGATTTGAGAAGCCGGATAAAGGTGCGATCTATTATGACGGAAGAGATTTGGGAAGGCTTGATCTTGGTGCTCTTAGGAGAAAAATAGGCAGTGTTACCCAGACAGGCTCTCTTTTTGAGGGAGATATTTATTCAAATATTGTTATCTCTGCGCCGACGCTGTCATTGGATGAAGCATGGGAAGCTGCTGAGATTGCAGGAATAGCAGATGATATTAAAAAGATGCCGATGGGAATGAGCACGATCATATCAGAAGGACAGGGTGGGATTTCCGGAGGTCAGAAGCAGCGCATTATGATAGCCAGGGCTATTGCACCAAAGCCAAAAGTTCTTTTGCTTGATGAGGCTACAAGCGCTTTGGATAATATCACCCAGAAAAAAGTCTCTGATGCGCTATATAACTTAAAGTGTACCAGGATTGTTGTTGCACACAGGCTTTCAACTATAAAAAACTGTGACAGGATAGTTGTTCTGGATGGAGGGAAGATAGTTGAAGATGGTACATATGATGAGCTGGTGGCAAAAAAGGGATATTTTGCTGAACTTGTAGAAAGGCAGCAATTATAGATTTGCGATAGTTCGTATATTAGTGTTAAAATTGAGGATAGCAGATGAAAATCTCGTTTGATTTGGATGATGTATTATTTGTTTCACCAGACAATTATGAGGTAGAACCGGAACTTCGATTCCCATTAAACAAAATGTTCCCTGAGAGGCTTAGAAAAGGTACAGTCAGACTTATCCATGAGCTCCAGAACAGAGGATTTGAGGTGTGGGTTTATACTTCATCATTTAGGTCAGAAGTGTATATCAGAACGCTTTTCAGGTATTACAATATCAGATTTTCGCAGATAGTGAATGGGTACAGGCATAAGGCTGAGGTCCAGGGCAACAGAACAACGCTTTTACCTCAGAAAATGCCCAATCATTACAGGATATCACTTCATATTGATGATGAAGATGTGATCATGGAAAATTCTAAGATTTACGGATTTAGAGTTTTCAGGGTATTGGAACCGGATGACATGTGGGTTGAGAAAGTTTTGGACGAAGCAGAGCGTGTTCGTAAACTTGAAGAGAACTCCTAGGAGCTGGATGCCTATGTATACAAAAGACGAGATCGAAGTAAAACTTAATTATTTAGAGTCTGTTTTTGAGAAATATGGAGCTGTTCCATTAGATATTAATGAAAAAAATATGGAGAAGTTCCATCAAAGAAAGATCTATCAATACAAGGATAATTATTACAGAGTCGACAGTGCCGACTTTGAAGATAATGGGGAGATTTTCCTGGTGCTGAGCAGCACGGATGAAAAGAAATATGCAGATATCGGTCTTTTGGAAGATATTGATGCATTTTCTGCAGGAATGTCTGATGAGCAATTGGAAAAACAGGTCCGGTATGTACTTGGAATCGAGCCGTATCCTGAAGATTATGCTCAAAAATAAAATTGCCGGAATTCATTTTGGTTCGTATATATAAGTGAAACCAAATATGATTCCGAAATGGAGGTAATACCATGGAAAATAAATTATCACGACTTTTCGATTATCAGAAGTTTGCATCTAATCCTGATCTTGAAAAAGTGATTCGCGGGGTTGAAGAAAAATATTCATTGAACAAACAGACATTATCTGATGATGATCTTGAATTCGTAGCAGCTGCTGGGGATCCATACATCAGTAAAAAACCTAAAGAATAATGAGACATAAATAAAGGAGAAACGGCAACATGGGGGGCATTCCTTCGAAGGAACAGATTTACACAGACTACAAGGATAAAGTATTTGCGTATATAAGGAATCACGTTAATTCACCGGAAGACGCTGAGGACTTATGCGCGGATGTATTCGTAAAAGTTTATGACAAACTTGATACTTTTGATGAATCCAAGGCGAGAATCTCTACTTGGATTTATTCTATTACCAGCAATACGGTGATTGACTTTTACAGAACTAATCATATTCATTCTGAAATTCCGGAGGATCTGTCAGACACAAAAAGCAGTATCGAGGAAGAGGTACTTACACAGGAATCTTTAAGCGAGCTGGCAACTGCCCTTTTAAAGCTGACTGAAGAGCAGAGAGACATTATCGTACTTAGGTACTATAAAGGGCTTACTTTGCAGGAAGTTTCCCAAAAAATGAACCTTTCTTACGGTATAACAAAATTGAGGCACAGGGAAGCTTTAGGGAAACTACAGGATATTTTAGCGTAATTTTCTTTTTTTTGCATATTATTTTTATGTTTTTTTGTATATAATAGTTGTAAACAGACTATTTGCTGAAGGGGGACTAGAATATGCAATCAGAGCACGTTAGGATCAGTAACATAGACAAAGATATTGATAGAGCCTATCAGCTTTTGGATGATTATATCTTTGATGTTAAGCTTGAAGGAAAAAATGCTTTGAGACTTAGGCTTCTTACGGAGGAAGTATTAAGGCTTGCGAAGTCTATCATGGACGAGACCACAGTAGAGATGTGGTTTGAGGGGGGTTCAAAGCTCACGAACATCTATCTTTCAGCAGATAACAATATAGATTCAAACAAGCAAAAAGAACTTATTTCAGTGGCTACATCAGGTGAAAACAGTGCACAGACAGGATTTTTTGGCCAGCTGGTGAAGGCATTTTTGTTTGAAGCTCCTGCAGAAAGGACATGGACATTAAAAGATTACAGAAACGAGATTCTGAAAAAGAGACGTGAGGATAAGTATTCACAGGAAGCATGGGACGATCTGGAAAGGTCTCTTGTTGCGAATCTTGCAGATGATATTATTGTTTCTATCGATAAAGACAAGATCAAGATGTGGGTCATAAAGGACTTCTCAGAAGCGTTAAGCACAGTAGGTTCCAGTGTTCCACAGATAGTCACAGATCCAATTATTGTTGATAGTGACTACATTCAGGGGTCAAATGCCAACGGTAGGGCTGATAAGGCAATAGATGTACTTGAACTTAGTAATAAAGATGCAATGCATCTTAAGCTTGTATTTGAAGAAACAATCGGAATGCTCAAAGAGATGACCGGAGAATACAGTGCAGTTGTATGGTTTGAGAAATATAAGAATGAGGCCTGCTTGAAGCTTACGGCCAAAACACTTATGGATTCCGATAAAAAGAGCACGCTTTTGGATATGTCTTCTGAGGGAAATGTCTCTGTAAAGGGATTCATGGACAAAGTCAGAGATGTCATTGAAAATGGTATTCTTGGTTATAATAATGTTATGAAATTACAGCAGGAGTATGGCGGCGGGTACATATCCTATGGTACAATGGGTATGTACGGAAGCACAGAAGGATTAGCAGATTCTGGAATATCATGGTCGTTGTATGAGTATAGAAATGCTCTTTCCGACAGTATTGAAACCAGTGAAAGCGCAAAAGAGGCATGGGATGAACTTGAAAAGTCCATTGTTGCCAGCGTTGCGAAGGATGTTATTGTAGGAGTTAAAGGGGACAGGGTAGATATGACTGTTGTTTGTGCCCTTAACAAATAAATGATGTTTATGAGAGGAGCCTAATATGACAATTAACAAAATAGCTAATGGATCACAACTTACTGTTGCTCTGGATGGAAGATTGGATACTACTACAGCGCCACAGCTCGATGATGAACTTAAGACCGCTCTTAACGGCATTACAAAGCTTGACTTTGATCTGGCAAATCTTGAGTATATATCATCTGCGGGGCTGAGAGTTCTCTTATCTGCTCAGAAAGTAATGAATAAGCAGGGAGAGATGATCGTGAAGAACGCCAATGAAGAAATAAAAGAAATCTTTGAAGTAACAGGATTTGTTGATATTTTAACAATCGAATAAAGATATTTATTTAAGCCGCATAGAAATATGCGGCTTTTCTATGTAATAAGGGGATTTTAGGAGAGAGTATGAGAGATATTGAGTATTTAAGACTTTTGAGTAAGGAATTTCCAAGTTCAAGGAAAGCGGCCGCAGAGATAATTAATCTGCGGGCTATTTGTGCTTTACCTAAGGGAACTGAATATTTCTTTTCAGATATTCATGGGGAATATGAGGCTTTTTCACACTTATTAAGGAGTTCATCTGGTATTATCAGGGCCAAGATCGAAGAAACTTTTGGAAACATGATGTCTGAGGCAGAGCAGCTTGAGCTGGCAAACCTCATATACTATCCGCGAGAAGTAATAAGTAAGATAAGAAGAGACGAATCAATCAGTACAAAAGAGTTACATGAGCACCAGAAAATAACTATCAACAGACTTATTTCAATCTGCCGCGTTGTAAGTTCAAAATATACAAGGTCCAAAGTAAGAAAAAAGATGCCTTCAGATTATGCGTATGCCATAGATGAACTGTTGCATCTTGATATGAACGATTCCAACAAAAAGCTATATTATAACGAGATAATAAGCGGAATAATAGAGATAGATTTTGCAGATGAGTTCATTATTTCTCTATGCGAACTTATACAGAATCTGACTATAGATTCACTTCATATAATAGGAGATATTTTTGACAGAGGCGCAAGACCAGACCTGGTAATGGAGGAAATCATGAATTTCCATGATGTGGATATTCAGTGGGGGAACCACGACATTGACTGGATGGGAGCAGCTTGTGGCAATACTGCGTGCATAGCTAATGTCCTCAGGATCGGGATAAGCTACAATTCTTTTGATGCACTGGAAGATGGCTATGGGATCAATTTGAGGCCTCTTTCAATGTTTGCGGCAGAAATTTACAGAAATGATCCTTGTAGCTGCTTTAAAATGCATATTCTCGATGAGAGCAAGTATGATTCGGTAAATCCGACACTTGCGGCAAAGATGTACAAGGCCATAAGTATAATCCAGTTAAAACTTGAGGGACAACTTATTAAAAAGCATCCGGAATATGGCCTTGAAAAGAGACTTCTTTTGGACAAGATAGATTATAGTACCGGTACTGTTAAGATAGGAAATAAAAAATATAAGCTAAATGACACGAATTTCCCTACAATAGACCCAAAGGATCCATATGCGTTATCAGAAGGTGAGGAAGAGCTTGTAAGAACTCTTCGCCTTAGTTTTATCCATTCTCAGCTTCTTACAAAGCATGTCAAATTCCTGTATTCTCATGGGGCTATGTACAGGTCGATCAATAATAATCTGCTTTTCCATGGATGTATCCCTATGGATGATAAGGGCAATTTTACCTGTATGAAGACCACAGATGGAAGTTTTTGCGGAAAAGAGCTCATGGATTACCTGAATGTAAAGATTCATGATGCGTATTTCCTCGATCCAAGGGATGATATCGAGAAAAAGCAGGATGCAGTTGATCTTATGTGGTATTTGTGGTGCGGGCCCAATTCCCCTCTGTTCGGAAAGGATAAAATATCAACATTTGAACGTCTGTTTTTGAGAAATGAGAAGGAATTATGTGCTGAAAAGCACAATCCTTATTATACCTTCTCGGCAAAAGAGGAATATGCTGATAAAATACTAAGAGAATTTAAACTTGACCCTGAATGGGCGCATATTATAAATGGCCATGTTCCGGTCAAGACAAAAAAGGGCGAGAGTCCTGTTAAGGCTGGAGGAAAGCTGTATATAATAGATGGCGGAATCTCAAAAGCCTATCATGAACAGACAGGAATTGCCGGGTATACACTGATCTTTAACTCTCATCATCTGGCGCTTGCCAAACATAAAGCTTTCGTAAAGGGACAGGAGAACACGCCTGAGATACAGATCACGGAAAAGACCAAGAAGCGAATCCTGGTCAGAGACACTGACGTAGGAAAGAGTCTTATAAACCAGATTGCAGACTTAAAGGATCTGCTAAAAGCCTATGAAAGTGGAGCAATAAGGGAGAAAGGTAAGACTTGAACAGGATTTATGCAGCAGATATAAATTGCATTATAGACAGTGGTTCTTATGAGTACTGGTATGACCAGATGCCACCTGAGAGAAAGAAGAAGATAGATGCTTTTAAACCTCAAAAGAATAAGCTTTTATCGCTGGCTGCAGGAATACTTCTAAAAAGAGCTTTGGAAAATCTAGGGATCTATTCCTATGAAATTGTTGAAAAAGGTGCCGGAAAGCCTTATATAAAGGGGCGAGACGATGTGTTTTTTAACCTTTCTCATTCAGGAGAAATGGCTATAATCGCTGTTTCTGACAAAGAGGTAGGGATAGATATTCAGGAAAAGAGTCATTTTCAACCGGGGCTTATCAAAAGAGTTTTTTCAGAAAGTGAGATTTCACAGGCAGAGCACCTTGGCGGTGATCTTGATATGCTCTATACAGGTCTTTGGACTGCCAAAGAAAGTATTATGAAGTACTATGGAAAAGGGCTTTCAATGGAGCCTTTGAACATAGAGCTGGATATAAAATCAGAAAATGACCTGCATTATTCGAAAGAACTTCATCTTATCAGAAAAGAAATTTCGGGTTATCAAGTCACAATATGCACTCCCTGTGCGGATTTTAAAGATGTTTCAATAACGGATGTTTTCAAAGAAAAAGGCTGAGCTATCGCTCAGCCTTAACTTTGTTTTAGGGAAATAAAACTCACAGAAATATAACGACACCGGCAAATGCCAGACCACCAATAATAGCAATAGCTGATATGATGCGTCTTTTAATTATATTTATGTCAATATATTTGCCATTAAAGCTAACTGTGTCTATTGTTTTACATTTTCCTTTTACATTAAGCTCTGATTTTTCCATCGCCATATAAGCACCTCCCCGTTAGTGCTGAAACCTCTTACAACTATTCTTATTTATACTACTACACAATCATTTAGATTTTCTGATGTATAAATTAAATTATTATAAAATTTACAACAGGGCTATAAAGTTGTAGCGCTTTAAAGCGGTATAGCTTCCGGTTATCGCGTCCAATAAGCTTAATGTATTAGTCAAAGCCAGGGTTTGGGAGTATGATTTCTGTAATTACAAGGAACGGAGGAGTTAAAAACATGAGTGATTACAGATTTGAAACATTACAGTTACACGTTGGACAGGAACAGCCGGATCCGGCTACAGACGCGAGAGCCGTTCCTATTTATCAGACCACATCCTATGTGTTCAGAAACAGCCAGCACGCGGCAGACAGATTTGGACTTGCTGATGCAGGAAATATTTATGGAAGACTTACAAATTCCACTCAGGATGTTTTGGAAAAGAGAATTGCAGCACTTGAAGGTGGAAGCGCTGCACTGGCAGTAGCATCAGGCGCTGCAGCTATAACATATACAATTCAGGCTCTTGCTGCTAACGGTGGACACATTGTTGCACAAAAGACAATCTATGGCGGAAGCTACAACCTTCTTGCCCATACACTTCCGCAGTACGGAGTGACAACAACATTCGTTGATGCTCATAACTTAAGCGAAGTTGAGGGTGCAATTCAGGATAATACAAGAGCAATATATCTGGAGACTCTTGGCAATCCTAACAGTGATATTCCGGACATTGATGCAATTGCGGAAATAGCACATAAACATGGTCTTCCACTTGTTATCGACAATACTTTCGGAACACCATATCTTATCAGACCAATTGAACATGGCGCAGACATTGTTGTACATTCAGCTACAAAGTTTATCGGCGGACATGGAACAACTCTTGGCGGAATTATTGTAGAATCCGGCAAATTTAACTGGAAGGCTAGCGGCAAATATCCTAATATTGCAGATCCTAACCCAAGTTACCATGGTGTATCTTTCTATGACGCTGTAGGACCGGCTGCATTTGTTACCTTTATCAGAGCAATACTTCTTAGAGATACAGGAGCTACAATATCTCCATTTAACGCATTCTTACTTCTTCAGGGTGTTGAGACACTGTCTCTTCGTCTTGACAGACACGCTGAGAATACAAAGAAGGTAGTTGAATTCCTTAAAAATCATCCAAAGGTAGAGAAGGTTAACCATCCATCACTTGCAGATCATCCTGATCATGCACTTTATGAGAAGTACTTCCCTAATGGAGGAGCTTCAATCTTCACATTTGAGATAAAAGGTGGAAAAGAAGCAGCATGGAAGTTCATCGACAATCTTGAGATTTTCTCACTTCTTGCAAATGTAGCGGATGTAAAGAGCCTTGTTATTCATCCTGCAACCACTACACACTCTCAGCTGTCAGATGAAGAGCTTAAGGATCAGGGAATAAGCCAGAGCACTATCAGACTTTCGATTGGAACTGAGCACATAGATGACATCATTGCTGACCTTGAAAAGGGCTTTGCAGCTATCTGAAATATATCTTTCTAAAATAGCGGGATAAATATAAATAAGTCTCTTAAGAAGACATATAAATCATAATATGACTGCGATATACTGATTTTATAAAAAACAAGCAGTACATATTATGAAGGAGGCTTTGCTATGGAAAAGAAATTATACAGATGTAATGATAGAAAATTATTTGGTGTTTGCGGAGGCATCGCAGAGTACTTTGGACTTGATAAAACACTTGTAAGAATTATCTGGGCCGTGCTTGCAATGTCTGGCGGAACCGGAGTTGTTCTATATGCGCTTGGGGCACTTCTCATGGAAAACAGACCTGATTATGTGAGCCAGTACGACAATCAGTAAATAGCATATAAGTTATATAACACATATAAAAAGACCACTTCGCTATGGAAGTGGTCTTTTTGAATAGGTGCGCATGTAGCGTACGTTTCTTATGTTCGAAAAAATCAAATATCAATATCAGGAGCCTTAGTGCAAAGACTTACTATAACATTGACAACAAGAGCAATAAGGAAAGCAGGAAGAAGTTCATAAATCGCAAATCCGCCTCCAAGCTTGGCAATGCCGAATTTCCAGATGAAAACAAATGCACCACCTGCAACCATTCCTGAAAGGGCGCCCTGAAGGGTTGAACGTTTCCAAAATAGTGAAAGAAGAACCACAGGACCAAAAGCTGCTCCAAAGCCGGCCCAGGCAAATGAAACAATCTGAAATACAGAAGAATCCGGATCTCTTGCTATTATGATCGCGATAATAGATATTAATACAACGGTTATTTTAGCTACTTTAACCTGCATCTCATCGTCAAGTTTCTTTTTACCAACTGCCTGAATAAGGTCTGAAGAAATTGCTGATGCTGAAGCAAGAAGCTGAGAATCAGCAGTAGACATGGTCGCTGCGAGGATACCAGAAAGGATAATACCTCCAATTATTGCAGGGAATATGCCAAAGGTGCTCATCAGATTAGTGATGTGGATTATTACTCTTTCAGCATTTCCACTTCCTTCAAGTACAGGTATTTTGCCGTTTGCGCTCATTGCAAGACCTATAACGCCGATGGCAAGGGCGATAAACATAGCTATTACTACCCACACACTAGCAACTCTTCTTGAAAGTGATATTTTTTTCTCATCCTCTATCGCCATGAATCTAACAAGGATATGTGGCATTCCGAAATATCCAAGTCCCCAGGCAAGCATTGAGCAGGCTGTAAGGGCGCTGTAAGGTGTTGCTGTCTTGGTGACAGGGTCATAGACATTAGAAATACTAAAATATCCCGGAAGAGATTTAGCATTATCAATGACAGCTCCAAGGCCACCCGCCTGATTTATTCCAAAGAAAATGACTATGATAAGGGACAGTGTCATAGCTATGCTCTGAACAAGGTCCGTCATGCATACGGCTTTGAATCCACCGAGTGAGCAGTAAAGAGCTATGATAATAGCGCTGACAATCATGGCGAAGGCGTAATCAATACCAAATAGAGTATTAAAAAGCTTGCCGCAGGCAGCAAATCCGGAAGCTACATAGGGGATAAAGAAGATAACGATTATGATGGCTGATATAAGCGTTATAGTCTTATTTTTATCCTTGAATCTTGCAGAAAAGTACTCGGGAATAGTTATAGCACCAAGTTTTTCGGTGGTTTTTCTGAGTTTGGCTGCTACAAAAAGCCAATTGAGATAAGTTCCTATAGCGAGACCAATAATGGTCCATGTTGCGTCTGCCATACCTGAAAGGTATGCAAGGCCCGGTATACCAAGAAGCAGCCAACTGCTCATGTCAGAGGCTTCTGCGCTCATGGCCGCAACTAAAGGGCCCAATTTTCTACCGCCAAGATAAAAATCTCCGGCGTCATCATTTCCCTTAGAAAAGACAACACCTATCAGGATCATCATGGCAAGATACAAAACAATCACAATACCAATAACTATCTGTGTTTCCATACGCTCTCCTTTTTTTTACTGTTTTTAATACGTTACCACAGCATAGTGATAAAATCAACAGGTTATTCATATGTATAAAGTTATTATTAAATAGTAGTTATTCATAGAGACTAAGCAAAACAGGGGTAGTAAAATGTAAATAAATATACATAAAACAGTACATAAACAAACGTAGTACAGACCACTTTATGGTCGACAGGAGGATCATTTTGAGAAAAATCCTTGGTTATATATTGTTGATGTTTATATTAGTGCTAATGCCTGTGCATGCTGTTTATGCATATGATACCGGACTTATCACATCGAAGGATCAGCTCAAGAGCCCGGGGGTAAAAATAGGAGTTGGCGTAGGATCTTCATCAATGCTGCTTGTTGAGAAGGAGTTTCCGAATGCAGAGCTGGTATATATCGAATTAAATGAAGCTTTACCGGCGCTTGCGCAGGGAAAGATAGATGCCTTTGTTTATGACTATAGGCAGCTACAAATCGCTCTTGCTACAGGGGTCGAAGGAGTAAAGCTTCTTGATGAGACAATGGATGAAGAGGTCCATATTGCTGTAGGTTTATCGCCTGCCACAGAAATCGACGGGCTAAAAGAAAAGATTGATACATTTATTGACGTGATTCGTGCGGATGGAACTCTTGATGATATGTACGACCGATGGGTTATCAAAAATGACTTTGAAATTCCTGATTTCCCTGAGATAAAAAATCCCAAAATGAAGCTGATAGTAGGCACTTCAGGAATAGCAACTCCTTATTCATTCTATCAGGGCGATGAACTGTGCGGATATGACATAGAGCTGGCCGAGAGATTTGCGCAATATCTTGATGCAGACCTGGAATTTAAAGTCTATGACTATGGTGCCATAATAAACGCGGCAGCATCCGGTGATGTGGACTGCATAATGGCAAACCTTAATGTAACTCCGGAACGTGCTCAGGCACTGCCTTTTTCGCAGGATCTTTATACTGAAAAAGCAGGAATTGTCGTGAGAAGTGGAGTAAGTGACTCTTCAATAGGAGCCTTTTTTAACAGAGTTGTGACAAGCTTTGAAAAGACATTTATACGAGAAAACAGATGGACTCTTTTTGTGAGGGGTGTAATTACAACTATTATAATCACGGTTTCATCGGTTATTTTAGGAACAGTAAGTGGCTTTTTCGTTTATCTCCTCTGCAGAAAAGGGAACAAGGTCGCGAATAGCATCACAAATGGAGCTATGAGATTGATCCAGGGAATGCCGGTTGTAGTTCTTTTGATGATACTGTACTACATTATTTTTGCTGGTCTGCATATTAATGGAATTATTGTTTCAGTCATTGGCTTTACGCTTACTTTCGCTGCTGCTGTAATAGGGCTTTTAAGGATAGGTGTTGGTGCAGTTGATAATGGACAATATGAGGCAGCGTATTCTCTGGGGTATTCAGATCATAAGATCTTTTTCAAGATCATTTTACCTCAGGCCCTTCCCCACGTTATTGGCGCATACAAAGGCGAAATAGTAGGGCTTATTAAAGCTACTGCAATAGTAGGATACATAGCGGTTCAAGATCTGACAAAGATAGGAGATATCATAAGGAGCCGAACCTACGATGCATTTTTCCCATTGATAGCTATCGCGATCATATATTTCGGACTTGAGGCCTTACTCGGAGCTGTGATAGATAAGATGGAAATAAATATTGATTTCAAGAAGAAGGGACAGTCAGGCTATTTGAAGGGGGTAAAACTAAATGATAAGAATTGAGAATCTTAGAAAAGAATACCCAAACGTGGTTCCCCTTAAGAATGTCAATGCCACAATAAATGATGGAGACGTCATAGCTGTTATAGGACCTTCGGGAACAGGCAAGAGTACACTTATACGATGCATAAATCTGCTTGAGAAGCCAACTTCCGGAAAAGTGTGGCTTGATGAAACGGAGATCACAGGTCCAGGCTGCAAGATTGAAGAAGTACATAAAAAGATGGGAATGGTGTTTCAGTCATTTAACCTTTTTGGCCACATGACTGTAGTTGAAAATGTTATGGCGCCTACCATGGACCTTTTGGGGAAACCTGCGCAGGAAGCCTACGATAATGCCATGGATCGTCTTCGTGAAGTAGGCCTGTCAGATAAGGCATTGTCGTGGCCTGACGAATTATCCGGTGGTCAAAAGCAGAGAGTTGCCATAGCAAGGACACTTGCAATGAACCCGGATATAATATTGCTGGATGAACCTACAAGTGCCCTTGATCCCACTATGGTTGGCGAGGTTAAGTCAGTAATAAAAGAGCTGGCTGAAAGCGGAAAAACCATGATGATCGTCACTCACGAAATGTCTTTTGCCAAGTCCATCAGTAACAGGGTTTTCTATATGGATGAGGGCGAGATTTATGAGGAAGGAACGCCGGAAGAGGTATTTGATAATCCAAAAAAGGAAAAGACCCGCCGCTTTGTAAGGCGCCTGAAAGTGCTGGAAATAGGAATAAACAGAAGAGATTATGATTATCTTGGAACTCATAGACTGATTGAAGATTATGCACAGAAAAACCAGATATCTGTTGCACTTACCAAGAAGATACACCGTGCATATGAAGAGGCTGTTCATCAGAGCATAGTATGCGCAATGGAAAAGCCGGATGTACATTTATCTATCGAGTATTCACAGGAAAAAGATGAGGTAGAATTTGTTGCTGATTATTCGGGAGAAGAGATGAATATTTTTATTGATGGTGATTCTATCTCAATTTCAATTCTAAGGAGCGTAGTACTAGGCGAGAAATATATATGGGATGATACAAAAGAGCGTGGAAACAGAGTGGAATTCTGCATAAAATGACACGATGAAATACAATCAAAAAGCCTGTAGTGGGAGACCACCACAGGCTTAAATATTTATCAGATCAAACTACTGAAAGAAGCTTGTTCTTTATACAGATCTTAGCAGAAAGGATCTTCTCTACTGAATCATCAAATTCTACAGTGATCTTTCCGTTTAATACAGATTTTACCATTCCATGACCATAAGTGTTATGTGTAACTTCACAACCCTCGGCAAAAATGTCTTTTATCTCATCATCAGTAAGCTCAGGTTCAACCGGCTTTACGACCTTAACTACAGGTGCAGCAACCTTTGGCTTAGGTTTATAGCTGTCATTCTCACAAAGGCATTCAAGTATAAGATCGAGATTTTCATTTGTGAAGAATACTATTTCGTGAGCCAGAGATTTATCTGTGTCATTTAACTGTAAAACTCGGTTTCCGTTTTTGATAAAGAGGATAGCCTTGCTCTCAATTTCCTCATAGCCGGTTATTACATCCTCTACTTCATCCTTTTCTGTTTCTCTTATAACAATGGCAAGACCTTCTGATTCAGCCATTCTCTTGATTGAGTTATAGTCTTTTTCGTTAGCGTGTATCTGGTAACGGTTGAATAAAAGAGTATTAACATTCAGGATTGATCCGCGGTTTCCAAACTGGCAGAGCTTATTAAGATCCTCATCGCGCATCATAGTCATTATCATACCTTTATCCTGAATAAGACTACAAACTTCTTCGTAAGAGTATAATTGATTTTCCATTTAAGTAATTCCTTTTTTCCTTTTGTAAAAAATTGCACAAGAATGTATATTACATCATTAGGTTTTCCCTTTCAATGGAAAATTGTGAAATAAATATGATAAAAAAATTAAAAATCTAAATCTTATTTGCCCTGCGCAGCAGCACGTTCATCTGAAGCATAGATTGCCTTCATGATGATAGGTGTAAGGATTGAACTCAATATAATGAGCAGGATTACTGCTGTGAAGTATCTGCTATCAACAATCTCAGCTTTAAGACCACGCTGTGCTACGATAAGGGCAACTTCACCTCTTGTCATCATGCCAACACCGATCTTCAATGCATCTGAAGTGTTATATTTGAGGCATTTAGCGACAATTCCACAACCTACAACTTTACCAAGAAGTCCAACAATAACGAAAGCAAGTGAGAATGCAAGAATTGTCATGTCTACAGTTCTTAAGTTGGTCTGAAGACCTACACTTGCGAAGAATACAGGTCCAAAGATCATGTAGGAGTTGATATCCATCTTTCTGTCGATGTAATCTGATGTTTCCAAAGAGCTCAATATGATACCGGCAACGTAAGCACCTGTGATATCTGCTACTCCAAAGTACTTATCAGCTACATAGGCCATTGCAAAGGCAAGAGCAAGGCCAAGGATCGGGATTCTTCTGTTATGAGGCCATCTCTGCTCCATTTTCTTCATGATCTTGAAGATCACAATTCCAATCACTACAGAAAGAGCAAAGAAAGCTACTGTCTTGATACATACAGCAGCGAGGTTTGCATTAGGATCTTTAAGGCCAAGAACAGCTGTAAGAACGACGATTCCAATTACATCATCGATGATTGCTGCACTCATGATTGTTGTTCCCACGTCAGTGGAGATCTTTCCAAGCTCTTTTAACACCTGGACTGTTATACTAACGGAAGTAGCTGTAAGGATAGTTCCTATGAAAAGAGCTTTTGTAAACTCAGTAGATCCGGGAGCGGCAAATCCGTAGAATGCCATGTATAAAACAGTACCAAGGGCAAGTGGAACACCAACACCGGTGCAAGCAAGGATTGTTGCCTTTACACCTGATTTTTTGAGCTTGTCTATGTCTGTTTCAAGACCTGCGCTGAACATAAGCAGTATTACACCAATTTCAGCCATTCCTGACAGGAAGTCCCCGGCTTCCACAAGGTTAAAAAGTGTAGGTCCTATAAGGAGACCTGCGATGATCTCACCGGCAACCTGCGGTGCGTGAAGCTTTCTTGCAATAAGTCCAAAGAACTTTGCACTTACTATTATGA
This sequence comes from Butyrivibrio sp. AE2015, assembly GCF_000420825.1. Classification (GTDB taxonomy): domain Bacteria; phylum Bacillota; class Clostridia; order Lachnospirales; family Lachnospiraceae; genus Butyrivibrio. Next base: position 37,638 of record NZ_ATVR01000006.1, on the reverse strand, counting down.
TCACAAGATCTCTAAGTATCTGAATCGTATCCATTGTTTATTTTCCTCCTTTTATAACGCTAATTGCAGATTATACGCCTTTTTTTTTTTTAGAGTCAAGGTTTTATTTTTTATGGACTTTAGTTTTGAGATTCAGTAATATGAGGTGTATCCTTTAGAATTATTAAAAGAAACAGAGGCTTTTTTATGAACATTTTAAATGTTGAAAACATATCTAAAACATACATGTCAAAACCGGTTCTTAGCGGGATTTCTGTCGGAATAAATGACACTGATAAGATTGGTGTGGTAGGAACAAACGGAACAGGTAAGTCAACGCTCCTGGCAATCGTTGCAGGCAAAGTAGAACCGGATAGCGGACAGGTTGTAGTAAACAACGGTCTTAGAATTTCATATCTTCCGCAAAATCCTGTATTTGATATGAACAAGACCCTCTTGGAAAATATAACTGATACGATTTATGACGGTGGCGATCATTGGGACAAAATGGGTGAGATAAAAGCTTATCTTGCCAAGTTTGGAATAAATGATCCGGAGTGTAATCCTTCTATATTATCGGGCGGACAGAAAAAAAGAGCTGCGCTGGTAGCTGCTATCATGACGCCATCAGATCTTTTGATACTTGATGAGCCTACAAACCATCTTGATTCAGATATGATAGAGTGGCTTGAAGAATATCTTCAGCATTTTAGAGGTGCACTCCTTATGATCACCCATGACAGATATTTCCTTGATGAAGTTACAAATCAGATTCTTGAGATAGATAAAGGAAGTGCCTATAGGTATGAGGCCAATTATTCAGGCTTTTTGGAGCTTAAGCAGCAGAGACTTGATTATGAGCAGGCTGCTGAGCGTAAAGCACAGGCTTTGTATCGTAAAGATCTTGCGTGGATGTTAAGAGGTGCAAGAGCACGATCTACCAAGCAGAAGGCTCATATCCAGCGTTTTGAGGAACTTCGTGATAGACAGCGCCCTGAGGAGGAGAGACAGGTTGAACTTAGCTCACTTCCAAGCAGAATGGGAAATAAGACAATAATAATTGACAATATTTCAAAGTCCTATGAAGGAAAAACTCTTTTCAGGGATTTTTCCTATACCTTCAATAAGCTCGACAGAATCGGGATCATAGGACCAAATGGATGCGGAAAATCAACTCTTTTAAAGACTATTGTTGGAACTGTGGCGCCTGACAGTGGCACAGTAGAGATTGGTCAGACCATAAAGATTGGGTATTTTGGCCAGGAAAATGAAGCTTTGGACGAGGATAAAAGAGTAATTGATTACATAAAAGATACTGCAGAATTTATCAGAACAGCAGAGGGCCTGGTTTCTGCATCTGTTATGTGCGAGAGATTTCTTTTCAGCCCGGATATGCAATATGCTCCAATTTCTAAGCTTTCAGGCGGTGAAAAGAGAAGACTATATCTATTAAGAGTACTGATGGAGCAGCCGAACGTGATTATTTTGGATGAGCCAACTAATGACCTTGATATACAGACTCTTAGAATACTTGAAGATTATCTTGACGGATTTGCAGGGATAATCATTACTGTCAGCCATGACAGATACTTTTTGGATCGTGTTGTCACAAGGATTTTTGCATTTGAGGCAGATGGAAGCCTCTACCAGAGTGAGGGTGGATATTCAGATTATCTGTTACACAAGAAACAGACAGAAGTTTCTGGAGAGGAGCGTCATGTTTCTCAGGTCGAGCCAAAATCATCAAAAGCCCAGTATCGTGCGCCACGCGAAAAGACCAAGCTTTCTTATAACGAGCAGAAAGAGTACGATAATATCGAATCAGAAATTGAAAAGCTCGAGGAAAAGAGTGCTGACCTGGAAGCAAAGATAGTAGAAGCAGCAACAGACTATCCTAAACTGGTTGCTCTTACCAAGGAAAAAGAGGAAGTTGATGCTGAAATAGAACGCAAAATGGACAGATATGTTGAGCTTCAGGAAATGGTTGACAGTTTTAACAAAGTATGAAAGAAGTATTAAACATCACTAAAAAAAGCGCACGAACATACAATATAGCGTATAATTATAAGACAGCTATCGGATACGTTAAAAAGTAAAGGATGCGTATTATGAAGAAAATAATTAGAAAAGGAGTAAGTGTTTTTTTCTGTGTTGTGATGCTTTTGGTGACAGGGTGTACCCCGGAGCAGATGAGGAATCTGAATATTGGCGATGCCAGTAGATTGCAGATAATAAAGAAATAGTAAAAAAAATCTGTGATGGATATCCAAAGGCACCGAAGGACGTCAATATATCATTCCATTCCATGGCCAGCGGAGTAGTTGTTGTTGATGATCCCAGTGTAATGGAACGGATTGCCCAGCTGCAGGATGATGCGGTGGCACTTGATATGGAAGCTTATGCATTGGCAGCTGCTGCTGATCTTATGAACACGAAATGGATGGTGATAAAAACAGTCCAGGATTTTGCTGATGGAAATAAAGCTGCTACTGAAGGAGATATCAGGCCGTTTGCAGCGTATTCAAGTGCAAAGCTTTTGGATATTATTCTTGAAGAAATTGACGCTGATGATTGGGAAAAAATAATGAAATACTAATGCAATAAAATTTCAAACAGATTGTAGTTTAAGAAAAATTTAATTAAGTAGACGTAAAAAATCCCTTTCTATAAGTCGATAATACCATTGATGGGTATATGTATTGATTATATATGAAAGGGATTTCTTATGAAGAAAAAAACAGCTGTAAAAATGACTATGGCGATGGCGGTGTCCTGGGGAATGTTTTTAGGGGCGTCTGTCGTTGGTTATGCCAATGATGTAGATGAGGATAATAATGAAGAAAAATTAGCTGATGCAGATGAGGATAACGCCCCATCTGATGGCGAAGAAAAGCAGGATGATTCTGCTGATGAGAAGGATGAAAATGTAAGTAATATAGAAAATATCATCCCGGCTGAGCAAAATGATGTTCTGTCTGAAACTAAAGAGGCGGGTTCAGACGATGAGTCAGTTGAAGAAAAAAAAGATGAGACGGATGAGAAGAAATCAGAAGAGATAAAGGATGAGGGTTCAGATGTAGCAACATCCGAAGAAAAAAAGGACGAAGAAACAGAAGAAAACGAGCCTGAAGAAATAAAAGATGAAAAAACGGGCGAAACTGCGCCTGAACAAGTAAAGAGCGAAGAAAATACAGACGTTCAGGAAGTAGTGGAAAAAGATACAGTTGAGCTGGATGTAAGTGAAGTCCAGCCTGGCATAGAGAATGTAGCTACCGATGAAGCAGGTGAAGGCGATGCACCTGTAGCTACTATGATGCTCAGAAGTGCGGCCCCAAGGGTGATGGCGCTAGGAACGGCTGCTACTCCTGATACTACCACTGAAGCAGGGACACCAGAAACTACAACGACTGAAGCAGCTACGTCAGATTCTAGTGGTGGCGAGACTGCTCAGCCGCAGCAGTTTGTAGAAGCAGGTTCTTCCAAGGACCTGGATGATGGTCAGCCGGCAACACAGCATATATCGATTGCAATCCTGTCTGATACTCATTATGTTTCTAATGATCAAAAGCAAGGACACGGAATCCAGAATATGGATACAACAGCCGTGACCGAGATGAGAATGCTTGAAGAAATAGACAGTATCATCAATGTTTCACTGGATCAGGTTACTGAATTTGATCCTGATTGCCTTTTGATATGCGGCGATCTTACAAGTAATGGTGAATACTCGGGAGCTCAGGCTCTTGCAGATAAACTGAATGCTCTGAAAAATAAAGAGGGCATGGAGGATGTTGGCATCTATGTTGTTAACGGAAACCATGACATCAATAATTCTTATGCTGCTGATTTGACACCCGAGGAGATTGCCAAGGCTCAGCGAATTGGACCGGAAGACTTTAAAACGGTATTTGCAGGACTTGGATACGGAGAAAATGACCACTGTGAGGGTGGAACAAGAACTGTATATAATCCTCAGGGTGACGATCCTTCTATTGCACAAAATCATGGCGGACTTTCCTATGCTACAGAAATAGCTGACGGAGTTACGCTTGTCGTTATGGATACAGGCATCTACAGCTATGAAGATCTTGTTAATTCAAGATATGCAAATGCGCAGAAGACTGCGGGATATATTTCTGATGGCCTTTTGAAATGGGTTGTTGAGCAGACTCAGGCAGCCAAAGAGAAAGGAAATCTCGTCCTGGGAATGTGCCATCATTCAATAATGCCGCACTGTGCTGTAGATACTAAGGTTACTGCAGCGTATATGTCTGAGTATATCATAGGTAATCATGAGCAGGTTTCAACTGCCCTGGCTGATGCCGGTATGTCTGCAGTCCTTACAGGACACTCGCATGCGAATGATATTGCTAAGTTCGTATCTGCAAATGGAAATGTTCTCTATGACATTCAGACAGCAGCTCTGTGTGCTTACCCGGTTGCCTGGAGACAGATAAACATTGATATTACAGGTAGTGGAAAAGATGCGGTTTATAGCTTTTCTATTGACACTTCATTTATAGATAAGGATTTCGAAGATGTAGACACTTCAAGCTGGAAGGTGTCTACCGGCGGGACGGAAAAAAGCTTTGACAACGATTATCAGGGAAGTATGCAGGATTACAGCTATGATAAGTCTGGAATCAGGCAGGAAAGCATAGGATCGTTTATTGATTATTTCGCAAGAGAGATAGCTTACTCTATAACAGAGACTCCGGGAGGAACTGAGGCGTACCTTAAGAATATGATAAAGTACTCCGAGGACTCATTGGGAGACTATGCACTTAATCAGACTACTGAATTGGCCAGAAAGAATGATAAGTTTGCGACTGATTTTAATATACCTTATCTCGGAAATGTGTCGATTACTGCTATTCGAACAAGTGACGGCAGTGAGGACAGCATTATAAAGTATGATGTTTCTATAAAAGACAGCACTATGGAAGAGAAAGGTACTCTTAAGGTAAATCTTACTGCCCTTTCCGGTGGTGTTAATAAGATGGTTACAGCCATTAACAATTATCTTAATGTTGATGGATGGAAGGAAAGTAATTACAAGAGTTCACCAATTCAAAAGGAAGTAGTTACTCTTTTATCCAATGCACTTGTAAATGCGCTATCAAAACCTATTGATGAAAAAGATCCAACATCAACCGGAATGAATATTGCTATTGATGCCCAGCAGGCATTTGCAAGAGGTGATGAGGGTTCTGTTCAGACTGAAAAGAGAGCTAAATACCAGGCACTTCTTAAAGGTGAAACATTCGAAAAGTACCTCAATGAAGCTTTATGGGGAGCAATAGGAGATGCAACCTCAAGCAGTAAATATCCTATCCTTGCCGGAATATTATCTACATCTATAGCTCCTGAGGGGCAGAATACGATTGCAGCTATTACTGATGTTACTTCGCCGACATCAATGTATATTACAATCGTAAATGGACTTGCATCAACAATGAATTCTGCTTCAAATATTGTAAGGGCAATAAATGCACTTCCGGGATTCAATGCGTCTTCAGTCATGAGCTTTGCATCCAAGCAGCTGATAAATGCTTTTGCTGAAGTGCAGCTATCAATGACCCAGGACAACAATATTCCAAATGATTCAAAGTGGCAGTTCCATACAATTAATCTCTACATGGGAGATGATTATGAAATTGTCAGAAATACTCTTACAGTTGAGCAGTTTAAGGCAGGAAAACTTATTGCACCAACCATGGAAGACTATGAATTTGCAGGATGGTATACTGCTCCCGACGGAGGAACATTAGTTACAGCAGATTCAGATTTCTCAAACATTTATAAGCTTTATGCCCGCTGGAACTATATTGGCGGTAATGACGAAATTGATGATGAAGAAGATTATGACTGGTTTGAAGATGATGAATATGATGATGACGATGATTTCTGGGATGAGATTGATGAGCCTATTGAAGACGATGGAACTACTGTAAGGGACTATGTTGAAACCGAGAAGGAAGTAAAAGAAGACCTGGATGATGCTCTGGAACTTTTAGACAAGATAAATGCTGATACGTTAAAGAAGATCAATACAGACAGCACATCAGGGAATGCTACTCCTGGCGCCATTTCTTTATTACAAAAGGACAATCTGAATGGAGAAATAAAGATCGGCAGATACATAAGTGATTCAATCGTTGATGGACAGGGTAATCAGATCACAGACAAGGTATTTGTCACTGATACAGGAAGAATTGGTATAAATCTTGGAAAACTTGATTATCTTACGCCGAGTCTTTTAAAGACAATAAACGGAGTAGATGCTGACCTGGAAATATACTTTATGTATAAGGGAAAACTTACAAGGCTGATCATACCAAAGGGAACAGATTTTTCAAAATACGTTGATAAAAATGGATTTATCGGTCTGTTGTACTTAAAGCAGCTTATTGAAATAGGTCAGTTAATCTAATAAAACAGAGGAACACTGCCCCCTGGCTCTAAAAATTCAATTAGAGTCAGGGGACTTTTTATCTATATATAATAATGTTTTTATCGTAAATTTATAACATAGTGTTATCATTTTAGTATGCGGGAGAATGACTTTTTATGTCAAAACAGATCACAGTCTAAGGTGATCTGCATAGTTGCATCAAGAGTGTTTGCAATTATTATGGTTGCATGCATGCTTATTTGTGCTGCTCTTGTGGTTGAAATTCCGTCTTTTGCCAATATGCAGGAAAACAAGGTGGTTCGCATTGGCTGGTATGATTCATCATATTGCTATGAGGATGAGTTTGGGAAGCGCATGGGATATGCCTATGATTATCACCAAAAGCTTGTGGCTTATACCGGATGGACATATGAATATGTGGAGGCTCCATGGCCTGAGTTATATCGGATGCTTGAAAATGGTGAAATTGACATATTGAGCGATGTTTCCTATATGAAAGAGAGAGAGGAGACAGTTCTTTATCCTAGTGTGCCTATGGGATCGGAGTCTTACTATTTTTTTGTAAGAGCCGGTAATACAGAAATAACATTGGATGATCTTAGTTCTTTTTCCGGAAAAGTTGTTGCCACAGAAGAAAATAGCATAATGGAAAAGCTTACCATTGAATGGGCGCGAAAAAATGGCATAGATATTGAACTTATGACTGCCTCAGACAAAAATGTTGATGAATGGTTTGAGATGCTTGATAAAGGCCAGATCGATGCCTATGTTACTGTTGAATCCTATGGAAACAGGCCTAATATCGTTCCTGTATGTCCTGTTGGCAACTCGGAATTTTATTTTGCAGTTAGCAAAGATAGGCCTGATCTGTTAGATGAGCTTAATCATGCATTATTGAGTATTCAAAATGAAGATCCATATTATAGTCAAAGGCTTCTCCAAAAATATATATGGTCTGTAAATACAAACACTTACCTGACGGACAAGGAATTAAAGTGGCTAAAGGACCATGGGAAAATCCGCGTTGGTTATAGAAATAAGTATATGCCGTTTTGCGATGAAAGCGCAGGAAAACTGACAGGAGCCCTTGGGGACTTTTTGTCTGAAGCAAGCGGTATGATGAGCAATGCTGAAATTGAATTTGAAGCAGTGCCTTTCGATACAACTGATAACGCGTTAAATGCAATGGATGCCGGAGAAATAGATGTCGTATTTCCTATCAACTTAAGCCCATATGAAATGGAGCGCAGGGGTTATCTTAGTTCGGAAAACCTCATGCATACAGAAGTATTTGCTTTAGTTAATCCGGAAAATTCTAAGGATATACTTGGCGGAGAGGGAATTAAAGCAGCTGTTCTTTCCGGTAATGTTAACTTTGACAATTTTGTTCAGGACTACTACCCGAACTGGGAAATAGAGCATAAGGATAATCTTGATGCCTGCTACAAAGCGGTTTCAATTGGAGAAGCGGATTGCGCCATGGTGAACAGCTATAGAATAACGCAGAATGACAGGCTAAGAAGGCGCTATAAGCTGGATCTTTTAGCCACCGGTCACGACATGGATTTTGCTTTCGCACTGGAAAAAGAAGATCAGATAATGTATTCGATCATGAATAAGATCATAAATAACATGGATTCGCGCGATATGGAGGCAATCCTTTCCAAGTATACCGGAAATGTTCACAAGGTTACTTTCATGGATTATCTTGAGGATAACGCAATTTCTTTTGCAATCATAACAACTGTTATCTGTGCAGCCATGATCTTTCTCATGATGACAAAGCTGCGTTCAGATAAAAAGGCAATTGATAGTCAGAGACTTATATCTGCTACAGAGCTTGATCCGCTTACAAAGCTGTATACCAGAAACTACTTTTTGGAATATGCGAACAGGATGCATAATGATGATCCTGAAAAAGAATATAATGCAATTGTGGTCAATATTGAGCAGTTTCATGTAGTAAATGCTCTCTATGGATGGGAGTTTGGGGACAAAGTCTTAAAAGCTCTTGGTGATGAGATTAAGGCCTTTATTGGTGAAAACAATGGGATAGCGTGTAGGTCCAGTGCAGACAGATTTAATATCTTTTCGACTTTCACAGATGATTACAATGCTATTTACAAGCGTTTTCAGCATGCACTTGATATTTTTGCCGAGAATGTAAGTATCCGCATCAGGATGGGCGTTATGCCGTATAGCTTTGGACTTGAGCCTGTGGAAATGTTTGACAGAGCAAGGTCTGCATGTAGCTTCCTCCGTGGCGGTAACCACGAGATGATAAAGGTATTTAATGAGGAGATGAGGGATAAAGAAATCCTTGATCAGCGTCTTCTTAACGACCTGAAATCAGCTCTTTTGCATAATGAATTTATGGTTTACTACCAGCCAAAGTATAACGTGCAGGTTGACCCTCCTGTAATTGAGAGTGCTGAGGCGCTTGTAAGGTGGAAACACCATGAAATCGGAATGATACCACCCGGTAAATTTATCGAACTTTTTGAGAAACACGGGCAAATTGGCCTTGTAGATAGATTTGTATGGCGGGAGACCGCGCGCCAGATCAGTGAGTGGAAAAAGAAACATGGAGTTGCAATTCCAATTTCTGTTAATATCTCAAGAGTTGACTTTTTTGATCCTTCTCTTGTGAAAACACTTGAAGGAATTGTTGCGCAAAATGGCCTGGATAGAACAGATCTGCATCTTGAAGTTACAGAATCTGCCTACACTGATGATACAGACCAGCTTATCGGAACTGTTAAGAAATTGCGAGATATGGGATACGTCATTGAAATGGATGATTTTGGAACAGGGTATTCGTCTCTTCATATGCTATCATCAGTGCCTGTTGACATACTTAAGCTTGATAAGAGCTTTGTTGATAAACTCGCTGAGTCACAAGTAAGGGAAGAGGATGTTCGTCTCGTAGAGCTTATCCTGGATATTGCAAGAAACCTTAACCTTGCGGTGGTAGCAGAGGGCGTTGAGCAGGAAGTACAGCTTGAATTCCTAAAGTCCCGCGGCTGTGAAATGATACAGGGATATTATTTTTCACCGGCACTGCCTGCGAATGTTTTTGAAGAACTGGTATTTTGAATAAAAGGAAGACACGGATTCTAGGAGGGGCTTCCCTAGAACTCGTGTCTTTTCATGCTTTCTTATATTTCAATCACGGTATACGTATTTCGCACCTTCTTAGATTCATAAAGAGCTTCATCTGCGGTTTTGATCAGGTTATTTACAAGTTCTGTTCCGAATGCAGCGCCGAAACTCATAGTTATATGGACGTCCGGATTATTTTCAATAGTAACTTCTTTTAAAGCAACTATTAAGTGCGAAAGCTTATTTTCCAGGTCCTGTTTTGTAATGTCGAAAAAGACCATCATAAATTCATCGCCGCCATAGCGGATGACAACATCATCTTTTCGTACGGAATGTTCCAAAATATTTGCTACTTTCACGATTGCTTCATCACCGCCCTGATGGCCTGCAGTGTCATTAACTTTTTTAAACAGGTCGATATCACCCATGACAACAGCTTTACAGGGTTTAAAGATGAGTTTATCATCCAAAAACTTTCTGTTTCGAATCTTGGACAGGGAGTCTATGTATATCTCTGCCTCGAATTCTGATATTATTTTCTGCTGCTCCAGATTTTGCAGCTTGGCGTCTGTGGTATCGAGGCAGCCATAGACAATGTGCGATATGCTGCCATCCTCATTTCGATCACCTATCATGAAAACGCCATTGAACCAACGATGAGCACTTTCGCTGTAGAATTCCATTGTTGTAGATTCATGCTCGTTGATAGCGGCAAGGATGTTATCCTTATCAAGCCAGTCATACAGACTTTGGTGGAAGCTCTCTGCAACTGATGAGTCTACATTTGCTTTTAAAAATTTGAAAGCGTCCGGATCTTTTGGAACCTTCTCAACATATTCATTGGTGCTGATCATACGGTAACTCATATCGCTGACATCGATATATAAAGAAAAGTTGAAGATACTTCCTAAAGCCTCTATTATTTTTACATGTTCTTTGAGTGCCTTGTGGGCAGTAATATCGCGATAGCATCCCATATAGATTTCCAAAGAGCCATCATCAGGGCGTCTTATGAACCTTCCGGCTCCGGTGACCCAGATGATGCTTCCATCTTTCTTTTGCATGCGATAGGTTGCGTGAGTAATATCAGGGAGATCGCGGTGAATGCGGATTGAATCCCAGAATAATTTAACGATGTCATCGCGCTCCTGCGGAACAAGAGTTTTGACCCAACTGTCAAACTCATTGGGGAGATCTTCGATTCCATCGTAGCCCAACATTTGCCTGGTCTCATCGTTGAATTCAAAGCTCAGCAGGTTTTCGTTGCGATCAAATGTACAGAAGTACATACCGGCTTTTAATCCCTTGGCAAACATATCCTCTTTATATCTGGCTATACGGTATTTGCTGTTAGCCTCTTCAATTCGTCTGTTGCACTCAATTAAGAGTTCATGCTGATCCTCAGGATATGCAGATATGTCAAATAAAGGAGAAACGTCGTCTACTATGACACTTGCTTCAGCGTTAAATTGTCCTATGCCCTTGGTAATGCTATTGACTGCATCGTTGGTATTCATCTATGCTCCTTTAATCGTTTGCAAGTCAAAATGATAACTATATTACATACATTAATAATACTACTTTTTGGGACCTTTTTACATTGTTGTAATCCTTACATCTTCCTGATAGATACAAAGGTCTGACCGCTTTTGAGCCACATCACGGCAATAAGTAAGTGTCTGCCGTATTTTTTCTGCCAGATTCTCTATTAATGGGACAAAACGAGGTTCAGTAGGAGATACAATAAGTTCGATATGGTCAGAGCGGACTTCTACTGAACGAATGGATTGGTGAGTGCCAAAAGCATCTATATCTTTCTGGTTAGTAAGGTTGGAAAGGTCAAAGAGAAGTTCCGGATTTCGATTTGATGCGACGTCAATCTCATCTGCAAGGCGTATAACCGCAGCCAAATAAGGCGTGCGGATAACGCCGTTTTCTGTCTGCATATTAGGATATTCAAATTCATCAAAAAGATCTGTTTTTCGGTGCCCTCTTGCAACCTGAATTATTGCAAACATAGTATCTTTGTCAAAAATATCAAAAAGCTTGGAGTATTTTTGGATGATCATTCCACTGAGCTCATTATGTTGTTCTCTGATGATCTGAGCTTTGTTAACTGAATGGCTTTTTTTAAGAGTTCCCTTTGATTCCAATTCTTTTTCAAAAACCTCAAAATCCTTTCGGGATATTCCCATTCCAACGTCGTGAAGATAACAAGCCATCACAAGAACATAGCATTCCAGTGTGTTAAGAGCCCATACCTGGTCACCCAGAATTTGATTAGAATAATCCAGAACATCTAAACTATGCAATAATGAATGATCAGTAAAATCCGGAAACCAGGATAGGAAAGACTCTAGCATAGTATAAAGCATAGCTACACTGTCAGTTACTCGTCTATGTAAATCCGGTGATTCGTTTTGAAGTCTTTTTTCCAGTAGGAAATCATGGGTGTCATTCATCACAATACTCCTATTTGTAAGTTGTCTCATAAGAATAATATATCAGAAAAACGAATATTGCTCTACTGTAAGCAGTAACAATATTCAAAAGGTTTTCTGTATTTTCTTTTTCTTGTCCTCTTTTTTGCAAAAGTGTATATTAGGTATGTGTACGATGTCTTTGGGGGAAGGCTCTGTATATGATAAGTTCTTGTTGTTGGGAGTAAGAAGTGTATGAAAAGTAATTATGGGGATCATGGCCGCCATCGCAGGAAAAGAAATCCTGATGGAATGACCGTAAAAATCATTATTGCAGCGGTAGTAATCTGTATCTGTGCTGCAATTCTCCTGGTTAAATTATTTGCAAAAAGAAATGCTGAGAGTGAAGCGGCTGAACAGGCCTCAGTTTTGGAGCTGGAAGAAATAGAGGAGCCCATACCGGAGGAGGAGCCTGTGGTTGCAGCATCTATTGAAGCCTCAGTAAATGAAGAGCAGCCGGAAGAAGCGGCTGTTGAAGCTTCGTCTGAAGAAGAGAAATCAGATATTCAGATGGGAGCCGGGGCAGAAAACGGAGAAGATATTGATGTAGCTGATCTGGTGAGTGCCAGCAATGTTGGCGAGAATTCGTCTGTCACTTATGGCATTGATGTATCAAGGTTTCAAGGTACCATCGACTGGGCGCAGGTCGCAGCCACTGGTATTGACTTTGCAATGATAAGAGTCGGATACAGGGATTCCTCTACAGGTGAGATCAAGGCAGATTCTAATGCCAGATTCAACATGCAGGAAGCAGAAAAAAATGGTATAAAGATCGGAGCATATTTCTTTTCCACAGCAGTAAATGCAGATGAGGCAGTAGCTGAGGCAAACTGGGTAAAAGACTATATTGCACAGTATCCGATCACTTACCCGGTAGGATATAACTGTGAAGGCTTTGATAAGGAAAGCAGCAGACAGTACAGCCTTACTAAAGATGAAAGAAGCAGTATTGCTGAAGCATTTCTTGATCAGATCTATAAAGCCGGATATACGCCAATTTTCTACGCTTCAATGGGCGAACTGGCCGGAGATGCACAGTGGAATACTTCGCAGATAGAGAAGTCATACAAAATCTGGATAGCATGGTATAACCAAAACACATCGAATATTGCGAATGGGCCTGCATATGATGGACAGTGCGCTATGTGGCAGTATACAAATCAGGGAACCGTTGCAGGTATAAGTAAAAAAGTAGATGTAGACGTGGCATATTTTGGATATAACGGTACGGAAACAGCCAAAGATACTTCAGAAAGGGCAACTGCAACAGCAGATGTGGAAGCACTTATGAGTTTTGACACTGTTGATGAGACAGTTACTGCAAAAAACAGCACGAATCTTAGGGATAAGCCAAGTCAGGGCGATGATAGTAAGGTGGTTGTAACATTGCAGAATGGTCAGACAGCCCAAAGAACGGGGATCAGCTCTAGTGGCTGGTCCAGAGTGGTGTTTGAAGGAAGCACTTATTATGCAGTATCAAGCTTTTTGACTACGGATCTTACTGCTCCGAAGCAGGAAACAGAACAGCCTGTTACTACTTCCGGCTTCAAGACTCAATTTGCTGATTGCAATGAAACAGTAACAGCCAAGGATATGGTGAACCTAAGATCAAAGCCAAGTGTCACTGATGAGGACTCGGCGGTAGTTGCAACACTATCTTCCGGAGACACTGCAACCAGAACAGGGATAAATACTGATTATGGCTGGTCCAGGGTGGAATACAATGGCCAGACATTATACTGCGTAAGTAGTTACTTAAGAGTTGTTGAGTAATGGGGATGCCCGAACCGTTTTCATGGCACCAATGTATTTTATTTAATTAAAAAAATGACTATAATTAGTATATAGATTGTTTGTAAATGTTTTCAGCGGATATATCAGGAGATTTTTATGAGATCAGAAGCAGATATCATGAAAAGGCTAAATGATGAGATAGACAGTTATCTTACATGTCCCAAATTTACTGTGGAAGAGCATGCTCATAATGTCACAATGCTGGCGTGGGTCCTTGATATATCCGATGTGCAGTTGAGCGAGATGATTAAAGAAGCCGAGGCGTCTTTTGGCGTCGAAAGTGAGGGGAGTCAGTGATCTAGTAGCTTGAAATGACTTTTTCTATATTCGATCAGCCCTTCATCCTTCATATGAGAAAGCTCTTTTGACATGTTGGTTCTCTCAAGATTAAGGTAGTCTGCGAGTTGTTGCCTGTTGAAGGGAATATCAAATTCTCTGGAGCCGGTTTGGAGCGCAGTGGCATTTAGATAGGATAAAAGGCGCCCACGGCAGCTTTTGGAAGATGTATGGAAACTACGGCCGGAGAGAATAAGATTTTTTTGCGATGAAATAATAAGTATATTTTTGAGGAGCTTTTCCTTCCAGGGAGAGCTCTTTTTGCTGTCATCAAGAAGGTTTCTGATACTGCAAAAGAGAATAGTACATTCTTCGTTCGCCCTAACATCAACAAGAAGAACTTCGCCAAGAAGAGCGTAGGTTTCGGCGAAGTACTGATTTTTCCCAACATGGCTTAAGACGGTACAGTTGCCCCAAACATCGTTGCTTTCAATGGTTACGCTGCCTGAAAGTACCATGCCAATCATGGAAGTCTGTTCTCCGGCGTGGAGAATAATATCATCTTTTTCAAATGTCTTTTCATGGGCGTCAAGAGCTGTAAGGCATGATTCCAGCTCTTTTGCCGTCATTCCAAGGAAAAGCCTGCTTTTCTCTATGTCTTTTATTTCCATTTTTGCTCCTGTAGTAGGTGCTAAGAGTCATAATTCTAATAAAATTTATCAAAATGTGGTTTAAACAACATACTTGTTAAAAATAGTATATTATACTGACACCATCAAAACAAGGATTGAAGAGAGGTTAAAAGATGGTCAGAAAGATAATAAAGATTGATGAAGAAAAGTGTAATGGCTGCGGAATATGTGCAAGTGCCTGCCATGAAGGCGCTATTGATATTGTAGATGGAAAAGCAAAGCTTGTAAGAGAGAATTTCTGTGATGGATTCGGCGATTGCCTGCCGGGCTGCCCTATGGGAGCAATTTCTTTTGAAGAAAGGGAAGCACCTGCCTACGATGAAGCGGCAGTAAAGGCAATGCAGGAGAAGAAAGGATTGGTAAGAGATATGAATGAAATGCAGCATGCTGAGGGACATGGATGCCCAGGCTCAAGGTTTATGCAGTTTAAGAGCAGTGTTCAGGTGGATGAGGATCCTGGAATGGACATGGTTTCAAGAATGAGCTCGCATCCCTCAAGGCTGATGCAGTGGCCTTGCCAGATAAAGCTTTTGCCAACACAGGCAGATTTTTATAATGGCGCCAAGCTCCTCATAGCTGCGGACTGCACAGCATACGCCTATGCAAACATGCATGAGGAATTTATGAAGGGCAAGGTTACAATGATCGGCTGTCCAAAGCTTGATGAAGGCGATTACACCGAGAAACTGACTGAGATTATAGCTAATAACGATATTGCAGGCGTGACTATAGTTAGAATGGAAGTTCCATGTTGCGGGGGACTTCAGAGAGCTGCTGAGAATGCCATAAGAAACAGCGGAAAATTCCTTCCCTGGCAGGTTATTACAATTTCAAGAAATGGCGAGGTTATTGAGTAAATTACTCAATAAGCAGATAATTTCTAGGAGTTTGAAAATAGAACGTTTATACTGAAATAAAGAGAAAAAAAGGAGGCACATTATGGCAGCACTTAATGAAAGAAAAGTAGCAGTAGTAGGTTGTGGATTTGTCGGCTCAGCATCAGCTTTCGCTCTTATGGAGAGCGGGCTTTTTTCCGAAATGGTGCTGATTGATGTGAACAAAGAAAAAGCAGAAGGCGAAGCTCTTGATATCAGTCACGGACTTCCTTTTGCTAAACCTATGCAGATATATTCCGGCGATTACAAGGACGCTGAAGATGCGGCAGTTGTGGTTGTTACAGCAGGAGCGGGACAAAAACCCGGTGAAACAAGGCTGGATCTTGTGAAAAAGAACGTAGGTATCTTCAAATCCATAATTCCTGAGATTGCAAAGTACAATAAAGAGGGAATACTTCTGATTGTGGCTAATCCTGTGGATATACTTACCTATGCTGCAGCGAAACTCAGTGGTTTTCCTGAAAACAGAGTGTTTGGCTCAGGAACTGTTCTTGACACAGCCAGGTTTAAGTATCTTCTCGGCGAGCACCTAAGTGTAGACAGCCGTTCAGTACATGCTTTTATAATTGGTGAGCATGGAGACAGTGAGATTGCAGCATGGAGCAGTGCAAACGTTTCTGGAATTCCAATCCATGACTTCTGCGAGATGAGAGGACATTTTGAACATGAAAAGTCTATGAAAGAGATTGCAGAGAACGTAAAGAACAGTGCTTATGAGATCATAGAGAAGAAGGGTGCAACATACTATGGAATCGCCATGAGCGTACGACGTATCTGCGAAGCAATCATCCGAGATGAGAAATCTATACTTCCTATCTCCAGCATACAGCATGGTGAAAACGGCATTGATGGTGTCGCCCTCAGCATGCCTGCCATAGTTGGAAGAAGAGGTGTTGAAGGTTCTGTGCCTATCAGACTGAGCGAACAGGAGAAAGAGGCACTTCTTAAGTCTGCGGAGACGTTGAAAGCTGTAATTGAGGAATCAATTTAATCCTTGAAACACAGGACAATAGTATGTTAAATTAAAATAAGAATCGATGAAGAAAGGGCACATGAATGACCTGGAAAACAATAAACATTCATATGATGAAAGGTGATGTTTTAGCTGTTTACGGGGATAGTGCGCTCTTTTTTAGGTAAACAGCTGCGATTTTATCGTTGAAGTTATATTAAAGAGACATTATCTCCTTATTCTTTAAAAACACTAAAGATTAAGGAGATTTTTTTATTATGGAAAAGAAAATTGCTAGAAATCAGATTAAAAAGATACTTAGTATAGACGCTGTTTCAGGATTTGCTATAGGAGGAGCAGCGTGGGTGGCTCTATTGGCGGCAAGGGGCTTTAGTACAGTAGAGATTGGACTATTAGAGAGTATATTTCATATTACGAGCATGACTTTTGAGATCCCATCAGGAGTTATCGCAGATGTGTTTGGGCGCCGCAAGACGATGATTGCCAGCAGAGTTATGGTGATAATATCATCTCTATTGATGATCATTTCCCATAATTTCTTTACAGTTGCTATAGCTATTTCGGCAAGTGCTCTTAGCTATAACCTGGCATCAGGAACGAGAGAAGCACTTGCCTATGATACGCTCAAAGAGGCAGAGCTTGAAAAAGAATATGACAGGTTTGCTTCAAATGACCTTATGATCTATCAGATATTCAGCTCACTAGGAACATTGCTGGCGGGAGTGGCGCTGGTGCTTGGATACAGGAAAGCTAATGCTGTTGATGCAGTGATCGGGGCTATTACCATGATGATTGCCTTTACACTTACAGAAGTGCACACTAAACTTCACGATGTTACTTCTGTTTCAGAGCGATTCAAAGAAACAATCGAGAGCAGCACGTCTTTTATAAAGGAGAGCAGAAAGGCCAGACTTATTATTCTGTTTAATGGCTTGGTTGGTGCGGTTGATGTACTTGTATTGTTCTTTTTGCAGGCTAAGCTTCCGGCTGTTGGACTCAACAAACTGTGGCTCGGACCAGCTCTTTTTGCTATGGGAATAGGCGCAGCTGCAGGAGCCAAGGCAACGGAGTATTTTAATGAAAAGAACTACCGCAGAATCGGCGTTTTGTGCGCGGTAGGAGTATCATTGTCTTTTGCATCAGTGTTTACGGGGAACTATTACCTGATGATATTGGGAGGCTTTATCGGTGCGTTTTCAGATAATTTCCTTCAGGTCAGGACCGATGTTTTTCTGAACAGCATGATACCATCAGAACAAAGAGCAACTCTTATGTCAGTTAATTCTTTTGCATTTTCGATAATTATGATCATATTATCACCAATATTTGGGCTGCTGTTTGCATAAGTTCCAGACAGAAATAAGAACTGAGATATAGCAATATGCTATAGACAGTTCACAAGGAATGGTTAGTTGAGGAACCTTTTGTAGTCTATACTTTTAGAATAGCTTTACTAATACTACTTAAGGAGACGACAGAATACCATTATGAAAAAGAGATCAATACTGGCAATTGCGTTAACTGCGGCGCTATTAATAGGCTGCGCAGGGGCACAGAATAAAGCAGAAGATGTACCGCTCAAAGATCTATGTGCTGACAATTTTATGTTGGGAGTTGGAATAAACGGAAGTACATTGGAAAATCAGACACTAAATCTTCCGGAGTACATGGAATTATCAAAGAAACATTTTAATAGCTGCACTATGACAAATTTGATGAAGAGTGGTTACATTCTTGATCAGAGGGGATCAATTGAAAACCTTGAAAAAGGTGATGAAAGCCCTGCTCTTTTCTTTGGCTCAATTGATCCTACACTTGAGTGGTGTAAGGAAAATGGAATGAAAATGCGAGGACATACCCTGGTTTGGCACACCCAGGCTCCTAATTGGTTCTTTAGAGAGGGGTATAAGGATGATGGAGAGTACGTGGACAAGGAAACAATGCTGGCGCGTATGGAGAGCTATATTAAGCAGCTTATGACACATGTTCAGGAAAACTATCCAGGCGTCATCTATTGCTGGGATGTGGTGAACGAGGCTGTGGAACCTGACAGTTATGACCCTGAGAGCTTTTTTATGTGCAGGACTAAGTGCGGGGCGGATCCAAATCCATGGTATGAGACTATTGGTCCTGATTATGTAGAGGCCGCATTTACATATGCAAGGAAGTATGCGGATAGCGATGTTAAGCTTTTTTATAATGATTACAACACTTATCAGCCGGTCAAGACTAAGGCTATATATGATCTGTGTGCATCATTAAAGGAAAAAGGACTTATTGATGGAATAGGAATGCAGGGCTATTGGGGACTTGATTATCCTTCAGATCATATGATCGAGACTGCAATTCGCAAATTTGCTGAGCTTGATCTGGAAATTCACGTAACTGAATTGTCCATTGGAGTTGATGAAGAAACCCCTGAGCAATTTGATAAACAGGGTAAAAGATATGGAGATGTTTTCAAGCTCTTAAAGTCACTTGATAGTGATAATAACGGGCCTGCAAAGATTACAAGTGTTACGTTATTTGGCCTTATTGACCATTATCGAGAAGGAGATACCACTAATACACGTATCTTCTATAGTGATTACAAACCGAAGCCTGCATTTTATGATATTCAAGAGGCGTTGAGATAAAAAAGAAAGAGGATTCCTGCAAAGAGATTTGCTTATGCAGGAATCCTTTTTTTAATGGCCCTCTAACCCCGTCCCTGTGGGTCAAAGGATGTTATGACATATGCAGGCTTTACTCCCTACGAAAAAGAGTGGTGGCACTTTACTTTAGCGGATGAGCCCTATCCAGATGCATATTTCGCCTTTCCAGTAGAATAGGAGAATCAAAACTTGAAATTATTGGAGCTATGGTGTATTATAAGTTGTATACAATTGAATTGTGAATAGGAGGTAGTCATGAGCGTAGCAGTTAGATATTATTCCAGATCAGGAAAAACACAGAAAGTAGCAGAGTATATTGCAGAAGCAGCGGGAGTAGATGCCGTTTCAGTAGATGCTGAAGGAGCAGGACTCTCAGAAAAAGCAGATGTTCTTTTCATAGGTGGAGCACTTTATGCTTACGGTATTGATGATAATCTCAAGCAGTTTTTAAAAACTCTTTCAAGCGAAAAGGTTGGAAAAGCAGTTGTATTTTCAACATCATGGCTCTCAAAGCATGCTCTTGATCTCATTAAAAATGAGTTGACGGATAAGGGAATCCAGGTTGAGAGTGATACCCTGTATTTCAAGAGCAAGGCAGTTGACGGCTGCAGAGATGAAGTTGTTAGATTTACTCAGAAATATATCTGATGAATTTTCATAAATGGAATGGGTGTAGTTCTGCCTATATCAAGGAATTTGTGAATGGGGCAGTTTATTTTTGGATTGGTATTCTGCCTATATCAAAGGTATAGGGAATATAGGCAGTTTATTTTATAGTATTTTTTCTGCCTATATTGTAAAAAAGCTTTAGAGAGGCAGAAGAATAGGGCTTAAAATCACTGCCTATATTTATAAAAAGTAAAATAGAGGCAGAGTTATGCCTTCAAAATACACTGCCTAAATTACAAGAATAAGAATAGTGGCAGAAAAGAGCCAATTTAGGTAGTACGTTCTATTGGATTAAAACTTTCCAAACTAATATCGTAATATGCACACGAAGCAGTAGATCAGAAAGAATGGTCTGCTGCTTTTTTATGCAAACAAATTTCTGAACTTGAGTTTTTATACTTATTTAAGATTATTGCATGACGTAATAAGGTAAAATTAAAGAAGTATTTGTGCGATTGGTTAAAAAGAAGGATGTTTATGAATAAAAAAAGAAGAATCGGAATGCTTTCGATAATCTTGGTGCCTGCGTTTGTTTTATCATGCGCAGGTATAAGCGGATGTGGAAACAGCGGCAGTGAAGAAACAGCGGAGAATGTATTAACAACTCTTTCAAGGGATGGCTATGCTCTAGAACAAGTGGTGGTTCTTAGCAGACACAATATTCGTGCGCCGCTCTCCGGAGAAGGGTCTGCCCTGGATACAATAACTCCAAACAAGTGGTTTGAGTGGTCGGCCCCAGCCAGTCAGCTCTCTGTAAGGGGAGGAATCCTTGAGACTGAGATGGGACAGTATTTTAGAAAATGGCTCGAGTCTGAAGGCCTCTTTGAATTAAACTATCATCCAAAAGACGGGGCAGTTCGCATATACGCCAATTCAAAGCAAAGAACTATAGCTACAGCACAGTTCTTTTCCGCGGGACTTCTTCCTGTTGCTAATGCAGAGGTTGAGTACAATGCAGAATATGACACCATGGACCCTGTATTTAATCCGGTGTTCACCTATATGTCTGACGACTACTCTGCGGATATCGAGGAAGAGATAAATAAGATCTATGGCACAGCTATAGCTAATCTTGGTGATAACTATGATCTGATTTCAGAAGTGATTGATGTCCAGAAATCAGATGATTACAAGAATGGCATTTTTACAGGGTTTGACGTGGGAGACTCAGAGTTCTCTTTTGAAGAGGGAAAAGAGCCTTCGGTGAAAGGTTCACTCAAGACTGCATGTCAGATATCTGATGCGCTTGTGCTTCAGTACTTTGAAGAGTCAGATCCTGTTAAGGCAGCCTTTGGTCATAATATTACCGAAGCAGAATGGGAGGCAATCTCTGAGGTTAAGGATGTTTACGGTGATGTTCTCTTTTCAGCTCCATCTGTTTCAGTTAATGTGGCTCATCCACTTCTTGAAGAAATTGAAAAAGAGCTGACTACAGAGGGCAGGCAGTTCACATTTCTGTGCGGACATGACTCAAACCTGGCAAGCGTGCTCTCAGCTCTTGAAATCCAGGACTACAACCTTCCAGAAACACTGGAAAAGACACCAATTGGAGGGAAACTTGTAGTCAGTAAGTGGAAAGACAAGGCTGGTCAGGAATTTATAAGCCTTGATATAGTTTATCAAAAAACCGGGCAGCTTCAGGAGATGTCTCTTTTAAATGACGAGAATCCCCCTGGAATCTACAATCTGAAGCTTAAGGGATTAAACGCCGATTCAAATGGATTGTACAAGGCAGAGGATGTAATGGATCGTTTTGACAAGGCGATTGGAGCCTATGACAGCCTGATAGAAGAATACGAGGCAAAAGATGCGGCTTAAGAATTCTCTCCATATAAATCTACATCAGCAGCCTGTCTTTTATGTTCTTCATCGATAGCAGCGTAATGGGCGGCGGTAGTGTTGATGTCTGAATGACCGAGAACATCTGCAACAATATAAATATCACCTGTTTTGTTATAAAGAGCGGTACCAAAGGTTCTGCGGAGCTTGTGAGGAGAGAGAGTAGTGTTAAGACCTGAACTCTTTCCGTACTTTTCGACCATCCTTTGTATGCTGCGGACAGACATACGGTTATGCTTTAGCGAGATAAAAAGAGCGCTTTCACTGTCAGTTTCAACGAGAGTGGGGCGCTCATTTATTATGTAATCACGCAAAGTATTGCGAATAGGCTCATTGATCATGAGTTTTGATTCATTTCCGCCTTTTCTCACAATCTTCAAAGTGTTATCTTTAAAGTCCACGTCGTCAATATCAAGTCCGGCGCATTCTGACACACGCATTCCTGTATGCAAAAGAAGCGTAATAATAGCCAGATCGCGTTTAGCGGTGGCTTCAGCGTAGATTTTGGCATGTTCGGTAGCCACCTGGGAATTTTCTACAGCATTCATTAGGGATTTTACGTCATGTTGATCGAGCCTGGTAATTGTTTTCTTTGTTATTCTCTTATTTTTGGCAGCTTTCAAAGTAATATCTTCATCAAGAAATCCCTGTCTTGTTTCATAGGCAAAATAATTTCGAATAGCAGCCATTTTTCTCGCTGTTGAGCGCTCATTCAATTGTCTTGCAGTGATCAGGTGCGTCTGGTAAGCATCAATATCGCGGCTGTTTAATTTTTCAATTATTTCATGAGGAATTGCATTCAGTTTAATTTTTGCAATTATTGGATTGCATACATGGAGATATTCGTAAAAATCAATAAGATCTCTGGCATACCCAAGAGCTGTGCCAATCTGATAGCTCAAAACACAGTTATCAATGAACGAATGTGTATGAACCGGTAACAAATTTTTGATTTCTTTGATGTATTCTGATTTTGTCCTTGTTAATTGTTTGTAGTATGCGGAGTCTTTACCCATATTGTTCTCCAATGCGTAAATTAAGCCAATACAGCATGTTTTTATTAATAGCTATCTGCATGACATAAAACTAGAATTTAACGTCGTGTTATAGATATATTATCATGTAAAGTTATCTTCTGCAATATAGGCGGAACAGAATATAACTAGAAGATAATCTTACTATACCATAATAATAAGAAGGACCACTCCTCACACGAGAAATGGTCTCTTCTACACTGATTCTAATAACTAGCGGAAAATTAATTTCGAAAGTCAGACAACTGAAACACCTCGCAGTAGAAGCATATTGTCTACAAGCACATAATACTCCGGTTTATCGTTCTATCCCAATTTCCCATTTTGAAAATCCATTCTGATAAAAGCCTTTCCATTAGGAAGCGGAATCCTTGATTGGAGTATGTCCTTATATCCTATCTCCTGCATTTTTGTTAAAAGAGATTTCTCATCCATCTGATGATGTACCTCATCCAGCCCGTCAAACGCATGCAAATACGGAGAATCTGATACCCACTGCTTATCATCCACATTGATCTGAATCAAGCAAGAAACATATTCTGGATTTGCTTTGCAAACCACTCTCTGAAATACATCATAACCAATATACTCTATAAGAATGTTTGCTATCAGCAACTGCGCCCCGGGAAGCTGATTCGCATCGCAGATCAGATCTATCTTCAAGCATTTCAGTACACCAGACAGATATGCATATCGTTCCGAAACTATTCGAAGATAATCTTCATTTATATCCACTGCATAAACAGTCCGGTACTTATCCCGGCTTACATGTTCCAAGCCATTACCACCGGCGACTCCAAGAACCATAGCCGTTGAAACCGGATAAGCCTCAAACTGCTCCTTCATTATTGAATTCATAATCTGGAGTTGTTTAACAGAATCAAGGCTCATATGATTCTCATAATCATTCAAACTGATTTCTTCCCACGGATTACTCATAATCCTCCTCGCTTATTCTTGAGTTGAACTAATTCGCTCCATTTAAATGCAGCGCCTTCTATAGTCAATAATATTCTCCTGCAATATTCCTATATATCTTTCTATGGCTACGATCATAGTAACGAACATTGATCACTCCGCTGATATATTCCGCAAGTTACTGATTCTCTGTTTCTATCTTTTTCAAGGTATCATCCAATATCTCTTTTCTCAGTTCAGTTAGCCAATCCGAGAATGCAACAGTATCAAATGCATATGTTTTATTAAGCTCATACTCATTTTCAGACCAGGTATCAAGCGGAGATTCATTATGTTGGATAAGAGCTTCTAGCTTATCCAGAGACTTATACAGTTTTGCTTCCTTAGTCTCCTGAGCATCCATCTC
The DNA here is from genome assembly GCF_000420825.1 of Butyrivibrio sp. AE2015. GTDB lineage: Bacteria > Bacillota > Clostridia > Lachnospirales > Lachnospiraceae > Butyrivibrio. The sequence goes on along the minus strand of NZ_ATVR01000006.1, from coordinate 13,511 downwards.
CTTGTATAACTCGGCGATATCTCTGGATAATTCCTTTGGTAGTGATTGCACCCATTTGTCGAGAAGTGAATCCTCTACCGCTCTGTCATCATCTGTTTTAATAAATGTTGGAATGTCTCCGGTAAAGCATTCCCCAAGATCATGGATAAGGCACATGTCTACAACTTTATCTATATCCAGCTCCGGAAACTCATGCCTTAAGAGAAATGCCATCAACGATATACGCCAACTATGCTCAGCAACGCTCTCTGTTCTGCGCTTCGTAGTCGTACAATGACGAGGTGTATCTTTTAATCTCTCCGCAACGTGTAAAATATCAAGGTATTCTCTAGCGTTCATACATATCCTCCCTTAGCTCCCAACAATAATCAGTACACTATTCCGCAAGTTACGATTTAATTTAATATAGCATGGTTTCGTATCAAAAGTTGTCTTTCACCAGGACAGCTTTTGGAAATCAATTACGCAATTTCATGCTTTTTAGCCAATGAGAATAATAACTCACAAGCTTGGGCTGCGTAATGATGCCCCCTGTATGGTTCATCTATTTCATAACCAATATGACCACCGAAATAAGAGTTCTCATTGTCGCCAATTCTCAAACAACATTTACCCATTCGATTATCGTGTGCGTCACAAATGAAGAAATGGTAGGCAGGCACCCATTTTTTAACGGCATCAGCCTCTGTAAACTTTTCAAGCTCAAGCTTAATAAAATTATTATTTAAAAAATCTGTATTAAAAAAATCCATTATTCCCTCAAAAAATACGATTTGTCATCGACAATAAAAACTGAAATATAATCGACCATAAATGGCAAGCTGAGTGAAAAATTTTTACATCAAGGTTGCCAATGTACAAAAAAGGGAGCCCGAAAGATCATTTATTGGCATCATTTATGAAAATGGACAACAAAAGCAGCAGACCGTTTTTGATCTACTGCGTCGAAAGTCATAAGGCTACTAAAAGCTTTTAGTTAAAGAATGCGTTCATGCAGCTCTTGATGATCCGGTGTCAATACTGTCTTTGAATACGACAAATCTATCATAGATATATTCAGTGCTCAGATTAAGAATCATATTAAGTCCTGTAACAAGATAATCATTCCAATGCAGGTATTCTACCAGATAATTTCCACCTATCGTAGTTATAGGAGTAAAAAATGCATAGTATAGTGCCACTTTTAACATCGCTATTGGGACATTGCTGGCACTTTGAAAGGTAAATTTCCGATTCAGCGTAAAGTTCCAAAGAACTGATAAAACCAGTGCTGTCAGATAACATGGCCAATATGGAAGCGTCGACAGCTCTGTAAGCAGTGAAAAACTCACAATTTCAATTATTCCTGCAGAAATTGAAAAGAAAACAAACTTAGTTATCCTCACAATTTCTTTTTTCTTTTCCTCACTCATGACCTATTCTTCTCCAATGATTACGTAGATGATTGTAAAATTCACTTTTTTAATACCATTTTATCTTTCTCCAGTCAAATAAAAAAGCCCTGTATTGCGTTTTGCCATAAGAAAAGCATACAATTCCACTCTGAAAGCAAAAATCTTTGATTTGAGAACTGGCCAAATTATTTCCTATAATGAACCACTAACCCCGTCCCCTAGGACCATTACCTACTTACGGTTTTCGCACCGCTAAAATAAGGGTGCCACAGTATCTGGTGAAATCTTCCATCATCTACTGTGACACCCTTATTTTGATTTTTATGAGATTCTCCTAGGTTTAGATGAAGCAAAAGCCATCATTACTGGAATATCTCTATCTTGTGAGCTCGTCTTTCGTAAAGCTTATGCTACGTAAACTGCTCTATCCCTCATAAGAAATCGTTGGTTAAAAGTCCCTGGCATTGATGAACTGTAAGCATCTTTGCTGTAACTTTTATAATTCCGCTCATAACTTTTAGCTATTCTTTGGTGAAGCCTTCGCCACCTCAAATGCATCAGTTATTTTTGATTTCTGATTATTTATACGAACGAAAAAAATTTGTGGCAAAAAATATCTGATTTTTTATCCAGCTCTATCATCCTGCCTTACATCTTATAACCGCAATCAGCTTTTTGTGGTCCCTCAACTCCGGATTCATAATTTGCCCTGAATTCCATATTGATTTCACGAATTTCTTTAATTCCATCAATATAGGGCTGGTACATTTCAATCAGCCCTGAACTGCAACCATCGCAGCTTCCGTTGATATTCCCGATTGATTCCGCAACAATACGTTCTCTTTCTTCTCTCGTTGTATCCTTTATCAAAATCGAGTTCATTCCTCGTCTCCTCCAAATCCATAGTTTAGAATTTCATTGTATCTGGCATTAGCTTCTTCAGCTGCCTTTTTATCTTTCCATCTGTCTACATCACTGCAAATAGCCAGCATTTCATCAACAATAAGCTCTGCGCTTTGTGGCTTCACGTTGTAAAGATATGCAAGCATCCGCTCCATTGCTTTAGGGCTTCCAAGCTGTCTCGAAATCTGATCCCCTAATTCGCTCGGAAGCCTAGATTTTCAACTGCCCGAACCACTTCATCATGTTTTTTTGTCCATTCAATGCGATTATCCATTCTCTCCACCATCTATATCAGTGGCCCTTGGGGACGGGGTTCTAGGGTCATTTTCCATCAGGAAAACTTGTGAATGCATCTCTTTCCACTGCCGGAAGGCCATATTTTTCTTTTGCATCGGAAAAAGCCTTTATCATGAAAGACATATTCCTTGCAAGATTTCTCATTGTCTGAAGTCCCTCGAGATCTTTCTTGACATCTTCGGCATCAAATCCATGAACCTGATTCCAGTATGTGCTTGAAGCCACCGGCATTCCGCTTATAGTAAAGTATTTGTTCAGAACATCAAAACTTGCAGTATTGCCGCCTCTTCTGCAGCTTACGACAGCCGCACCGACCTTCATCTGCTTGGAAAAAGAAGTACTGTAAAAAAGTCTGTCCATAAAAGACAGAATCGTACCATTTGGGGAGCCGTAGTAAACAGGGCTTCCAACAACCAATCCATCTGCCTCTTCGAACTTCCCTGAAACTTCATTTACAAGATCGTTAACAACACACTTTCCATTTTTCTCGCAATACCCGCAGGAAACGCAGCCACGGATATCTTTATTGCCCACGTGGATGATCTCCGTCTCTATTCCTTCCTCATTGAATATCGAGATCATCTCGTTAAGAGCAGTAGCTGTGCAGCCATTTGCCTTTGGACTGCCATTAAGTAAAAGAACTTTCGCCATGTTGAATACTCCTTCCTATTTCATTTTTGTATTTCCATCTGTCTACGTGAGATGCTGCTCTTTATTAGTAGTAGAACACGTAAAACTAATCTGAAGAACGTAGCGTGCCTATTTCGCATTTACTGCATTTTCTTATCTAAATATGACATTGACCCTGTCCCTAGGGGCCATTAAAAAACGCAAGCTATATATTATAAATACACTCGTTGACAATACTCTCGACATCTGCGCCAACCACATCAAGTCCAACAGCCTGAATCTTTTCACAGTCCTGAATACCATAGAAGTTTTGGGCAAGCGTCTTGATGTATCCGTATCCAAACTCTTCCGGAACGAAGCAACCACCAGCTGTAGTAACATAATAAAGCTTATGGGCATTACAAAGAGATTTCGGATAGCCTTCATCTGTATATTCAAAGGTTATGCCTAAAACATTGATGTGCTCTACATACTGCTTAAGTGAAGCTGGGAATGATAAGTCATAGTACGGCGCTGCAATTACAATTGTATCTGCCTTTGCAAAGGTCTTTGCAAGGTTGAAATAAACATCTGAGAAGTCACCCCTTGCAATACAATCGTCTCTATATGCAAGGAATTTCTCATCTGTTTTAGGAAAAGAAATAGTTTCAAGCTTTACTTCTAATATTTCTTCAGATGTTTTTTTACTAAGCTTTTCTATAAGCTTGTCAGCAATTCTTTTGGTTCTTGAATTCTTTTTTATACAAGCGTTAACTAATAAAATCATTATTCCTTATCCCTCACACTTTCAAGGGCATCTGAGATAAGCTTCTCATCATGCCTGAACATTATGCCTGTTCCTACCCATGCTGCAGCATAGACAACCACGAAGATCACAGAGATAAGCGCAAAGCCATGCATGGTTGTATACCAATTACAAAGATGTCCGAATGCAATAATTATAATATACATCAGAAAAAAATGCAGAAGCGTCACCAGGTTATGCATTAGTGCAGACAACTTTTTATCGTATTTATCATTATAAAGAAGCAACACTGTTACCAGACTGCATAAAAAGCTGGCAACAAGGATTGATCCCGGAGTATACCAGTCAAAAGACCACTCATTTTTCCTCATTACCAATAATCCGATAAGGCTGACAGCGCACAATACCAGGAAGCTGACCAGCATTGTTTGTTCCATTACTATCTTTAGTTTTTTCATAATCCCAACCTCTTCTTCATCTCTTTTACGTAGCTTCTGGTAATAAGAATAGCCTCTCCATTTAAAAGAACTGCTCGCATCCTGGCATTTGTCTCTGCCTTCACACTTCTGATTTTTCTGATGTTACAAAGCATGGACTTAGAGCATCTGAAGAACCGAAAATCCAGTGATTTTTCTATCTCGTAGAGACGGCTTCGTAACTCAAAGCAATTATCTTTAGTATATGCAAAGCACTTATCATCTACTGTCTCTATGTAATAAATTTTGGAAATCGGGCATGGAATGCTCTCGTCGTCCTTATAGCCCATGATAATCTGCTCCCCATTTTCAAGTAGCCCAATTGCAGTGTCTATGGCAGTTGTGCGCCCATATGCATTTACAACTGCGTATTCACTTTCACCCTGCGGAATCTTATTAAACGTTACCTTCAAGGCTTTTCCCCTTTACCTTTTATTATACACTCTTGGATAGATGATCCTTGTAGCTGCAATAAATGCCACTGTAACTATTATTATATATATGCAGGTCTGATTCAATGACCAAGTTGAAGAACCAACCTGTGTGTTAAAAGAAAAATACTCTCTCATGGCATAAAGAAATGCGCCGCCGTCTACTCCGCCTATGCTCTCATCCATATGATTTAAAACTCCACCGGTCAGGAAATTTCTGATAAGTACGGTGATTCCTGTGGCCGGGATGAGGTTACATACATTCTGTATTGTCTTACTGAATTCAGATAGCGGAAGGTACGCGCCAACTATAAAACCTGACACTGCAGAAATGATTCCCATAAATGCACTGCAGGTGCCCATTTTCTTAAAAAACATCATTATAAGAGTAAAGATTGCTGTAGATGAAAGAGTGCCCAGGAAAATCACTCCAACAAGACCTATAATATCTGAAATTTCAAAATACATGGTTCCGTTCAAAAGAAGCACTCCAATTCCGCAAAACAGAACCACTAAGGTCTGAAAAAAGGCTGAAACTACCGCTGCCAGGAAATATGAAAGAATGATCTCAGCTCTTTTTACAGGGGTTGATATCATATCAAAATACACTCTGTCTTCCCTGTCCCTGACTATGGTTTCAAGGGCATTGTAGGGAATGGTGATCAGTGCAGTGCTGATGATACCTGTAAGTAATATACCATTTACAAACTGGTCCATGTCCTTTGCTAATATCAGCTTCTCAAGGCCCGTTGCAGCGTGCTCAAGCGATGACAAAAAGGTGCTCTTTAAAAACAATAGATAAAGAATAAGAATGATAAGCGGTGTAAGCATTGAGAAAAAAATTGATCCCTTATTATTCATATATACCAGTATGTTTCTTTTTGTAAGACCTAAAAGACCTCTTATTTTAGCCATTGCACTCCACCATTTCCTTTCCTGTAAGTGTTAAAAAAACGTCGTCCATTGTTCCTTTGATTACTTCAAAATCCCTGACAGAATCTTTGTTTTTCCAGATAAATTCCATGATTCCTTCATCCATCAGAATATTGTAGTGATCAGCCTCATAGCTAAAGCTTGGAGCACTGGAAGTTTCTATTATCTTTGTGTTTTCCTCGTTCTGTGCTGTATACCAGATAAGTTTTTTACCGGTATACCTGCTCTTTAATTCAGCAGGCGAGCCTTCAGCAATTATGTTTCCCTTGTCCATGATCACCACGTTGTCAGCTTCTGCGGTTTCTTCCATGTAATGCGTTGTCAGGAATATAGTCAGGTTCTCGTTTTTCCTTAAGTGATTGATGTAGTCCCACACCATCCTGCGGGACATGGGGTCAAGTCCCGTGGTGGGCTCATCCAGAAAAAGAACGTCTGGCTTGTGGATCAGAGCCCTTGCTATATCTATTCGCCTTCTCTGTCCGCCGGAAAGATTCTCGTAACGCTTATTCCAGATTTCTTCCAGATTAAATTCGTCCCAAAAGAGCGAAAGCCTCTCCATTATCTCTTTTTTTCCATACCCGTAATATGCGCCTCTTGTAAGGAGATTCTGCTTAACTGTCAGGTTACCATCCAGTACTGAATTCTGAAAAACTATCCCAATAGACTTTCTGATGGCATCATCTTCTTTTCCAAGTTCATACCCCATTAACCTGGCCTGGCCTGAGGTCTTAGGAAGGATCGTACTTAACATATTTATGGTTGTGGACTTGCCGGCTCCGTTTTCTCCAAGGAATGCAAAAAGAGAGCCCTGCTCAACTTCAAAAGAGATGTTGTTTACTGCTGCCACATCGCCGTATTGTTTGACCAAATTACTAACTTCAATTGCTTTTTTCATATCTGACCTCTTTCTTGTTACCTGTTTTCCTGTATCTGAAACAGATATTAACTTATTTGAGGCAAGAAAAAAGCAAATTGGCGGTGACTTGCAATTTTTGAACGGTGAAATGCAAAATGGCTAATTCTTATTTTAAAATCTATAATTATCTCTTTTCAGCTTTTTAGCAGCCTTAGCCCACTTTGAGATTTCTTTTTTCTTAGCGTAATTATTGGTATTTTCCGCGCTCAATGACTTATAGAGGATGTATCGCTCTGCTGAAAGCTCGCCGCTTTCTATTGCTGCCTTCACAGCGCATCCCGGTTCGGTATCATGCTTGCAATCACTGAACTTGCAGCATTGCTCTAGGGCAAGGATATCTGAAAATGTATTGTCTATTCCAAGCTCTGTGTTAGCCATTCCAAGCTCTCTCATGCCCGGTGTATCTATTATTGATACGCCGTTTTCAAGCTCAATCAGCTGCCTGTATGTTGTGGTATGTCTTCCTGTGGAGTCTGATTCTCGCACTTCCGAGGTTTTCATTATTTCTTCACCGGCGAAGGCATTTAAAAGCGTTGACTTTCCTGCTCCGGAGGATCCCATAAGACACAATGTCACGCCCGGCCTCATGTATTCATATAATTCATCAACGCCTATTCCATACAAAGCCGAAATAGCATGAACTCTGACTTTATCAGAGATGCTCTCCACTTCACGAACATATCTGCCGTAGTTGCTGCACAGATCTGATTTTGTCAAAACCACCACTGGAATAGAGTTTCCCTGGAGAACAACGCTCACATATCTGGCGATTCTGTTGTAACTGTAGTCCTCATTTAGAGAGGTGACTATCAACGTGTAATCCACGTTTGCCACCATATACTGCATGACTCCTGTTTTAGCCTGATCGGGCCTCTGCAAAAAGCTTGTTCTATCATCAACCGATGCGATCAAAGAATCTCCAATTGGATTATTTACAAAAGAGACGTAATCACCCACAACAGGGAAAAACTCAGGTGCCTTCTCTTGAAATGTTCCTTTTAGTCTGGCAGAAATATCTTTTCCTTCAAACCTTATTACATAACTGTTCTTGTATATCGCAGAAACTCTGCCTTTACATAAATTGTTTTCTGTATTATTCATTTTTTTCTCCATATTTTTTTCTTTGTGATCAGTATGGAGACTAAGGTTGAGATCATCGCCATGACAATGGCATTTAGAAAAAAAGAAGCCGTGACTAATAAGCCACGGCCAAAGGATCAATTATTTATCTATCACAAACCGAGGTCTTCATACTATATTCTGTTACAATCTCTATTCTCTTTACACTCATCACGAATACCTCGCTTTCCTTAATATTTTTTACAACAGATTCAGTATATCAGCAACATGTTACAATTTCAACACTTTTTAGTCAATTTCAGATTCTGTTCTTTTTCAAAAAAGGCTCTCTTTAGCTGCATATATTCTTCATCAGTGCAGACCTTTTTGCACATAGGTTCAAAGGACTTTGTAACTTCAAAGCATTCCTTCATATTGGCACAGGGATATTCATAGCAATCTGCACAGGTTTTTATGCCTCTTTCTTCACAGCATTTTACTACATGATACCTGCACCAATTCTCAGGTTTGCATCCTGTGCATGATATCTCTTCATTAGTAACAACATGGTCACGGTATCCTATCTTAAGCCATAACTCTGCTGTATGATGAAGCTCTTCCTCTGTTTTTTCATAAGGATGCGCTATATATCTGGGACAGGATGCACAATCATTTCCGCACGCAGCTAGTACTTTATCCATCATATTGTAATCTCCATCATCAGTTACAATAAGAGATGTCTAAGTTGCAAAAAACGTTATCTCTGTCACTATTCTCCTTTCAGATGTCAAAAAAGCCTAATGTTTTTAGCATTGCAATTGCATTTTCGATATATTCATTATCGGTAATATGCCAATGAAATCCCAGTCTGTAAAGTGCCTTCACCGTAAACTTATTATCTACATCATTTTCGATAATATTCTCATCATTATCGGTTTTATAGTTTACAAGCGGTGAAACAAAACGGTTGATACGCTCATCCATAAGAGCTCTATTCAGCCTTTCATTAAACTCTTTTTCGTCTACCACATCCACTTTCAGGTCATTGTCATTAAGCGCCTGTACCAGGTCCCCCATTTCTATAGTATGGGAGTTATAGGCATGAAAAACAGTAAACTCACTATTAGTTCCTGCCAGCAGTACTGTAGCTCTGGCCACTTCATCAATAGGTGAGAATTCATCCTCTTCGTCCATGTCCTGCACAGGGAAGCACCCAAGAACCACGTAAGACTTTAATGTATTCATAAAATTATTAGTGTTAAAGTTGATCTGGAACTCACCATCTTCATATCTGCTCATGAGATTACCCATTCGGATTATCTTAGCATTAAGTCCCTTCTCCTCTATAGCATCAAGAATGAGCTTTTCAGCCAGATACTTCGAATATACGTAGCCATTTGATTCTACCTGCTGTCCGATATCAAGGGCATCCTCTCTAAGCGTCGTCTCTCCATTAGAACCGACATTCCTTTCGCCACATACTGAAACCGTAGATATATGCACCAGACGAATATCCTTTTTAAGGCACAAATCAACAAGGTTAGCTACTCCGTATACATTGACATTCTTAAGAAACTCCAAATCTGCAAAGTGTTTGACTGAAGCGGCACAGTTTATAAGTGTATTAATGTCGTATTCTTCAAGTTTCTGGATGCTCTGTGCATCCGTGATATCTCCTTCAATTGCAACTATCCTGTTTCCAAAGTAATCCTCATCCAGGTCATCGAAGTAGTAGAAGAAACTTTCTCTAAGTCGTCTCATTGCTCCAATTTTACCACCACGAAGCAGACAGTAGACTTTCATAGTTCCGGAATCAATGAGCTTTCTTAGCACATGAATTCCCAAAAAGCCCGTAGCACCAGTCAAAAGAACTGTCCCAAGTCCCTCGGTTTTTATATTATCCAAATACTGCGGTATGTTGTGGGAAAGGGCTTTTGCATACTCATTCACCGTTACACTTTCCTCATTCGTCTGATCTGTTTGATTTTGAACAGTTTCTTCATTCCACTGATCCTTAATCTTTGAGAAAAGATGCTCAGAAAGCTGTCTTGGTGTTGGTTTATTAAATATATCCTGATAAACTACAGGATAATCTTTGACCATTATGGCCATCATTACCTTGGCCGCCAAAAGAGACGTTCCACCATATTCAAAGAAATTATCATCCAAATGGAAATCATCTTTTTTCAATGTCTTTCTGAATATCTCCAGAATCTGTTCTGTCAGCGCCTCCAGTTGCTTCGATCCTTCAAATGCTACTGCAGCTTCTTTTGGCCCCTGAGAATCTGTAACGGTATCCGGAATATCTTTTTTCTCAACTAATTCTTGTTCTGCCCGGAATTCTTTTACCTCGCTAAGAGAAAGCACATCTTCAACTGTTCTGCAGGTTAATAGTCCTTGGATTACCTCTTCCATCAGCTTATAAAAGCGCTCCATCGTGGTCTTGCCATACATCTCTGTATCATACTCAAATTCATAGACCACCTTATCATCCTTAAGATATATATCAAGTCCAAATGGCGATTTTGCTTGGAAAGCTCCTAGTCCGAGTTCCTTCTCTTTGGCCTCTTTTCCTCCAATAAGGACAGCATCATCTGTCTGGTCTCCCTGATATGCGAAAAGCACATCAGAACTAAGTCCATAGGTGCTGCATACCTCAGCAAAACTGAATATATCACAGGACATGGCATTTAACAGCATACTCTGGCATTCACCTACTGCATGAGATACATCCATCTGAGGTGAAGGACTTATTGATACCGGAATGGTCTTTACAAACATTCCTATACTACGGTTTAGCCTGCTGTCATTTCGGCCATTATAAATTGAGGCAAATACTGCATTCTCAGAACCAGTACATACTTTCAGCGAAAGTCCCATAGCCATGGTAAAGAACGCATTTAGACCAAAACGATTCTTCTCACAGAACGCTCTGATATCATTTGCCGAAATCCTTCCTGCCAAAACTAAGTCCCCATCATCAGTTGCTGTTGCCTTTTCTGTTGGAGGAAGAGTAACTTTTTTGCAGTTGCCAAAAATTCTATCATGCCACTCTTTTGCTTTTTCAAATTTGTCAGAATTTCTTCTCGTCTTCTCAACAACAGCTGCCTCAAATCCTGTAAACTGCTCTGCTTCCACATTTTCGCCCAAATATGCCCTGTTGATGTCTTCCATAAAAATACTTAAAGATTCACCGTCACTTATGATGTGATGGGTATCAATGAAAAGGTATTTACCCTCATTGGAAGCAAACAACCCGATTCTGCAAAGAGGCTCTCCCAAAGTCAGATCAAATGGTCTGACCAGCTCCTCATCAGAAGGCAAAACAGTACCCTCAGAAATTTCCACCTTTATTTCATCACTTCTTACAGCAAAAACTTCTCCTTCTTCATTCACCTTAAGAGTCATAGACAGATATGGGTGAGCTTTCAATGTCTTTTCTATCGCCAGACGGAGCCTGTTCATATCTATTTCCGGAGAAAGCTCATAAAGGATCGGTATATTATAGATAGTAGAATCTTTGTAATGGATGCTCTCAACAAATATTCCCATCTGAGTCATAGAAAGAGGATACTCTTTTCTGAGTTCAAACTCTTCACCCTCTTCCTTGGTCTCCAGAAGCTTTTCTATGTCAATTACTGTTTTGGTTTCAAACAGTTCGGCGATGGTAACATTCTTGCCAAACTCCCCTGCCAGCATTGTGCATAGTCTTATACATCCAAGAGATGAAAGACCTGCAGCAAAAAGATCTGTAGTGATTCCAATAGGAACTTCACCTATTATCTTCTTTATAATCTCTAGAATAGCCTTCTGGCACTCAGTCTCAGGAAGCACAACCTTTTCCTCTTCCTTTCCAGGATCAGGCAGAGCTTTCTTATCAATCTTGCCATTTGCAGTAAGAGGCATCTCCTCCAGCTGTACAAAAGCCTGTGGAACCATATAAGCAGTAAGCTGAGATGAAAGATGTGCCTTGAGAGCATCAATGTCAATTTCATTGTCAGCAGTGAAATATGCAGCCAGATACTCAGTCTCTTTCTTTAAAACAATAACGATAGCAGATCTGATACCGGGATATGTACCTATTACGCTCTCTATCTCGCCAAGTTCAACCCTAAGCCCTCTTAGCTTGACCTGGTTGTCAATTCGTCCATGATACTCGATGTCACCATTTTCCTTGATTCGCACAAGATCGCCGCTTCGATATGCAGGCATATCAAATAACCTAATAAAACACTTTTGGGTAAGATCATCCCTTCCGATGTATCCTCGTCCTACACCATCGCCAATTATCACCATTTCACCCAGGGCGCCAAGTCCCTGAAGTCGCCCCTCCCTGTCGATGGTGGCAACGTGAACATTTACATTAGGTATTCCAATTGTAATGTTCTCTGTATCCTCAACAACCTGCATGGTGCAACTTATGGTTGCCTCAGTAGGCCCATATCCATTCATTATGCATATATCAGGATTTATATCTTTCAGCTTGCCAAAAAGAGCAGGTGGAAAGGCCTCAGCTCCCATATCCACACTCTTTAGACCTTTTACCGCATCTGTAAAGGCATCCGTAAACTCACCCATGTCCAGCATATTCATCAGATAGCTCGGTGTGCAGCTCATAACATCAACATGGTTATCGGTCATAAGCTTTCCAAGCAGAACAGGATTCATTATATCTTCATGAGTTGCAAGTACCACCGTCATGCCATTGGCAAGTGGAACAAACTCCTCCATTATAGAGAAGTCAAAAGTAAGTGCTGCTATTGCAAGGCTTACGTGTCCTCGCCTTGTATAGCCCAAAATCTCGTGGTTTTTCTCATTATCATCAACGAAATTCACGAGGTTTTTATTGGTGAGCATAACCCCTTTTGGTTTTCCTGTTGAACCGGAGGTATAAATGACATAGGCAAGTGCCTCATAAGGAACAGTTTCGTTAAGGTCTTCTTTTTCGCCCTCTTTTACTGCATCTTCAACGCAGATAAGTTCGACTCCGCTTTCAGCCAGGACATCAAACATCTCTTTGCGTTTTTCCAGGATTTCTCTCTTTGTCACTAAAAGTTTTGCCCCTGAATCTTCGAGAATAAAGCGTATTCTATCCTCAGGATACTCAGGATCTATCGGAAGAAATGCTCCGCCGCTTTTAAGTACGCCCTGCCTCATGACGTAGGCATAGCTGTCCCTGTCAGGCATTACAGCAACAATGCTCTCGGCTTTCGCGCCCTTGCTCCTTAATATAAATCCAAGAGCATTTGCTTCCTCATTTAGTTCTTTGTAGGAAAGCGTCCTGTCTTTGGCAACAAGAGCCTTCCTGTCAGGATTCTTATGTGCGGCATCCTGAAGAAGCCGATAAGCAGGTCTTTCCTTTACAGTAAAATCGCTATCATGAAGATTTTTTATCTTCTCTTCATCAGCCTTGGCGGTAAGGCATACATCGCCCAGACGTTCTTTATTCATGAACTCATGGGTGATATTATCCATCATGTGAACAAGGCCCTCTATTGTAAACTTAGAGAAAAGAGCCGGATCGTACTCAAGCTCGTAAACAACCTTCGATCCATCAAGGCTTACATCTATGCCTATACCAGCCCTTGCCCTTGAAAGTCCCAGCATTTCAAGTTTGGCAGGTTCTCCGCCAATCATCGCTCCATGCTCGTACTCTCCCTGATAGGCAAACATGATGTCAGCCTTGATATCATAAGCATTCCTTATCTCAGCGAAGCTGTATATATC
>NZ_ATVR01000005.1 GCF_000420825.1 Butyrivibrio sp. AE2015 | reverse complement strand
ATGATTATGGTTTACGTCAATCAATGTCTCGCCGGGGTAACTGTTGGGATAACGCACCACAGGAAAGTTTTTTTGGACATATGAAACAGGAGCTTGGCATAAAATCACGTAAATGGAATTCTGTAAATGACATAAGAAACGCCATAGATGATTGGATTGACTACTACAACAATGACCGATATAAACTTAGTCTTAATAAACTATCACCAAATGAATACTACAGATACATAAAAACCGGAGAATATCCAAAGAAGATGCTGGTCTAAAAAATGGGTGTAAATTTCAAATACTGTCCTTGACATGGGTAGTAGTTTAACGATAAAAGCTATAATGCGGGGTGGCTGAAAGCCTGAAATCAGGCTATGAGCCCAAAACCGGTTAATTGCAGGTGGCCGAGCTATTAAAAACAAGCTATATGCCCAAAGCAGCAGCTCGCTCTCATAACATTGGGAGCCGAGGGAATAAAGCCTTATACGTTCTAGAAGAATCAACATCTACTGTTCTCGGAGTCAGAGCCAGAGGCCATTGTACCTAGCCACACCGTAGGTGCTTGCCATTGACGGGTTCTGAGGAAAACGCTACAATGCTGAATCCGACGGTGCGTGAAAATCTACTGTTCCCATCATCCTCACCGTCGGCTCGCTGACCAAGGCGTTTTTCTCAGGCTCAGTCAATGGTGGCGGACGGAGCCGTAATTAATTCCCAATTTCTTACGCTTATACGTAGAATAACAGGGACGGTTCAAATGACTTTTTATAAGTCAATTGAACCGTCCCTCTGTCTTCAAAGTATCGTTTCCAATACACATATTTGTTTCATCATATGGTTATTACTATAAAGGATGAACTGATAACAAAAGAATGCTTACGCCATCGGCGTAAGCATTCGTAAAAAGATCAATTCCTTTGAACCAATTATCGTTTAATATTTTAATTCTTCTTTACTACGTGATCTTTATCTTTGAAGATGTGTCCCTCAGGAATGCAACCACGAACAGAAGAGAGTGGATATACGTTGCAGTTTCTTCCGATTACTGTTCCTGGGTTAAGAACTGAGTTGCAGCCAACTTCAACATTGTCACCGAGCATTGCGCCCATTTTCTTAAGACCTGTCTCTACCTTGTCATCAGCGCCGTTCTTTACTACGACCAAAGTCTTGTCGCTCTTAACATTTGAAGTGATAGAACCTGCTCCCATGTGAGCCTTGAATCCAAGGATTGAATCTCCAACATAGTTATAATGAGGAACTTGAACCTTGTTGAAAAGAATTACATTCTTAAGCTCGGTTGAATTTCCAACAACGGCACCTTTACCAACGATTGCGCTTCCTCTGATGAATGCGCACTGTCTGACTTCTGCGTCCTCATCTATGATACATGGTCCGCCAAGGTAAGCAGAATCAAAGACCTTTGCACTCTTTGCAACCCATACATTTTCGCCGCGCTTCTCATATTTATCAGCTGGAAGGCTGTTTCCAAGTTCAATGATGTAATCCTTTATACCTGCAAGAAGCTCCCAAGGATATTCTTTAGTTTTCATATAATCAGCAGCGATAGTTTCATTTAGATCATACATATTTGAAATCTTAAATTCTTCCATGTTAAATACCTCACCTATATTTTTGAATTAACAAGTCAATAATAACATATCTGAAAAGATAAGACTAAAAAATCTGTTAAAAAATAAACAACGTTATTGAAATTAGCATCATTATGTGCAAAAATAATGATGGTGTTTTCTGAGGGTATGTTTTCAGAAGGCATTATCTTTGGCCTGATGCTTGGCATGCATCGAATTATGGCCAGTCTAAAAATAGGTAGCAAGTAATGAAAGTTACTTCACAATACGAAAGGAGATTTTTTCATGATTTACTCTACAGAGGTAAAAAACATGTGCCCTGTTACACAAGGGGTACACCATGGTGCAGCTCCCATTCCGGAAGAGGCTAAGTGGGTTAAGTCAAAAGAAATAAAGGATATTTCCGGCTATACACATGGTATCGGCTGGTGTGCTCCACAGCAGGGCTGCTGTAAGCTTTCCTTAAATGTTAAGGACGGTATCATTCAGGAGGCACTTGTTGAGACTATTGGATGTTCAGGAATGACACATTCAGCAGCTATGGCTTCTGAAATTCTTCCAGGACTTACAGTTCTTGAAGCTCTTAACACAGACCTTGTTTGTGACGCTATCAACACAGCTATGAGAGAGCTCTTCCTTCAGATCGTTTACGGCAGAACACAGTCTGCATTCTCAGAGGATGGTCTTCAGATCGGTGCTGGTCTTGAGGATCTTGGTAAGGGTAACCGTTCAATGGTTGGTACAACATACGGTACACTTGAAAAGGGACCTCGTTACCTTGAACTTACAGATGGTTACATCACAGATATCGCACTTGATGAGAACGATGAGATCATCGGATACAAGTATGTTAACTTTGGTAAGATGATGGACTTCATCAAGGCTGGTGATGATGCAAACACAGCTCTTGAGAAGGCTAAGGGACAGTATGGACGTGTTGCAGATGCAGTTCGTTGCATCGACCCAAGACACGAGTAATAGGTAAGGAGGAAAATATACAATGGCTTTATTTGAATCATATGAAAGAAGAGAGCCCCAGATCCTGGCTTGCCTTAAGGAGTATGGAATTTCTTCTATCGAAGAGTGTAAAGATATAACAATGGCAGCTGGCATCGATGTTTACAAGCTTATCGAAGGCATCCAGCCAATCTGCTTCGAAAATGCAAAGTGGGCTTACACAGTAGGCGCTGCTATCGCAATCAAAAAGAACTGCCGCAAGGCTGCTGACGCTGCTGCAGCAATCGGAATTGGTCTTCAGGCTTTCTGTATCCCTGGATCAGTTGCTGACAGACGTAAAGTAGGTCTTGGACATGGTAACCTTGGAAAGATGCTTCTTGAAGAGGATACAGAGTGCTTCGCATTCCTTGCTGGTCACGAGTCATTCGCAGCTGCTGAGGGTGCTATCGGTATCGCAGAGAAGGCTAACAAGGTTCGTCAGAAACCTCTTAGAGTTATTCTTAATGGTCTTGGAAAAGACGCTGCTCAGATCATTTCTCGTATCAACGGATTCACATATGTTGAGACAGAGTATGACTATTATACAGGCGAGGTTAAGGAAGTATTCAGAAAGTGCTATTCTAAGGATGCTAATTCACCTCGTGCAAAGGTTAACTGCTACGGCGCTAACGACGTACAGGAAGGTGTAGCTATCATGTGGAAGGAGAACGTTGACGTATCTATCACAGGTAACTCAACAAATCCTACAAGATTCCAGCACCCAGTTGCAGGTACATACAAGAAAGAGCGTGTTGAAGCTGGTAAGAAGTACTTCTCAGTAGCATCAGGCGGTGGTACAGGTCGTACACTTCACCCAGATAACATGGCAGCTGGTCCTGCTTCTTATGGTATGACAGATACTATGGGACGTATGCATTCAGATGCTCAGTTCGCTGGTTCTTCATCAGTTCCTGCTCACGTAGAGATGATGGGTCTTATCGGAGCTGGTAACAACCCTATGGTTGGTATGACAGTTTCAACAGCCGTTTCTATCGAAGAGGCTGCAAAAGCTGGTAAGTTCTGACCATGATGACTTGACGAGGTCTTGTCGAGTCTAGTCAGCATGGTCGTTCGGGCGAGCACGAAGTGCGAGAGCCGAACTTCCTTGTTTAAAGTATGTAAAAAGCGAGTGCTAAGCACTCGCTTTTTTTAACGCCTTTTATCGGGGTATTGTTCGTAGAATTTGTTTTTGTCTTTATACATGCGTTCATCTGCGTAGCGCATGGCAAGACGGAGATTACCTGAGTCTGCATCATGATAGTAACCAATGGCAAAATGGAGCCAGTTGGGATCAGATGCTTTTTCACGAAGGATTTTTATCTTTTCTTCAAAATTCTTTTCAGTATCGAAGGAAATGATAGTAAATTCATCACCGCCTGCCCTGTAAATCTTGTCTGTTGCAAAAACTTCTTTTAACACATCAGCAGCATAAACAAGAAGTTTATCGCCCTGTTCGTGGCCGCCATTATCATTTATTGTCTTAAGACCATTCAGGTCGCAGAAGGCTACGTTGAAAGGCCGTGGGTTAAATTCAAGTTTAAGCGCCAGCTCGTCTACATTTACGTTCATGCAGTTTCTGTTAAATACTCCTGTAAGCATATCAACGTTACTGAGATACTCGAGCCTTTGTAAAAACAGGTGGTTAGCAACTTCAGATGATAAAAAGAATGAGATAAGTTCAATAGTTTCTTTTATCCTTACTAGATGACTTACATCGAAGTTGGTGATGTAGAGGTAACCTATTGTTTCTCCGTTGTGGGTAAAGGGAACAAGACACAGACTTTGAACTTTATTTATTCTCAAGGTCTTAACCCAGGCAGGGGCCTTTTTCTCGTAGTAATCCAGGTCATGTTCATTTTTTATGATTATACTGTTTGTCTTTTTTACAAGCTCTTCCCAGCATTCTACAATCTCATAAGGAATAGAAGAGAAGACGCCACGGATATCGTTGTGAGGATCCGATGAAGCAGCACTGATTATATCAAAGGATCTGAATTCTTTGTCTATTGTAAGTGTGCTTGCTGCATATGAATTCGTGTACTCGAGAATGTCTTTTGTGACAATTTCCATGCTATCAAGGAATTTATGCTCATTTCTAAGCTCGAGACAGGTCTTTATAACAAAGCTGGCAATGTCTGGAGAAACGGCTGCAAATTTGCCTGTGTCCATTTCTTTATTCAAAGTATAGGAGAGCTGGCAGTAGGAGATAGCAGGATCATCGCATTTTTCCATGATGGGATTGAGGATGTCCTGAGTCCAATAACCGTAAACTTTAGAGGTGTCAACATAGGTGTTTATAAACTCACCTTTCCATGCAGCTCTGAAACAAACATCTTCAAAATTTGGCTCTTTTGGAAGGTGCATGGTATAGAGCTGTCCTTCAAGGTGTTTATCAAAGGATTCATAATCAACGCCAGCATCATGTTCGGTACCAACAAAAACATCGTAATAGTTTTTCTTTAAAAGATCATTTATAACAGCAAAGCGCACTTCACCACAACTGCCGTCAGGGAGCTTCTCAACAGCCATGATCGTACTTGGAATTGGGAGCTGATTAACATAATCTTTTAATTTCAAATAGGTTTCATTTGTCATATTATTTTATCATCTCCGGGTGTGTGTAATAGAATTCTTCTTTGAATTCCTGGCCGTATTGATTTGCAAATCTCATAGCTGTATGAAGTGAACCGTCGGTGGTGTCGGTATAGTAACCAACTGTAAAGTATACCCATTCAGGGTCTGAAGCTTTCTCTTTTAAGGTGTCGATCTTTTTGCTGAATTCTGCCTCGGAGCTGTTTGTTGATATTACTGCAAATTCATCGCCTGCAGATCTGTAAATAAAGTCATCTTTAAACACTTCGCGAAGTATCTTTCCTGCATCTCTAAGGAGATTGTTTCCGGCATCATGTCCCTGATTTATATTGATGGTTTTTAAGGTGCTCAAGGTACAGAAAGCAACACTGTAAGGAACAGGAGCCATCTTAAGTTCCATGGCAAGTTCGTCAACCTTTGTGTTCATGGCGTTTCTGTTTTGAACACCGGTACGGATATCAAGGGAACTCAGACTTCTTAATTTATCAATAAAGATGTGGTGCGCTGCCTCTGAAGCCAGGAAGAAAGCGACCATCTCAATTGTGTCTTTGAATCGTGCCAGCTGGCTGATATCGAAATTAGTGATGAAAAGATATCCGATTATCATGTTTTGATGAATGAAAGGCGCAAGGCAAAGGGTCTTTACATCATTTGCCCTAAGTGTCTTTACCCACTCAGGTGCCCGCTTTTCAATATCGCACATATCCTGTTCGTTTCGGATGATGATGCAGTCTGTGCCTGAAATAAGATCTTCCCATGATTCAACTATTTCATATGGAATATCAGTGAAGATGTCATGTATGTTGACAAGGTTATTTCTGACGGATTCGCTGATGACTTCGAACTGATAGAGATCTTTTGAGACTGTGACAATAGATGTGGCAAAAGAATCAGTGAATTCGCGGATTTCTTTTGTTACGAGATTCATAGTTGTGTAGAAATCGTCATTTTTCCTGAGGTTAAGGCAGGTCCTGATGACAAAGCTTGCTATATCCGGTGAAATAATGGAGTACTTGCCGGAATCCATTTCTTTATTGAGATTGTAGATAAACTGGCAATATCCGATTTTGGAATCACCATTATTGTTTATGGGAATGACTATATCTTCAGTCCAATAGCCATAAAGCCTTGTGGTGTCGACATAGGCGTGATAGTGCTCGTTATTCCAGGCTGCTTTAAACAATATCTCTTCGAATTTTGGATCTCTTGGTATTTTCAGGTCATAGGGCTGGCCTTCAACGTCTTCTCCGGTCATACTGAATTTGTCGTTTGTTGCAGCCATGAGAATCTTCCCGCAGGTCCCGTCAGTATTTTTTTCAACTGCTAAAATAGCAGAGGGCATGTTGCACATGTTTACTATAGTTTTAAGTGTTTCATAATCGATACCAGACATTTTATCCTCCAAAAGATACTTAAAAATAACGGCATCACGATAATATTTATACTATTATATAATAGCATATAGGAGATTAAATTTTTTAATATCTCAATGTATAAATTATGAAATTCCTATAAAATAATCATTACAATAATACTTTAAAAAGAGGTATACAATTGATATAATGATTTTTGAGCGGCATGGCTTAACTGTGCCGCTTTTATTATAATTATCACAGTATTAGATCAGGATTTTTTTACATATGAACAATAAAACAGAAAAGACAATCAATCATAAATTTAATACAAAATCTGAACTTGTGTGGTTTTTTCTTAGAGGAAGTAAGACTTTCTTTTGCCTTTCGGTCATCCTTTCCTTTGGAATAACTTTTTTTGAACTCATAAGTCCCAAGGTTGTTCAGTATACGGTCGATTATCTTTTGGTGGATGTTCCGGATGAAAGTGGGAGCATACCTGCGTATTTGAGACTTTTATTGAATGCAATAGGAGACAGGGCATTTCTTAAAGACCATATCTATATCATGGCCCTTTTAGTTGCTCTATTTGCTCTTTTATCAGCAATATGCAGATATTTGTTTAAAGTGTGCAATGCTCATGCTGCGGAGAGGCTTATCCAGAGGATGCGAGATAAACTTTTTGAGCATATCATGCATCTGACTTTTTCCTGGCACAGTGAGAATCATACAGGTGATATCATCCAGAGGTGCACTTCAGACGTTGATACTGTAAAGATGTTCATATCAGAACAGCTCCTGTCTTTAGTCAGGATCATTATCAGGATCATTATCGCCATGTATTTTATGATCCAGATAAACGGAGTTCTTTCTATTTTTTCTGCGGTGTTCATTCCAATCGTGGTGCTGTATTCATTCATTTTTCATAACAAGATCAGCAGAAGCTTTGAAAAAGCCGACAATGAGGAAGGAAGACTATCAGCTACAGCCCAGGAAAATCTCACAGGTGTGAGGGTTGTCAGGGCATTTGGAAGAGAACAGTATGAAAAGGAAAGATTTGAAAAACAGAACTTTGAGTACACAAATCTCTGGATTGAGATCATGAGGATTTTGTCTTTGTTCTGGTCTTCAAACGATCTGATCTCAGGCTGTCAGGTTATGCTGGTAACTGTTGTTGGCGCTGTTTTTGCTGTAAACGGTAGTATTACTGTTGGTGAGTATATTGCATTTGTATCCTACAACGCTATGCTTACATGGCCTGTAAGGGCTCTTGGAAGAATTATCTCTGAGATGAGTAAAGCCGGAGTTTCTATTGAACGTATCAGATATATCATGAATTCTGAGGTTGAGAAGGATAAAGAAAATGCAAAAGAAGTACCAATGAATCAGGATATTTCTTTTGAAAATGTTTCTTTTACCTATGGAAATGGTTCAGAAGAAGTTCTAAATAATGTAAGCTTCACCATAAAAGCAGGAACAACGGTTGGAATCCTGGGCGGAACAGGGTCGGGTAAATCGACGCTTATGTATCTTTTGGACAGACTGTATGACCTTCCTGAGGACTGCGGAAAAATAACAGTCGGAGATACTGATATTAAGGACATCAAGGCTAGTCATTTAAGAAAGAACATTGGCCTTGTGCTTCAGGAACCCTTCTTGTTTTCGAGGACCTTGTCTGAAAATATAGGAATAACCCTTAAGGATAATGACCTTAAACAGGTAAGGGATGCTGCGAAGGTAGCCGCTTTGGATGAGACTATCCAGAATTTTGGGCAGGGGTATGACACCTATGTAGGCGAGCGAGGTGTGACATTGTCAGGAGGACAGAAGCAGAGAACTGCTATAGCGCAGGTTCTGGTCTCAAAGCCTCCTGTAATGATATTTGATGATTCGCTTTCTGCTGTGGATACAGGAACAGATGCAAAAATAAGACGTGGACTTTTAGAGTCTACTTATGATACAACGGTGGTCCTTATTTCTCACAGAATAACGACTCTTATGCATGCGGATCACATTATAGTTCTTGATCACGGGAAAGTTGCGGAAGAGGGCCCCCACGACGTGCTCTTAAAGAACAATGGAATTTATAAAAAAATCTACGATATACAGATGCAGGGAATATGAAAAACGAACAATTAACAAAACTACCATTTTTTGGAATACCAAAACTATATCCATTTATTAAGCCATATCTTCCCAAGATAGTATTTATGGTCACTCTGGGAATACTAAGTTCCCTCGTTGACTCGATATATCCTATTTTTAACAGGTATGCACTTGACAATTTTGTAGGTAAAAAGACATTAGAAGGCCTTGGAGGCTTTGTAATCCTTTACCTTGTTATCCTTATTCTGCAGGTAATTGATAATTATATTTCTACTTATGTCTGCGGGCAGGTTGAGATGAGTATGGACAGAGATCTTAGAAATGCTTCTTTTAACCATCTGCAGGAGCTTTCGTTCGCATATTTCAACCAGAATAATGTGGGCTATATCCATGCAAGGGTAATGAGCGATACGGGCAAGATCGGAGTAATGGTATCATGGCGAATGATGGACATTATATGGAATGGATCATATATTGTCTGCGTTCTTATTATGATGCTGTTCCTCAATGTGAAACTGGCGCTTTATGTAATTGTGCTTGTTCCTGTGGCAGCTCTTTTCTCTATGTACTTCCAGAAAAAACTAATCGTTCTTAACAGAAAGATACGTGAGATAAATTCTACGATAACAAGTAATTTCAATGAGGGGATTACCGGTGCAAAAGCGATCAAGACCCTGGTTGTAGAAGATAAGATCCAAAATGATTTTGAAAAAGATACAAGTAATATGTACAGAACTTCAGTACATACAGCGCATTTCTCTGCGCTCTTCACATCATCGATAACATTAATGTCCTCATTGGCTCTTTCCCTTGTTTTATGGAGAGGCGGCCTTGCGACAATGGAAGGGGTTATCCAGATTGGTACTCTGTCTGTGTTCCTGTCTTATGCACTTGGCCTTATGGAACCGGTTCAGAACGTTATCGTCACAATATCTGAGCTTATAAGTGTTCAGGTAAATGTCGAGAGATTTTTTAAGCTTATAGAGACTGAGTCTGACGTTTCAGACAGACCGGATGTCATAGAAAAATATGGAGATACCTTTAATCCAAAGAAAGAAAATTGGGAAGAGCTCTATGGCGATATTGAGTTCGAGGATGTGACCTTTAAGTATCCTGATGGGGATGAGTATGTCCTTGAGCATTTTAATCTCAAAGTTCCTCAGGGGACCAATGTTGCCATCGTTGGAGAAACCGGTGCCGGAAAATCGACTCTGGTAAATCTTGTTTGCAGATTTTTTAAGCCCACGAGCGGAAGAGTCCTTATAGATGGAAAAGATGCTGCGGACAGGTCTCAGTTATGGCTTCACAGTAACATCGGATATGTTCTGCAGACACCACATCTTTTTTCAGGAACAGTAAGGGATAATTTAAGGTATGGAAAGCCTGACGCTACGGATGACGAGATTTGGGAGGCTTTGCGCCTTGTGTCTGCCGAGGCAATTGTTAAGCGCATGGATAAGGGACTTGACAGCGATGTTGGAGAAGACGGCGGAATGCTCTCAACCGGTGAAAAGCAGCTTTTGTCTTTTGCCAGAGCAATTCTTTCCGATCCCAAAATCCTTATTCTTGATGAGGCAACAGCTTCTATTGATACTGTGACTGAAAAGGCAATTCAGGATGCCATTGTTACTGTTACTAAGGGAAGAACGTCCTTTGTTATTGCACACAGACTTTCAACTATCGTTGATGCGGATATCATTTTAGTGGTTCAGGATGGTAAAATAATAGAGAGAGGAACCCATAAGGAGCTTATGGAACATAAAGGTTTCTATCACGAGCTCTTTACAAGGCAGTTTGCTGATGAAGCTTTTAATCAGACAGCAGGATGAATAAGGGTGGCAGACTAATATGATGGATATAGCGGTATTTAGTGATATACATGGTAATCATTCGGCGCTTCAGGCGTGCATTGATTACGCAATGGGGAAGGGGATTACTAGATTTGTACTTCTCGGTGATTACGTTACAGACTGCCCCAATCCTCAGAAGACCATGGAACAGATATATGTGCTTAAGCAGTATTTTGAGACTTATATTATTAGGGGAAACAGGGAGGAGTACCTTCTTAATTACAGAAAGAATGGAGAGGGTAATTGGAAAAAGGGGTCAGCCAGCGGCTCACTTTTGTACACCTATGAGAATCTGACTGATAAGGACTTTAATTTTTTTGCTTCCCTTCCAAATTATGGAATATATGAGCAAAAGGGCTTTCCGGGCTTTGAATATTGCCATGGGTCGCCTAATGAGACTTCAGAGCTTCTTTTCAGAGAGAAAAGAAATACCAAAAAGGTGCTGTCTCACCTAAAGACGGGAGTTCTTTTACATGGTCATAATCATGTACAGGACACTTACATTTACAGGGGAAAGAAGGCAGTAAATCCCGGATCTGTCGGCATTCCGTGGTACCATGATGGTAAGACTCAGTTTTGTATACTACATGGAAATGGAAAGACCTGGGAAGAAGAGTATGTGCAGCTGGACTATGATAGAAAAGAGATCCTAAGGGAATTTAAAAACTCAGAACTTAAGACCTACGCACCTGCCTGGGCTGCGGTCACCATGCATACAATAAGGACCGGAATTGATCTTAACCAGACTGTTCTTCTTCGCGCCATGAGGCTTTGCGAGCAGGAAAGGGGCGTTGTTAAATGGCCAAATATTCCTGAGAAGTACTGGGCTATTGCCCTTAAGGAAAACTATATTGATCTGAACGGAAAAGAGATACCTCACGATGAAGAGGCATAAAGAAAGGCGCATCGCTTTGATGCGCCTATAATTATGCAGATATTACAGAATTTCTTCCTTGATTCTTGGCTGTATAGAGCCTGCTGTCAGCCTCTTTTAAAAGGTCATAGGGAGTCATGCCATCATTGCAGGTAGCGGTTCCAAAAGAAGAAGTTACTTTTATATCATTACCGCCATAAGAGAATATGTTATCTGATATTTCATTACAGATATCGTGTATGATATTGCAAAAATCATTGTAACTTTGAGAATCCTTTGAAAGAATAAGAAATTCTTCGCCGCCCCATCTTCCACAACATAATTCACTGTGAGATGAGAGTATTTTTGCAATTTCAATCAGTACATGGTCGCCCATGAGATGACCGTATGTGTCGTTGATGTTTTTGAAATGGTCAACGTCCATGATTGCAACATTTTCGTAGGATTCGTCGTATATCAGTTTTTGAATGAACTGCCTGTTATAAAGCCCTGTCAAATAATCTGTATTGGCAAGATTATTGAGTCTGTTTGTGTTTTCTTTTATGTTCACACAGTATACTGTTGTGTAAACAATGATATAAGAAAATGCTATAAGGCCATTTGTATAGTACATAAAAGTAGCTATAGAATCAGAAGCAACATATCCGATCGGGAGATAACCGTTCTCATGAAAACCATATAGTGCTATGAAGGTTACAATGTATAGAAGAACAAGTATGTTTGCCAGTACGCTCTGTACTTTTGACTGAAGAGGCATAAAATATGGTGTGATAACTGAAAGCACACAAGGGAAAAGCCAAAGCCAGTATCCACATTTATATCCCATAAAAACAGTAGCAAAAATAATATGAAAATAGATCTCAAAATGTGCTATCCATACAATTATTACATTATGTCCTGTGGCATTTAAAACAAACTCTATTAGATAAATTCCAATGCTTACAAGATTGATGTAGATCATTGGAGTACAGAACGAATATGTATAAACACCTTCAAGGATGATATGTATCAAAAGAAGTGCTGTAGCCGTTTTAGTAATAAATTCTTTATCTTCAAGGTCGTATTGAACTTTTTCTCTTTTTACCAGACCTGCAAGAAAAAAATTGTCAAATGAATTCTCCATTTAATTTACCCACAAAATAATAACTTTTTATCTTTAAACAGATATATTATATTTGTTCGAATGAAAATGTCTAGTTCAATATAGTAAATCACTAAAGAAAAATAAAGTTGAATGCACAAAAAAGCCCTGAAAACAGAATTTTCAGAGCCTTAATGTCATATAATAATGATTTCTCTTAAACAGTTGTGTCAAGAGCAACTGAAGTGTCAGCCGCAGTGGTCTTGTTCGCGTCTTTGTCATAGCTCTTGAGCTGATCGTCAAGCCAGGAAGATTTGTATTTGTTATATTTATCAGCTGTAACAGTAGAGTCAGAAGAGGAGCCTGATCGTCCAACACTATCAAGGAAATTGGTTTTATGCGTAACAGTCTTTTTTGTAGCGCTTGTTGCTGATTCAGAATCAGTAGCAACCGTAGTTGAGCCGGTTTCCCTGTACGCGTTTAGGGCATTTTGATTACCTACTTTTTTTACATAGGATTTCATAAGGGAACCATATGCGCCGCTCTTGATACTGGAGTAGTCAGTCAAAAGATTGCTCATGTCATTAACATAATTATATGAGCCGGAAAGGCTGCTGAATATATTTGCCATGTTCGCACCTCCTTGCTAAAAATGCATACTTAAGGCCTCCGTGCCATAAGCATAGTATCAGTAATAATCATACTATTAAGGATATTATCACAGAAAAGATATGGATTATCAATTTACTGCAAATTAAATAAATATAAAAAATTGATATAGAAGATATGCTGATAAACAGTAGGGTTAAACTATGCTAAAAGAAATAAAAGGTAGAAAACGTGAGAAAAAAGGAGAAATTAAGAGTAAAATACTGAATATATAAAAATATAGCCCATTATTCAGCTTGCGCAAGTAAGATTAACATACTAATATATGTTCTTAGAGATTAGCACTCAAAACTATCGAGTGCTAACAATGTTTAAAAAATAATCTAATGATTATATAAAGGAGGCATTTACAATGAAGTTAGAACCACTTTCAGACAGAGTTGTTTTAAAGCAGCTTGAGGCAGAAGAGACCACAAAGTCAGGTATCGTTCTTCCAGGAGCAGAGAAAGAGAAGCCACAGCAGGCAGAGGTCATTGCAGTAGGTCCTGGCGGAATCGTTGATGGCAAGGAAGTAAAAATGCAGGTTAAGAAGGGTGACAATGTCATCTATTCAAAATATTCAGGAACAGAAGTTAAGCTTGATGATGTTACATATATCATTGTTAAGCAGAACGATATTCTTGCAATCATTAAATAATCCAGAGACTTTTAGAAGGTCGTATGATCCGGATTAAGTTTTTAATATAATACTTTGGAGGAAAACAAAATGGCTAAGACAATTAAGTACGGCGCAGACGCCCGCACAGCTATGGTAGAAGGCGTTAATAAGCTTGCAGATACAGTTAGAGTAACAATCGGACCTAAGGGAAGAAACGTAGTTCTTGATAAGAGCTATGGTGCACCTACAATTACAAACGATGGTGTTACAATCGCAAAAGAGATCGAGCTTGAAGATGCATATGAGAACATGGGTGCTCAGCTCGTAAAAGAAGTTGCTACAAAGACTAACGATGTAGCAGGTGATGGTACAACAACAGCTACAGTTCTTGCACAGGCTATGATCAACGAAGGTGTTAAGAACCTCGCTGCAGGTGCTAACCCAATCGTTCTTCGTAAAGGTATGAAGAAGGCTACTGATACAGCAGTTGCATCTATCAGCAAGATGGCTACAAAGGTTAAAGGAAAAGAGCAGATCATGAGAGTTGCTGCTGTTTCATCAGGTGATGATGAAGTAGGACAGATGATCGCAGATGCAATGGAAAAGGTTTCTAACGATGGTGTTATCACAATTGAAGAGTCCAAGACAATGCAGACAGAGCTTGACCTTGTAGAAGGTATGCAGTTCGACAGAGGATATATCTCAGCTTATATGGCAACAGATATGGATAAGATGGAAGCAACACTTGAAGATCCATTCATCCTCATTACAGATAAAAAGATCTCAAACATTCAGGATATCCTTCCACTTCTTGAGCAGATCGTTAAGACAGGTTCTAAGCTTCTTATCATCGCTGAAGATGTTGATGGTGAGGCTCTTACAACTCTTATCGTTAACAAGCTTCGTGGAACATTCAATGTAGTAGCTGTTAAGGCTCCTGGATATGGTGATCGCAGAAAGGCTATGCTCGAAGATATCGCTATCCTTACAGGTGGTAAGGTTATTTCTTCTGATCTTGGCCTTGAACTTAAGGATACAACAATGGATGACCTTGGTAGAGCAAAGAGCATCAAGGTAGAAAAAGAGAAGACAACAATCGTTGACGGACTTGGAAACAAGGACGAGATCAAGTCAAGAGTATCTCAGATCAAGAAGCAGATCGAAGAGACAACATCTGATTTTGATAAAGAAAAACTTCAGGAGAGACTTGCTAAGCTCGCTGGTGGTGTTGCAGTTATCAGAGTTGGTGCTGCTACAGAGACAGAGATGAAAGAAGCTAAGTACAGAATGGAAGATGCTCTTAATGCTACAAGAGCAGCTGTTGAAGAAGGCATCATCTTTGGTGGCGGTAGCGCATACATCCATGCATCTAAGGAAGTTGCTAAACTTGCTGACTCACTTGAGGGTGATGAGAAGACAGGTGCTAAGGTAGTTCTTAAGGCACTTGAAGCTCCTCTTTTCCACATTGCTAACAATGCAGGTCTTGACGGATCAGTTATCGTTAACAAGGTTAAGGAGTCTAAGCAGGGTATCGGCTTCAACGCATACACAGAAGAGTATGTAGACATGGTTAAGGACGGAATCATCGATCCTGCCAAGGTTACAAGATCAGCTCTTCAGAATGCTACATCTGTAGCATCAAGCTTCCTTACAACAGAAGCAGCTGTAGCTACAATCAAAGAGCCAGTTCCTCCAATGCCAGCAGGCGGCGCAGGAATGGGAATGGGCATGTAAGCGATAACGAGCCAAACTCCAATACATAATCAAAACCGCTTTGGCGGTAACAATAGAGAAAACCATGGAACCAAGCTCGCTTGGTCTTCCATGGTTTTTCTATTGTTAGAAGTGCGTTAGCACTTTTTGATTATGTATTGGAGTTTGGCGACAACGGACGACAGGGAAATTGCGAAGCAATTTCGCTGTATGAGCGATAAACCGCCTCGCCAACAAAGTTTGGCGACTGGGATGCTGCACTAAATTCGGCAATGCCTCATTAAGTGCACACCCATGGCTCGTACTAAGCTCGAAAAAACCTCGCTAAGTACTCTGCTCAAACGGACGACAGGGAAATTGCGGAGCAATTTCGCTGTATGAGCGATGACGGCCTATTTGTTACCATCTCCGCAAAAAACAACCCTTTATTTTGCGCATTTATTGTATATAAAACCACTAAAAATCTGCTATACTCATCTTATAAAACATAAAGGAGGGGCGTTATGGATATATCTATGCAAATTGTCTGGCTTTTAGCAGCAGTCGTTTTCGGAATTCTTGAACTTGTTACCACTAGTCTTGTCAGTATATGGTTTGTATTTGGAGCTGTTGTGGCGATGATCACGGCACTGTTTAATGCTCCGATTCTTTTACAGGTAATTGTATTTATTGTTGTATCTGCGATTTCTCTTTTATTTACAAGACCTTTAGCAACTAAATATGTGAATAGTAAGACAATCAAAACTAATGTTGATTCACTTGTTGGAAGAGTACTTATTGCCAAGACTAAGATCGATAACCTCAAAATGAGCGGAAAGGCAGATCTTGATGGTACAACCTGGATGGTTGTAAGCGGTGATGATTCAGTTATTGCTGCAGGTGAAGAGATTGAAGTAGTAAGAGTTGAAGGAGCAAAACTTATAGTTAAGAAAAAAGAAGCAGGAGGTCAATGATATGGGTTCAGTATCGAAAGTTTATTTTACCAGAAACATAACACCACAGCAGGTTGTTAAGATGTATGATATTCTCGGCAAAAAGCTTACTGGTAAGATAGCTGTTAAGGTTCATTCAGGTGAGGATGGCAATCAGAACTATTTAAAGCCTGAGTTTTGGAAACCTATGGTTGAACATGTTGGAGGTACTGTTGTTGAGTGTAATACTGCCTATGATGGCGAACGTAACAGCACAGAAAAACATGTGAAACTTATTAAAAAGCATGGCTGGAATGATTTCTTTGTAGTTGACCTTATGGATGCAGAGGGGCCGGATGTTACACTTCCAATTACGCATGCGAACCATTTGAAAAATGATATCGTTGGTAAGAATCTTCTTAACTACGATTCAATGCTTGTTCTGTCACATTTTAAGGGACATCCGATGGGAGGATACGGCGGAGCATTAAAACAGCTCTCCATAGGCTGCGCATCAACTGCCGGAAAAGTAAATATTCATTCGGGCGGAAAGCTTACAAAGACTGATGATCAGGCTATTGTATGGGATAATCATGCAGCCCAGGACGATTTCCTTGAGTCTATGGCCGAGGCTGCCTCTGCAGTTGTTGACCACTTTAAAGGAAATATGGTTTTTGTAAATGTAATGAAGAATATGTCAGTTGACTGTGACTGCTGTGCAGTTGCTGAAGATCCTTGTATGGCTGATGTTGGAATCCTGATTTCTACAGACCCTATCGCTATCGACAGGGCTTGCATGGATCTTATTTATAAATCAGACGATCCGGGAAGAGATCATTTCCTTGAGAGAGTACAAACGAGAAACGGAGAACATACGATTGATGCCGCCGCAGAAATGGGATTTGGCGTAAAAGAGTATGAGCTCATTTCTATAGATTAAAAATTAAATGTTGGGGCATGTTTTTTTAACATGACAAAAGGAGGAAAAATGATAGCAGCAATTATTTTAGTTATTCTTATTATTGCGCTTATCGCAACTAATATCAGAGTTGTTCCACAGGCGCATTCTTTCGTAGTTGAAAGACTTGGAGCATATAAGGAGACATGGGATGTTGGTCTTCATATCAAAGTTCCTTTTATTGACAGAGTTGCCCGTCAGGTTGATCTTAAAGAGCAGTATTGCGATTTCCCACCTCAGCCTGTTATTACACAGGACAACGTAACAATGCAGATTGACTCAATTGTCTTCTTTAGAATTTCAGATCCTATGGCCTATGCATATGGAGTAAGAAATCCTATCGGAGCTATTGAAAATCTTACAGCAACAACTCTTCGTAATGTTATCGGATCACTTACACTTGATGAGACTCTTACTTCCCGTGATCAGATCAATGCTCAGATGCAGGATGCACTTGATATTGCAACAGATCCTTGGGGAATAAAGATTACAAGAGTTGAGCTTAAGAACATCAATCCTCCTGAGCAGATCAGAGATGCAATGGAGAAGCAGATGAAGGCTGAACGTGAGAAGAGAGAGAAAATTCTTTTTGCTGAAGGTGAAAAGCAGTCTCAGATCACAGTTGCAGAAGGTGAGAAGCAGAGTAAGATCCTCCAGGCTGAAGCCGATAAGCAGGCTACGATCCTTAGAGCTGAAGCTGAGAAGGAAAAGAAGATCAGAGAAGCTGAAGGTCAGGCTGAAGCTATCAGAAGCATTCAGAAGGCTAATGCAGATGGTATCAGCATGCTTAAGTCCGCAGGAGCAGATGAATCAGTTCTTACACTCAAGAGTCTAGAGGCATTTGAAAAGGCTGCTGACGGCCAGGCTACAAAGATCATTGTACCTTCAAATATTCAGGGACTTGCAGGTCTTGCCGGCTCTCTTAAAGAAATTGTGAAATAATTTAAAAAATATAGCGAAAATCGGTATTATATAGTATTATTACATTACTGTGTAATTTGATAAAACAAGGGGTTGTACGTTCCTTTGGAACGTGCTACTCCTTTTCGCATGTTTAAGATGTTTTGGGAGGGTATGTAGTTGGATCTTGAGAGGCAGAAAAGAGCGCCTATATATGAAGCGCTTGAGAGATTTAGAAAGCAGCGTGTGGTTCCATTTGATGTTCCGGGACACAAAAGGGGAAGAGGAAACGCTGAGCTTGTTAGTTTTCTTGGTGAGAGGTGTGTCGGAATCGATGTGAATTCCATGAAGCCTCTGGATAATCTTTGTCACCCGGTATCTGTTATTAAGGAAGCCGAAGAGCTTATGGCTGACGCATTCGGTGCTGCTCATGCTTTTATGATGGTTAATGGTACTACAAGCGCAGTTCAGGCAATGGTTCTTTCTAATGTTAAAATGGGTGAAAAGATCATTATGCCCAGAAACGTTCACAAGAGCGCGATCAATGCCCTTATACTTTGTGGCGCAGTTCCGGTATATATTGATCCTAAGGTTGATACTAAACTCGGTATTCCTCTGGGAATGGAAATAGCTGATGTTAAAAGAGCTGTAAAAGAGAATCCTGATGCAAAGGCAATTCTTATCAACAACCCTTCTTATTATGGAATTTGCTCAGACCTTAAGGCAATTGTAGAATTAGCACATGAAAATGGCATGAAGGCTCTTGTAGATGAAGCTCATGGAACACATCTGTACTTTGGCCCTGGACTTCCTCTTAATGCCATGGCTGCAGGCGCTGATATGGCGGCTATCAGTATGCATAAGTCAGGTGGTAGCCTTACACAGAGTTCTATTCTTTTATGCGGAAAGGATGCTAATATAGGATATATAAGCCGCATAGTTAATCTGACTCAGACAACAAGCGCCAGCTACCTTCTTCTTGGAAGTCTTGATATTTCCAGAAGAAACCTTGCACTTAACGGCTATAACAGCTTTGAGAAAGTAACTAAGATGGCTCAGTATGCAAGAGAAGAGATCAACGACATCGGCGGTTACTATGCATACGGCAATGAGCTTAAAAACGGCGGAAGTATTTTTGATTTTGATGAGACTAAACTGGTTGTAAATACCAGGAGTATAGGTCTTACAGGTATTGAGGTTTACGACCTTTTAAGAGATGAATATGACATTCAGATGGAGTTTGGAGATCTCTCCAACGTCATGGCATATATTTCGATAGGCGACAGACTGCAGGATATTGAGCGTCTTGCCGGAGCTTTGGCAGATATAAGGCGTCTTTATGCCAAACCTGCACAGAGCTTTTTCTCTGCAGAGTATGTAACACCTATCGTTAAGGCAACACCTCAGGAAGCATTCTATGCAGAAAAAGAACAGCTTCCTATTGACAACTGCGTTGGAAGGATAAGTGCAGAGTCTGTTATGTGTTACCCGCCGGGAATCCCGATCCTTTCTCCGGGAGAAGTAATAACAGCAGACATTTTGGATTATATTAAGACAGCAAGAGAAAAGGGGTGCTCAATGCAGGGTCCTGAAAGTGAAGATATTTCTGAACTTTTTGTGCTGAAATAACCTTTTGATAATAACTGAAAGTATATAGGAGGAAAATCATGGCCGAAATGGATTATTGGTTTAGTGATATGCATACAGGCAATGTCAAGATAAGCATAAGACTTGCCAAGCAGCTTTTTTCAGGAACAAGTGAGTTTCAGAGAATTGATGTTTTTGATTCTCCTGAGTTTGGTAAATTCCTGACCTCAGATGGAAATATTATCTTTTCAGAGAAGGATGAGTTTACTTATGACGAGATGATCGTTCATGTGCCTATGGCAGTTCATCCTAAAGTCCAGAGGGTCCTTGTACTTGGTGGCGGAGACGGCGGTGTTGCCAGAGAGCTTTGCCATTATGATGAGATAAAGGTTATAGATGTAGTTGAGCCAGACAACATGTTTGTTGACGTGTGCAAGCAGTATTTTCCTGACAATGCTATAGGTCTTGAGGATGACAGAGTTCATATTTTCTATCAGGATGGCCTTAAATATCTCAGAAAATGTGAGGACATGTATGACCTTATAATAAATGATGCCACAGAGCCTTTGGGACATGAGGCAGGTCTTTTTACAAAGGAATTTTATGGAAGCTGCTATAAGGCGCTTCATGATGATGGAATCATGGTTTATCAGCATGGAAGTCCTTTCTATGATGAGGACGAGGAAAGCTGCAGAGCAATGCACAGAAAAGCCTACAGAGTCTTTCCTGTAAACAGAGTTTATCAGGCACACATTCCTACATGTCCTGCCGGATACTGGCTCTTTGGATTTGCCAGCAAAAAATATCATCCGCTAAAGGACTTTAATCCTGACAGATGGGATGAGAGAGGAATTAAGACCTGGTACTATACAACTCACTTACATAAGGGAGCATTCATGCTTCCTAAATATGTAGAGGATCTTCTTCAGGAAGAAGAGGACATGAGCAGGTAAATTTGATTTTATTATTTTTTCCTAGTTTCAAGCGAAGAAAACGGAGGGTATATAGATGAGTAGATTATTGGTTATCGGATGTGGCGGCGTTGCACAGGTTGCAATCCAGAAATGCTGCCAGAACAGCAAGGTGTTCACAGAGATGTGCCTTGCAAGCAGAACTGTTTCTAAATGTGATGCTCTTAAGGAAAAACTTGAGAAGCAGGGAACAAGTGTAAAGATTACTACAGCAACTGTAAATGCTGATGATGTTAATGATGTAATTAAGCTTATTAAGGAGTACAAGCCAGAGGCAGTGCTTAACGTTGCGCTTCCTTATCAGGATCTTGTTATCATGGATGCCTGCCTTGAGTGCAAGGTTGATTACATCGATACAGCAAACTATGAGCCTGAGGATACAGACGAGCCTGTATGGCGTGCTGCATATGAGAAGAGATGCAAGGAAAAGGGCTTTACAGCTTACTTTGACTACAGTTATCAGTGGGCATACATGGACAAGTTCAAGGAAGCAGGAATCACAGGTCTTCTTGGAACAGGCTTTGATCCCGGTGTAACAAGCGTATTCACAGCTTATGCTAAAAAGCACTATTTCGATGAGATCCACACTATTGATATCCTGGACTGCAACGGCGGCGATCATGGCTATGCTTTTGCTACAAACTTCAATCCTGAGATCAACCTTCGTGAAGTTAGCGCAAACGGAAGCTACTGGGAGGATGGCCACTGGGTTGAGACAAAGCCTATGGAGATCAAGAGAGTATACGATTTTCCACAGGTTGGACAGAAAGACATGTACCTTCTTCACCACGAAGAGATAGAGGCTCTTGGTAAGAACTTCCCTGAGGTTAAGAGAATTCGCTTCTTCATGACATTCGGACAGAGCTATCTTGATCATATGCGTTGCCTTGAGGATGTTGGAATGCTTTCAACGAGCCCTATCAATTTTGAAGGAAAAGAGATTGTGCCTATTCAGTTTTTGAAAGCTCTTTTACCTGATCCTGCAAGTCTTGGACCAAGAACAGTCGGAAAGACTAACATCGGATGTATATTCCGCGGAATTAAGGATGGAAAAGAGAGAACAATTTATATCTACAACGTATGTGACCATCAGGAGTGCTATAAGGAACTTGGCAGCCAGGCAATCAGCTACACAACAGGTGTTCCTGCTATGATTGGAACTGCACTTGTTCTTAGCGGCAAGTGGAAGAAGCCTGGTGTTTATACAACTGATGAGTTTGATCCTGATCCATACATGGATATGCTTAATGAATATGGCCTTCCATGGGTTGTTGATGAGAATCCACAGCTTGTTGACTGATATGGGATTGATATTTATAGCTGTATTGATGAGGGGAAATTATGAATCTATCTGAAATACGTACGCCGGCGTATGTTATTGATGAAAAGAAATTACGCGAGAATCTTGAAATTCTTGACAGAGTACAAAAAGAGTCAGGAGCTAAAATACTCCTGGCTCAAAAGGCGTACTCTATCTATCAGACATATCCATTGATATCAAAATATTTAACTGGTGCGACAGCTTCAGGCCTTTTCGAGGCGAGGCTTGCTCACGAAGAGATGCAGGGCGAGAATCATGTTTTTGAACCTGCTTTTGGTGATGAAGAGATGGTTGAGCTATGTGATATTTGTGATCACATTATTTTTAATTCTCTTAATCAGCTTGAACATCACAGATCTGTGTGGGAGAAAAAAGCTGCCGAAGGAAAGCTTTCTGTCGGTCTTAGGATAAACCCTGAGTTCAGTACACAGGAGGGGCATGAGATCTATGATCCCTGTGCAAAAGGATCAAGACTTGGAATAAGGCTAAAGGATATGCCTGAAAGACTTCCTTCAGGAGTTGAGGGACTTCATTTCCATACGCTTTGTGAGCAGGGATTTGAGCCTTTGGAGACCACATTTTTAAAAGTTGAAGAAGAGTTTAAGAGATTCTTTCCAAGTCCTGTACAGGAAAATCTTGAAGGATTTGATGAGGATACACGTGGCAAGATCAAATGGATCAATCTTGGTGGTGGACATCATATAACAAGGGAAGATTATGATGTTGATGGTCTTATCAGACTTGTAAAAAGAATCAGACAGACCTATGGAATAGATGTTTATCTTGAACCTGGAGAG
This sequence comes from Butyrivibrio sp. AE2015, assembly GCF_000420825.1. Classification (GTDB taxonomy): domain Bacteria; phylum Bacillota; class Clostridia; order Lachnospirales; family Lachnospiraceae; genus Butyrivibrio. The sequence goes on along the minus strand of NZ_ATVR01000005.1, from coordinate 113,537 downwards.
GCAATCGCGCTTGATGCAGGATACCTTGTGACTACTGTCATGGATATTGTAGAAACTGACAGGATACCTGTACTTATTCTTGATACTTCTGCAGCCTGCCATATGCCTGATGTTTTGGAGATGCCATATAGACCGCCTCTTAGAGATGGTGAGGAACCAGGGGAGATGAACTATACTTACAGATTATCTTCCAGAACATGCCTTGCAGGGGATGTAATCGGAGATTACAGCTTTGATACCCCAAAATGTATTGGGGACAGGCTTGTGTTTGAAGATATGGCTATCTACAGTATGGTTAAGAATAATACTTTTAATGGAATGCCGCTTCCGGATATAGATATTCTTCATGAGGACGGAAGTGTCGACCTCATCAGAAGATTTGGCTATGATGATTTCAAGTGCAGGTTATGATATTACCGATAGTTACAGATTTATGATTATACGCAGGTATTTGTAATGGAAATAATTAGTAAGAGAAAGCCTTATGAAGATTCTTTTTTCATGCCGGCAGAGTATGGTGCCCATGAGGGAACGCTTATGATATATCCTGTTCGTCCCGGAAGCTGGGGGAAGGATAGAAGTGGTGCATTAGAGAGCTTCAAGAGGATTTTTATCGAGATAATCAAAAGAGAAAATTTATATCTTCTTGTGAATGAAAAATATTATAGTGAGGCATCCCGGCTCATTTATGGAGCTATAAATGAGTATTGTGATGAGCTTAAGCTTTCAGGTGATTACAATAAGGTTTTCGAGAAGTACATTGATTCATCTGATGATGATGAACTGATACTTGAGGATATCCTTGAAGAGAGATGCTTTATTCTAAAAATTGACTCAGATGATTCCTGGGCAAGAGATGTGGGTCCTACCTTTGTTGTAAATAAGAACAGGGATCTGCGAGGAATAAACTGGAAGTTTAATGCCTGGGGCGGTGAATTTGATGGACTGTACGCTTCATGGGATAAGGACGATGCTGTAGCTGAGTCTTTTTGCAAGATTCTGGAGGTGGACATGTATGATGCAGCACCTTTTGTTTTAGAAGGTGGCTCCATACATACTGACGGAGAGGGCACTTTGATGGTTACAGAGAGCTGCCTTTTAAGTCAGGGAAGAAATCCTTCCATGAGCAAAGAGCAGATAGAAAAGACTTTAAAAGAGTACCTTGGCATTTCAAAAGTTCTTTGGCTCCCAAGAGGAATCTACAATGATGAGACTAATGAGCATGTAGACAATGTGTGCGCTTTTATTGCACCTTCAGAGGTTGTGCTTGCCTGGACTGATGATGTAAATGATCCTCAGTATGAGCTTTCTAAGGCTTGTATTGATTATCTGGAAAAAGAGACGGATGCAAAGGGAAGAAAGATCAAGGTTCATAAACTGCCGATTCCTGAGCAACCGGTATTGGTAAGTGCTTTGGATCTTCAAAACTATGAGTTTGAAGAGGGCGAAGATATGAGAGATGAAGGAGAGCGCCTGGCAGCCAGCTATGTGAATTTATACTTTATAAACGGAGCAGCGCTTGTTCCTCAGTTTGGCGATGATAATGCTGAGAGTGATAAGAAAGCTTTGGAAATACTAAAAAAGATCTGCCCTGATAGGGAGATAATCGGTATTCCTGCCAGAGATATTCTTTTAGGCGGTGGCAATATTCATTGTATTACACAACAGATTCCTGCCAGAAAATAAGTAAAAGAAAATGCGGTGAAAAATATGAATAATAAGATAAAGGTTGCCTGTGTTCAGTTTGCATGCGGCGCGGTTGCTGCAAGTGATGAGGAACAGGTAAAAAGAAATATAGAGAAGGCGGGACAGCTTACAAGAGAAGCTGCAGCAAATGGCGCAAAGATAATTCTTTTGTCAGAGCTTTTTGAGAGAAAGTATTTCTGCCAGGAGAGGCGCTATGACTACTATGAGCTTGCAGTGCCTGTCCTGGAGAATCCTGCAGTTCTTTATTTTAAAGAGCTTTGCAAAGAGCTTAAGGTTGTTATGCCCATAAGCATTTTTGAAAAGGATGGCAATGTTTTTTATAATTCGGTAGCAATGATAGATGCGGACGGAGAGGTTTTAGATGTGTACCGCAAAACTCATATACCAGATGACCATTACTATCAGGAAAAGTTCTATTTCACTCCCGGAAATACCGGTTTTAAGGTGTTTGAGACTGCTTATGGAAATGTGGGAGTTGGAATATGCTGGGATCAGTGGTTCCCTGAAACTGCAAGATGCCTTGCTTTAAAGGGTGCTGATATTATTCTTTATCCTACTGCAATTGGTTCAGAGCCTATTTTGGAAGTTGACAGTTCAGGACATTGGATGAGAACAATGCAGGGACATTCTGCGGCTAATATTATTCCTGTGGCAGCTGCCAACAGAATAGGAAGAGAAGATGTTGAACCGACAGAAGAAAATGGCGGACAAAGATCAAGCCTTACTTTCTATGGATGCAGCTTTTTGACTGATGAAACAGGGGATATTGTTTCAAGGGCAGGTCGCGATACAGAAGAAATAATATATGCAGAGTATGATTTTGAAGAAAATAGAAAAATGAGATCTTCCTGGGGGCTTTTTAGAGACAGAAGACCCGAGTGTTATAAAACTATTACAGACTAATAAATAACTTGTTATGAATTGTTGGGGGAATTATGACAGTTGATGCTTACTTGAATCCGGATTTTACTATAACAAAGAAACTTATTTTTTTATTGTTAACGTTTGCAGGGATGCTTCTTTGTAGCCTTGGCATTTTCATTTATTCGAAAGTCTATGCCCGGAAATATCCATCAGATAAAAGAGAAGAGTATCTCAGCATAGATTTTGAGATAAGACTTCAGAAATTTTTTGAGATGCTCATTGCAGGAACAGCCGTAATGTCTTTTTCCTGTTCTTATGTGATAATCAATCATGTATACAGCCTTGTTGCCTCAGGAAAGGCAACAAATCTTACGAGAATTGAGCGGTATCTTACAAGTACCTGGGCAGATGGTAAAGATTTTATCCTACTGTTTCTGATTCTTTTTTCATGTGTCATAAATACGGTGCTTGATGGCTTTATTATAAGGCTAAAGATCCTGACCAACGAAGAAAAAGCAACAATGCGTATGCTGGCGATGTTCTATGTTATTCTGATACTTATGTATTTAAACAACATAGGCGATGAAAGCGAATATGGTCCTGTAATGATGTATTACTTTGGACTTATGATAGGACGTTTTGTTTACTTTGATGCTTCATTTAAAGACTTTGTGACCAACATAAAGAATGTGTTCATAAATCTTCCATACATGCTTATAGATATAGCGATTACAGGAATTTTGTGCTACACAGGCTTTGTTTTAGGGTATTTTCTTGAAAGGAACTACTATATTGTGGGCCTGTTTCATACACAGATATTTATTCTTGCTTGTACCTTTATAATTCATCATGCAATGCGCTTGCTTTACTTTAATAAAAAGCATTAAATACAAAAAGCCTCTTCCGCAGTGGAAGGGGCTTTTGTTTCTATAAAAGAGATTATTTAGCTTTTTCCTTGATTATTTTAAGGTCGTCTACTGAGAATGTGTAGGCTTTGTTGCAGAAGTGGCATCGAAGCTCAACATCTTTTCCATCGTCAATCATTTCCTGTATTTCTTTTTTGCCGATGAGCATAAGAGCTCTTTCTACGCGGTCTTTATCACAGTTGCAATAGAAGTTAAGATCAACCTTATCAGTAAATTCAATATCAAATCCCTCAAGGATTATCTCAAGGAGCTCTTCAGGTGTCTTGCCGGCTTTTAAGATATCTGTGACTGATGAAAACTTCTGGAGATTGAACTCTAAGTGAGTTATGGTCTGTTCATCAGCAAAGGGCAGAAGCTGAATGATAAATCCGCCTGCTGCTATAACTGAAAGACTTTCTCTTTCTACAAGAACACCAAGGCCAACTGAGGAAGGAGTCTGCTCTGATTTTGTAAAATAGTATGTGAGATCTTCAGCAACTTCGCCTGAGTAGAGGGGGACCTGACCAACATAAGGCTCTTTAAGACCCATATCCCTTATTACAGTGAGGGTTCCTTCACCGATTCCACCGCCTACATTCAAATGACCTGCTGCATTGGGCTCCATGATAACATATGGATTAACTGCGTATCCCTTTACATTACCGTGCCTGTCTGCTGTGGCAAGAACTCCTTTTAAAGGACCATCGCCGTCCATTTTTACGGTGATAAGGTCATCGTCATTATCCATCATTGTTCCCATCATAGCGGTACCTGTCATGAGTCTGCCAAGAGCAGCAGCTGCTATCGGGGAGAGATTATGCGCTTTTCTGGCATATTCTGCCAAATCTCTGGTAGTTGCTGCGAAAGCTCTTATCTGCGCATTTCCTGCTGTTGCACGTACCATGTAATCTTTATATGACATAAGTTTATACCTCATCTTTCAAGTATTAAGCTTTTCCATGATAATTTATTTTACTGGATATGTAAACAGTAAAGCTTAATCAAAATTTAATAAAAATAATATCGATATTACAGGAATTATAATTTGGTTTGCAATATAATAATAAATAATAGTCTGTATTTTATATATTAGTGTTTGATGAAGCAGGAGGGATAAATGGAAGTCAAAGAAAGAAATGGTAAGCTTGTCTTAAAGCTCATTATTGCAGCAGTGCTGGCTATTATCTTTGTGGCAACTGTTTTGACTATAATTAGTGGCATTGAGATTAACAGAATATATAGTGATATGGTTCAGGAAGAACTCAGGGTTGCTGCTGAACAGCTTAACAGTGAAATGAGCAATGTCTGGGATGGAGATTGGAGCCTAAGTGATGGTAACCTGTATAAGGGCGATGAAAATATCATGGAAGAATATAATGAGATCATAGAAGAAATGAAATCTCTTACCGGCATCGAATATTCTGTTTTATATGGCAAGACAAGACAAATCACAACCCTTCTTGATGGAAACGGGAATAAAGCTGTAGGTTATGATGTATCTGATGCTGTATATAATCAGGTTGTTGGGAATAAGTTGGAATACTATGCAAAGAGCATTCCGGCAGGGACCAATGAACAATATTATTTATACTACCTTCCTCTCATGAATGATGACGGTACAGCCATCGGTATGGTATTTGCAGGAAGAGAGAGCGATTCAGTAGATGGCAAGGTCAGAGGTATCATTATCACGATGACTGTTATTTCAATCATTCTTGCTCTTGCTACTTCAGCAGTTGGTTATTTTGTAGCCAATACTGTATCAATCAAGATGAAAGCAATTGCGGATGAACTTGGAAATCTTTCAAGAGGTGAGCTAAAGCTCAATATTGACGAGAAATCTTTACAGAGAACTGATGAGATAGGTCTTTTGGCTGATGGGGCAAAGACACTTAGCGATAAGCTTGGTGATGTCATTACAAGAACCATGGACATGTCCAATGAGCTTAAGAAATCAGGTGCAGAACTTGCTGATTCAGCTAATCAGGCGTCAACAGCTTCAGGTCAGGTGAGTCAGGCTGTGGACGATATTTCAAAGGGTGCTGTAAATCAGGCGGAGAGTGTTGAAACGGCTGCGGGAAATACTCAGGATATCGGTAGAGATATTGAGCAGGTAGCAGATAATGTTGAACAGCTTAATTCTTATTCTGAACAGATGAAGACCTCCTGCGAGGCAGCTATGGAAGCTCTTACCAAGCTGATAGAACAGAGCACTGAAGTTCAGGAATCCGTTAAAGATATTGGAGCAACTATCGATTCAACCAACGAATCGGCAAAAGAAATCTCGAAGTTTTCAGAGGCTATTACAGAGATTGCGAGCCAGACAAATCTTTTGTCACTTAATGCTTCTATTGAGGCAGCAAGAGCAGGCGATGCAGGTAAAGGCTTTGCAGTTGTTGCAACTGAGATTGGACAGCTTGCTGTACAGAGTAGCAACAGCGCAGAAGAAATAAAGAAGATAGTTGAAAAACTTGTGGCTGATTCAGAAGCTTCCGTAGAAGTAATGCAGAGGCTCAACGCCAGCTTTGACCAGCAGTCTCAGCAGCTTGATGATACTAAGACCAACATGCAGAGCATGGCTGAAAATGTAGACAATGTTGCTGATAGTACTGGAAACATTGCAGGATATGTTGATCAGCTCAATGTAGCTAAAGACAAGCTTGTCGAGATTATATCTGACCTTTCTGCTATTTCTGAAGAAAATGCTGCTTCTACAGAGGAAACCAACGCATCCATGCAGGAGCTCAATGCAACCTTTGCAATTATTACAGAATCGGCAGATAAACTTCAGGAGCTGGCTTCAAATATGACCGACGTAATAAGCTATTTTAAGCCATAACAGAGCGCTTTTTCAATTGACATATATTTAACGTGTGGCTATAATATTTTTTGTATAATTATTAACAAACACGCATATTTATATGTATAAGATAGGAGCAGCATATGGCAGAAAAAGAAATTTCTCAGGCGGTTATCGCTAGGCTTCCAAGGTATTTCAGATATCTGGGAGACCTTAAAGAGAAGGGTGTTGAGAGAATTTCCTCTCAAGAACTATCAAGCATCATGAAGGTTACTGCTTCACAGATAAGACAGGACTTTAACAATTTTGGTGGCTTTGGACAGCAGGGATACGGATATAATGTAAGCTACCTTTATGAAGAGATCAGTAAGATCCTTGGCATCGACAAACAGCACAGTTTGGTTATTATCGGTGCAGGACACCTTGGTAAAGCTATTGCAGGTTATACTAACTTTACAAGAAGAGGGTTCGTATTTAAGGGCGCTTTTGACTGCAATCCATCACTTTACGGTACCAGGATCCGAGATGTAGAAGTAAGACCTATCGAGGAGATGGAGCAGTTTGTAAGGGACAACAACATAGAAATAGCAGTTCTTACTATTCCTAAGGATCAGGCAGTTCCAATGGCACACAAGCTCGCGCAGTGTGGTATTAAGGCTATTTGGAATTTTGCCCATGTTGATCTGGAAGTTCCTGACAATATTCAGGTAGAAAATGTTCATTTATCTGACAGCTTGATGAAATTATCATATAATATTAATAGATACGAAAAAAACATTTAACAGTGAGAGAAACTGATGGCAAAGAGTGATGAAGTGTATATGTCTGCTCTTGAGGGGAAAAGTATTCCTATACTGACGCTGGATAATAAATGGCATCAGTTATTTACTCAGACAGAAATGACACCTGAGATCGAGCAGCTAGCAGATCAACTTAATGCACTCGTTGAACGTGATGGCAAGATCCGAAGCGAGACTAAGGATATCAAGAAGCTTAAGAAAAAGCTTCTTGGTGAAATTGTGCCGCTCAGAGATAAAGCCAACAAATCAGGTAATTCAGCCGCCATCGAAAAAGAAATACAGGATAGAACCAGACTTATAAATGATTGTAATGACAGACTTGATTCCCATCAGGATGAACTTCTTGATCTGTCCAGAGAGATATATGATGTTGACTATAAGCTCATGATCGAGACTATGAAGGTGTGTTATGAGACACTTCATGAGAATACAGATTATATCAAGACCATGGATGAGTGGATCTCAAAGGTCAGAATAGAGCTAAAGAAAAATGTTATTCGTCTTCAGGAAACTGAAATGGAGAATTATAATCTATATTCTTATATGCATCAGATTTTTGGACCGGAAGTTATCGAGATTTTTGATCTAAAGTATGATCCTGATAGAAGACATCCAATAAGAAGACCTCTTGCAGGTGACGAGTCGGAATATGTTGAATAAATTAGGCTGCCCTTTGGCAGCCTGCTTTTATATTGGGGAGGGGCAAGAATGAAGTATGCAGTGAGCAGTCAGGAAATGAAGATCTATGACAGAAATACTTCTGAAGTTTTTGGTATTTCCAGTGAAGTGTTGATGGAAAGAGCATCTCTAAAGGTTGTGGAAAAAATAGACCTGTGGGCAAAAGAAAGACAGTGCCAGCGAAGATATAGAGCACTTATTTTTGCAGGTGTAGGAAATAATGGTGGCGACGGCGCTGTTATTGCAAGACTTCTTAAACAAAAGGGCTATCTTGTCACTTTGGTGATTGTAGGGGATCCCACCAAAATGAGTGACCTTCTTCTTAAACAGCTTAAGACCTGTGAAAAATATGGGATCACAACTGACACATTTTCCAATGTGACGGGCAACCTTTACTCCTTGGAATGGGATATCATTATAGATGCATTATTCGGCATCGGATTATCAAGGAATATTACCGGGAGCTTTTTAAAGGCAGTTGAGTATATAAATGCCTGTAAGGAAGAAAAAAAGAGCGACATGCTTGTTATATCAGTTGATATACCTTCCGGTGTTAATGCTGATAACGGCAAGGTTATGGGAACTGCTGTAAGAGCAGATGTCACAGTTACCTTTAACCAGGTTAAACTTGGCGAGATCCTTTATCCCGGATGTGAGTACTGCGGCAATCTTTATGTGGAAGACGCAGGGATAACTAACGATAGCTTTTTGGGAAGAGAACCGTCAGCTTTTTACTATGATGAAAAGATAACTGAGCTTCTTCCTAAGAGACGCAAAGATGCCAACAAGGGAACCAACGGAAAAGTGCTTATAGTTGCCGGCTCCAAGAATGTCAGCGGAGCCTGTGTACTGGCAGCAAGTGCTTGCATTCGCTCAGGTGCGGGAATGGTCAAGATCATGACTGCTATTGAGAATGCAGAAATTGTTAAGTCACTTCTTCCTGAAGCTCTTATTGATGTATATGAAGATTTTGAGCCTGTGGCTGATAAGCTCATAAAGGATATTGAATGGGCAGATGCTGTGGTCATAGGACCTGGAATCGGGATTGATATGAAGGGCGATGAGCTTCTTGGCATCGTTCTTAATAACTGTAATAAGCACCTTGTAATGGACGCAGATGCACTTAATCTAGTAGCTATGAACAACGAGTACAGAAGGCTTTTGGCTCATTACTCAGTTGGAGGCAGAAAACTTGTTTTAACGCCTCATTTGGCAGAATTTTCAAGACTCTTTGGAAAGCCTGTCAGTGATTGCAAGGAGAATATTCTTTTTTATCCAAAAGAACTTGCAAAAGAGCTCAGATGCACTGTTATCTGCAAGGATGCCAGAACTATAGTAAGTGACAGCAACGAGAAAAAGATATATATTAATGTGAGCGGTAATGACGGTATGGCGACTGCTGGATCAGGAGATGTTTTATCCGGCATAATAGGAGCGCTTGTGTGTCTTGAAAACACCAGTTTTGAGGCTGCGTGTCTTGGCACATATATTCATGGTGCCTGTGGTGATAATGCCGCTGCAAAGCATGGTAAATATGCTATGGTCGCATCTGATATTGCGGCCGAACTTGAAGATATACTGAGGTGAAGTTTAGAAATGTTAGAAGAATTTTCCAGAGTTTATGCCAAGATTGACTTAAAGGCAATTGATTACAATTTGGAGAGTATGAGAAAGAATATTCCTGCCGGAACCAAAATAATGGCGGTTATTAAGACAGATGCCTATGGTCATGGAGCAGTCAGAATAGCTAAGGAGCTGGAAAACAAGGATTATATCTGGGGATATGCTGTAGCTACAGCAGAGGAAGCTTTTGAACTTAGAGATAATGCTATCAAAAAGCCTATTCTTATTTTGGGATACACTTTTTCATATGCTTATGAGAGGCTTTTGATAGAAGGTATAAGACCTGCAGTATTTAGAATAGATATGGCAAAAGAGCTTGATGCCTGTGCCAAAAAGCTCCTTGAAAGAGGCGATATTAGTAAAAAGCCTGAGATTCATATAGCTATTGATACAGGAATGTCACGTATAGGAATTACTCCGGATGAAGAGGGAGTAAAGTTTATAAAGGAAGTAGCTGCTCTTAAAAATCTGGATATTGAAGGTGTGTTCACACATTTTGCAAGGGCCGATGAAAAAGATCTTACAAATGCAAAAGAGAGAGAACTTGTATTTAAAGAGTTCATTGACAGGGCTGAGGCTGAATGCGGAATTAAGATAAAGTTACGACACTGCGCAAATAGCGCCAGCATAATATCTATTCCTGAAAGCTCAATGGATATGGTGCGCGCAGGTGTGACTATGTATGGAATGTGGCCATCAGAGGATGTTCCAAAGACAATAGTTGATCTTAAGCCTACTCTTGAACTCATCAGTCACATTGTAATGATAAAGACAGTACCTGAAGGAACGCCTGTAAGCTATGGCGGAACATTTGTAACTGCAAGACCGACTAAGATTGCTACTATACCTGTTGGATATGGTGACGGCTATCCAAGAAGTCTTTCCAATAAGGGATATGTTCTAATTAATGGCGAAAGGGCAAACATCATCGGCAGAGTTTGTATGGACCAGTTTATGGTGGATGTGACACATATAGACAATGTCAAAGAAGGAGATGAGGTTATTCTCATCGGAAAAGATGAAAAATCAGGAGATGAGATAACTGCAGAAATGCTTGGAGAGATAAGCGGAAGATTTAACTATGAGCTTACCTGCAATATAAACAAAAGAGTTCCAAGGGTATTTGTATAAAGGGAAAATTTTGATTTGTACAAGATAACTATTTTGGAGGATGAGCAAAGTCAGCTTGATAAACTGCTGGGAGTCTTATCCAGATACAAAAAAGAAAATCCATCATTTGAATATAGTGTTGATACGTACGATAGAGGAATCAATCTTTTGACTTCTTATAAGCAGGATGCAGATATTCTGTTTTTGGATATCAAAGTGCCTGATATGCTTGGGATGGATGTAGCAAAAAAGATAAGACTTCGTGATGAAAATGTCATGATCATCTTTGTTACAAACCTCACTCAATATGCGGTTGAAGGGTATTCGGTCAATGCTTTTGACTATATCTTAAAACCTCTTCAGTATGCTTCTTTTTCGGCAAAGCTTTCAAGAGCATTAAAGACATTGTCATACAGGAATCCCGGAGTCCTCATTGAGCTGAAAAATAAGGAATCCGGAAGGCGTGTCAGTGCAGATAACATTACTTATGTTGAGAGCTCAGGACATGATATTTTGTTCCATATGGGGCAGGAGACTGTACGGCAGTGGGGGACACTTGGCAAATATGAGCTTCTATTGGAGAAGGCCAAGTTTGCAAGATGTAATGCAAGTTTCCTTGTAAACCTTAAATATGTTGAGGTTATACGAAAGGACGATGTTATAGTGGCAGGTGAGTCAATACCCATATCAAGGGGCAAGAGAAAAGAATTTCTGTCTGCTTATGCTCAGTATAAAGGAGGTACTTTGTGATGCCGGTTTGGTATATGAATCATAGGATAAGTATTCTCCTTTTTCAGTCTGTTGTTGGAGTTTTACCTTTTGGCAGCTTTCTTGGTAAAAGAAAAAACTATGCTCTCAGATTTATTCTTGGAACTTGTTTGGGAATAGTTTTAATAGAAATGCTCCTTGGCTTTGGCATATTAAATCTTGAGCAGCTAAGAAGCGGTATTACACGAGTAGCTGCATCTCTGCTCGTATTTTTCCTTACTATAATTGTTTGTTTCTTGGCTTATGAAGAGAATTTTTATACAGCTCTTTTCGTTGCTTCGTCAGGGTATATTGCGCAGGATATAGCAGGTACTTTCAAAACTGTATTAAAACTGATCCCTGGAATTGGCGAAATAAGTACCACCTTAAATGGGGTGCTTATTCTTGATTTTTTAGTCTACGGGTCTATATATTTGGTTTTGTTTGTCATGTTCAGACCCTTTACCAGAAAAAGGGAGAGTATATTCCATAATAAGGAAAAGGCTATATTTTCAGCTGTGGCGCTTGTTTTCTGCATTGGAATGGCGCGCCTTTCTCAGGACAATTATGATAGAAATTCTCTTGCGGTTGGAGCGGAGGCTGTCTATCAGATATTATGTGATTTCTTTATTCTGTTATTACAGTTTGGTGTCATGGAAAGAGTTGAACTCCGAAATGGTGTTGATACTATGAAAGAGCTCATGCATCAGCAGTATGATCAGATGAAACGCAGTAAAGAGAGTATAGAACTTGTTAATGAAAAGTATCATGATCTGAAAGGCTTTCTTGATGGCTATGATATTGAGCTTCCAAAAGACCAGCTTCGTGCTTTGAAAAAGAAAATTGAAAAGTACGAGGAATTTGTAAGTACCGGAAATCATATCCTTGATGTGGTCATAGCTGAGAAAAAAGAAGTATGCAGTAAAGAAAATATAGAGCTTACGACTCTTGTAAATGGTGCCGAGCTTTCTTTTATGGATGATGTTGATGTATACAGTCTTTTCGGAAATGCTTTCAACAATGCTATCCATGCGACAAAAAAGCTTCCCGAAGATGAGAGATTCATCACGCTTACAGTTTCAAGTGGTGGAGGTACAACAACCATACATATTGAAAATTCCTTTGATGGGAAGGTTATCATGGAAAATGGTATGCCTAAGAGCCAGCGAGATCCAAGATATCATGGTTTTGGAATGAGGAGTATGGAGCGAATAGTTAAAAAGTATGATGGAACTATCGCTGTGAAGACAGAAGATAAGGTATTTAATCTTGATATCATTATGCTTTAATTGAAAATTATGATGTAGAATGTACTGATTGTGCGGTTCGTCTTTAGACGAATCGCATTTTTTGTTATTTTTTTCATAAAAAATTGTTGGAGGTATTTTTTATGAAAAAGTTAGGGATGGCAGCTATGGCTATATTGTTGGGGACAACGATTTTAGCAGGCTGCGGAAAGAATGCGGCACCAGTTAGTGAATCTGCAACTGCATCAAGTGAGTCCATTTCAGTCACTGCTGAGGAATTTGACCTTACAAGCGATGGAAAGAAGATTTATGGCATGATGTACAAACCTGAGGATGGTAAGGAAAAGCATCCCACAGTGGTTTTGTGTCATGGTTACAACACAAATGCTGATATGCTTGACGGTTATGGAAAGTCATGGGCTAAAAAGGGTTACCTTTGCTACGCATTTGATTTTTGCGGTGGAAGTATTGGATCAAGATCTGAAGGATCAAGTCTTGATATGAGCGTACTTACGGAAGTTCAGAATTTGTCAGATGTTATGGATCAGCTTTTGGCACTTGATTATGTTGATTCTTCAAATTTCTTTTTGATGGGACAGAGCCAGGGAGGATTCGTTGCAGCTCTTACTGCAGCAAAGAGATCAGAACAGGTAAAAGCACTTGTTTTATATTTCCCTGCGCTTTCAATTCCTGAAGGACGCAGAGCTCTTTACAGTTCTTTGGACGAAGTTCCCGATGAAGAAGAAATTATGGGTATGACAATCGGAAGAAAGTATACAGAGGATGCATTTAATCTCGACGCCTATGAAGAAATATCCAAATATCACGGTGATGTTCTTATCTGTCATGGAGATAAGGATCAGGTAGTTGATCTTAGTTATTCAGAAAAGGCTGTTGATGTATACGATCATGCTGAACTTAAAGTGATTGAGTACGCCGAGCATGGTTTCCAGGCAAAAACTGCAAAAAAAGCAACAGAGTATACTCTTGAGTTTTTGGATGCTCATTTGGATTGATAAATAGAAAAAGGTCAATGATTTTTTTGTACAGCAAATTATGATGTGAGAAATACCATTTTTGATGTACGTATGTAAATGAAAATTTGTAGATGTTAAATTGTGAAAAGTAAAAAACATATAATTCTTGGAGGAAATCAAAAATGAAAAAATTTTCAAAGTTTTTAGCAGTTCTTATGGCTCTTGTAATGACTTGTGCAAGTCTTACAGCGTGTGGAAGCTCAGCTTCTCTTAGCAAAGCATTTACTTGCGGCAACTCTTTTTACATCGATGCTATCGGCTGGTACAGCAGTGATGTAGTAACTCTTAAGGTTAACAGCGACAACACATATGAGCTCACATATCAGGAGCACATCTTTGGAACAACAGATCCTGGAGTTAAGGGACTTAGAACAGTTGTTTATACAGGTAAGTGCACATCAGCAGCTTCAGCAGATGGTTGGGCAACTCATGTAGACTATACACTTCAGCCTGCTGACAGAATTTATTTTGAGCAGCATGAAAAAGGATACGGTAGAAGCAATATTGCTGGTCACTGCGTTCTTGATACAGCAAACTGGACTGACGACATGAAGGAAATCGCTGATCCTGAGAATGGTGCTATGGATGGAAAAGCATTCCTTTCAAAGTATGCTGAGACACTTACTATCACAGTTGAGGATCCTTCACTTGATCCTGAAGATGTAAGTCTTGGATACAGAATTATCACAATGCCAGAGATTAAGCTCATAACAGAGGCTTGATGGAGGATTTATTTTGAAGAAGAAAAAGAATGTACTTTGGGTTGTCCTTAGTATTGTTTTTACGCTTTTCTTCCTTATCACATTGATTGGTGGCCCCATTGCCAACAACTACTCCCAGATCATAAATATGGTCCTGGGAGTAGAAGGGTCTAAAGTCATAGGTGATGAAGGAATTACATATTTTGAGCCTGATTACACAAGTGATCAGCAGGTTGAAGAAGGGCAGAAAGTGGTAGAAAACGTTGTTGCAAATGGCGCAGTTCTACTTATGAATAAAGATAATGCCCTTCCTCTTAAATCAGGTGACAAGATCACACTGGCTAGTATCAATTCATCTAAATTTGTTTACGGTGGTACCGGTTCAGGCGGAATGAACACTGACGGTGTTGACAGCCTTAAGGATGCACTTGAAAAAGATGGATTTGAAGTTAATCCAACCATGTGGTCTTTTTATACAGAAGGCGCTGGTAAGGAGTATGGAAGAATTCTTGCTTCAGGAAGTTTGAACAACTATATCTTTGAAAATAGCGAGTTCAAGGTTAATGAAGTACCTGTAAGCAAATATTCAAGTAATGAATGGGATTCAATTAAAAGCTATGGTGATGCAGCTGTAGTTGTTTTTTCAAGAGTGTGCGGCGAAGGAGCCGATCTTCCATGGTATGGAGCAGGAGATGCTGATGGTAATATCCTGCAGCTTTCCAAGGATGAAAAAGATCTTTTAGCTAAACTTTCAGAGCTTAAGGCAAACGGATCTTTAAAGAAGATTGTAGTTCTTTTGAACGCTGCAAATGCGATTGAGCTTGATTTCCTCAATCCTGATATATGTGGTGTCGATTATGGGATTGATGCCTGTATGTGGATTGGAGAAGTAGGTCAGGGAATCAGTGCAGTTGGTGAACTTTTGAATGGTACAGTTAATCCATCGGGTAAACTGGTAGATACCTATTGCTATGATAACCTCACTTCACCTGCGCTTCAGAATGCCCATGCAACATCTTATACAAATTCCAAGTCAAAAGGTCTGTCTTTTTCTGAAGGTAATAATGAATATTACGTTGCGTATCAGGAAGGCATCTATGTGGGTTACCGTTACTATGAGACCCGTTATGAAGATGTAGTAATGGGAACTGAAAATGTTGGTGAATATGATTATGCTTCTACAGTTGCATATCCTTTTGGTTATGGTCTCAGCTATAGCGATATCTCCTATGAGAGCATCGCAATGGAAGAAGATGGCGATAATTTGAAATTTACTGTTAATGTAAGCAATAGCTCAAATGTTGACGGAAGAGAAGCTGTACAGATCTATATGCAGTCACCGTACACCGATTATGATAGGTTAAATGGCGTAGAGAAGGCTTCTGTTGAGCTTGTTGGATTTACAAAGGTAGATGTACCTGCAGGTGGAAGTGCTGTTGCAGAAATAACAGTTCCTAAGACTGAGCTTAGAGCTTATGATGCAAACACTGCAGGAACCTATATTTTGGATGCCGGCGATTACTATTTTACATCAGCAAATGGTTCACATGAAGCGTTAAATAATATTCTGGCAGCAAAAGACTATACAGTAGAAAATGGTATGACATCAGACGGCAATAGAGAAATGGTTTGCCAATATAATGTTGCAGTTCAGGATAATACTGTTTTTGCTACAGCTATAACAGGAAATGAAATCCAGAACCAGTTAGACCATGCAGACCTCAATAGAAGGGAAGGCAATAATGGTGATGGAATTGTTTATCTGACAAGATCAGACTGGGAAGGCACAATGCCTGTTGCTAACATTACAAATGGTAACTATGAGGCAGCTTACAAGATGTCTGCATCTGATGACATGGTTGCACAGATGAACGAAGTCTATACAAAGAATACTGATGGAGAAATGCCTGTTGTTGGTAAGGAAGGAAATCTTAATCTTGCCCAGTTTGTAGGTGTTCCAATTGATGGAAGCATTGAAATTGATGGCAAGACTTACACATGGGATGATCTTGTTGATCAGGTTTCATTTAATGAAATGGCTAAACTTATTGGTCAGACATATCATTCCACAGCTCCTGTAGCTTCAGTATCAAAGCCTGCTACAAAGGATGAGAATGGTCCACAGGGTATTACGGCTACACTTACAGGCGGTGGTTCTTCTACAAGTTATACATCTGAAGACCTTATGGCTGCTTCATTTGATGCTGAAGTAGCTACAGCTGTTGGCCGCAGCATGGGTAACGACTGTTTGCTGGCAAATGGCAAGGCATATTCAGGAATTTATGGTCCTGGTGTAAATATTCACAGAACACCATACAGTGGCAGAAACTTTGAATATTATTCTGAGGATCCATTTATTTCAGGTAAGATATGTGCTGCTGAAGTTTCTGGTATTCAGAGTAAAGGTGTATATGTTTATATGAAGCATTTTGCACTTAATGACCAGGAAACAGCCAGAGATGGTATCTGTGTATGGACAAATGAGCAGGCAGCCAGAGAGCTTTATCTTCAGGCCTTTGAGTACCCTGTAGTTGAAGCATCTGCTTATTGTGTCATGACAGGCTTTAACAGACTTGGTTGCGTTTGGGCTGGTGGAGATTATGGTCTCATTACAGGAATTCTTCGCGGAGAGTGGGGAATGCCCGGATTTGTGCTGACTGACTTCTCAAACAATAATAATTACATGGATGTTTTAAATGGTCTTATGGCAGGCGGAGATGGCTGGGATTGCAACGATGGTGCAAAGTGGACACAGAAGCTTGTTGAATACAAGGATGATCCTACAGTTGTTGCTGCGATGAAGGAAGCTACTAAGCACATCCTTTATACAACAGCCAATTCAAATGCAATGAATGGTGTTTCTGCTAATATGCAGGTTGTAGAAGTTGTCACATGGTGGCAGATCCTTATAATCGTTCTTGATGTTGTATTTGGAATCCTTGCAGCATTTAGCATATTCATGCTTGTTCGCAGTATTAAAAAGAATAAATAATATAATATGAATTAAAAGTCTCAAAAATGTAATTTTTGGGACTTTTAGTTTAAATATTGGGGTGAAAAGATGAAAAAAGGAAATTGGGTAGTTTTATTTTTAGTTATAGTATTCATTTCGTTTAACAGTATGGCTTGTGGCAGCAAAGCATCACCGGAAAATTCAAAGGCAGTAAAAGCAAATACTCCTTGGTTTACAGAGGGGAGAAGTCTTGAGAAGAATGATGATTTTGAATCTACTGAATATTACTTGGAAAATAGCGTGACAGGACGACACATCTATTCAGTTGAAACGAAACCAACTGGAATTGCTGATGGTGAAAAAGTACCGGTTGTTATATATACACATGGTCAAAGTGGTTATGCTACAAATTTTTATGCCATATATTCAAGACTTGCGAAGGAAAAGATAGCTGCTTTTTCTTTTGAATGTTGTGGTGGAAATAAAAGCGGAGCGAAAAGCGAGGGAAGTAAGCTGTTTCCAGCTCATTACACATCAAGAATGACTGATCTTGAAACTGTACTTGCCAAGGTAAAAACATTGGATTATGTAGACACCGATAGGATTTTTCTATTTGGCGAAAGCTACGGAGGAGTAACATCTTCATTTGTTGCTGCAAGTCATAATGAAATAGCAGGACTGATTCTTTTGTCAACTGGAATAAATGAGCAAATGATGGCGCGAGAAGAGGATGATGAAACATACATTCCCGAAAATGATTCCGATGAACCATTCGAAAAGATAAAAGGATATACCGGGGATGTAATATTATTTAATGGCGAGCAGGACTTTGCATATGAGGGCGGAAAGAACCAGATTGATGCCTATAATAAGCGAAGCGAAGGAAGTGCAGTCTTTTATTCTTTGCCTAATTCAGGACACAGCTATTCAGAACTTGATGATGCAGGTAAGGAATTTGTCATTACGACTATGATTGATTTTATTGGGGAGAGATGAATATGAGAAAAGGTATTATTTAAAAATTAAACTATATTTTTGCGAGTGCATGCGCCTTGCTTTCTCTCATGTTTATTCAAAACAGAAAACAAGGCGCATTATTTCATCTTAACTGTCTGTTTATGAAAATTTCCGTTTAGCTTTATCGTACTGGACATTTATTTCTTGAAGAGCAGCAGTGTCACCGTCCATGTTATCAGGATGGTAGAGTTTTACGAGAGACTTGTATTTTTTATCAACGCTTTCTTTTGTAGTACAACCGGCAAAGAAGTCGAATGAACTTGATGCAGCTTGTGTAGCGCTACCATTAGTGTTCTTATTGTGTTTTGAATTATTGTATCTTTTGCCATTGCCTGAGTTGTTATAGTTATACTCGTCATTATCTATATCATCGTAATTATCATCAGACTCGTCATCGTAGTCTACATCATCTTCTCCATATGTATCACTTTCATCATAGTCTTCATCGTAATCTTCATCATATTCATCATCATATTCTTCGGCGTAGTCTTCATCATAGTCTTCATCATAGTCCTCATCATAATCCTCATCGTAATCCTCGTATTCGTAGTTTTCATCTTCATAATCATCATCTTCATAGAATGAGGCTCTTTTACTGCGGTGATGATCGTGTTCATCCTCGGAATCGGCATAGGATCTGTTCTTGAGCCATTTCTCATAGTCTTTTTCATAATGTCTTTTGCCTGCATCGGGGAAAAGACGGTAGTAGCGATCGAGAGCCTGGGTTAAAAAGCCTTTGCCAATTATGGCTCTTAAAACGTAAATTACGGCATCTGCAATGATACAGAAGAAAATTATCTTGCTAAATGACATGAATACTGAGATGGAAAGAAGAATAGTTCCAACCGGGATTATCATTATGATGGTAAGTATCAAAAGGAAAATATAAAGTGGAGCACCTTTGTATGAGTAAACCGATTCGATCCACCAGGTTCTGATATCGTTGTAAAAGGAAGTAACAACATAGTTATTTTTTGTAAAACTGTTGTTGGCCTCTTTTACCATCTCCTCAGGAATATTCAGGTCACTGCCCTGGATGTCAAGGGAGTGGGGCGCCTGAATCTGAGAATCCGGCCCGCTTCCAATAGATAATAGACCGAAGTTTCCTCCAAAGAGCAGAAACACGTTTATACATAGTAATAGAAAAAATGAAATTGATGTAACAGGAAGAATACAGAAAAACAGCTTAAGAAATCTGACATAAGCTTTTATAAACCAGGAAAGCATTGAGAAAAATGCTTTTAATACTGAAACAACAATACTTGAGATGGCATTAACGGCCATCATTAAAAAAGAAACCATAATTACTAAAACTCCTTACCCTAAATCCCCACACAAAGAAAATTTTATATGAAAAACGAAAAGGTGTCGAGAGTCTTGAAGAAGTCTCTTTTAAATGATAAGGTTAAAGGTGGCGTTTAGCCGGAAAAGGTGGGTGTATGAAAATAGTAAAGAAGCTTTTGGAAAAATATCCATGGATAAAATATTTGGCAGGGCTGGTTCCTTTTATTCTTGCATGCATAGGTTATGCACAGTCCGGGGAGTTGAATGTATTTCAGGTAATCTACGCAGCTATGGCGATTTATTTTGTAAACCCTGTAACTGACTATGAAACACCAATAATACTGTTCTCAAAAATAGCTGCCGTTGTAGTTACAGCCGGCATTATTTTGAGTTTTGTAAAATACGCATTTTATAAGATTGAGCATTTCTTTTCAAGGTTTTCAAAGGATGCAACAGTAGTTTACACAGATAACGAGCTGGGAAGAGCATTGGGTAAAACTTTAAAACATGGCTATGTGGCTTACGAGTTTTCAAAGCCTGAGAGAGTAAAGGATCATATTCTTATGCTTTCAGATGATGCAGAGAGCATAAGATTTGTCAGCCAGAATGCTAAGGCTTTATCCAATAAGAATGTATACATGATGATGAACAGTATTGATTCATCACTTTTAGGAGCTGGCAATCTTATTAATACCCAGATGCATTTCTTTAATGTTAATGACCTTATGGCCAGAGACTATTGGAAAAAGAATAATCTGTACGACAACAGGGATGACAACTATAAGATAGCTATAGTAGGTTCAGGTGATATAGCATTTGCCATTTTTAAATATGGATATCTTAATAATATCTACGGTTTAAAGCACTCGTTTGAGTATCATCTCTGGGGGATAGAAGGCTCAAGAGCAGACTTTTTGAAGAATCTTTCAACTGAGAATAATGATAAGATCATTGTTCATGAGAATCCATGGGATATGGAAATGGATATTCTTGCTGACATGGACAGGCTTATCTACACTGAAAAAGAAGACCAGATCGATTTTATCCAAAAAGTTCTTTATGTTAATCCTCTTGCTGAGATCCATTGCTATTCAGATGAAAAGATAAGTTACGCCGATATTTATGAAACAGATAAGATCATGGTCTTTGGTGATATGGAGAATATTCTCACTGAAAATAATGTAAAGAGTGAAAAGCTCTATAGACAGGGTAAGCTCTTTAACTATGACTACGCACTTAGATACAGCAACAGGACTGCGCCTTCTGATTATGAAAAAGAGATGGAAGACGAGTGGAAGAAACTTGATGGATTTAAAAAGAGTTCAAGCATAGCAAGAGCAGATCACTACTGGATCGAAAAGCGCCTTAAAAATGATGGCATTATGGATGAGGACAGTGAGGATGCCTGGAGAATCGAGCATATCAGATGGAGCAGATTCCACCTGATCAATCATTGGACCTTTGCTGAGAAGAGGGATAACAGCCGCAGAAAGCATCATCTGCTTGTCCCTTATGAAGATCTTCCTATGTCAGAAAAAGAGAAGGATGGCATTTATGACAGCACAATAAAGGCGGAAATTGACAGGCTTGATAGAGAAAACTAAAATGTGTTATAGTTTAATTTGATATTATGCGTCTTTTTGCAGGTAGGAGGATTGATTATGGACGAAGGCTTGCCTTCTGTCATTTTTATTGCAGTACTTATAGTTCTTTTTATTGATATACTTATTCATTCCATTTTCCGCGTTGTATGGCACTTCAAGGGCGATGAAATGGAAAAAGAAGAGAATATCAGGGTGTTTAAGTTTTTTAATGATGATGCCACAAGTATCGAAGGCTTTCTTATCAATGTTTTTTATAAAGCCATTTTGTATTTGTGCGGAGATCGCGGTGATGCCAGCCTTTCGGATGTGACTGAGGAAGAGATCAAGTCCATGGTTACAGAAGGACAGGAACATGGCGTTATCCTGGAGTCAGAAGCAGATATGATCTCCAATATTTTTGAGCTCTCAGATAAGGAAGCTCAGGATATCATGACAAATAGAAATGCCATGGTGGCTATCGATGCAAACATGACCCTTAAAGAAGCTGTTAACTTCATGATGGAGACCAATAACAGCCGATTCCCTGTATATCTTGATGATATTGACCATATTATTGGAATAATGCATATAAGAGATGCCATGAAAAAGCTCTCAGAGGAAACAGATGAGGAGCTTCCTATAAGGAAGATAAAAGGTCTTCTTCGTCAGCCTAAATTTGTACCTGAGACAAGGAACATTGATTCTCTTTTTCATAGCATGCAGTCATCTAAGACTCAGATGGTCATAGTAATTGATGAATATGGCCAGACTGCAGGACTTGTGTCCATGGAGGATATCTTAGAGGAAATAGTAGGCAATATCCTTGATGAATATGATGAGGATGAGAACTATATTAAACCTACCAAGAACAGAGGCGAATTTATCGTCGATGGTATGACTCCATTGGAAGTCCTTGAAAAGAAATTTGAGATCTCTTTTGAGGATTCTGAGTTTGAAACAATAAACGGTTATCTTATTTCCAAATTGGACAGGATACCGGAAAGTGACGAAGAATTTGATACTTCAGTTGAAGGCTATAATTTCAAGATCCTTTCTGTACAGAATCATATGATCCAGAGCGTTCTTATGACCAAGCTTCCGGAAGATGAGGCGGGCAGTGAGGAAAAAGAATTAGAAATAGCAAAATAGTTAATTATTATGAAAGGAAGTTTTTATGTCAGGACATTCAAAATTTGCTAACATCAAGCACAAAAAAGAAAAGAATGATGCAGCAAAGGGAAAGATTTTTACTATTATCGGTAGAGAAATTGCCGTTGCAGTAAAGGAAGGTGGACCAGATCCAGCTAACAACTTTAAGCTTGCACAGGTTATTGCAAAGGCTAAGGCAAACAACATGCCTAACGATACAATTGATCGTGGAATCAAGAAGGCTTCAGGTGCTGACGGAGCAGTTGATTACAAGAATATTACTTATGAAGGATATGGCCCTGGCGGAACAGCTATCATTGTTGAGGCACTTACAGACAACCAGAACAGAACAGCTTCAAATGTTAAGAGTGCATTCACTAAGGGAAATGGTAATGTTGGAACACCTGGATGTGTATCTTACATGTTCGATAAGAAAGGTCAGATCATTATTGATAAAGAAGAGTGCAAAATGTCTTCTGATGACCTTATGATGCTTGTTCTTGATGCAGGCGCTGATGATTTCAATGAGGAAGAGGACAGCTATGAGATCCTTACTTCTCCTGAGAATTTCCAGCCTGTAGTTGAGGCACTCGGCAGAGAGAATGTTGAGTCTGTTTCAGCAGAAGTAACAATGATTCCTCAGAACTACGTATCTGTAACAGATGCTGATACAGTTAAGTACCTTCAGAGAATCCTTGATCTTCTTGATGAGGACGATGATGTTCAGGCTGTTTACCATAACTGGGAAGAGGCAGACGAATAATTATTATTTTTAATATTTGATAGGCGGGGGGAGTCCTAAAATGAAATTGAAACGTATGTGGCCAGCGTATTGCATCTGGGCTTTGTTTATTATTTTTGATGTGGTGATGGTAGCGAGTTCCAGCTTCTTTTTAGGACTTTTTCCGTCTGATAAAAAAATAATGTATACAGCAGTTCTGACGGTTCTGGGAATTCTTTTGATGTCAGTGCTGATGGTGTTTTTTGGAAAGTTATATGACAGCATTGAAGATGGGGTTGCTTCAAGAGAAAACCTTTTTCACATTCTTTATGGGCTTTTGCTGGGAATCATAGTTGCCAGTGCATTCATTTTAAGGATGAAGGTCTGTGCCAATGGGGCTCTTGAAGTTTCAGGTAAGCTTTCTCTTTATGAAAATGCTGTGATCGGCGGCACAAATGTAACTCCCGAAAATGATCTGTTGTCTATCGTATACACCTTTATTCTCAGAGGTATCCTTTTTCTTACAGGTAATGACATAAACGTTGCGCTGTTCTTT
Source organism: Butyrivibrio sp. AE2015 (assembly GCF_000420825.1). Taxonomy (GTDB): domain Bacteria; phylum Bacillota; class Clostridia; order Lachnospirales; family Lachnospiraceae; genus Butyrivibrio. The sequence continues at coordinate 90,055 of NZ_ATVR01000005.1, read as the reverse complement.
GAGATTGTTTCATTCTGCATTTTTATCCTGTTTTCATCGGCTTCGGTAAAAATGTTATTAGGAAGCCTTCCGTCTATTGTTTTTGCTTCCTTTGTTTCATTTATGCCGATATTTGTTGACAGGTTCAGAATACCTTCTCTTGGAACTGACAATCTTTTTTACGCAATGTTCTCTGTAGAACTCTTTTTGATAGCGGCGCTTTTGAGAGGCACATACCGTGGACACTTTATATCAAGAGTTTGGATCATTTGGTACCTGATTGTTGGTGCTGTAATTGGCTTTATGGGCTATACAGATGCCGGAACACTTTTTACTATTGCACCATTTGTTTTCTCCATTCTGTTTATTGTCGGTCAGCAGTTAAAGAGTGGGCTGTTTAAATTAGTATTTGTTTTACTTGGTGGCGTATGTAGTTTCTTTGGAATGATCATCCAGGAACTTGGACCTGAAAATACGCTTAATACATTAGTGAAATGGGCTACATATTATTTTAAGAATCTTAATACTTTTAGCCTTTTCATGATCTATACGGATTATAAGATCATATATCTTATTACTGTTATCGCCATGTCCGGTATTATCATTGGATTTTGGAAAAACAGAAAGATTGACAGAATCTCTCCATGGCTTTTATCTATGCTTATTATTTATCTGACAGTTCCTTTTATGGGAGCTACACAGATGAATTCTCAGATAATGGTCACTATATTCTATGGCTTCGTACTTGCCTGCGTAGTCAGCCTTATTACAGTATCTCCGGAAGATGATGGACTTATTGTGATAGTGGATGAAGAGAATATAGAACAGGAGGAAACACAGGCAGAGGCAGCTGAAGAAAGCGCTGACGATGCTGATGAGGGCAAGGAAGAAATTGAGGATATTGCAAAAGAAATAGTGAATAAAAAAGTTAGTGAAGTTATAACAAAGGAAAAAGAAGTCAAAGAAGAACAGCGCTTTGTGCCGGAAGGAATGGTACTTCCTATGGAAACAGAAGCGGATTTGGGCGAACGAGATGAGGCACCAAGAATGAAGATGCCTAAATTTGAGGGAACGATCTCCATTGATAGAAAAGAGATCGAACAGGCCCTTAAGGATGATTTTGATATTCCGCTTAAGCCAGGCGATGATTTTGACTTTTAAAATATATAATTTGAAGGGACAATTATGAGAATAGAAGATTTGGACGCTTATGAGATAGTTGAAAAGAGAAGAATAGAAGATCTCAACTCTGAAAGCTATCTTTTGAGCCATAAAAAGACAAAGGCAAGAATTGCTCTTTTGTCTAATGATGAAGAGAATAAGGTTTTTTCTATTGGATTTAGGACACCACCAAAGGATTCTACAGGTGTTGCACACATTATAGAGCATACAGTTCTTTGCGGTTCAAAAGAATTTCCTATAAAGGATCCTTTTGTAGAGCTTGTTAAGGGATCGCTTAATACATTTTTGAATGCTATGACTTATCCGGATAAGACCGTGTATCCTATTGCCAGCTGCAATGATGCTGACTTTCAGAATCTGATGCACGTTTATCTTGATGCGGTTTTTTATCCCAATATTTATAAGACTGATAAGATCTTTAAGCAGGAAGGCTGGCACTATGAGATGGAGGATGAGTCCTCTGATCTCACAATTAACGGTGTTGTCTATAATGAGATGAAAGGTGCATTTTCTTCTGCAGATGATGTCCTTTCAAGAGAAATTCAGAATTCTCTTTATCCTGACACTACTTATGGCTTTGAGTCAGGCGGGGACCCTGATCATATTTATGAGCTCACTTATGAGGATTATCTTAATTTCCACAGGAAATATTATCATCCTTCAAACAGCTATATTTATTTATATGGAAACATGGATATGGCTGAAAAGCTTGATTATATCGATAAAAACTATCTCTCAAAGTTTGATTATCTTAAAGTTGATTCTGAGATTGCATCGCAGGAAGGATTTTCTTCACCTAAGGAGGTCAGAAAGCCATATTCTATCCTTGAGTCTGACAGCGAGTCAAAGAATACATATCTTTCTTATAACTGCAGTATAGGTTCAACCTTAGACAGAAAGACATATATTGCGTTTGATATTCTTGATTATGCACTTTGCTCAGCTCCGGGAGCCCCTATAAAGAAGGCTCTTATTGACAAGGGAATCGGACAGGATGTTTACAGTGAGTATGATAATGGAATCAAACAGCCTGTATTTTCAATAATTGCCAAAAATGCTGACAGTTCTCAGAAGGACGATTTTGTAAAAACTATCGTTGAAGTTCTTGAAAAGCAGGTTAAGGATGGCATTGACAAGAAAGCTCTGATGGCCGGACTTAACTATGATGAGTTTAAGTATAGAGAAGCTGATTTTGGAAGATTTCCAAAGGGACTTCTGTATGGCCTTCAGATTTATGACAGCTGGCTCTATGATGACAAGCTGCCATGGATTCACGTTGAAGCAAACAATACCTTTGCTGAACTGAAGAAAGAGGTTGATGGAGACTACTTTGAAAAGCTAATCGTAAAGTATCTTCTTGATAATAACCACAAGACAGTTCTGATGCTTGAACCTGAAAAAGGTCTTACTGAGAAAAAAGATGCGGAACTTTCAAAAAAACTTGCTGCTTACAAGGATTCCTTATCTGCAGATGAGATAAAGAGAATTGTCAAAGAAACAAAAGAGCTCAAGGAATATCAGGAAACACCTGATGATCCTGAGGACCTTAAAAAGATTCCGCTTCTTAAGCTTGAAGACCTTAAAAAGGAAGCTGAACAGTTCAAATATGAAGAAAGAGAAATGGATGGTGTTAAGATTCTTTTCCATGACATTTTTACTAATGGAATTGACTATCTGACATTTGTCTTTGACCTTAAGAATATAGATGCAAAGGACCTTCCATATGCTGCAGTGCTTAAAAAAGTGCTTGGCATGATGGATACTAAACACTATACATATGGAGATCTTTACAACGAAATCAACATACGAACAGGTGGAATAAGCGGATCTATCAGCACTTATACAGATTCTTCGGATGTTAAGAAGTTCGAAACTGCCTTTGAGATCAGCGTGAAGGTACTTCATGATAACCTTTCGTATGCTTTTGAACTGGTAAAAGAAATCCTTACATGTACTAAGTTTGATGATACAAAGAGATTAAAAGAGATATTTGGTGAGCAGTATGCAAGACTATCATCTGATCTTTCATCTGCAGGACATCAGACAGCGGCTCTTCGTGCCATGTCCTATGTTTCACCGGCAGCTTTTGTTTCAGACCAGGTAAGTGGCATTGGATACTTCAGAACTCTTGAAGAACTTTTGAAAAAAGTTGAAACAGATGAAGGAGCAAAGGAAATATCTGAACATCTTTATAGACTTTGCAAAATTATCTTCAGACCTGAGAATCTTTTTGTTGATATAACAGGAACAGAAAAAGAATATGAAAATGTTCCAAAGGAGAGCGTTTTGTTCTCAAAATCTCTTTTCACAGAAGAATGTGAAAAGGGCCATTTAGAGATCACAACTAGAAGGAAAAATGAGGCGTTTGTTACTGCAGGGCAGGTTCAGTATGTATGCAGAGCCGGCAATTACGCGAATAAAGGTCTAAAGTACAATGGGGCACTAAGAGTATTGAAGGTAATGATGGGCTATGATTACCTTTGGAAGAATATAAGAGTCGTTGGTGGTGCTTACGGATGCATGAGCAGCTATGCTAAAAATGGTGACAGTGCTTTTGTGACTTATAGAGATCCTAATCTTCAGAATAGTATTGATGTATTTGAAAAGGCATCTGATTATCTTAAGAACTTTGAGGCAGATGACAGAGTAATCCTTCAGTATATTATTGGCGCGATCTCTGATCTTGATACACCAAAGACACCTTCAGGCAAGGGAACTTATGGTCTTACTGCTTATATGTGTCACGCTAAAATGGAGAATATTCAGAAGAACAGAGATGAACTTCTTGGAACTACCAAGGAGACGATCAGAAGTCTTGCTGCGTACGTGGATGCATTTATGGAAGATAACTGTGTTTGTGTAATCGGAACAGCAGATAAGATTGAAGAGAGCAAGAATTTGTTTAATGTTGTGGAGCAACTTGTAAAAGCTTAATAGGGGGATTAGTTATGAAAAAGGGGAGCATTAAAGCTTTATTGTTAGGGGTTACAATTGGAACAACAGTAGGTCTTTGCGCATGTGGAAGCAGTGGATACACAGGCGCAAGCTATACAGAGGAATCTGCCGTAGAGTCTGCATATGACGCTAAGGGTTATAATGCATATGAAACGATGGATGCAGAAGCAGCAGAAGCGCCAAACGAATCTGTAGAGATGACAGAGAATGCAAATAGAAAGCTCATTACAACAGTAAATCTTAGCACTGAAACAGAAGATCTTAATAAGACAATGGCACAGGTCGAGAATAAGACCAAAGAGCTTGGCGGATACATTGAGAACAGCAACATCTATAATGGAAGCACATACTCCTCGTATAAAGAAAGCAGAAGTGCCAGCTACACCATCAGAATTCCTGCTGATAAGCTTGATCTTTTTATTGAATCTGTTGAAGCGGGAACCAACATCACTAATAAGTCAGTAAATGTCGATGATGTTACACTTCAGTATGTTGATATAGAAAGCAAGAAAAAAGCATTAAAGACAGAAGAACAAAGACTTTTAGAGATACTTGAAAAAGCGGAGACGGTTGAGGATATCATAAAGGTTGAAGAGAGACTTTCTGATGTAAGGTATGAGCTTGAAAGCATTGAGTCTCAGCTTAGAACCTATGACAACAAGGTCGATTACAGTACAGTTTATATGGACGTCTCAGAAGTTGAGCAGTATACGCCGGCTGAGAAAAAGGGCGTGATCGAGAGAATCGCAGAAGGATTTGTATATAACTTTAAAGAAGTGATCAATGCTTTGGTTGAGCTCTTTATATGGATAGTGATACATATCCCTCAGATCATTATTCTTTTGATCCTATGCTTGGCAGCCACATTTGGTTGCAGAGCATATGCTTCTTCCAGAAAAAAGAAACGCGAAATGAAAATGAGAGCATATATGCAGGCTCAGGGGCAGGTACAGCCACAGGTTCAGCCATCGGCAGGACAGGTAAATACACAAGGAAATGATAATGGAAATAAACAATAATTTTAAAACAGGCTTTATAACTTTAATTGGTCGCCCAAATGTAGGTAAATCTACACTTATGAACCATCTTATTGGACAAAAAATTGCTATAACTTCCAATAAGCCACAGACCACAAGAAACAGGATCATGACTGTTTATACAGATGATGATGCACAGATGATATTTCTTGATACGCCGGGCATCAATGAAACCAAGAATGCTCTTGGCGAATATATGTCAAAGGTTGCCAAAAGTGCCATAGAAGAAGTAGATATGGTACTTTGGCTTGTGGAGCCCAGCACTTATATCGGCGAAGTAGAGAGATCAATTATTGAAGAATTAAAGACATTAAAAAAACCTGTGATCCTTGTAATCAATAAGATAGATACTGTTCCGGCTGAAAAGCTTGAGCTTTTTGAAAATGCTTATAAGAAAGAAATGTCTTTTTCTAAGATAGTTCATGTGGCAGCCCTTAAGGGACAGAATATTGACGGTGTGATGGATGTCATCAAGGAATTCTTACCTGTGGGACCTCCATTTTATGACGAGGATACAATTACAGACCAGCCTGAACGTGATATTGTAGCTGAAATAATCAGAGAAAAGGCTCTTAGACTTTTAAAGGATGAAGTTCCTCATGGAATAGCAGTTACTATTGAGAGCATGAAGATGCGTGAGAAAAAGGCTGTAGAGGAAAAAAGTAAGAAAAAGAGACATTATCATCCCCCTAAACAGTCAGCTTTAGACCTTGATGCAATGCTTAAGGATGCAGCTATTGATTCATCAAGCGGAATGATGGATATAGATGCGACAATTATTTGCGAAAAGGATTCTCATAAAGGAATTGTTATAGGTAAAGGCGGGGCTATGCTTAAAAAAATCGGCACAGCAGCCAGAAAAGATATTGAGGATCTTTTGCAGTGTCAGGTTAATCTTCAGATATGGGTTAAAGTCAGAAGAGACTGGAGAGATGACAAGACTCAGATGAAGAGTTTTGGGTATGATGTGAATAGCTTTAAAAAGTAAGGATTTTTATGGAAGAACTTGTCTATGTACGTGGAATTATAATAAAGCATTCACCTGTAGGCGATTACGACCTTGTGGCAACTATTTTTACAGCTGAAAGAGGTAAGATAACAGCTTTTGCCAGAAATGCCAGAAAGCCTGGCAACAGACTTTCCGGTAATGTTGAGCCATTTAGTTTTGGTACATTTAAGCTGTATGAAGGAAGAAATTCCTATACTATTGTTGAGGCAAATATTGAAAACTACTTTGAAGGATTCAGACAGAATTTTGAAAGTGCCTGCTATGGCTCTTATTTTTTGGAAATTGTAAGTTTCTATACGAGAGAAAATAACGAGGATAAAGAACTCCTTAATCTATTGTATGTTTCACTGAAAGCTCTTTTGAAAAACAATATTCCCAACAAGCTTGTAAGATGTGTGTTTGAACTAAGAACATTAAAGACTCAGGGAGAATATCCGGGAATCCCGCAGAACATCGATCTTCTTGATTCCACCAGGTATGCAATGAATTATATTGCGACAAGTAATCTGGAAAAGCTTTATACTTTCACGGTTACAGATGAAGTTCTTTCTGAACTTGAAAGAATATCGAGCCGCTATATCGAAGATAGTATAGACAGACCACTAAAGAGTCTTGAAATGCTTAATATGATATAGCAATATGTTCTATTGAAAAAGAAAAACTATTTGGATATAATTACTTTGTTTGTTTTGAGGAAAAATCTATGAACGGGTTTATTATGAAAAGATTTGTCGGAGTTATCAGCGCGTTCATGTTGCTGTCATGCCTGTATGGATGTGGAAGTGATGAAGGGCAGCTTACAACTGTAGCACTAGATAAAAATGGGAAGATCACCAATACTATTTATGAAGATTTTGAAGAAGAGTATTATGATGTCTCTGAACTGACTCAGATGACAGAAAATGAGATTTCTACTTTTAATGCAGAAAGACTTACTGAAAAGATCACATTAGATTCAGTTGACAAGATTTCTGATGGTAATGCTGTTAAAATGGTTTTAAAATATGCAACACCGACAGATTATGCTGAGTTTAATGACACAACTCTTTATTTTGGAACTGTTCAGGATGCACTGGACAGAGGCTTTACTATATCCCCAGATCTTATTGATGAAAATGGTCTTAAGATAAACTCGGATACTGTAGAAGATAATAAGAACAACCATATTATTATCACAAAAGATAAATCGGTATTTATTACGCCTTACAATATAGTTTATTCTTCAAACGGAGTTTCTTTAAAAGGAAAAAAAGAAGCTGTTTTGTCTTCATCAACAAGTGAAGAAATACAGCTCATTCTTTCAAAATAATTTTTTTATTAAAATCACTTGCTTGTGATTGATGGGAGGAACATGGAAGCAAAAGCAAAATCAATGGAAAAGATCATAGCACTGGCCAAGGGAAGAGGATTTGTTTACCCTGGTTCTGAGATTTATGGAGGTCTTGCCAATACCTGGGATTACGGTAACCTTGGTGTTGAGCTTAAGAACAACGTAAAAAAGGCATGGTGGCAGAAGTTTGTACAGGAGAATCCTTACAACGTCGGCGTTGATTGCGCGATCTTAATGAATCCTAAGACATGGATTGCATCAGGTCATTTAGGAGGCTTTTCTGATCCTCTTATGGATTGTAAGGAATGCCATGAGAGATTCAGAGCAGACAAGATCATAGAAGATTTTGCTTCTGAGAATGGAATTACTCTTGAGTCTTCAGTTGATGGCTGGAGCCATGAGGAAATGGAGAACTTCATTAAAGAGCACAGCGTTCCATGTCCAACATGTGGCAAGCATAACTTTACAAGCATCAGAGAGTTCAACCTTATGTTCAAGACATTCCAGGGTGTAACAGAAGATGCTAAGGATACAGTTTATCTTCGTCCTGAGACAGCACAGGGTATTTTCGTAAACTTCAAGAATGTTCAGCGTTCTTCACGTAAGAAAGTGCCTTTTGGTATTTGCCAGATCGGTAAGAGTTTCAGAAATGAGATCACACCTGGTAACTTCACTTTCAGAACTAGGGAGTTTGAGCAGATGGAGCTTGAGTTCTTCTGCAAGCCTGGTACACAGACAGAATGGTTTGAGTATTGGAGAAAGACATGTTATGAATGGCTTCTTTCTCTTGGTATCGACAAAGAGCACATCAGACTTCGTGACCATGATCCTGAGGAGCTTTCATTCTATAGTGATCACACAACTGATATTGAGTATGCATTCCCATTCACAGATTGGGGCGAGCTTTGGGGCATTGCTTCAAGAACAGATTACGACCTTACAAGACATCAGGAGACATCTGGTGAGCCTATGGAATACTTCGATGATGAGACTAATGAGAAGTACATCCCATATGTAGTTGAGCCTTCTCTTGGAGCTGACAGAGTAACACTTGCATTCCTTTGCGAAGCATATGATGAAGAGAATATTGGAACAGAAGAGAAGCCTGATATGCGTACAGTTCTTCACTTCCATCCGGCAATTGCTCCTGTTAAGATCGGTGTTCTTCCTCTTTCAAAGAAGCTCAATGAGGGCGCTGAGAAGATTTATGCTCAGCTTTCAAAGAAATATAACTGCGAATTTGATGATCGTGGAAACATCGGTAAGAGATATCGTCGTCAGGATGAGATCGGAACACCATTCTGCATCACATACGATTTTGATTCAGAAGAGGATCACAAGGTTACAGTTAGATTTAGAGACAGCATGGAGCAGGAGCGTATCGCTATCGATGAGCTTGATGCTTACTTCGCTGATAAGTTTACATTTTAAGGAGTTTGTTTGATTATGAAGCAATATACTGCTAACGAGCTTAGAAAAGCTTGGAAAGATTTTTATATTAAAAGAGGTCACGTTGACTGTGGTGCTGTATCTCTTGTTTCTGACGGTTCAACAGGTGTTATGTTCAACGTTGCAGGAATGCAGCCACTTATGCCTTATCTCTTAGGTAAAAAGCATCCTCTTGGAACAAGACTTTGCAATGTTCAGGGATGTGTTCGTACTAACGATATTGATTCTGTTGGTGATAAGAGCCATGGAACATTCTTTGAAATGATGGGAAGCTGGTCTCTTGGAGACTATTTCAAAAAAGAGCGTTGCCAGTGGAGTTTCGAACTTCTTACTGAGCTCTTTGGCTTTGATGCTGATCATCTTGCAGCTACTGTATTTGCAGGTGATGAGAATGCACCAAGAGATGAAGAAGGTGCTAAATACCGTATTGAGTCAGGTTTCAAGCCTGAGAATATTTATTATCTTCCTGCTGAGGACAACTGGTGGGGACTTGAATATGGTCCATGCGGTCCTGACAGTGAGATGTTCTATGTGAAGGATATTCCTGATTGTGGCCCTAACTGCGGTCCTGGATGTCACTGTGGCAAGTATACTGAGATTGGTAATGATGTTTTCATGCAGTATGAGAAGCACCATGACGGACATCTTACACCACTTGCTCAGAAGAACGTTGATACAGGTTGGGGACTTGAGCGTATTCTTGCTTTCCTTAACGGTACTGATGACGTTTATAAGATTGATCTTCATGCTCCTGTAATTTCTTATATAGAAAAAGAGAGCGGAATTAAATATGACACTGATGAGAAGAGCACGAGATCAATGAGAATCCTCGCTGATCACACACGTACTTCTGTTATGCTCATTGGTGACGAAGCTAAGCTTTTACCTTCTAACACAGGCGCCGGATATATCCTTAGAAGACTTATCCGCCGTGCAGTCAGACATGCAAGAGCTCTTGGACTTAAGAAAGATCATATCCTTGGAGTGGCTTCAATTTATCTTGATGAGTATTCTGAGAGCTATGAGAATCTTGTAAAGAACCGTAGCTTTGTTCTTCAGGAACTTGGAAGAGAAATCGACCGTTTTGAGTCTACTCTTGAAAACGGTATGAAAGAGTTCAAGAAGATCCTTGATAAGACAACTTCTGAAGGAAAGAAAGTAATCGAAGGAAAAGATGCATTCTTCCTTTATGATACATTTGGATTCCCTGTAGAGCTTACTGTAGAGCTTGCAGAGGAAGAGGGCTTTACTGTTGATGAGAATGGTTTTGCTGCAGCAATGGAAGAGCAGAAACAGAAAGCAAGAGATAATCAAAATTTTGCTGCAAATCTTACAACAGGCGCAGGCTTATTCGATGAACTTGCAGAGGATATTAAGTGCGAATTTGTAGGATATGATTCACTTTCCTGCGAAGGAAGTGTTGTTGCTATGGCAGGTGCAGAGGCGCTTACAGACAGCCTTTCAGAGGGACAGCAGGGAACAATCATTACTGATAAGACATCCTTCTATGGCACAATGGGTGGCCAGGTTGGAGATATCGGTGAGATAACAGGAAAAGATGGAGCTAAGTTCAAAGTATCAGAAACTGTTAAAGTTGCTGGTGGAAGAACAGCTCATGTTGGAACTGTTGTTGAAGGAAGCTTTAATGTATCTGATAAGGTAACATTAGTTGTTGACGCTGAAAACAGAGCTAAAACATGCAGAAACCATTCAGCTACACATCTTCTTCAAAAAGCTCTTCAGGAAGTTCTGGGCGATGGTGTTGAGCAGGCCGGTTCTTACCAGGATCCTGACAAGACAAGATTTGACTTTAGCTATCATCAGGCTATGACTGCTGAAGAGATCAAGAAAGTTGAAGATATAGTTAATGCCAAGATTTTGGAAGCACTTCCTGTTGTTACAAAGGAAATGACTTTGGAAGAAGCCAAGAAGACAGGAGCTATGGCTCTGTTTGGTGAGAAATATGGCGATACAGTAAGAGTTGTAAATATGGGAGACTTCTCTATTGAGCTTTGCGGTGGTACACATGTATCTAATACAAGCCATATCGGTCTCTTTAAGATCGTTGCAGAGAGTGGTGTTGCAGCAGGTGTGCGTCGTATTGAAGCACTTACTGGAAGCAACGCAAGAGATTACTATCTGAATGTAGAGCAGACACTTAATGCATCAGCTAAGCTTGTTAAGGCAAATGCTTCTGATCTTGTTGAGCATATCAAGAAGCTTCAGGATGAGCTTAAGGCACTTAGAAGTGAGAACGAGTCACTTAAGAGCAAAGAGGCACAGGCTGCACTTGGTGATGTTACAGATCAGGTTAAGGAAGTTGCAGGAGTTAAGCTCCTTGCTACATCTGTTAAGGGCGTAGACATGAATGGTCTCCGTGATCTTGGAGATCAGATGAAGACAAAGCTTGGCGAAGGCGTTGTAGTTCTTATTTCTGAAACTGATGGTAAGGTCAACCTTATTACAATGGCTACAGATGAAGCTCTTGCAAAGGGAGCTCATGCAGGTAACCTCATTAAGGCAATTGCGCCAATAGTAGGAGGCGGCGGTGGTGGTCGTCCTAATATGGCTCAGGCTGGTGGTAAGAATCCTGCCGGAATTAGTGATGCTCTTGCAGAGGCAGAAAAAGTTCTTGCAGATCAGATAAAATAATTCTTGACGCATATACTTTTTGTGTTATAATTGATAATGTTATGTGAGCTATCATGCTCAGAATAAGCATAATAAATAACCCAATCAGTCATGTACTTGAAGGGACTGAAGGGAGGGTAAGAGTAGAGATGTCAACTGTAGTAGTAAAAGAAAACGAGACTTTGGATAGCGCACTGCGTCGTTTTAAGAGAAGTTGCGCAAAGGCTGGTATCCAGCAGGAGATCCGTAAGAGAGAACACTACGAGAAGCCTAGCGTTAGACGCAAGAAAAAGTCTGAAGCAGCAAGAAAGCGCAAATATAACTAAATCTAATAAAAAGCCTTTGGTTTATACCAAAGGCTTTTTTGTTGCACAAGACCGGCATGCATAATGCAATTACAATAAAGGTAGATTGCGTAGAAGGTATTGGAACAACAGTGTTGTATATCATGCTAAAAAAGAATATAATTTTATAGTTATTTTATATTAAGATGCTTGAATGAAATATTGGGGGATAATGGAGAAAATAAGTGATTTTTTCGAAAAAAACTCAGGAATTATATTAAAGTGCCTGATAGCCTCGTTTGTCATATTGGCTATCTGCTCAAAGTCCTCATTTTTATACCCTTTAAACGATTGGGGAGATGTTAGTTGCTATTATATTGAAGGGGAAGGAATATTGCATGGATTAGTTCCGTATAGAGATTTGGCAGAGCAGAAAGGACCAGTAATATTTTTTGTATATGCACTTGCTTTAGCGCTTAACGATAGAACATTTTTTGGTGTTTTTATCGTGGAGCTGATTAGTGCAACGATATATTTGTATTTTTCGTTAAAAACGTTAGGTATTTTGTGTGATGTTGAAAAAAAGAAATTGGTATAGCATTTGCAATAGCTGCTATTACTTTTTCGTCGCGTTTTTTTGCTTCCGGAGGTGGTCCAGAGGAACTTAGCTTGAGTATATTTTCTTTTCTTCTTTATTTGGAAACCAGGTATTTAGAAAATGATTCTTTTCCCAATAAAAGAGAGTTGATCCTTCTTGGCATCGGTGCAGGTCTTTTGTTTTGGACTAAATATATTCTTTGTGCGATGTATCTTGTAATATTTATTTTTGTTCTATTACACGCAATTTCGCGCAAAGAAGTATCCAGGATATGGGAAGCTATATTTTGGATAATCATAGGCATAATAATTGTGTCTGTGCCAGTATTAGCTTACTTTTGGGCGAATAATTCTCTGGAGATATTTTTCAAATCATATTTTCTTGATAACATTTTCCTGTATGGAACCGGTCGTGGCTTTATAGGAAACTTACGATTTGCATTGTTTATGCAGTTAGCAAAAAGAAATATACCTGTTTTGGCTTTGATTTTTGCAGGGTTCATTTGGATGCTGCATAGAAAGAAGACCCGCACTTTTATGTACATGTTTTCTTCTTTCATACTCACATTCGTTCTTTTGAATTGTGGTCATCCACATGCTTATAGTTCTATGCCATTATTGGTTTTTGTTATATGTGGAATATGGCCATTTGTAGAATATGCTAATAAGCATATCGAATGGAAACCGTGGCAGAGCATTTGTATTACATTGTTATTTACAATTGTATCTTATGTTTTTTGCCAAAATACAAATGAAATTCTTGTTTCAAAAGAAGATACAATCCAGTATGCTTTTGTTAGAAAGATGAATGAGGGGAAGAAAGACTATTCGCTATTATATTATGGACAGCTTGATGAAGGCTTTTATTATGCGGCTGATTATACTCCTAAGTGGAGGGCGTATGTTTCTCTTAACCAGGGAGGAACGGAACTTGAAGATTTACAGTATAGTTATGTGGACAATAAAGAACCGGATTATATTGTAACCAGAAAAATTTTATGTGATACTGAGGAATATCATAAAGTGACACAAGGCATGACTGAAGGGCAGATTAAGGACGTTGTTTCTTTCGATGATTTTAGTTATGAGATTATCGAAGAGGGCAGTGTCAATGATAATGGTCAAAAAGCAGCAATCAGGCTTTATAAAAAGAAAAGTTAATAGATTTCCTTTACAATGTTATGCTAAGAGAGAAAGAAAAAGTATGGCAATATATTTGGTAATAGCACTGATTGTGCTGATAATATTATGCGTTCTGGTAATTTATCATGACACGCACAGTTTTGTTGTGAGAAATTATGAGATAAAGTCAAACAAAGTAACTGAAGATTTTAAGTTTGTTTTTCTTTCGGATCTTCATGGGTACGTTTTTGGGAATAATAATGATAAACTTATTACCGCGATTGATGAGATAAATCCTGATGCAGTTATCTGCGGTGGCGATATGTTTACAGCTCATGCCAAAGACGGAAAAATTAAATACGAACCTGGATTTGATCTTATCAAAAATCTTTCCGGCAAGTATAAGGTCTATTATGGAAATGGCAATCATGAGTATAAGGTGAAAACTTTTACAAGAGAATTTGGCAATTTCTATGACAGATATAGGAGCAGACTGACAAAAGAGGGAGTTGTTTTTTTGGAAAATAACTCTGTTTTGCTGAAGGATAAGAATATCAGAATAACCGGGCTTGACCTAAACCATGAATACTTCAGAAAAGTTGTAAAAAGAAAAATGGATCCTTCACTGATGGGGAGGCTTGTTGGAAATATAAATGAAAAAGAAAAAGAGGAGTTTAGGCTTTTGATTGCTCATAATCCCCAGTATTTTGAAAATTATGCATCCTGGGGTGCCGATCTTACGATGTCAGGCCATGTTCATGGCGGAATTGTGAGACTCCCGATACTTGGCGGTGTAATTTCTCCGTCGATAGCTCTTTTTCCAAAGTATGATGGAGGTTTGTATAGAAAGGGCGATAAGACAATGATCCTTGGCAGAGGACTTGGAACTCATACTATACATGTGAGATTTTTTAACCCCGGGGAAGTTTGTGTAGTAAATATAAAAGGCGGAATTTGAGATATTCGGTATGAATTGTTTTTGTGAGGAAATACTATGTCACTAGAGATTAAGCTTCAGGTCTTTGAGGGGCCAATGGACCTTTTGATGCACCTGATAGATAAAAACCAGATAGATATCTATGATATTCCTATTGTAACCATTACGGAACAGTACATGGAATACATCAATGCCATGCAAAAAGAGGATATGGAAGTTACCAGCGAGTTCCTGGTAATGGCTGCAACTCTTATAGATATCAAGTGCAAAATGCTTCTTCCTAAAGAAGTCAATGAGGACGGAGAGGAAGAGGATCCAAGAGCTGAACTTGTTGAAAAGCTTCTTGAGTATAAAATGTATAAATATATGGCCTATGAACTTAAAGACAGGCAGATGGATGCGGGCTTGTCCTGGTTCAGACATAAAGATATTCCCAAAGAGGTAAAAGAATACGAGGCGCCAATAGATTTTAGCGGTCTTATTGGTGATGCGACTCTTACAAAACTTAACGAGATCTTCCAGGAACTTTTAAAAAGGCAGGAAGATAAGGTGGATCCAATCCGTAGTAAGTTTGGAAATATCGAAAAAGAGACTGTGGATATGGATGCCAAGACACTTTATATCAAGGCATATATTAGAGAGCATAAGAGCTTTAGCTTTAGGCAGCTCTTGGAAAAACAGCACAGTAAGACAGAGGTTATAGTTACTTTCCTTATAGTTCTTGAGGAAATGAAGCTTGGAGAAATAGAGATACAGCAGGACGGAACCTTTGCAGATATAATAATTACTTCCAGAAAGGCAAGCTGATATTATGACAAAAGAAGAAGGCGCAGGAATAGTAGAGGCTATTCTTTTTACTATGGGCGATTCAGTTGAAATAAGCGCTTTGGCTAAGGCAATGGAGACTGAGTCAAAAGAGATAAAGAAATATATTGAGTATTTAAAAGAGAAATACGAGAAAAAGGACAGCGGTATAGGCATCATAGAACTTGAAAACGCTGTTCAGCTTTGTACCAAGAAAGAAATGTATGAGTACTTGGTAAAGATTGCAAAAACTCCTAAAAAGGCAGTTTTGACTGACTCTTTAATGGAAACACTTTCCATAATCGCTTATAAGCAGCCAATCACAAGGCTTGAAGTGGAAAAGATAAGAGGAGTAAACAGTGATCACGCAGTTAACAGGCTTGTAGAGTTTGGCCTTGTTCAGGAGCTTGGCAGACTGGATGCTCCCGGAAGACCACTGCTTTTTGGAACAACAGAAGAGTTCCTTAGGAGCTTTGGAGTAAGGAGCCTTGAAGAGCTTCCAACAATAGGCCCTGTGCAGGTTGAAGAGTTCAAAGCACAGGCTGAAGAGGAAGTAAATGTAAAATTGGATATCTAATTTATTAAAAGATAGGGAAAATACTGAATTTTTATGTATTTTCTCTTTTTTTTGGCTTTTTTTATGATATACTATACTCTGACTTAAGTTGCGGGTTTATGCGATTTGAGATTGTGAAAAAATGCACAATAATCAAATAACATAGTTGCACACATTCACATAAAATTTATTGGAGGTTAAACACATGAGTAGTTCTTCACAAGCGAGTCAAAGAATAAATGCTTTGCTCGACGAAAACAGTTTCGTTGAAATTGGCGGCCTTGTGACAGCCAGAAACACAGATTTCAATCTGAAACAGGAAGAAACACCATCTGATGGAGTAGTTACCGGATATGGTGTTATCGACGGCAATCTTGTATATGTATACAGTCAGGATGCGTCAGTACTTGGCGGATCTATTGGTGAGATGCATGCAAAGAAGATTGTTCGCCTGTATGAGCTGGCAATCAAGACAGGTTCACCTGTGATCGGTCTTATCGATTCAGCTGGACTTCGTCTTCAGGAGGCAACAGATGCACTTAATGCATTTGGAGAAATTTATCTTAAGCAGGTGGAGGCTTCCGGAGTTGTTCCACAGATAACAGCTATCTTCGGTACATGTGGTGGAGGACTTGCACTTATTCCTTCAATCACTGACTTTACATTTATGGAAGCTGATAAGGCTAAACTTTTCGTTAATTCTCCTAATGTACTTGCAGGAAATTACAAAGAGAAATGCGATACATCAGCTGCTAAATGGCAGGCTTCAGAGGTAGGTAATGTTGATGTTGTAACAGATGAAGCATCTATCTACACTCAGATCAGAGAACTTGTTTCAATCCTTCCTTCAAATAATGAGGACAGCGATTCATATCAGGAATGCACTGATGATCTTAACAGAGCATGCGAGAACCTTGACGGCGCAGCTGCAGATCCTGCACTTGTTGCTGCACAGGTTTCTGACAATGGTCTTTTCTTTGAGACAAAGAGAGATTATGCAAAAGAGATGGTTACCGGATTTATCAGACTTAATGGCGCAACAGTAGGTCTTGTAGGTAACCGTACAGCTATTTTCGACGAAAACGGCAAAGAGGCAGAGAAGTTTGAAGATAAGCTTACTGCACATGCTTGTGAGAAGGCTGCAGATTTCGTTAACTTCTGCGACGCTTTCGACATCCCTGTTCTTACACTTACAAACGCAACAGGCTTTGGCTCATCAAAGTGTGATGAGAGACATGTAGCTAAGGCTGCCGGAAAGCTTGTTTACGCACTTGCAAACGCTACAGTTCCTAAGGTTAACCTCGTAACTGGTAAGGCTTTTGGTAGTGCTTACGTTATCATGAACTCTAAGGCAATCGGTGCAGATGTAACTATCAGCTGGCCTGATACACAGATCGGTACAATGGATGCAAATCTTGCTGCCAAGATCATGTGCGATGGAAAAGATGCTGAGACAGTAGCAAAGGCTGCATCTGATTATGCACAGCTTCAGAACAATGTTAAGAGTGCTGCAGCAAGAGGCTATGTTGATGAGATCATCGAGCCTGCTGATACAAGAAAGTATGTTATTGGCGCATTCGAGATGCTTTTTACAAAGAGAGATGAGCGTCCTGCTAAGAAACACGGCACAGTTTAATGAAGGGAGCACTCAAAATGAAGAGTAAATTTTTGGTTTTGGGAGTTGTTCTTAGCTGCTTCCTGAGTCTGAGTGCTTGTGGACAGGAAACAAAGACAAAGACAATCGATAGCAGCAAGTACCCGGCTGAAATGTTCAACGAGTCTTCTATTGTTTCTTACATGAATAACTTAGAGGATCAGAATTTCGAAGCATGGTACGCGGACGGAATTACTCCTGACAATTTCGAAGAAAAACTTTATGTTGCACTTGCCATGAAGTTCAGAACTGAAACTTCAAATGGAATGGAGAGAACAGTACTTGATGGCGTTGATGAAGATTTTTACAATGCTATAAAGTCTGGTTACACAAGCTGGTATAAAGCCCTCGATGAGATCGGATATACCAGTGATGCAACACTTGCTGATGAACTTTATATCTCAGATGTTAATTACTACACTAACGATGATGAGCAGCTTGTGATTGATGCTACACTTCAGGGCACAAAACATTCTGCATTGTTCCAGGTATATATGAACAATGAGACAATGGCTACTGACATGGGTATCACAGTTAATAAGTCAAGCGCTGAGAAACTTGAAAATGCCGGTCTTAATACGCTTCTTGGTATGGGAATGGCTTTCACTGTTCTTATAATCATTTCACTTATTATTTCTCTGTTCCCTATCTTTATTGGTGGAAACAAGAAAAAGAAAGTAAATGATAAAGAACTTGCAAAAGAAGCAATGGACAACACAATCAGCCAGATCGAAGAGAAAGAAGATCTTGTTGGTGATGCTGAGCTTGTTGCAGTTATAGCAGCTGCTATTGCAGCTTATGAAGGAAGTGCAAGCACAGATGGCTTCCAGGTTAGATCAATCAGAAAAGTAAATAAAAATTGGAAAAGATAAGGAGTATACACAATGAAGAACTATACAATAACCGTTAACGGAAACGTATATGATGTAACAGTAGAAGAAGGCGCAGGTTCAGGAGCAGCTCCTGTAGCAGCTGCAGCTCCTGCAGTTAAGGCTCCAGCAGCTCCTGCAAAGAAGGCAAGTGCTGGTGCAGGTTCAATCAAAGTTGAAGCTGGTGCAGCAGGAAAAGTACTTAAGATCAATGCAAGCGTTGGCCAGGCTGTAAAGAAGGGTGACACAGTTGTTACTATCGAATCTATGAAGATGGAGATCCCTATGGTTGCTCCTGCAGATGGAACTGTAGCAAGCGTTGATGTTGCTGCTGGCGATTCTGTTGAGGCTGGAACTGTTCTTGCAACTCTTAACTAATTAAATTGTCAGAGAATATTATTGTTGTTTTATAAAAACAGAAATGAGGATAAAAAATGGATTACGTTGTTAATACATTATCTAATCTCTGGCAGCAAACTGCATTTACAACCATGACTCCTGGTAACTATATCATGGTAGTTGTTGCTCTTGTATTTATGTATCTTGCTATAGCTAAGGGATTTGAGCCTTTACTTTTGGTACCAATTTCATTTGGTATGCTTCTTGTTAATATCTATCCGGATATTATGGCAGAGCCTGTAGGCGGAGCAGCCGGCGGACTTTTGCATTATTTCTATATCCTGGATGAATATGCAATTCTTCCTTCACTGATATTCCTTGGTGTTGGAGCGATGACAGACTTTGGACCACTTATTGCCAACCCTATCAGCTTCCTTATGGGAGCAGGTGCTCAGTTTGGTATTTTCTCTGCTTATTTTATGGCTATTTTCTTTGGCTTTAATGATCAGCAGGCTGCAGCAGTATCTATTATCGGTGGTGCAGATGGCCCTACTTCAATCTTCCTTGCAAGTAAGCTTCATCAGACTTCAATCTTAGGACCTATTGCCGTTGCTGCTTATTCATACATGGCTTTGGTTCCTATGATCCAGCCACCTATCATGAAGGCTCTTACTACAGATAAAGAGAGAAAAATCAGAATGTCACAGCTTCGTGAAGTATCAAAGCTTGAGAAGATTCTTTTCCCTATTATCGTTACTATCGTAGTAAGTATGATTCTTCCTACAACAGCACCTCTTATTGGTATGTTGATGCTGGGAAATCTCTTTAGAGAGTCAGGAGTTGTTCGTCAGCTTCAGGAAACAGCTTCTAATGCACTTATGTATATCGTAGTTATCCTTCTTGGTACATCAGTAGGTGCTACAACAAGTGCTGAGGCCTTCCTTAACACAACAACTCTTATCATAGTAGTACTTGGACTTATAGCGTTCGCATTTGGTACAGCAGCCGGATGTCTTTTAGGAAAGCTCCTTTGCTTTATTACAAAGGGCAAGATCAATCCTCTTATCGGTTCAGCGGGTGTATCTGCTGTTCCTATGGCTGCCCGTGTATCCCAGAAGGTTGGTGCAGAGTATGATCCTTCAAACTTCCTGCTCATGCATGCTATGGGACCTAACGTAGCCGGTGTTATTGGTACAGCCGTAGTTGCTGGAACATTCATGGCTGTCTTCGGTGTATAAAAAGACTTTTTATAACTTAGAAAGGATGTAATAGATATGGCAGAATTAGAGAGAAAACCAGTTCGTATCAATGAGACTGTTCTGCGTGATGCTCATCAGTCACTTATTGCAACAAGAATGCCTACAGAGGTTATGTTGCCTATCATTGATACAATGGATAAGGTTGGATATAACGCAGTAGAGTGCTGGGGCGGTGCTACATTTGACGCTTGCATGAGATTCCTTAAGGAAGATCCATGGGAGAGACTTAGAAAACTCCGTGACGGCTTTAAGAACACAAAACTTCAGATGCTTTTAAGAGGACAGAATATCCTTGGTTACAAGCATTATCCAGATGATGTAGTAGAGTATTTCGTACAGAAGTCTATTGCAAATGGTATTGATATCATCAGAATTTTTGACTGTCTTAACGACCTTAGAAACCTTGAGGCTTCAGTTAAGGCTTGTAAGAAAGAGGGCGGTCATGCTCAGATAGCTCTTGCTTACACACTTGGTGATGCTTATACAGAAGAGTACTGGATGAACATTGCAAAGGATATCGAGTCAATGGGTGCAGATTCTATCTGTATCAAGGATATGGCAGGACTTCTTCTTCCTTACGAGGCAGAGAAGCTTGTTAAGGCACTTAAGAGTGCTACAAAACTTCCTATCGACCTTCACACACATTACACTTCAGGTGTTGCCAGCATGACTTACATGAAGGCAGCTGAAGCAGGTGTTGATATTATTGACTGTGCTATTTCTCCATTTGCACTTGGAACATCACAGCCAGCTACAGAAGTTATGGTAGAAGCATTCAAGGGACAGCCTTTCGAGACTGGCCTCGATCAGAAACTTCTTGCTAAGATTGCAGATCATTTCAGACCATATAGAGAAGAGTGCCTTGCTAGCGGACTTATGGATCCTAAGGTTCTTGGTGTTAATATCAAGACTCTTATGTATCAGGTTCCTGGTGGAATGCTTTCAAACATGGTTTCACAGCTTAAAGAGCAGAACGCAAGCGATAAGTATGATACAGTTCTTGAGGAAATCCCACGTGTTCGTAAGGACT
The DNA here is from genome assembly GCF_000420825.1 of Butyrivibrio sp. AE2015. Classification (GTDB taxonomy): domain Bacteria; phylum Bacillota; class Clostridia; order Lachnospirales; family Lachnospiraceae; genus Butyrivibrio. Next base: position 69,032 of record NZ_ATVR01000005.1, on the reverse strand, counting down.
TTGGTGAGCCACCTCTTGTTACACCATCATCACAGATCGTTGGTACTCAGGCCGTTATGAACGTACTTATGGGCGAGAGATACAAGGTTGCTACTGACCAGACTAAGGACCTCCTTGCTGGTGAGTATGGTAAGACAATTAAGCCATTCAACCCAGAAGTTCAGAAGAAGATCATTGGCGACAGAGAGGTTATCACATGCAGACCTGCAGATAAGCTTGAGCCAGGACTTCAGAAGTTTGAGAAAGAAGTTGCACAGTGGAAACAGCAGGATGAGGATACTCTTTCTTATGCATTGTTCCCACAGGTTGCTACAGATTTCTTCAAGTATCGTCTTGCACAGCAGGAAAAAGTTGATGTTACAGCTGCTGATACAAAGAATGGTGCATACCCAGTGTGATCTATCACATATAGTAACGGCATAAATGAATAATAAAAGATGGAATTTTGTTATATTTACATACAAAATTCCATCTTTTTTAATTTTTTTACATGATTCATTTGAACAAGCATATGTTAAAATATTAGTATGAATGAGTATAGACGTCATAGACAAAATAGAAAACTGGTCGAAATAGGCGAGCGTCAGGTAAGAGAGCTTAGAAAAACAGATCTCAACCGACAGATGCTGGCCTTAGATGAATGCAATGGATTCAGGATCAGACCGGGATTTTATAATATGAATGGTGCGACCATGCTGGCAGATGGTGTAAACTTTACTGCTTATTCTAAGGGCGCAACTTCAATTACACTTCTTTTGTATAACCGAGGAGAGGCAACTCCTTTTGCGCATATTCCTTTCCCTGAGAGCTACAGGATAGGAAATGTGTATTCGATGATAGTATTTGGCCTGGATATTGAGAATATAGAGTACTGTTATAGCGTTGATGGCCCCTGGGACCCGGAAAAAGGCCTTTTGTTCAATAAAAATCATCTTCTTTTGGATCCTTATGCCAAAGCAGTTTCGGGCCAAAGAATATGGGGACAGAATCCAAATAAAGACGGTGCGTACAGAGCCAGGATCGTAAGAGATAATTTTGAATGGAATGATACAAATAGTCTCTGTACACCGATGAATGACACCGTTATTTACGAGATGCATGTTCGTGGATTTACCATGGATCCTTCATCAGGTGTAAAGTGCAGAGGCACATTTGAAGGCATAAAAGAAAAGGCTGAATACCTTAGAAAACTCGGTATTTCAGCTGTTGAACTTATGCCTATTTTTGAGTTTGATGAAACAAGGGATAAGCGAATTGTAAATGGTAAGACCTTGCTTGATTACTGGGGATATAACACCATAAGCTTTTTTGCCCCTAATACGAGCTATGCTTCGGAAAGCGAATATAATAAAGAGGGCGTAGAATTAAAGCGCATGATAAAAGCTCTTAAGGATAACGGAATTGAAGTTATCCTTGATGTGGTGTTCAATCATACGGCTGAAGGCAATGAAAACGGACCATTTATATCATTTAAGGGCTTCGATAATAATATCTACTACCTGCTGACACCTTATGGTCAGTATTACAATTTCAGTGGATGCGGAAATACCATGAATTGTAATCATCCTATGGTACAGGAGCTGATAGTAGAGTGCCTCAGATACTGGGCTATTGAATACAGAGTGGATGGATTCAGATTTGATCTTGCAAGTATTCTTGGAAGAGACCAGGATGGCTCTCCAATGGAAAGACCACCTCTGATCCAGAGGCTTGCCTATGACCCTATACTTGGAAATGTAAAGCTGATTGCTGAGGCATGGGATGCAGGCGGAATGTATCAGGTTGGAAATTTCCCTGCATGGAAGAGATGGGCTGAGTGGAACGGAAAATACCGAGATGATATCAGATCTTATCTAAAGGGCGATATATGGGCTGCGCCTGAAGCTGTAAAGCGTATTACAGGGTCGATGGATATGTATGGTGGCTCATACCTTGGATATGACTCTTCAGTAAACTTCATTACCTGTCATGACGGTTTTACTCTTTACGATCTGTATTCATATAATGGTAAGCACAATGAAGACAATGGCTGGAATAATACAGATGGGGCCAATGATAACAGAAGCTGGAACTGTGGAGCTGAAGGAGATACCACAGATAAGAATATTCTGGACCTCAGGTTTAGAATGATGAGAAATGCCATAACTGTTCTTATGTGCAGTCGTGGAACTCCAATGGTTTATGCGGGAGATGAATTTGGCAATACTCAGTTTGGCAATAATAATGCTTATTGCCAGGACAATGAGATATCTTGGCTTAACTGGGATCTTCTAAATAAGAATAAAAACTATTTTGACTTCTACAGAAATATGATCCAGTTTAGAAGAAAGCATCCGGCCATAAGGAAGGACTTATCACCTTCACATTGTGGTTATCCTCATATCAGCGTTCATACAGAAAACCCTGATAACGGGAATATTACCAAAGATTCTAAGGTGATCTGCGTAAGATACGCCGGATTTATTGAAAAAAAGAATCATGATGATATAGTTTATATTGCGATCAATGCATACTGGGAGGATATTCAGATCATGCTTCCGAACCCTCCGGAAGGTGCGTATTGGTCACTTTGCGTTGATACAGGTGATGAGAGTGGTAAACATTTCTATAACAGACCAAAACCTCTTACCTGGAGGAACAGGACATTGAAAGCCAGAAGTGTAAACGTATTTATTGTTTCTTTTGGAGCGGAGTATGGCGTCTAATAAAGAAAATAAAGACAAGTTTATAGTCGGTGGCTACGAGTTTTTAACAGAAACAGATGCTGAAAAGGGCACACTTGATCTTTCAAAGATAAAAGTTTTGGAGACCAAGGTTAAGGTCAGCAGACCTGATGATATGCTGGCAGTTTATGAAAAGGCAATTCAAAACAGAATTTTTAAAACTCCTCTTGGCTGGAGATATTTGACTGACCTTAGAGAAAAGCTTCTTGCAAGCGGATTTGAAGAGCAGGATCTTGTTCCTATACCACTCGAGATTCCTATGACCAGGCAGTCTTCTCTTGATAAGCTTTCCTCAAGAAAGAAGGAGAACCCATCAGGAGAAAAAGTACATTTTGGAAGAATTTTATCTATTGTTCTTAACGTAGCGCTTATTATTGTGGTAATCTTAATGTTTGTAATTGCTTCTACAAGTGAAAATGATAATATCATTAATTACAAAAGAAATATCACAAACCGCTACTCTGCTTGGGATGAAGAACTAAAAGAGCGAGAAAAAGCTGTGCGTGAAGCAGAAAAAAGGCTTGGCATCACTGACTCTAAAGGGTATGATGAGGGAGATGTAAGTTACTGATTTTAGGAGGACATAATTAATGGATGATCTTAAGATTCTTGTTGTTGATGACGAGAGCAGAATGAGAAAACTCGTCAAAGACTTTTTGATAAAAGATGGATATATAGTTCTTGAAGCAGGCGATGGACAGCAGGCACTTGATATGTTTTATGAGGATAAGGATATAGCTCTTATCATTTTGGACGTTATGATGCCAAAGCGTGACGGATGGGAAGTCTGCAGAGAGATCAGAACTAATTCCAAGGTTCCGATCATTATGCTTACAGCCAAATCGGAGGAAAGAGATGAGCTTCTCGGATTTGAACTTGGAGTAGATGAATATATCTCAAAACCATTTAGTCCAAAGATTCTTGCTGCAAGAGTTTCAGCTATTCTTAGAAGAACTAATCAGGCAGCAAATAACCAGGTCATGGAACTTGGCGGTATTGTAGTTAACAAGGTTGCACATAGCGTATTTGTTGATGGAAAAGAGATTGAACTTAGCTATAAGGAATTCGAGCTTCTTTCATTCTTCTTTGAAAATAAGGGAGTTGCTCTTTCAAGAGAAAAGATCCTTAACAACGTTTGGAATTATGACTATTTTGGAGATGCCCGTACTATTGATACCCATGTTAAAAAGCTTCGTGGCAAACTGGGATCTAAGGGTGACATGATCAAGACAATTTGGGGAATGGGGTATAAATTTGAAGAAAACTGATGCTCCTATAGAAAAAACCAAAACTCATTCCATAAGATTTGAAATCAGTTCAGCATTTATTTTTACATTGATAATGGCGTTTGGTTTTTGCCTGGTAATAAATCTTTTCTTTATGGAGCAGTTTTATGTTCAAAACAAGAGAGAAGCGATCATTCAGGCTTATAGAAGCATTGCACAGGCCATAAGCGACGGAGACATTACCTCAGAGGAATTCGATGTTGAGATCACCCACATCTGTGAGCGATACAATATTGAGATGATCGTTCTTGATGCTGACTCTTTAACTATAAAATCTTCTGCCAATAATGCTGAGCAGCTGACCAAGATATTATGGGATAATATCCTTGATTCAGGCAATTACAATGATAAGGAGATTATTGATATTGGGGAGGGCTATACTCTTCAGATCGAGAAAGACCGCGCTACCGGACGAAAATATCTGGAAATGTGGGGAGTTGTAGGAGCAGGAAACCTTATTCTTGTCCGCTCGACAATGGAAAGTATTAAGGATAGCGTATCAATATCTAACACCTTCATGGCATATGTAGGTGTTATTGCTATTGTTGTAGGTTCTGTGGTTATTCTTTATATTTCCAAGAAGATAACCGATCCTATAAAGCGTCTTTATCTTATTTCCGATAAGATGAAGAACCTTAACTTTGAAGCCAAGTATGAAAATTCAGAGAACTATAACAACGAGATTGATATTCTTGGCCATAACATGAATGAACTTTCTGAGACTCTTGAGCAGACAATCAAAGAGCTCAAAAATGCGAATATTGCCTTAAAGCAGGATATTGCTCAGAAGGAAGAAATTGATGAAATGAGAAAAGAATTTCTTTCTAATGTATCCCATGAGCTTAAAACACCAATTGCTCTGATACAAGGTTATGCAGAGGGACTTAGGGAAGGCATAAATGACGATCCTGAGAGCAGGGATTTTTATTGCGATGTCATCATGGACGAAGCGTCCAAGATGAATATGATGGTAAAAAAGCTTCTTACCTTGAATCAGCTTGAGTTTGGTAATGAGAAGGCCAATATGGACAGATTTGATATTGTTGAAATGGTCCGTAACTATATTAAATCAGCAGAGCTACTGGCAAGGCAAAAAGAAGTCACAATACAATTTGATGTTGAGGAACCTATATTTGTCTGGGGGGATGAATTCAAGGTAGAGGAGGTCTTGCAGAATTATTACAGTAACGCTCTTAACCATATTGACGGTGAAAAGATCATAGAGATAAAAGTGGTCAAACTTGATAATCATGCAAGAGTTTCAGTATTTAACACAGGAAAACCTATTCCCAAGGAAAGTATTGGACATATTTGGGAGAAATTCTATAAGGTTGATAAGGCCAGAACCAGAGAGTACGGGGGAAGCGGTGTAGGCCTGTCTATCGTAAAAGCTATAATGGAGAGTATGAATCAGGCTTACGGCGTGATCAACTATGACAACGGTGTTGAGTTTTACTTTGAACTAGAGACAGAATAAAGTAATGATATGAGGGTACTTTTATGAGGGTTAAAAGAGCTGTATTACTTTCACTTACTGTTATGATCGTCTTATCTCTTTCAGGCTGCGGAGAAAAATTTCCGGAGCTTACTGAAGATGAGTATAAACAGACTGTCGAATTTGCTGTAGGTCTTTTGATGAAGTATTCAAATAACGATAAAGAGAAACTGACCTACGTCGATGCGAAAGAAGTTCAAAAAGAGCGCGAAAAAGAGGCAAGAAAAGCAGCTAAAGACGAACAGAAAAAACAGGAAAGTCAGGCTACAACTACTCAGCCGACCACTCCTGTAAGAGTAGAAGAGGTTGTACCAACAATGGATTCAAGCGAAGATTTTTCTGAAGTGCCGGATAAAACGGATGATGCTTCATCAGCAATCGGCTCATCTGAGCCAGGTACTGAAGTGGGAGCTGCCGCTACAACTGCATCTACAGCTGCCCAGGAAACTGATGAGGAAGAAAAACCAACTGAAGTAAGCAGCAATGCAATCGTGCTTTCTTCAGATCAGACGCAGGAAATAGAAAGCAATATATTCCTTTCTTACCAGGGATATTCTGTTTCAAGTACATATCCTGAAAGCTCAAAGAGCTATGTTGTAAATGCTGATAAGGGTAAAAAACTACTTGTTCTACGATTTGATCTTTATAATGCATCAGGTTCTACCAAAAAGATCAATATGATAAATCAAAAGCTACTTTTCCAGATACTTTTAAACGGCAAGAATTTGGGCTATTCAGCTGTTACTTTTTTGCCTAATGATCTGTCATCCTATATTGGTGAGGTTGAGTCAAAGGCCCATGAGAGCCTTGTTATACTTACTCAGATAAGCGAAGATGATTCCACATCTATCAAGTCACTTGGTATGATAGTTAGTATGAATGGCGCGGAGCAGGAAGTTGCCCTTAAGTAAATGGCTTGTCAAAATGCTAACAATTGATATATACTATGCAAGGAATTACAAAGCTTTTTAATTGCTTTTAACGTATTACACGTGAAATGGAGGATATATATAATGAGAGGTTCTAAACCAACAGTTCTTTTGATCCTTGATGGATATGGACTTAATGATAATCCGGAAGGAAATGCCATTGCAATGGCTAAGACTCCTGTAATGGATGGTCTTATGAAGGATTATCCTTTTGTAAAGGGATATGCGTCAGGTCTTGCAGTAGGTCTTCCTGATGGACAGATGGGTAACTCAGAGGTTGGACATATGAATATGGGTGCCGGCCGTATTGTTTACCAGGAACTTACAAGAATCACAAAATCTATTGAAGACGGTGATTTCTTCACAAACGAAGGTCTTTTGGCAGCTATCAATAACTGCAAAGAGAAAAATTCAGCTCTTCATTTATATGGTCTTGTTTCTGATGGTGGTGTACACAGCCACATCACACATATCTACGGACTTTTAGAGCTTGCAAAAAAGAACGGACTTGATAAGGTCTTTGTTCATTGCTTCCTTGATGGTAGAGATACTCCACCTGAAAGCGGAATTGATTTTGTTGCTCAACTTGAGAACAAGATGAAAGAGCTTGGCGTTGGGCAGATTGCTTCTATCTCAGGTCGTTACTATGCAATGGACAGAGATAATAACTATGACCGTGTTGAGGTTGCTTATAACGCTATCACAAAGGGCGAAGGCAACAAGGCAAACAGTGCACATGAGTGCATGGAGCAGTCATACAAGGATGGCAAGACAGATGAGTTTGTTATTCCTACAGTTATCATGAAGAATGGTGCTCCTGTAGCAACAGTTAAGGATGGAGATTCAATTATTTTCTATAACTTCCGTCCAGACAGAGCAAGAGAGATCACACATTGCTTCTGCGATGATGAGTTTGATAAGTTTAACAGAGGACAGCGTCTTGATGTTACATATGTATGCTTCACAGATTATGATCCTCTTATCCCTAATAAGGAAGTTGCATTTAAGAAGGTTCTTCTTAACAATACATTTGGCGAGTGGCTTGCTGCTAAGGGAATGAAGCAGGCACGTATCGCAGAGACTGAGAAGTATGCTCATGTTACATTCTTCTTTAACGGTGGTGTTGAGCAGCCAAACGAGGGCGAGGACAGAGTTCTTGTTAACAGCCCTAAGGATGTTCCAACTTACGACCTTAAGCCTCAGATGAGCGCACCTGAAGTTTGTGAGAAGATTCTTGATGCAATAAATTCTCAGAAATATGATGTTATCATTGCTAACTTTGCTAACCCTGATATGGTTGGACATACAGGTGTTATTCCGGCTGCAGTAAAGGCAATTGAAACAGTTGATGAGTGTGTTGGCAAGATTGTTGATGCTGTTAAGGCAACAAACGGAACAATGTTTATCTGCGCTGACCACGGTAACGCTGATATGATGATCGATTATGAGACAGGTGAGCCTTGGACAGCTCATACAACAAACCCTGTTCCATTTATCCTTGTTAACTATGATGAGGCTTATACTCTTAGAGAGAATGGATGCCTTGCAGATATCATTCCTACACTTATAGAGTGCATGGGTGAGGAACAGCCAAAAGAGATGACTGGTAAGTCACTTCTTATCAAAAAATAAGGTTGCATTGTTTGACGATATTGCATAAATATGATAAAGTAATACGTGCTTGTGACTTTAAAAAATTAGCAAGACTATTTTTATACAGGTACTGGGAGGGAAGTTTTTCGTGAGTGCTTTAGATTATGTTTTCGGAGTAGTATTTATTATAGTTTGTGCCGCATTGGTTGTTCTTGTACTTGCACAGGAAGGCAAGAATCAGGGACTTGGAGCAATTCAGGGAACAGTAGAGAATACATACTGGAGCAAAAACAAAGGCCGTTCAAGAGAAGGTGTTCTTAAGAGAGCTACATTTGTTTTATCAGTTTTGTTTATCGTATTTAGCGTAATTCTCAACATGAATATGTTCTAAAGATTATTATTGTTATGTGAGGCACTCTAGAAATAGAGTGCCTTTTAAAATTCCAAAGTCTGGCACTTGCCGAGGTATATATGAGTAAGGGAAAAAAGTTAAAAAGAGTAGAAGAGAGTTCTTTTGGAACTTCAAAGAAACATAAAAACTATATAGTAGGACAGTTCGTAGCAAACCCAAGAGGCTTTGGTTTTGTTGAAGTAGAAGGAATGGATGAAGATATCTTTATTCCTGAAGAGTATGTTCATGGCGCCTTTCATTCAGATACTGTAGAAGTTGAGATTTTGCCTGAATCAACAGGTAAAAGGCAGGAAGGTCGTATCAGGAATATTCTTGTAAGAGGAATGGAAGAGCTTGTGGGAACATACCAAGGGGAAAAGAACTTTGGTTTTGTTATTCCTGACAATTCAAAAGTTCTTCAGGATATTTTTATTCCTATAGAACACCATGGAAGTGCTGTTACAGGTGATAAAGTAGTTGTAACTATAACAGATTATGGCAATCAGGCACTTCACAGAAAGCCGGAGGGCAAAGTAAAAGAGGTCATTGGCAATATAAATGACCCAGGTGTTGATATTTTGTCCATTGTAAAAAACTATGATATTCCTTATGAATTCCCGGAAAAGGTCATAAATCAGGCCAACAGATGCCCAGATCAGATAAGCGAAGCCGACATGTACGGCAGAGAGGACCTTCGCGATGTAATGATGGTGACGATCGATGGCGAGGACGCAAAAGATCTTGATGATGCAGTCAGCCTTACTATAGATGATAAAGGTCTTTATCATTTGGGAGTTCATATTGCTGACGTTACAAATTATGTGCAGGAGAGTTCTGCGCTTGATAGAGAAGCCCTTAAAAGAGGAACAAGTGTCTATCTCGTGGACAGGGTAATCCCTATGCTTCCACACAGACTTTCAAATGGTATCTGCTCTTTGAATCACGGAGAGGACAGACTTGCACTCAGCTGTCTTATGACAATAGATAAGAGCGGTAAAGTTATAGACCATGATATTGTTGAGTCTGTGATCAATGTCAATGAAAGAATGTCCTATACTAGCGTTGCCAAGATTCTTGAAGATAAAGATGAAGAGGAAACTCTGAAGTACAAAGAGCTGGTTCCTATGTTCGAGGAAATGGCTGAGCTTTCAAGTATCCTCAGAAAGAAAAGAGAATCCAAGGGCGCAATTGACTTTGATTTTCCTGAAACCAAGATCATTTTGGATGAAGAAGGAAATCCGATCGATATAGTTCCTCATGAGAGAAATACTGCAACAAAGCTCATCGAGGACTTTATGCTTGCTGCGAACCAGACAGTTGCAGAGCATTTCTTTTACCTTCAAAGTCCTTTTGTATATCGTATCCATGAGCAGCCGGATCCGGAGAAGATCAGCTCCCTTGCTGCATTTGTAAACAATCTTGGTTATCATATAAGAACCAGAAAGGATGAAGGTGTAAGGCCAAAAGAGCTTCAGAAACTCCTAAAGGGAATAGAGGGGACAAAAGAAGAAGCTGTTATCAGCAGAATGACATTAAGGAGCATGATGCAGGCCAAGTACAGCACAGAGTGTACAGGGCATTTTGGACTTGCTTTTGACTATTATTGTCACTTTACTTCTCCTATAAGGCGATATCCTGACCTTCAGATCCACAGGATCATCAAGGACCACCTGAGGGGAAGAATGACAGCGGCCAAGTCCTCGCACTATGAAGCGATTCTTGATGAAGTTGCAAAGCACTCTTCAGAAACTGAAAGAAGAGCTGAGGAAGCCGAGAGAGAGACTGATAAGCTAAAGAAGGCTCAGTATATGGAAAATCATATTGGTGAGCGCTTTGAAGGTATTGTTTCTGGAGTTACAGCCTGGGGATTATTTGTTGAGCTTGAGAATTCCTGTGAGGGCATGGTCAGAGCTGCAGCAATGAGCGATGATTTTTATGTGTATGATGAAGGAAACATGAAGCTTGTAGGCGAGAGAACTCATAAGGAGTATACTCTTGGTCAGAGAGTTGTGATCAAAGTAGCCGGTGCTGACAGACTTACAAAATCTATTGATTTTAAGCTTGTTTTGTCTGAAGATGAAGACGATGAGTTTGACTATGATGGATTTGAAGATATTCCAAAGGCCAAAAAGGTAGCTTTGGACAGAGCAAGGAAGGTCAGAAAGCTTGGAGAAATCGCTCAGGAAGAAAGAAACGGTGACGATGGTTATGAAGAGAGCGATGACATTCAAGCCACTGAGGGACGCCTTGTAGAATATAACGGCAAGCTTATTGATCTTAGCGAGTATGAACCGGATACACTAACTGGCGAGTTTAGGAAAAAGCGTAAATCAGGAAGCGATAAAGGAAAAGGAAGAAAAAACGTCTCTTCCAATAAGGAAAAATCTAAGTCTTCCCGAAAGGTCTATAAGGTTCATAAATATAAAAAGTCTGCTACAAGTAAGGCAGCAAGAAGCTCGCAGCAAAAAGGCAGAAAAAAGAAAAGATAAAATATAAAGTGCAGGTGTATTATGGCAGAAGATAATAAGGCAAGAAAACTGGTAGCAAATAATAAAAAGGCATATCATGACTACTTTATAGAAGAGAAGTATGAGGCAGGTATCGAACTTTTTGGAACAGAAGTTAAATCCATAAGACAGGGAAAATGTAGTATCAAGGAAGCTTGGATCAGTATTGATAAGGGGGAAGCTTTCATTATGGGTATGAACATAAGCCCATATGAAAAGGGTAATATTTTTAATAAGGATCCCCTTCGTGTAAAGAGGCTTCTTTTACATAAAGCTGAGATCAGAAAACTTGATCAGCAGAAGATGGTTCAGGGATACACTTTGGTTCCTCTTGAAGTTTATTTTAAGAATGGCAGAGTAAAGGTGGAGCTTGGACTTGCCAAAGGTAAAAAGCTCTATGATAAACGAGCAGATATGGCCAAGAAAGATCAGCAAAGAGAAGCAGAAAAAGAGTTCAAGGTCAAATTTAAATAAAAACTAAACTGCCGGAGTATTGATTTTATCTGTGCTTACCGATATAATGGGTAAGCACAATTAAATAAGGGTTAGTAAAGGTTTCGACAGGGATTTTGAAGCTGGAGAAGCTATCCGCAGGATGGTCGCGTTAAACCTCAAATTAAAATTAAACGCTAACGATAATTTAGCACTCGCTGCCTAAGCGCAGCCCGTCAGCCCGTGTGCACCTACACACTCGGTAACTGGCGTCAAACTTTGTAGGAAACGACATAGCCTAAGCTTTGCGGTTATGGTCGTATCATGAAGCTACCGATTATTTGTAGTTGCTTGTTACCGCAGGTAAGAGGGAACAGAGATGAAGAATCTCGGAATAATAAGCTATGATAGTAGAAGTACAGGGGATGAATTTTTGGACAGGGGTTCGACTCCCCTCTAATCCATTTTTTAAGGACTACCATTGATTTATGGTAGTTCTTTTTATATAGTATTAACATATGATTTAGCAAGGTAAAGGGGAAAACTATGAGCGTCAGTAAGAAGAGAATAGTTGTAAAAGTAGGTACTTCCACAATAACAAATAGTGATGGAAACGTTGATATAAGGGCTCTTGACCATCTCTGCAGAGCTTTGGCAGGTGTTGAAAATCTGGGGTATGATCTTGTGCTTGTTTCATCAGGTGCTATTGCCGTTGGTGCAGGTAAGATGAGACTTGCCCAGAAGCCAAAAGAGATCAGGATGAAGCAGGCTGCAGCTGCCGTTGGGCAGACAGAGCTTATGCATCTTTATGATAAGTTCTTTAGTGAATACGGAAGAATGGTAGGTCAGATACTGCTTGACAATGAGGATATTGCAGATCCTATAAGGAGTAAGAACTTAAAGAACACTTTTGATGCTCTTTTAGAGAATCATATTATTCCAATTGTTAATGAGAATGACTCAGTAAGCCACGCAGAGATTGAATCTGAAAAGAAGCTCTTTTCTGATAATGATATGTTGTCAGCTTTTGTTGCAGCTTTTTGCAACGCAAGTAAGCTTATAATTTTCTCAGATATTGATGGACTTTATGATGGCAATCCAAGTACTAATCCTGATGCAAAGCTTATTAGCAGGGTTGAAGAGATTACAGATGAATTAAAGTCAATTGCATCAGGCTCGGGTTCAAATCGTGGAACAGGCGGAATGATAACAAAGCTTGATGCAGCAGAGTATGCTACAGAGCATGGAATCGATGTGATCATCACAAATGGTAAGAATCCTGAAAAGCTCTATGATGTCATTGAGAAAAAGATTGTGGGAACTTTGTTTGTGGCAAAATAAGAAGCTTATGCGTGCTCTGACATTGACAATGCGGGCATTTGATGTTATTTTTGTCAGTGCAAATGGTGGCCCAAGGGAGATTCTCCGGGGCACTTAATAGGTAATAAAGTGAGGGAGAATTATGAAAAAGAAAATTCTATCTATTGTCATGGCTGTTGCCATGATGTCTACTTTTGCTGTTGGATGCGGAAATACCACAGCAGAAACAGTTTCAGAAACAGTAGCTGAGGAAAGTGTTACAGCTACCAGCGAAGCATCTACTCTTCAGACAGAATCCACTGAAAATACAGATGTATCAGCAAAGCCAACCACTGATAGAAGTGGCAATGAAGTTACAATTCCTGAAGAAGTAAACTCAATTGTATCAATGGCTCCTTCAACAACACAGATTCTTATAGACCTTGGACTTGGTGATAAGATCGTTGCATGTGATACATATTCATATGCAAGCTACGCAGATTCACTTAGTGCTGATATTCCACAGTTTGACATGATGACTCCTGATCAGGAGCAGATCATTGCTCTTGGCGCAGATGTTGTTTTCACAACAGGTATGAGTGCCAGCCATGGAGATGATGTTTTTGCAGCTGTAAAAGAGGCTGGTGTATGCGTTCTTGATATTCCAAGCAGCGCAAGCCTTCAGGATATTTCTGATGATATCAGATTTATTGGAGCAGCTACATCAACAAGTGAAGCTGCAGAGGCTATTGTTAAAGAGATGGAAGCAACTATTGAAGAGATATCAAAAATAGCTGCTACTATTCCTGAAGAGGAGAAGAAGACTGTGCTTTTCGAACTCTTTACTCCATCTGCTGATTCACCAACAATTTATACATGTGGTTCAAATACTTATATCAATGAGATGATAAGTCTTATCGGAGCAACTAATGTTGCAGGAGAGGAAGAATCACAGTGGCCTGCACTTACAGAAGAAGCAGCTGTAGCTATGGATCCACAGGTTATTCTTACTGCTGACATGTACACAGATGATGTTATAAATGTTATTCTTAAGATGAGTGGATGGGAGAACGTATCTGCTATTAAGGAAGAAGCTGTATATCAGATTGATAATGATACAGTTAACAGACCAAATCATCATGTTGTAAGTGCTATGATCGAGATGGCTAAGGATATTTATCCTGATTACTATGAGGCGTTAGTTGATCCATTTAGCACAGAAGATAGCAAGGAGCAGCCTGCTGCATAATATGAAAAAAGAAAAAGAGCTTAAGATAGTAATTTTAGTATTGATATCGATATTAGTGCTGATCCTTAGTATAGGGCTGGGCAGTGTATATATCCCAGCGTCAGATATAGTATCAGTACTGTTAAACAAGCTCTTTAACCTGCCTTTGACTAAGAGTATTGAGGGTTCTTATATCTCAATACTCTGGGATATAAGGATACCCAGAGCCTTGACCGCTTTTTTTGTTGGTGCAGCTCTTTCGGTAAGCGGGGCAGTGATCCAGTCTCTTTTGCAAAACCCCCTTGCCTCATCCTATACTCTTGGCGTTTCTGCCGGTGCATCTTTAGGAGCTGCAATCGTTATTACTTCCGGAATAACAAGTTCATTACTTGGCTTTTTTCTGCTACCTGCTGCAGGCTTTTTGGCAGGACTTTTTACAGTGTTTTTTGTTATTGCTGTGTCCGGAAGGCTGGATCATAACATGAGCAATCATACGATCATTCTGTTCGGAATGGTCTTTTCTCTTTTTGTAAATGCTATTTTGACTCTTATAAGTGCTTTGAACAGTGAACACATGCAGAGACTTATTTTATGGCAGATGGGTTCATTTTCCGGAAGAAGATGGATACATGTGGCTGTTTTGAGCGTGTGTGCAGTGCTGGGAACACTTATAATATGTCTCTTTGTCAGGGAACTTGATATTATGACCTTTGGAGAGGAAGAGGCCATGAGCATCGGAGTTGAGACAAAGAAAGTAAAAGTTTTTCTTTTGGCTGTTTCAACGTTTTTGACAGGAGCAGCTGTTTGCTTTTCAGGTATCATTGGCTTTGTTGATCTCACAATTCCTCATATCGTAAGACGTTTATTTGGTTCAAAACATAAATATGTGATTCCTATGTCCTTTGTAATGGGCGGGGCCTTTATGGCTTTTGCAGATATGTTGTCGAGAACTGTACTTGCTCCGCAGGAGATACCCGTTGGGGCTATTACAGCACTGGTTGGAGCACCGTTTTTTGCATATATATATTTTAGAGGTAAGAGATAATAAATGCTGCTTGAGTGTAAGAATCTGATCTGCGGATATGGAAAAAGACCTGGTGATAACCCGGTTATAAAGGATATCTCTTTTGGTGTAAATGAAGGGGAAAGTATTGCTGTTTTGGGTGCAAATGGATGCGGTAAAACTACGCTTATCAAGACTCTTGCAGGCATGCTCTCATATGACGGAAGCATCCTTCTTGGCAATAAAGAAGTAAGAAATCTTAAGAGAAAAGATATAGCAAAAAAGATTTCTGTAATGATGCAGTTTTCTGACATCTATTTTTCATATACTGTCGAAGAAACGGTCATGCTTGGAAGGTATCTATATTCCAACAATGTTTTTGGAATTGCCAATAGCCGTGACAAAGAGATTGTATATAAAAGCCTTAGAGAATATGGCCTTGAAGATATTAGAGACAGGCAGATAAGCCAGTTATCCGGAGGTCAGCTCCAAAGAGTGTTTCTGGCCAGGACCATGGCTCAGGATACTGATATTATCATTTTGGATGAGCCCACCAATCATTTGGATCTTAAATATCAGTCTGAATTTCTAAGTTACCTTTCTGATTGGAAAAAAGAGAGCAAAAAACATACACTCATAGGTGTTTTTCATGACATCAATATTGCGTTGGAAGCCTCAGATAAGCTTATTTTGCTTAAAAATGGAAAAATTCTTGCTGACGGAAGTAAAGAGGAGCTTATAGAAAGCAAGTACCTAGTCGAGGCTTTTGATATTGATGTAAAGCAGTATATGAAAAAGCAGTATTCACATTGGATATAAGGTTTATTTATGGAAGAAAACAAAGATTATTATCATGGCGGTGAAATTAAGAGTGATTCGCTGATTGATTTTAGCGTTAATACCAACTTTTTTGCAGATGAACTTGAGTTTACGAAAGAGGAGATTCAAAAGGCTACTTGTTTGTATCCTGACAGGGAGAGTAATGACCTTGTTCTTAAAGTAGCTGATAAAAATGATATTTCAGCAGACTATATAGTTATTGGAAATGGTGCATCTCAGATCATAACGCTTTTGCCTTATTGCCTTGATATAAAAAATGCACTTATTATAGAGCCTACTTTTTCCGGATATGAGAGAGCTCTTTGGGCGAAAGGCGCTAGCGTAAGCTACCTTTTTCTTGATGAGAAGGATGACTTTTTATTTGGTGAAAGCCGGTTAAAAGAAATAGAGAGATTTGTAAAAGATTACGAAGGCCAGGAAAACAGTGCTGTTTATATCTGTAATCCCAATAATCCGACAGGAAGAGTAATTAAAAAAGATACCTTGAAGGATGTGCTTGATATTTGCAAAAAATATGGGGCTTTTCTTGTGGTTGATGAGTCTTTTATTGATTTTACTGATGACAAAAGGGATAAGAGCCTCATATGTTTCATAGATGATCATAAGAATCTTTTTATCATCAGGTCTTTTACCAAGATTTATTCTATACCGGGGATCAGACTTGGATATGGCATATGTAGTGATGAAAAGGTCGTAGAAAAGATGAGGCTTATGCAGCCTGAATGGAGTATTTCGGGGCTGGCTCAGGTTGCCGGTGCAAAGCTGTTAGATCGTGATCTTGATATAAAAAAGTGTCTTTTGGATATTAAAAATGAAAGAGAATACCTGAAAAGAGAACTTGAAAGGCTTGGAATCAGAGTATTTCCTTCAGATGTAAATTTCCTTTTGATAAAGGTGAATGCAAAAGATGGTTTTTATGAGAAGCTTTTGAGTAAGGGGATATATCTTCGGAAAAGCTCCAATTTCCCGGGACTTACAGATGAATACTATAGAATAGCCATAAGAGGACATGAAGACAACAAAAAGCTCATAGAGGTTATAGAGAAACTTATCTGAGGTGCAGACATTGAATTTTGAATTAGAACTTAAGGAAAAAATTAAAGATATAGATAGCGTAGATTCTGAAAAAATGCGCGAAGCTTCAGAATATATCGACAGCCTTATCAAACCTCCAAAAAGCCTTGGAAAGCTTGAAAAGATAGCAATTTCACTGGCTGGTATCACAGGGAAGGTTAAAAATACACTTAAGAAAAAGCGCATAATCGTGCTGTGTGCAGATAATGGCGTAACCTGTGAGGGTGTTTCTTCAGCTCCTGTTTCTGTAACGGCAAGTCAGGCTGTTAATATGACAAAAGGCATTACCGGTATGTCTTCAATGGCTAAGCATTTTGGGGTTGAGACTGAAATCGTTGATGTTGGGATCGCAACAGATTATAACTGCGAAGAGGTCCTTAACAAGAGAATAAGGAAAGGCACCGGGAACATTGCTATAGAGCCTGCTCTTACAAGAGAAGAGGTTATAAGAGCAATCCTTGTAGGAATGGAAAGCGCAGACAGGGCTGCTTTGGATTATGTAGATATTTTGGGTGTTGGAGAGATGGGGATTGGAAACACCACAACAAGTGCTGCGGTTTTAGCTGCCATTTCAGGGGCTTTGCCCGGAGATTTGGTTGGAAGAGGAGGTGGCCTTACAGATGAGGCCTTTCAGAAAAAGATAAGCGTTGTTGAAAGAGCTGTAAAGAGGTTTTTAAATAGCAGCTCAGATAATGGAGATATAATTGATATACTTTCTGAGCTTGGAGGCCTTGATATAGCAGCTATGTGCGGAGTCTTTTTAGGCGCCGCTAAAAACAGGATCCCTGTTGTGATAGATGGTTACATATCAGTGGTTGCGGCTCTTTGTGCCAGCAGATTAAACGAAAAGGTTTCGGGATATCTTTTTCCATCTCATGAGTCGAAAGAAAAGGGCTACAAAATTGCAATCTCGCTTCTTGATCTTAAGCCCTGGTTTAATCTTGATATGGGCCTTGGAGAAGGAAGCGGCTGTGTTGTGGCGTTTCAGATAATGGAGGCCGCCTGTGCTTTTGTCTGCAATATGGGAACATTTAAAAGCGGCGGCATATGTGATGATTATCTGGAAGAAATAAGAAAACAGGAGAAATAAGAGTGCTTGTACTAATTACAGGTGGCTGCAAAAATGGTAAGTCTTCAAAAGCTGAAACTATAGCCTTTGAACTTTCAAAAGGTGAAAACCTCTACTACCTTGCGACCATGATCGCCTCTGACAATGAGGACAAAGAGCGTATAAAAAAGCATATAGACAGCAGGAAAGATATGCCTTTTTTTACAATAGAAAAAGGTAGGAATATTGATGCTGTAATAGAAAAGATCCCTGAAAATGCGACAGTTCTTTTGGATAGTCTCACAGCTCTTTTGTCCAATGAAATGTTCAAAACTTCAGATGATGGCAGGTTTGTTATTTTTAAAGAAGCTGCCGGGAAGGTACTAAAGGATATCGAAGCTTTGAATGACAGAGTTTTAAATCTTGTTATAGTTAGTGACTATATTCAAAGCGACGCTGCTATGTATGATGAATATACGCAGCTGTATAGAAATGGACTTGCATTTTTGGAAGAAAGGCTTTGCGGCCTGTCTGATAAAGCTATTGAGATCGCTGCAGGAAAAGAGATGCTTATAAAAGGAAGATCAGTTATAGAGACCAAAACAAAAAATAGAAATGTTCTTGTTTTAGGTGGTGCTTTTCAGGGAAAAAGAGATTATGTGATCGAGAATTTTGGTATTTTACCGGAAGAAATATATACCTTTGAGGAAGATGATGCCGAGATTCCATTGGGATACAGGTGCTATGAGCATATTGAAAGGTATGTCTATGCCTGTATAAAGAATGAGAAAGAACCTGTTAACAGTTTTCCTGAAAATTCTGTTATTATAATAGACGACATCTTTTGCGGTGTAGTGCCCATGGATGAGCTGATAAGGCGCTATCGCGAAGAAGCGGGAAGATTCATGCAGAAGATCGCTGCACATTCAGATGTTTACAGAGTTTTTTGCAAAAGAGGAATAAAGCTATGAATGTCTTAAAATCTATTGCAATTGCTTTTTCCATGTACTCACGGATACCTATGCCAGTATTTGAGTGGAAGAAAGAAAACATGAGATATAGCATCTGCTTTTTTCCATTAGTTGGTCTTGTTATTTCTTTTGCCATGTCCTTGCTGAGTTATCTCTTTACAGGTTATTTGGCGTCTGTTCCGGATGTTGCCAAAACGCTTTTTATTTTGGCAGTTCCGGTTATAGTATCCGGAGGGATACATTTAGACGGATATATGGACACCAGTGATGCGCTAAGTTCATACAGGGACATGGAAAAGAGGCTAGAGATTCTAAAAGACCCTCATATTGGGGCTTTTGCTGTGATAAGACTTCTTTTATACGGCTGTATTTTCTTTGCTACGGCACTGACAATTATAAGTGCTCATACAGGTTCTGATATGTTTTTTGCATGGGCACTTATATTTTTCTATTCCCGTATCCTTTCCGGAATAGCAGTGGTTAGCTTTAAATGTGCTAAAAGTAATGGAACTTTGTACACTTTTGCAGAAGGGGCTCAAAAGGAGTGGTGCAGAGTTCTGCTTATCGTTGAGGCTATAATTTGCTCTTTATTTATGATTTATTTTGGAAAAATTGCCGGAGTGTTGGAAACTATTGCTTCATTATTAGTTTTTGTATATTATCATCGTATGGCAAATGACAAATTCGGAGGAATAACAGGAGACATTGCGGGCTATTTTGTCTGCATTTGTGAATTGATTTCCTCTTTTGTATATATGATCTGGCTTTTGATGTAGGGGATTTGTTGTGTTAACGGGGGCTTTCTTGATACGTTGAGGAGTTTGTAGTGGCTTTATTTTACAGGGATTTTTTGGTTTCTTTTTTGATTGGAATTACGCTTGATATGTGTTTCGGCGATCCAAATTGGCTTTATCATCCTGTGCAGGCAATCGGTGCTCTTATATCATGTTTGGAAAAGAGATTGCTTAAAGAAGATGATTCCAATGAGAAAAAAAGAGCAAAAGGAGCACTTTTAGTAATAATAGTTCTTGCAATTACCGGAGGTGTCACAGGACTTATTGCGTATATTTCATTTAAAATAGGCCGTGTGTTTGGAGTTTTGATAATGAGTGTGCTGTCATCTTTTGCAATTGCCGGAAAAAGCTTAAGGGATGCAGCGATGGATGTTTACAGGCCTCTTGCCGGACTTCCAAAAGATATTGAGAGTGCAAGAAAAGCTCTTTCAATGATCGTTGGGAGAGATACACAGAGCCTTGACGAAGCAGGGATACTTCGTGCGACAGTTGAAACTGTTTCTGAGAACACCAACGACGGAGTAATATGTCCGATGTTTTATCTTATCATCGGCGGACCGGTGCTTGCTTTTCTTTATAAGGCAGTTAGTACAATGGATTCAATGATCGGCTATAAAAATGATAAATACAGGTATTTTGGCACTGTAGCAGCAAGGCTGGATGATATTCTTGCTTTCATTCCGGCTAGAATAAGTGCTATATATATGATCTTTTCGGCTCTTATACTTGGCTATGATCCTTTTGGAGCTTTCAGGATATGGCGCAGGGACAGGTATAATCATGAGAGTCCCAATTCAGCCCAGTGTGAGAGTGTGTGCGCAGGAGCCCTTGGTCTTAGACTTGCAGGTCCTGCTTCATATTTTGGCAAGATTAAGGACAAACCTTTTATCGGTGATGATATAAAGCTGATAGATAAAGAAGATGTTTTGAGAAGTATCAGTTTAATGCATGCCACAGAAGCGCTGTTTGCGCTTGTTTGTCTTTTTATCTATCTTGGTATCAGATGATTTTTGACAGGAGTTTTTTATTAGTATGGTTTTATTTTTTGACATTGACGGCACTTTGTGGGATTACAACAACAACATAAGGGAAAAGACAAGGCTTGCAATTAAAACAGCCAGGGAGAATGGCCACAAGTGCTTTATAAATACCGGAAGAGCAAGGGGATTTGTTACTAACAAAGAACTCTTATCTATAGGATTTGACGGAATAGTTTCTGCCTGCGGGACCATGATTGAATATAATGGTGAAGTTATTTTTAACAGGATAATTCCGAAGGATGATGCAATAAGAACAGTAGAAACTGTCAGAAAATATGGATTTCGCCCTATTTTGGAAGGTCCCAAATACCTGTATATGGACAGGTCTGATTTTGACGGCGATATGTATGGCGAAAAGGTCATGCAGGAGATGGGCAGTCACTTAAGGGGAATCAAAGAAAACTGGGGCAAGTGGGAAATGAATAAGCTCTCATGTGCAACAGATGTTTCTAAAGAGGAAAGAAATGCCTGCTACAAAGAGCTGCTTGATCTCTACAGTTATATTATTCACAGCGATACTGTAGTTGAGATGGTTCCAAGAGGGTTTGACAAAGGGACAGGAATTAAGAAAGTCTGTGAGCTTTTGGGAGAGGATATTAAAAATACCTTTTCTTTTGGCGACAGCATAAACGATAAAGAAATGCTTATCGCAGCGGGAACAGGCGTGGCAATGGGAGGCACATATCATGACCTGTCTGATTATGCGGACTATATCACTTTGCCCCTTGATGAAGATGGTATTTATCACGCTATGAAACATTTTGAAATTATCTAAAATTTGCTATTTTAAAACATTTCGTTTATTATGTTAAAGATATCCTCATAAGAAAGGGAAAAAAGTATGTGCGGAATAGTAGGATTTATCGGAAAGCATCAGGCAGCACCTATACTGCTTGAAGGCCTTTCAAAACTGGAGTATAGAGGTTACGACTCAGCAGGAATCGCTGTTCGTGATGGTAATAATAAGGCAGAGGTTGTTAAGGCAGTCGGAAGACTTAAGAATCTCGAAGAGAAGACTGATAACGGAATGAGCGTTGTTGGATGTTGTGGTATCGGTCACACAAGATGGGCAACACATGGTGGTCCTTCACAGATCAATGCGCATCCTCATGTATCAGGCAACTGCACCGGATCTGCTTCCGGAACAGTAGAATCTGAAGTTGTAGGTGTTCACAACGGTATCATCGAAAACTATCAGGAATTAAAAGAAAAGCTCTTAAAGAATGGTTATGAGTTTTATAGTGACACAGATACAGAGGTTGCTATCAAGCTCGTTGACTATTACTACAAGAAGTATAAAGTTGGACCTATCGATGCCCTTGCTAAGACTATGGTGAGAGTTCGTGGTTCATACGCTCTGGAAGTAATGTTTGCTGATTATCCTGATGAGATTTATGTTGCCAGAAAAGACAGCCCAATGATCATCGGAATCGCAGGTGATGAAACATTTGTTGCATCAGATGTTCCTGCTATCCTTAATCACACAAAGAATGTTTACTATATTGGCAACAATGAGATGGCAAGACTCCTTCCTGGTAAGGCTGAGTTCTATGACTTAAACGGCGATCTTATTGAAAAAGAGCTTGTTGAGATCAAGTTTTCAGCTGAGGCTGCTGAGAGAGGCGGCTTTGAGCACTTCATGATGAAGGAGATCCATGAGCAGCCAACAGCAATAAAGAATACAATCAATTCACTTATAACTAATGGAAAAGTTGATCTTTCCAAGTTTGAAATGGATGAAGAGACAATTAAATCCATATCAGCGATCACGATTGTTGCATGCGGAAGTGCATGGCACGTTGGAATGGCAGCCCAGTATGTAATAGAAGATATTGCAGGAATACCTGTAAGAGTTGAGCTTGCATCAGAGTTTAGATACAGAGGACCACTTCTTACAGATGATCATCTTGTTGTGGTTATCTCACAGTCTGGTGAGACAGCAGATACTTTAGCTGCTCTTCGTGAGGCTAAGGAAAGAGGCGTTAAGACACTTGCTATTGTTAATGTAGTAGGTTCTTCAATTGCAAGAGAAGCTGATTATGTAATTTATACTGTAGCAGGTCCTGAAATTTCAGTTGCTACTACTAAGGCATATAGCTGTCAGCTTGTTGTTACATACTTACTTGCGCTTGAATTTGCAGCTGTACGTGGGAAAATCGAAAAAGATATTTACGATAAATACCTTGCAGAAATTTCAAGAATACCTGAATGCATTCAGAAGATTCTTGATGACAAGGAAAGACTTCAGTGGTTTGCAGCTAAGATTGCTAACTCAAAAGACATCTTCTTTATCGGAAGAGGTATCGACTATGCAATCGGACTTGAGGGCAGCCTTAAGATGAAGGAAATCTCCTACATCCATTCAGAGGCTTACGCTGCAGGTGAGCTTAAGCATGGTACTATCAGTCTTATTGAGAATGGTACTTTGGTGATCGGCCTTCTTTGTCAGGATAATCTCTATGAGAAGACTATTTCCAACATGGTAGAGTGTAAGAGCAGAGGCGCTTATCTTATGGGACTTGCACCATATGGAAGATATGAGATCGAAGATACAGCAGATTTCGTTACTTATGTTCCTAAGATGGATAAGCATTTTGTTGGATCACTTGAAGTTGTTCCGCTTCAGCTTTTAGGATACTATGTATCAGTTGCAAGAGGACTTGATGTTGATAAGCCAAGAAATCTTGCTAAATCTGTTACAGTAGAATAAGAATAAATAAAAGGCTGTGAAAAATGAGTAATATATTTTTCACAGCCTCTTTTTATAAGAATAATTTAATTATTAGCAATAAGCTTTTTATTAATCGATATTCTCGTGATACTTGTCATATATCTCTGTGAGATAAGTCTTTACGATCTGGATGTTTGCCATTTTGCGAAGCCCTGCATTTCCCATCATTACAGAAATTTCATCTGCAAGAAGAAGCATATTATAAATGGCAAGTTTAAATTCATCTCTTGTAAGTTCATCTATGTTGACATTCATAAGAGTTGAGCCAAGCTTCATTGTGATGTTTTCGTCTGCAATTCCTGTAGACATTTTATGTGTATCTGGGTCGAAACTTACATATAGAATAAGATTTTCTTTCTCATGTTTTTTGAGTGTCTCAGGAGTCTGGTGAGATGTCTCCATCCATTCGTAAAGATCAGCTTCATCAGGATTCATGAGATATTTTGTGAGATCTTCTTTGTGCTTTTCAACATACTGCATATATTTGCTGGCGTTAGGACCTGTATACGCAAGTTCAACCTTAACCCCGTTATCTGTTTTAACTAATCTGCACTTTGTTGCAACTTCCTTGATCTTTAAAGATGTATCAGTGTTGCTGACAATTTTAAATGTGCCAGTTTCAACTTCCTGTTTAAATTCCATTTTTTTCTCCTATTCATTATTGAATGCGTTTCAAATGCATATTAAATCAGTTGTTAGTATAGCATAAACCTGCTAAAAATGATATACTATTAAGAGTTTTGTATGGAATAAGGGGATCATATGACACAGTCTGGTAAGGGGAGAAAACAGTCTAGAAAAACAACTACAAGAAGTTCATCGAAAGCCAGAAGCACTCGTGCGCCCAAAAGGCAGGAAGAGGAATTCGATTACTCTCTTAAAAGTGAGCTTGTTGTGATTCTTGTGATAGCTCTGACTATTTTCCTTTTTTTATGTAATTTTGGAATATGTGGAGATTTTGGCAACGCTGTAAGTTCCATTCTTTTTGGACTTTTTGGAATTACGGCCTATGTTGCTCCTTTGGTTATGCTTGGAGCAGTTGCTATTGGTATAGCTAATTTTGGATCAAGTGCCTCAGTCAGGAAAATTGTATCCGGAATAGTTATATTCTTTGTGATTGGAATAATTGCGGATCTGATCACCGGAAGACCTCAGTCATTAACTAAATACGATATTGCTTTTATTTATAGTCAGTCCAGCGCCGCAAGAAACGGCGGTGGATTCTTCGCTGGGTCTTTAGCATATATAATCTACAAATATCTTTCATTTGCAGGAACAGCGCTGCTTTTGCTGGTTATAGGAATAGCGAGCATAGTGGTATTTACCGAGCAGTCTTTTGTCGGAGGCCTTAAAAAGGGTGGAAGAAAGATTATTGAGCGCACCAGGGAAGATGCTGCCAATTACAGGGATTATGCTGAACGCCGCAGAGAAAAGATGGAACAAAGACGCGCTGAAATAGAAGAGGAAAGACGTCTTGCCATCGAGCAGAAAGAGGATGAAAAGATTCTAAGAATGGAAAAGAATGTCCGAGGGGTTATGCTTGAAACTGACCTTAAGGATGAAGAGGACGAGGAAGAAAATCGTTCTGAGATCCATGTTCATGATGAGAATGAACCTCCTGCAAAGAATATATTTATTCCTGATGAAGAGGATTTCCATGATGACATTCATGAGATCGTTCTGAACCATAATGAAGTTAGAACAGAGGTTGAGCCAGATGGTCAGAGGGTTCTTATAACTGATCCTGTTATTCATGGAATGGGATTTGATGATGAAAATCCTGATACATATGAGGAATCAGATATCAGAGAGATTCATTCAGAACCAGCTACTGAGCATGCGATCAGGCAGGTGCCCCCTGCAATAGAAGAGCCTG
Organism: Butyrivibrio sp. AE2015; assembly: GCF_000420825.1. Lineage (GTDB taxonomy): Bacteria > Bacillota > Clostridia > Lachnospirales > Lachnospiraceae > Butyrivibrio. Next base: position 43,772 of record NZ_ATVR01000005.1, on the reverse strand, counting down.
AGTATGAGCCTGAAATGCCAGTAGCGCACGGCAGGCTTGTGGCAGCGACTTCTGAGCCGGTAGAAGAAGAGGATATTTTACCCGATGTTCCTATTCATGCAGAGGATATCGGCAATGGTATGAACGGAGAGTATTCTATTCATGCGCAGGATCATATTTCCATGAGCAAAAATGCTTCTACCAGAATAGACTCAACAGCGCCTTCATCTTCACATTCTGTAATTAACGCGTCAGGACCTGTTACTACAAGCCCCGGAATGGAAAAAGAGATTGAGGCTCATAAAAAAGCCATTCCAAAGAAATATGTATTTCCACCGGTATCTCTTTTGGAAAAGGGAACAAAGAACAAGAATGCGGATTCTGCAAGACAGCTTAAAGAAACAGCACTTAAATTGCAGGAGACACTTAAGACCTTTGGTGTTAATGTAACTGTCACAGATATAAGTCAGGGACCTGCTGTTACAAGGTTTGAACTTCAGCCTGAAGCGGGAGTTCGTGTCAATAAGATCGTCGGACTGGCTGATGATATCAAGATGAACCTTGCTGCCAAGGATATTCGTATTGAAGCGCCTATTCCGGGTAAAGCGGCGGTAGGTATTGAGGTTCCCAATAAGGAGAATCAGGCTGTTGCCTTCAGAGACCTTATTGAGTCCAAGGAATACAAGGAATTTTCATCAAAGCTTGCATTTGCCGTTGGTAAGGATATTGCAGGTAAAACTGTTGTTACAGATATTGCAAAGATGCCTCACCTTCTTATTGCGGGTGCCACAGGTTCAGGTAAGTCAGTATGTATCAATACCATTATCATGAGCCTTATATACAAGGCTAAGCCTGAAGAAGTTCAGATGATCATGATCGATCCTAAGATCGTCGAACTTAGCGTATATAACGGTATTCCACATCTTATGATACCTGTTGTCACTGATCCTAAAAAGGCTGCAGCAGCTCTGAACTGGGCCGTTGCGGAGATGACAAACAGATATAAAAAGTTTGCGGATTCCGGAGTCAGAGATCTTAAAGGATATAATAAGATTGCAGAGGGCTGCACTGATGGAAGTATGTCAGTAATGCCTCAGATCGTAGTTATTGTTGATGAGCTTGCAGACCTTATGATGGTATCTGCCAATGAGGTAGAGGACGCTATATGCAGACTTACTCAGCTGGCAAGAGCTGCAGGTATCCATCTTATTATTGCAACACAGAGACCTTCTGTTGACGTTATCACCGGCCTTATTAAGGCTAATATGCCTAGCCGAGTTGCTTTTGCTGTTTCAAGTGGTGTTGATTCCAGAACCATTCTTGATATCAATGGCGCTGAAAAGCTTCTTGGTAAGGGTGATATGTTGTTCTACCCTCAGGGGTATACGAAACCTGCCAGAGTGCAGGGAGCATTTGTATCTGATAAAGAGGTACAGGCTGTTACTGATTTCCTTCGAAATCAAGGAATTGAAACTGGATATGGAGAAGAGATCGAGATGCAGATAAGCAGCATCCAGAGTCAGGGCGGATCATCAAATGGTTCATCCGGTGATCCTTTCTCCGATAGGGATGAGTACTTCGCTGCGGCAGGCGAGATCATTATAGAAAAAGAAAAGGCATCAATTGGAATGCTCCAAAGAGTATTCAAGATTGGCTTTAACAGGGCAGCAAGGATCATGGATCAGCTCTGTGAAGCAGGTGTTGTTGGTGACGAAGAAGGAACCAAGCCCAGGAAAGTACTTATGACAAAGGAACAGTTTGAAGAAATACTTTGAAAGAGCTAGGAGGAGAGTTATTAATGGCTGTAAAAAGTGATATCGAAATCGCTCAGGAAGCAAAAATGCTTCACATTAGGGAAGTGGCTGAGAAATTAGGCATTTCAGAGGATGACCTCGAGTACTATGGCAAGTATAAGGCTAAGTTGTCTGAGGATTACTTAAAGAGAGCTAAGGCAAACAAAAAGGGAAAACTTATTCTTGTAACTGCTATTAATCCTACTCCTGCAGGAGAAGGCAAGACAACCACAAGCGTTGGACTTGGCGATGCCTTAAGCAGATTAGGATACAAAACAGTAATAGCACTTAGAGAACCTTCACTTGGACCATGTTTCGGAATTAAGGGCGGCGCAGCCGGTGGCGGATATGCGCAGGTTGTTCCAATGGAGGATTTAAATCTGCACTTTACCGGTGATTTCCATGCTATCACATCTGCCAATAACCTTCTGGCAGCTCTTTTGGATAATCACATTCAGCAGGGCAATGAACTTGGAATCGATACAAGACAGATAATATGGAAAAGAGCTGAAGATATGAATGACAGAGCTCTCAGAAATATTGTTGTAGGTCTTGGCGCTAAGGCTGACGGAGTACCGAGAGAGGATCATTTCGTTATAACAGTTGCTTCTGAGATCATGGCAATTTTGTGCCTTGCAAGTGATATGGATGATCTTAAAAAGAGATTATCCAAGATAATAGTTGCATATAACTTTAATGGAGAACCAGTTACTGCAGGCGACCTGAAGGCAGTTGGCTCTATGGCAGCTCTTTTAAAGGATGCTATTAAGCCTAACCTTGTTCAAACACTTGAGCATACACCTGTAATTGTTCACGGTGGCCCATTCGCCAATATTGCACATGGCTGTAATTCTGTAAGAGCTACACAGACAGCTCTTGGAATTTCTGATATTACAGTTACAGAAGCCGGATTTGGCGCAGATCTTGGTGCTGAGAAGTTTCTCGATATCAAGTGTCGTATTGCAGGCCTAAAGCCAGATGCAGTTGTTCTTGTAGCTACTATAAGGGCCCTTAAATATAATGGCGGAGTTCCCAAGGCTGAACTTGGCGCTGAAAATCTTGAAGCTCTTAAAAAGGGAATAGTAAACCTTGAGAAACACATAGAGAATATACAGCAGTATGGAGTGCCTGTTGTTGTAACACTTAACTCATTTATCACAGATACTGATGCTGAGACTGAGTTTGTTAAGAAGTTCTGCGAGGAGAGAGGCTGCAAATTTGCTCTTTCTGAAGTTTGGGCAAAAGGTGGTGAAGGTGGAGAGGCTCTTGCAAAAGAAGTTCTTGATACTATAAATACTAAGCCGTCAAACTATGCTCCAATATATGCGGATGATCTTTCACTTAAGGAAAAGATTGAGACAGTCGCAACCAAGATTTATGGAGCAGACGGCGTAAACTTTACTCCTGCTGCATCCAGGCAGCTTGCTAAGATAGAGGATATGGGCTTTAAGAATCTTCCTGTCTGCATGGCTAAGACACAGTATTCATTGTCAGATGATCCATCACTTTTAGGAAGACCAACAAATTATAAGATCACTGTCAGAGAAGCATATGTTTCTGCCGGCGCAGGCTTTGTTGTAGCGCTTACGGGATCAATTGTTACTATGCCTGGACTTCCTAAGCATCCGGCAGCTTTCGATATCGATGTTGATGCTGATGGCAAAATAACAGGATTGTTCTAAAGTAGATACCAGTACGAAAGGAATTTATATGGCAGCACAGATCATTGATGGTAAGCTTATTTCTAGCCAGATCAAAGATGAATTAAGAGAAAAGACAGCTCTTTTAAAAGAAAAAGGAATAGAGGTAACGCTTGCTGTAATATTGGTAGGAGAGGACCCTGCATCACAGGTATATGTAAGAAATAAGAAAAAAGCATGTGAATACATTGGCTTTAGATCTTTATCTTATGAACTTCCTGCAGAGACAACACAGGAAGAATTATTAAAACTTATTGATGTGCTTAACGGAAGAAAGGATGTAGACGGTATACTTGTTCAGATGCCTCTTCCGAAGCATATCGACGAGAAAACTGTCATCAATGCGATTTCACCTTCCAAAGATGTTGACGGTTTTCATCCTATGAATGTTGGTGCGCTCTGCATTGGAGAGAAGGGATTTGTATCCTGTACTCCTGCTGGTGTAATACAGCTTTTAAAAAGAGGTTGTGATGGCAAGATTAATATAGCTGGAAAAGAATGCGTTATTGTCGGAAGATCAAATATCGTCGGCAAACCAATGTCTCTTTTAATGCTAAGAGAAAATGCTACTGTAACAATTGCTCATTCAAGGACCAAAAACCTTGAAGAAGTCTGTAAAAGAGCAGATATTCTTATTGCAGCTGTCGGAAAAGCCGGTATGATCACCAAGGATCATGTAAAGGAAGGCGCAGTTGTAATAGATGTTGGTATTAATCGAGGTGAAGATGGCAAGCTTTGCGGAGACGTAAAATTTGACGAAGTATCAGAAATTGCCTCTGCTATCACTCCTGTACCTGGTGGTGTAGGACCAATGACTATAGCAATGCTTATGAATAACTGTTATGAAGCTGCTTTGATGCATATGGAATCATAACGAGAAAGAGAGCCTATGATTTGTCCTAATTGCGGCAAAGAAATTCCAGAGGGACATATGTACTGTGATGATTGCGGTACAGAGATTAACTTTGTCCCTGATTTTGAGCCGGAAGTAGAAAACAAAATAAAGGAAAGTCTCACTGGTCTTGCGAATGAGCTGACCAAAGATGAAAAGAAATGGCTTGAGCGCAAAAAGAAGATAATGTCTTTCTTTGCTGCTTGCAGAAAGAAAAAGCTTACTTTTCTTGTTTGCGCTTTGGCTGTAATTCTTGTGGTCTGTCTTTTTGTTACTTTTGCAGGCTATAACAGCAGGTCGCCCAAATATTATCTAAGGCTTGCCGGTGAATCAAAAAATTCAGGGGAAATGGACCAGGCCATAGATTATCTGGCCCAAGGAAATCAAGAATTTCCGAATGATTCAGATATTATTTTCAGACTTTCTGATTATTATCTTGAGGTCGGCAAGAATGCGGAAGCTGTTGATGCACTTAAACAGATAACAGGGAGCTCATCTTTTTCTGATGAAAAAGTCCTTTCTGCCTATGAGGGAATAATCTCAATATACAAGCAGGAGGGAGCTTATCAGGAAGTGACAGTTCTTTTGACTGAGAAAGATACAGATATAACAAGGACTCTTAGGGAAAAATATATTCCTTCATCACCCAAAATGGTTCCTGTTTCAGGTGCCTATGAAGGTACTGTAAATGTAGAAGTTACGGCAGATGAGAACTGTAGCATTTTCTATACTGTAAATGGAGACAATCCAGATAACAGCAGTATTGCATATGAGAATGCAATTGTACTTGATGAAAGCGGTGAGTATGACATAAAGGCTGTATGTGTAAATGAATACGGTCTTTATAGTGAGATGACCGAGCAAAGCTATGTAGTAGAACATGGAGCACCAGCTGCTCCGGAGATAATGGAACCAAGTGGTGAATATAATCAGAATACAATGATAGTTGCTGTGGCTGAAGCTGGCAGTACTATTTTCTACACAACCGATGGCAGTGACCCGACTGTTGAATCAAAGCAGTATATTTCACCAATAACTATGCCTGTAGGAACTTCTGTCTTCAAGTTTATTGCATTTAATCAGGATGGTGACTGCAGTGAGATAGTTGAAAGACAGTATCACCTTATCTATACGAGGCTTGTTTCTACTGAACAGGCTGTTAACAGTATTGTTAATACACTTGTAAGGCTGGATATCCTTTTGGATACAAGTGGTAAGGTGAGAGGCCAGGATGGACATAACGAATATATTTACAATTCTATTATTGAAATTCAGGGTGCTGGTGAATATTATGTTGTTATGGAAAATCATGTTTCCAATGACGGAACAGTTAAACCAACAGGACTTATGTATGCGGTAAACACACATGATGGTACAGTTAACAGACTTGGATATGATTCGAGTGGTAAGTATACACTTATCACAATTTCTAATAGATAGATATTTTAACACTTTACCAATTTAAATTACTAATTGAAATTTTAAGCAATTTATTTTATCATTGATGCAATGTAAATTTTTATTAATGTAGGAGGAAGACTATGTTCAAAATTTTAGAGGCAAATGAGCTTACTACAAACATTTATCAAATGATTGTTGAAGCTCCACGTGTAGCAAGCGCGTGTTTACCCGGCCAGTTCCTGATTATTCGTGTTGACGAGGAAGGTGAGAGAATTCCTCTTACTATATGTGATTACAACAGGGAAAAAGGTACAGTTGAGATCGTTGCTCAGGCAATCGGAGCTGAAACATACAAGCTCTCAAAGTTAAAGGCCGGCGATGAACTTGCAGATGTAGTTGGACCACTTGGCAAACCTTCTGACCTTTGTGAGATGAGCGTAGATGAACTTAAGAAAAAGAAAATTTTATTTATAGCAGGTGGTGTCGGTACAGCACCTGTTTATCCTCAGGCTAAATATCTTAAAGAACATGGTGTTGATTGCGACGTTATAATTGGTGCAAAAACCAAGGACCTTGTAATCCTTGAGGACAGATTTAAAGAGGTATGTAACCTTCATATCACAACCGATGATGGCTCTTATGGAAGAAGTGGAATGGTTACAAAGGCTTTGCAGGATCTTTGGGATGAAGGCAATAAATATGATCACTGCGTAGCTATCGGACCAATGATCATGATGAAATTTGTATGCAAATTAACTCAGGAACTTGGAATTCCAACAGTCGTAAGTATGAACCCTATTATGGTTGATGGAACCGGAATGTGTGGTGCATGCCGTCTTACAGTAGATGGAAAGGTTCAGTTCGCCTGCGTTGACGGGCCAGAATTTGACGGACATAAGGTGGATTTCGATCAGGCTATGAACCGTATGAAACTGTATAAGACAGAAGAAGGCAGATTGTTCTTAAAAGCACAGGAAGGTGATACTCATCACGGTGGATGCGGAAACTGTGAATGATAGGATTGCGAGAACGAAGTGGAGCAATCCGTATATCATTAACACCTTTAAATAAAAAATAAGGAGATCAACTATGGACGGATTTGTAAGAGTTCCTGTCAGAGAGCAGGATGCAAAAGTGCGTGCTACCAATTTTGAGGAAGTATGCCTTGGATATAATAAAGAAGAAGCTGAAAAAGAAGCACTTAGATGTTTAAACTGCAAGAATCCTCAGTGTGTTCAGGGATGCCCTGTTTCAATTGATATTCCTGCATTTATCTCACAGGTTAAAACAGGCGATGTAGAAGGCGCTTATCAGACTATCAGTAAGTCTAGTGCGCTTCCAGCTGTCTGCGGACGTGTTTGCCCACAGGAGAGCCAGTGTGAAGGAAAATGTATCAGAGGTATCAAAGGCGATGCAGTTTCAATCGGTAAGCTTGAGAGATATGTAGCTGATACAGCAAGAGAACTTGGAATCAAGCCAGAGGGCGCAAAGGAAAAGAAAGGTAAGAAGGTCGCAGTTATTGGTTCAGGTCCTTCAGGTCTTACATGTGCCGGAGATCTTGCAAAGATGGGTTATGATGTAACTATTTTTGAAGCTCTTCATGAGGCTGGTGGTGTATTGGTATACGGTATTCCTGAGTTCCGTCTTCCAAAGACAGCTGTTGTAAAAAAGGAAATTGAAAATGTTAAGTCTTTAGGTGTAAAGCTTGAAACAGACGTTGTTATTGGTAAGTCAGTAACTATAGATGAACTTATGGAAAAGGAAGGCTTTGAAGCTGTGTTTATTGGTTCAGGCGCAGGTCTTCCAAGATTTATGAATATTCCCGGAGAGCAGGCTATGGGTGTGTTCTCTGCCAATGAGTTCCTCACAAGAAGCAATCTTATGAAGGCCTTTGATGAGAATTCAAGAACACCTATAATGAGACCTAAGAAATGTGTAGTTGTTGGTGGTGGTAACGTAGCTATGGATGCTGCCAGAACAGCACTTCGTCTTGGTGCTGAGGTACATGTTGTATATCGTCGTGGCGAAGAAGAGCTTCCTGCAAGAAAAGAGGAAGTTGGACATGCAAAAGAAGAAGGGATCATTTTTGATCTTCTTACAAATCCTGTTGAGATCCACGCTGATGAAAATGGCTGGGTAACAGGTATTACATGTATCAGAATGGAACTTGGTGAACCTGATGAGTCAGGAAGAAGAAGCCCTGTTGAAGTTCCTGGTTCAGAGTTTGACATTGACTGTGATGCTGTCATCATGTCTCTTGGAACATCACCTAATCCTTTGATCTCATCAACTACTGAAGGACTTGAGATAAATCGCAGAAAGTGTATTGTTGCACAGGAAGAAAATGGACAGACATCAAAACCAGGTGTTTTTGCAGGTGGTGATGCAGTTACAGGTGCTGCAACAGTTATTCTTGCCATGGGTGCTGGTAAAGCAGCAGCAAAGGGTATCGATGAATATCTTTCATCAAAGCAGTAAATAAATATTATTTTTAACAATAAAATCTTCCCAGGCCTTTTAATAGGTTTGGGAAGATTTGTGTTTTATGCTATAATTAGTAGGATTGCGGATTGGAGAATAATATGGATAAGAATGAAAAAATTAAAGTTGCTATTACATCAGGTATAGTAGCTGCAATATTACTGATTTTAGTACTGTTTTTAGCTCTTTCAGGTAAAAATAAGAATGATGAAAAGCTTCTTGATGAGAACATAAGCGAGTATGCATCTTTAGAGAGTTCTTTGGACCAGAACCTTGATTCTGGTGTTTTGGCATCTTCAGAAGAATCAAACAGTGAATCTTCAGACAAAGCTGAAGATAGTTCAAGTACAGATGAAAGTAGTACAGAAACAGATTTACAGTCAAAAGAAACAGGAAGTACAACAAACGACATTTCAGGAAACAGTTTGTATTCAACTAAAGCGGCTGTTCTAAAGAATGTATACAAAGGTCTTGCCATAGATACTAATGCGCAGCTTAAGGAAATGTATACATATTGGGCAGATAATAATACTGAGGCGGTAAGAGATCTTGCTCATCTTGAAAGATTTGAGGCTATGTCTTATAAGCTTTCAGGTACTTCTGATTTCTATTATTACGGTGATCTTAATTCTTCCGGACTTCCGGAAGGAACAGGCCTTGCTGTATATGGAGATGATCAGTACTATTTTGGCGAATGGAAAAATGGAAAAAGAAACGGAAATGGTTCATGGATAAATTTCTATCCTGAGTATAGTAACTATGTTGTTACTGAGCATATGTATACAGGTGGATGGGTAGATGATCTTCCAAGTGGCGATGGTCAGGAGCATTATGACTATGACTTCACCAAAATGAATGGTGATGACATTTATGTTCAGAATGCTATTGGCAGTTTTGATAATGGCTTTTATGATGGCAAAATGTATATCATAACAGTTGATAGAGATCAGGACACAGAGGAGTGGTACGGAACCTGTGAAGATGGCGTTTTGATGCAGGTAGTAAATACACACTTAGACAAAAATGGAAAGATCCCTGTTCTTCAGAACAAGAATGATGAAAAGGACTTTGTTTACATGACAGAGGAAGGAACAAAGGATAACAAAGTTTCAGGTATCATAGTAGGCGAAAAAAAGGCTAATTGAAGATTTGAGTAAGATAACAATTATTTGTGTAGGGAAAATAAAAGAAAAATACTGGAATGATGCCATTTCTGAATATTCCAAGAGGCTGTCCAGATACTGTAAGCTTAACATAATCGAAGTGGCAGATGAAAAGACTCCTGATAATGCGCCACCAGCTATTGAAGAGCAGATAAAAGATAAAGAGGGAAAAAGGATAATAAAAAACATCGATCCTTCTGCCTTTGTCTGTGCACTTGCCATAAACGGTAAGAAGTTCACATCAGAGAGTTTTTCTGAGTTTATAGACAGTCAGGGAGTAAAGGGGATAAACCATATTCAGTTTATAATTGGCGGATCTTTGGGACTGCATAAAAGTGTTCTTGATCTTGCCAATCAGCTTATTAGTTTTTCAGATATGACTTTCCCTCATCAGATGATGCGGGTAATTCTTCTTGAGCAGATTTACAGGGGCTACAAGATCATAAGTGGTGAGCCATATCATAAATAAAGATTATTTATTGGGGATTAATTTTATATGAGTGAAATTACAGAACTTAGATTATCACTTTCTGCAGAAGATGAGAGAGGGATTTTTGGGGAGAATGATAGTTATATCAGAAAAATAGAAGACAGTTTTCACGTTGAGATAATCGACAGAAACGGCGAGCTTCATATCATTGGTGATAAAGAAGGCGCCGGGAAAGCAGCAAGTATCATCAGAGAACTTGTTCAGCTTTATAGAAGAGGTGGCGGAATAGAGGAACAGTCAATTAATTACGCCATAACACTTAAAGAAGAGGAAAAAAGCTCTTCAAAGCCGCGCTATAGTGAGAATGTTCTTGTGGATATAGATAAGGATGTTATCTGCCATACTATATCAGGCAAGCCTATAAAGCCCAAGACTATTGGCCAGAAAAAGTATATTGATGCAATCCGAAACAAAATGATAGTGTTTGGACTTGGACCTGCCGGAACAGGAAAGACATATCTTGCGATGGCAATGGCTATTACAGCTTTTCAGAGAGAAGAAGTAAGCCGCATAATTCTGACAAGACCGGCAATTGAGGCAGGCGAAAAACTTGGATTTTTGCCGGGAGACCTTCAGAGCAAGGTTGATCCATATTTAAGGCCTTTGTACGATGCGCTCTATCAAATAATGGGCACTGAAAATTTCATCAAGAATATGGAAAAAGGGCTTATAGAAGTGGCACCTCTAGCATATATGAGAGGAAGAACTCTTGATAATGCGTTTATTATCCTTGATGAGGCACAGAATACAACTCCTGCTCAAATGAAGATGTTTTTGACAAGAATCGGATTTGGATCAAAGGTCATTATTACAGGTGATGCCAGCCAGAAAGACCTTTCACCAGATGTTAAGTCAGGTCTTGATGTGGCTCAGAGTGTCCTTAAAGGCATTGATGATATTGAATTCTGTACTCTTACAAGTAATGATGTTGTAAGACATCCGCTTGTTCAAAAGATAGTTAAAGCATATGAGGATTATGAGAAAAAAGCAGTAAATAAACAGAAAACAAAATCTATTAGAAAACTGGAGAAGTCTCATAAGTGATGGAAAAGAAAGAACTGTCTTTCAACAAAATTGAGTTGTTATATGCTGGTATGTTTATTCTTACCGGCTTATTAGTTGGCTTATTTTCCTTTATACTCAGCAAGAGCTATGAAGCAATTTTACGGAACGTGATAGTTTCTCTTATAATGGCAGGAACAATTATTTTTATGCTTTTAGATGCTGCCGGCAGAGGAAAGAGCGGTTTTTCATATGATAATTATGATAAAAAAATAAGATTTATAATTGCATATGTTATAACTCTTATTCTTTCCTGCGTGTTGTCTCTTGTTCCCGACCAGTTTTGGCCATATATGTCATTCTTTGTGATATTGGCTCTTTTTTCAAATAATGAGATTGGAATGATATCAGGTACCAGCTTTGTGATGCTGACAGTGATGCTTGAAGAGAATGGCAGCTTTTCAGAGCTTTTCATGTATATGCTTGCAGGCGCTGTAGCTATAGCTGTTTTCAGAGATCTTAATGAGAATACAAAGATAGCTTTTCCTACATTTATTTCGTTGACCATGCAGGCTGTTTTACTTGTGGCTTTTAATGTGCTGTTTCAGAACAGAACTCTGGGAATTAAGGTGCTTTTATTGCCAATTCTTAATCTGATGCTAAATCTTTTGATCCTTTTGATCTTTCTTAATATGTTTGGAGTCTATGTTATCCGAAAGTCCAATGACATGTATATGGAGATCAATGACCCTGAGTTTTCACTTCTTCAGGCACTAAAAGAGAAGAATCCTGAAGAGTATTACAGGGCTATCCATACAGCTTATCTCTCAGAGAGAATCGCTATGGGACTTGGGTTTAATGCGAGAGCTGTTAAGTCATGTTCCTATTATCACAGGATAGGAATTCTTGATGGAAAGATGGACTATGATGATGTTTCACATTATTACACAGAAAACAGCTTTCCTCTTGAAGCTATTGAGTTTTTACGTGAGTATATGGTGCCTTCGAAAGCCTCAATAAGGTCTAAGGAGTCTCTTACAGTGCAATTGTCGGAGACAGTTATTGCGACCATAATGCTGCTTATAAAAAAAGACTCTAATGTGAATATTGATTATGATCATCTGATTGATGGAATAATAGATAAAAAAATAGAGAATGGTGAGCTTAACGCTTACGATGTTACCTTTAGGGAACTTAATGAAATGAGGAAAATCCTTAAGAAGGAGAAACTATATTATGGTTTTTTACGTAGATAATGAAGTAGATGCAAAATTTGATTTTGATATAGAAGAGGTCGCTACTCTTGTGGCAGCTAAGGTCCTTGAGACAGAGGGGTGCGATCATGAAGTTGAGATAAGTCTTATAATTACAGATGACGAGGGCATCAGGGAGATGAATAATGAATTCAGAGAAATTGACAGACCTACTGATGTTCTTTCTTTTCCTAATGTCAGTTACGATGCTCCCGGTGATTTTACCGTAATGGATGGTGAGCAGAATATAGATCTTTTGAACCCGGATACAGGCAATATAATGTTTGGGGACATTGTTGTCAATGAGAATAGGGTAAGAGAGCAGGCTAAAGAGTATGGACATAGCGAAAAGAGGGAGTTTGCTTTTCTGATAGCTCACAGTATGCTTCATTTATGCGGCTATGATCATATGGAAGAAGATGAAGCTGCAGTAATGGAAAATAAACAGAGAGAAGTTTTAGAAGCACTTGGAATTACCAGGGACTGACATTTTGGGAGCAGAAGTATGAAGCAGTATTTTGAGGAAAAAAGAATAAGACCTGATGTTATTACATCAATGTTTTTCTTTTCTGTTTTTATAATGATGATTTATGAGATCATAACCCTTAGGATCTATGGAGACAAGGGAGCTGGCTTTGTAGCAGGACCTATTGCCATTTTTTATATTTTATACCTGGCATTTATCCTTGCTGTACAAAAGTCAGTTTGGATAATGGTACGGCTACGAGCCAGAAGGTCACAGTATTTGAATGCTCAGACCAATATGGTAAGGTCATTTAGGATTTTTGCAGTTTGTGGTTTAATGGTTTTTGCTGTGCTTTTGATCAGCAGTTATTACTGCTCAGAAATCCTCTTTGGGTCTACAAGATCTTTGTTTCATTACATTATAGTAGCTATATGCGCTCTATTTATGTCAATACAGGGCGTGTTAAGAGGTTATCTTCAGGGACTTGGCTATACAAAGCCAATAGTTATTTCCGATGTGCTTATTGCACTGTGTGCTCTTGTATCAGGAACTATAATATCTGCAGTACTCTATAACTATGGCCTTAAGGTCAATAATCTTTTCCATGTTAATGAGCTCAGCAGCGTCTATGGCTCAACGGGAATGATGATCGGAATACTTATTGGTGTTGTGGCCGGCTTTATTCAAATTGTTGTAAGCTTTGTTCTCAGGAAAAATGAGATAAAAGAAATAGTAAAGCAGGGAGCACCAAGGTACCTTGATAATAAGAATGATGTTCTTATTACTATAAGGTCAATAATCCCTTTATATATCACACCTGCACTGGTGATCCTTTTTGATATTGTTTTTTATGTTATTAATCAAAAGCGCATTGCTGCAGAGGGAGATTATATTCTTAACTATGGAGTATATACAGGACGTGTGCTTAGCCTGATCGCTGTACTTGTTATATTATGCATCCTTCCGTTTATTAAGATGTGGAACAGGATAATGGCGCGTATAGAAAGAGATGAGATAACAGGTGCAAGAGACAGAATGAAGTCTATTGCTCACAGTTTCTTTGCCCTGTCTGTGCCGGTTATGGTCTTCATATTTGTCATGGCCAAAACGGTTGAAATTGCTGTATTTGGAAAGAATAATGATCTTTCAAATTATCTCATCGAACTTGGGAGCCTTCTTATTGTTTTTGCACCTATAGCAATTTTCTTTTCATGGCTACTTAATCATATGGGAAAGGCAATACTTGCACTTGTTTCAATTTTGCTCTCCTGGATACTTCATGTTGTAATGATGGTAGTTTTAGTGATCTTTACAAATATGGGAGCATATGGAATCCTTATATCACTTATAGTTTCATTTGTTTTGTATGACATTGTCTGCTATCTATTACTTTGCAAGATGCTCAAATACAGACAGGAATTCATAAGAACTGTAGGAGTGCCGCTTTTGTGTTCTGCACTTTCAGGACTTCTTGCTTTTATCATCAATGTGATCTTCCTGAATCTGATAGGAGATATATTGACTTTGGTTATTGCACTTCTTTTATATTCAGTTCTTTATATTGTACTTATGATCATCTTCAGAGGCCTTACGGCAAAAGAAATAAGCAGAATTCCTTTTGGAAATGTATTTATGATGCTGGCCGGTAATTTTGGAGTTCAAAAAAGTTTAGAGGATTAAAATTGGATAGAAGAATAATTGTAGCCGGTGGTGGTGCGTCAGGAATGTGTGCCGCTATATATGCTGCCAGGAATGGTGCATCAGTAACCATAATTGAAAAGAATAATCAGCTTGGTAAAAAGCTCTCAATGACAGGAAATGGCAGATGCAATATCTCTAACCTCAACATGAATGAGAAAATGTATAATGCTGCTGCTGAAAAGAGAATGAAACAGTGGCTTTCTGTCTATGGAGTTTTGGATGTTATAAGCTTTTTTAAATCCCTGGGAATAGTTGTAAAAAGCGAAGACGGATATTTATATCCTTTATCAGGGCAGGCGCAAAGCGTTGTGCAGGCCTTTGAAAATGAGATAAAAAGACTTGGGATCAATGTAATATATGGTGAGCAGCTAAAATCTGTTGAACCTATCGCTGACGGGCAGGAAAAAAAGTACCGCGTTATTACAAATAACACTTTCTATGAGGCAGATAGGGTGATTATCGCCACGGGCTCTTTATCCGGCCCTAAAACAACTATGTCTACCGGAGACGGATACTATATATGCAAAAAGCTTGGGCTTACCATTAAAGATACTTATCCGGCTCTTGTTGGATTTAAAGCTGATCCGGATGAGATAATGCCTGAGGGCGGTGTCAGAAGTCTTGCTGAGATTTCTTTTTTACTTGGAACAGAAGTCGTTGCAAAAGAATATGGTGAACTTCAGATAACTAAAGATGGAATTTCAGGAATCCCTGTAATGCAGGCGAGTTCTAAAATTGTAAGACTATTAGAAGAAAAAAAGCCCATAACAGCTGTTGTGAACTTTTTCCCTGATTATGACGATGACGATTATGCTTCCTTGGAAAAAGAGATGCTTAGGCTTCGTGATGAGAGAACACTTTCTGACTTTTTGACAGGATTTCATAATAGCTATATCACAGATATGATAATAAAAAAAATGAAAATGGGCAGATCCATGAAAATGAAGAACATATCTGAGAGTATGGCCCTTAGTATTCTTGACAGCTACAGGAACTATAAGATAAAGCTGGATTCCAATTATGGATATTTGCAGTCCCAGGTTACATCAGGTGGAGTAAGTCTTGGTGATGTGAGGGATGATATGACCACAATATCCCATGATGGAATATTTGTGGTCGGAGAGCTTTTGGATGTTGATGGAAGATGTGGAGGCTACAATCTTCAATGGGCCTTTACTTCAGGCAGCATCGCAGGAACTGTGGCATCTATATAACGCATAGGTAAAGATAAATGATAAGAATTAACCAGATAAAAGTAATACATGATGAGAATAAGAGCTATGACTATGACACGATAAAGGAGGTCCTGAAGGCGAAGGTTGCAAAGCTACTTCGAGTGTCTGCGGACAATATGGAATCCTTTGAAATCATCAGGCATTCAATAGATGCAAGGAAAAAGCCTGAGATTTATCATATTTATATTGTTGATGTTACTTTGAAAAATAATAGTGAAGCAGGTGTCGTAAAGAAATGCAGGAATAAGGATGTTTCTATAATTGAACCTGTACGATATGCATTTCCTTATGAGTATCAGCATAGTAAGGGGGAAGACCTTCGGCCTGTTATTATAGGTGCCGGTCCGGCAGGACTTTTTTGCGGATATGTACTTGCAAAGAACGGATTTAAGCCACTTATTCTTGAAAGAGGTTCTGACGTAGATAGAAGAACAGAAATTGTTGAACATTTTTGGAAGAGCGGTGAGCTTGACGAAACTACCAATGTTCAGTTCGGGGAAGGTGGAGCAGGAACTTTTTCTGATGGGAAACTTAATACAATGGTCAAAGATAAGGATGGCAGAGGAAGAGCTGCACTTGAGATATTTGTAGAAAATGGTGCTCCCATAGATATTTTGTATGATGCCAAACCACATATAGGTACTGATATATTAAGAGCTGTTGTTAAGAATATGAGAAACAATATCATAAAATGGGGAGGCGAAGTAAGGTTTAAATCAAGGGTCGATGAGATTGAGGTTTCAAAAGACAGTGAGATAAAAGCTCTCAAAGTTGGTGATGAATGTATCCCTTGCAGCGAAGCTGTCCTTGCAATCGGCCACAGCGCCCGTGATACATTTTATATGCTTAAGGACAAAAATGTAGAAATGAATCCTAAGCCTTTCGCTGTAGGATTCAGAGTTGAACATCCTCAGGCTCTGATAAATTATTCTCAGTATAAAATAGCTGATCCAAAGGCCTTGGAGCCTGCACCATATAAGCTTACAACAACTACAGATTCCGGAAGAGGAGTTTATTCTTTTTGCATGTGCCCCGGAGGCTTTGTTGTAAATGCATCATCTGAGAAGGGAAGACTTGCTGTAAATGGAATGAGCTATAGCAAGCGTGACAGTAAAAATGCCAATTCTGCCATAATTATTACAGTTGATCCTAAAGATTTTGGCGGTGATGATGTACTTTCCGGTGTAGAGTTTCAAAGAGGTCTTGAGGAAAAGGCCTTTAAAGCAGGAAATGGTAAGATTCCTGTTGAGTATTATGGAAAGTTTAAAGAAGCTGTATCAGGTGAGCCTGATTCCACTAATGAGGATGATACATTGGCTCAGACTCAGAAAGATTTTAAACTGATAGAGAACACTCCATCCATGAAAGGAGATTATGTATTTGCAAATGTACATGATATTCTTCCGGATGATTTAAATAATGCTTTTGTTCAAGGAATGGAAAAATTTGGACGAATGATTAAAGGATACAACAGCGAATATGCTCTTGTATCAGGAGTGGAGTCCAGAACATCTTCTCCAGTCAGGATAGTCAGGGGGGATAACGGGGAATCTGTTAATGTGAAAGGACTTTTTCCCTGTGGTGAAGGCGCAGGCTATGCAGGTGGCATAATGTCTGCAGCGATGGACGGAATGAAAATAGCAGAATATGTTGCAGGGAGGATATGTAAAAAATGAAAAAAAGTAATTCTTTTGGAACAAAGCAGATTGCGATAACGGCGATTCTTTTGGCAATCTGTCTTATAAGTCAGATCTTCAAATCTTTAAGTGTTTTTATTACAGGGCCGGTTATAAATGCGTGCCTTCTATTGGCAGCTTCACTTGTTAATCTGCCATGTGCGATCGTGTTATCTGTTATTACTCCGATAACAGCTTACTTTATAGCGGCATCGCCTGTAATGATGGTAGTACCGGGCATAATTCCATTTATCATGCTTGGAAATGTGGTACTTGTAGTAGCTATGAATTATCTCTTAAAGGGAAATCTAAATGATTTAAAACTTGATGGAAGATTTAGCCTTATGCTTATTCTAAAGGCAGTTTTATGTGCACTTTTAAAGGCAGCTTTTATGGGCGTAACAATTTCCTTATGGCTTTTACCTACATTTATTCCTGAGCAGTCACCACTTCGCCAGAAAATGCCTGTATTCCAGTACACATTTTCAGTAGTGCAGTTTATCACAGCATGTATTGGCTTTATTTATTTCGCTATTATTCTCGTAGCAATCAAGAGTTATGCAAAAAGAAATAGTTAAGGAAAAAGACAGGATACGAAAAGAGGTCCTGGATAAAAGAAATCAGATCTCACCAAAGGATCTTTTGGAAAAAAGCAGCTTAATTTCTGAAAAGCTTTTTGCGCTTGAAGACTATTATGCTTCAGAGAATCTTTTGATCTATGCTTCTATGAAAAGCGAAGTCATAACAGACGGCATAATTGACAGAGCTTTGAAGGATGGTAAAAAGGTTTTTTGCCCAAAGTGCATGAACAGGCAGGAAGGAATTATGGAGTTCATCCAAATAAAAAGCATATTGGATCTAAAGGAAGGCTACATGGGAATCAGAGAGCCGCAGATTCTTGACGATTCAATTATATTTGATGGACCAATAGAAAAAACTCTTGTAGTAGTTCCGGGGGTTGCTTTTGATAAAGGAGGCAACAGAATAGGGTATAAGGGTGGATATTATGACAGATTTCTTTTTAGGTTTACTGGTATCAGATCTGCAGCGCTTGCATTTACTGAGCAGCTTGTGGACGATGTTCCTTATGATGTACATGATATTCCAATTGATATTATATTAAATGCATAAAAAAAGCCTTCCACCTTTGTAGGTGAAAGGCTTTTTTTTATTATAAATGCTGATCTCTGTCAATTTTGTCGTAGTGTTTTTGAAGCCATGGATAAATGGCGGCAGTTAGTTTCATATCAAGATTAAAGATATAAACTCCAAATGTTACAACAAAGAGAATTAAAACAATGATAACAATTACTTTTAATATATGCAAAAATACGTACATTAGTGTTTCTCCTTTTACCAGCTCTTTTCATCAGGCAGAACCTCAAGTGATGGATCAATAGGCTCTTCCTGCATAACAGTTCTCATAAATGAGTTGATCTGATCTCTGACACCCTGTCGGGATATGATCCTTGGATCAAAGAGATCATGAGATACCCATACAAGAGGAATGCCTTTTTCTCTGGCCTTTTCTTCAAAAAGCCCGTGCATGCCATCCAGAGCCTTACAGCTCATGTGCTCCCAAAGTATTACCATATCTGCATTGAACATCTCAACAAATTCCCAAAGTTCATCTAAAAGAACCTTATATCCTCCATGAGTTCGGTTTCTCATTATCATGTTTTCTGTAAGCCAGGCCATATCATAATAGGCCTGTTCCCTGTTTTTAGGAGTATCTACCTCAGCAATTTCTTTTGTAGAAACCATAGAAAGCATATCTGTGAGAGGAACAATTCCCCAACAGTTTAAAAGCCATACAAGAAAATCCATGTAATAATGTGACTGAACACCCCATACGATGGCGCGGTGACGGTATTCTTTTGCAGCCATTTTCTTTTTGGCATATGCCGCTCTTGCTAGCTTTGTTATTGTCTTATCAGCCTTTTCAAAAGCGGGAACTCTGCCGCAGATAGCCATATAGTTGGTTTCAGTGTAGAGTGCAAGGTTTGAACCAAATACCTGGGGATATGGAGTTCTGTTCATTTCAAGCCATTCCTGTCTGCACTTTGTGGCATAGTTGACTCTTTTTGCACATTCAAAATATGCATCCCAGTTCCACTTGTGACCGGTGTGCTTTTCGACAAAAGCTATTGCATTACGGATTTCCTGAGCGGCATATTCCTGTACATCATCCTCTTTGTGACGAAGTGGAGCAGCAAGCTGGAATACAGGAATGTTGTCTTCGTGCTCAAGCCTCTGGGAAATGACACCATTTCCTAAAAGTGAACCATCACATGTAGTGTTACATTGAATTGCACAGGCACCAAGAATAGGAGCGTCATCATCTATTGAAACGCCGGCCTCGGCTTCAGGCATAGGACATACATCACCTGCAAGACCATATTCCTGGGCTACGTCAATGTAGTGGCAAGCCGCATACTGATTGAGAAGAACTGAAACATAGGTAGAAGGTGTTTCTCGACTTAATACCTTAAGATCAGGAAATCCCATCATTACAGCAGTCATTTCATTTTCATCAACCAGAACAACCTTGTCTGAAAATTTCTTGTCGTTACCAATTCTTCTGTCACCTCTAAAAAGTGAGTCTAGAAGATTAGCTACGTCTTTTATTACAAGATCCTGCTCAGTATGACATATTCTAAGATATTCTCCGCGAAGGCCCTGAGTGTGCCTGTCAACCATCATTGGAACAGCCAGGTAGTTTGACATCCATCTATAGCGGAACATTGCTTTTACATTTCTTGGTTTTGCAACGAATTTACCAAGAGTTAACATGATACCAAGCCATTTGGAATAGTCATACATTGTATCAACAAGACCGCGCCATTCACGTCTTTTTCTGACAAGAGAACCGTCTTTATAAAAATCGCCGAGTCTGTCGGCACCAATTTCTTTAGCCATTTACATTACCTCGCTGTATTTTTTTGATTTCTATGCTTTCAACAAAAGCCTGGACTCTTGTCTGCATCTGACCTGAGATTCCAATAGAATATGGTCTGTCTACAGCAAGTACCGGATAACCATATTTATTTCTTAGGATAGTAGAGCCCATCATTTTTTCGTAAGCCCATGGATCGCAGAATTTCATCTGCTCATAAATGATTCCGTCAGCTTTGTATTCTTTAGCAAGTTCATTTACATATTCGCGTCTGTGGTCCATTTTTTGTGTGTTCATGAAACGAGGGCATTCTCCTCTGTTCATATATGCGCGGCATATCTGGGTAAGAGCATCTTCCTCATCATTAAGGATAATAGGATTCCTTCCGGGAAGAGATCCGTAGCAGTAGCGGTCAGCGCAGACATAAGCACCTGAGTTTTCTATGAGTTTTATAAAATCTGTGTCGTCCATTTCTGAACCTACCACCAGGACTCTGGCTCTATAATTTTGCTTTTCATCAGGTTCACGCGTTTGCAGTTCTTTAAGAGTTTCTTCTAATTTTTCTATCAAAAGATATTTTGGTGCTACATAAGTTGCAAGAGTGATCACGCTAAATTCATAGCCTGTTATTCTTGGGTTATCCTCTTTTCTGAATTCCCCAATAGCACGTATAAGTTCGCAAACATGATTGTGTTCAGTCACAGCTTTTCTTATAGCTGCATCGCTTACGTCGATTCCGTAGGATTCTGAGAGCGGCTTTAATATATGATTTTTACACTGTAATACATATAAGTTCAGCCCATTATCATCGGCTTTCATGGGGACTTCCATATACTCAAAAAAGAAGTTCTTCTTATCCTTGCCAAGAGCCTTAAGGACCTCCATGTTTTCTATGCATCTGTTTATCATAGAGCAGCCATCGGGCGTGATAATACAATCTGCAAAGTTAAAACCGCCTTCGATAGCTCTTTCTAAAAGAGCACGAGAGTATTCGCATAAAAAGCTTGTCATGTAATAAGTGGAAATATCAAGAGAACCTGTCCTTGGAGCACGGAGCCTTGCAGAAAAGCATCCGGGAAGATTTAGGAGCGGTTCAGGAGTGTTTTCGCAGGTATATGCAACGCATATCTTTCCCCCAGCCTGCGCTTTTTGAACCAGCTCATTGTTTGCCTCAAGGAGCAGGTTTTCAAAGAATATTAGATTTTTTAAGTCTTTCACTAAGTTCCCCTACCTTTATAAAAATTTAATAAATTTATATATTTAGTCTAATGTAATACTTAATTAGTGTCAATTTATTGTGCATTTTTATTGGAACACTATGAAAATTTTGATAAATCTTTATAAAATGAGCACAATATATCGTTATATTGATATAATCATTTATATAATATGGTTTATTGTGGAGAGTTTATATGGATTTACGAAAAGATGAACAGATTTTAGGCAAAAGTAAGAGACCTTTAAAACGTAGCATTTTTTTGTTTGTTCTTTCTTTTATAACACTGCTTTGTCTTGTGCTGAGCATACTTACTTACAGGTCATTCAATTATTCACTCTATGAATCCTACAATAAGCGAATGATTGATGTCTTAGAGTATGTCTACAGCCATATAGATATTGAAGATCTCTCAGAGTGCGTGGAAACAGGAATTGAATCTGAAAAATATACTGAACTTGTTTCTTTTATGGATTCAATTATGGAGGATTTTGATATTCATTACCTATATATAATAAAGCCATATATTAATGGTGATGATTATGTGATGATGAATGTTATATCTGCTGATACAGCGGAGGGAAGAGAAACAGATCCTGATGGATATTATCTTGGATTTATACTTAAAGATGTCTATGAACGCGAGGAAATTGTGCGTTATCAAATGTATCTGGATAAAGATAACATTTCCTACTTTAAAAATTTTAGTACTTGGGGCTATGACTACACTGCTATGATGCCTCTTATAAATAGCAAAGGCGAACATTTTGCAGCTCTTTGCGTAGATATTGAGGTCGATGATGTAGAGCGTACAATTCAGACTTACACAGTAGCCAATGTTATTCTTATTGCCTTTTTGGGAGCAATGTTCTTTATTCTGTTTCTTTTATGGATGAATCGCAATATTACAGAACCAATAAGAAAACTTGAAAGAAGTGTTGTCTCTTTTGCTCAAAGAAGTCACTATCAGCATGATCCTTCGCTCCTTCATTATGAAGATCCCGGGATTCACACAAAGAATGAAGTTGAATCTCTTTCTAATGCTGTAAATCAAATGTCCAAGGATATGCAGGTGTATGTGAAAAACATCATCGATGCAGAAGGTAAAGTTCAGGACATGAAAAATCAGGTGAGCCATATGGATATTCTGGCTTATCAGGATGCTCTTACACACGTAAAAAATAAGGCATGGTACGATAAAACAGAGATTCGTGTAAATGATGATATTTCAAAGGGGGCAGCCAGATTTGGAATTATCATGATAGACCTCAACAATCTGAAAAAGATCAATGACAATTATGGCCATGAGCATGGTAATGACTATATTTTCGGAGCCTGTCATGAGATATGCGTAATTTACGATCATTCTCCTGTATTTCGCGTGGGCGGAGATGAATTTGTAGTTCTTTTGGAAAACAGGGATTTTGATAACAGAGAAACTCTATTACAAGAACTTAAGAATTCTTTCAAATTGTTTATGGAAGACGATAGCAGGGAGCCTTGGGAAAAATACTCGGCAGCAATTGGAATGGCTGTATTTGACAAGGATAAGGATTCTTCTATGAACGATGTATTTAAAAGAGCTGATAAGCTTATGTATGAAGACAAAATGAAATCAAAAGCTGCAAGAAACTAATTTGAAAACTAAAAAGGCGATTGAAGATCAGGTATCTTCATCGCCTTTTTCACGCATTTCATAGTTTTTATCTTCGTCGATCATCTGAAGCATGATAATATCTTGCCATTATTACGAGTATAAACAGTTTGTAAAAAATAATAAAAAAATAGCTTTTGGGTATTTCGATTTTTACAAAAAGAATTTTGAATATTTCATTTTTTTAGAGATTATTTTTTCTTATACTGAATACTGTAATCAATATATGAGTTTCCCCAAGGGAAGCCATTTAGAGAAGGGAAGGGAATTATTATGAAAAAGAAGATTTTAAGTTCTCTGCTTTGCGCTACAGTTGCGGCTACAACAATTATTGGCTGTGGGCAGAGCGCACAAACAACTACAGAGACTCAGAGCGAAGCACCAAGTGAGGCTGCTACAGCTGAAGCTACTGCTGAGGCAGAAAATACTCAGGCTAAGGAGCCAGGGGAGAAGGTTACACTTTCAATTTACACACAGTATGCAGATGATGATACAAAAGTTCCATATGATTATGCAGTAGAGCAGCTTAAAGAAGCTTATCCTAATGTTGAGCTTAATCTTATTGTTCAGGCTCAGGATGACGGACAGACACTTAAAACTCTTGCAGCTACAGGACAGTTACCTGATATCTACCAGGCAAGTACTGATATTATCAATACTTTCCGTGAGTCAAATCAGATCATGGTATTAAATGATGTTGCAAAGTCAACAGGCTTCCTTGATAAGCTTTATGAAGCCAATAAGGATCTTGCATATGCAGAAGATGGAAATATCTACGCATTCCCATTTTCTGGACAGGAATATGTGCTCTGGTATTACAACAAGGCTCTCTTTGAAGAAAATGGCCTTGAAGTTCCAAAGACATATGATGAATTAAAGAATTGTATTGAAGTATTTAAGTCAAAGGGAATTACTCCTCTTGCACTTTTTGGACAGGAAGGCTGGAATACAGCAGCTGCCTATGACGTTGTAGCTACAAGATACACAGAGGGCGGTATTAAGGCACTTGATGAGGGAACAGCAAGCATCACTGATGAAGCTTACCTTACAGCAGCAAAGACATTGGAAGAGCTTGTTGCAGCAGGTCTTTTCCAGGATTCAGCAACAACAACAAATTATGATCAGGCATCTGAGATGTTCCTTTCAGGAAATGCTGCAATGTTCATAAATGGACAGTGGTATATTGAGGATGCAACAGCAGCTCTTGGTGAGAATGTTGACTGGATGTTCTATCCTGCAGCAGATGAAGCTTCTTATGAAGCTGGTAAGAGCGTATTCTCAGGCGGTGGAAGTGCATCTGGATTTGCAGTTAACCCTGATTCAGAGAATGCTGAGCTCGCAGCAGAAGTAGCAGAGTTTATCACAGAGAAGTACTGCGAAGCAAAGGTTATGTACAGACATAATCCACTTGTTGCTCTTGATACAGGCAAAGAACCAGATTCTGAGTATCCTGCAATGATGAAGAAGCTTTCAGACACACTTCCTTCAATCACAGCAACAACAAAGTTCACATGGGGACTTACAAATTCAACATTTAACGATGGTATACAGTCAGAGTCACAGGGACTTGTTTCAGGTCAGTTTACAGCAGATGAGTTCATTGCAGATATGAAAGACGTGATGGAATAATAATTATCAAAACTTGATAAACCAGGCGGCTTACAACGGCCGCCTGATTTTATGATAAGGGAGAACCACCATGAAAAAATACATGGGCAACAAGCTTGCAATATTTCTATTTGTTTTACCTGCACTTGCAATTTTTATAATTTTTGATTTTTTTCCGATCATCCAGGTATTTGCTTACAGCTTCACTGACTGGAATGGTCTTACAACACCGACTTTTCTGGGTTTAAAGAATTACATAGACCTTTTTAATGATAGAGTTTTTTATACCTCCAACAGAAATCAGCTTATTTTTGCAGTTATTATAACTGTATATCAGATGTTTTTTGCAACAGTATTTGCCATAACAATCTCTGACAAAAAGATGAAGGGCAGAAAGTTTTTGAGAGTTGCTTATTTCATACCTGTAATCCTGTCAGTAACAGTTGTATGTCAGTTGTGGAGCGCGATTTTAAGTGGCCAGGGACTATTGAATAAACTGTTTGAGACATTTGGTTCTGACTATACTCAAAACTGGTTAGGAGATAGATATAAGGCAATCTATGTCATTGCATTTGTAAATGCATGGCAGTGGATGGGCTATCAGTTTGCACTTATTGTTGCAGGAATCAAGTCAATACCTGCAGATTATTATGAAGCGGCTAAAATTGACGGATGCTCAAATGTGAGAGCACATATGAAGATCACGATACCTCTTCTTGCGGAAACATATAAGTTTTGCCTGATCATATCCTTAACAGGTGGTATAAAGGCATTTACTGAAATGAATATTTTGACAGGTGGTGGCCCGAATAAATCAACGTTCACGCTGACGTACATGATGTATAATGCAGCATTTAAGAAGTCTGATTACGGCTATGGTCTTGCATCTGCATCAATCATGGTTATTGAGTGCATGCTTGTAATGCTCCTTATCAACTTCATTTTCAGAGAAAAGAATCAGTTAAAAGAGGAAGAAAAATCTAAGAAGAGGAGGCTGTCATATGGAAACTAAAAGAAGCGTTTTACATAAAGTTTTTGTATGTTTTTGTTGGATATATGCAGCTTTTTCACTATATCCACTTATATGGATGCTCTTTTATTCATTTAAGACCAATCAGGAAATATTTGTCACAAATCCTTTTGGATTTCCATGGCCTTTACATTACGAAAATTACATAACTGCATGGACAAAATATGACGTGCCATTATACTTTTTAAACTCACTTCTTGTATCTATAGGAACAGTAGTTATTACAATCTTTTGTGCATTGCTATTTTCCTATGCAACAAGTAGAATGATTTGGAAGGGCAGAACTTTTACAAGACTGTTTTTAGGGCTTGGAATGTTTATTCCTGTACAGGCGATCATGATACCTGTAGTTAAGGTTGTTCAGAGGTTTAATCTCATGGGAACAAGATGGTCCCTGATTTTCCCTTATATAGCTATAAACCTTGCATTTGCCTGTATGGTATATTATGGATTTTTTAAAGGAATTCCTATGGAACTTGAAGAGGCTGCATGTATGGATGGAGCCAATATTTATCAGACATTCTTTAGGATCATTGAACCACTTGTAAGGCCGGCTACAGTTACGCTTGTAATTTATATTTTCCTAAATGCATGGAATGAATTCATTCTTGCCAATGTAGTAGTTGGAAGTATTCCTCAGCTTAAGACACTTCCTCTTGGAGTGTTGTTCTTCCAGGGGGAGTTTACGACAGACTGGGGTGGAATGGGAGCCACAATGGTTATAGCATCATTCCCTGCAATTATAGTTTATTCGATCTTCTCTGAGCAGGTGGAAAGCGCCATGACTATCGGAGGAGCAGTAAAGGGTTAATCTTGAATATGACATTAAAGGACATGGAGAGGCAGCATTCTGACAGGAAGCTTTCCGGTAAGGATAAAGCCCGCAACATGTCAATAAAGTATAAAATAGCATCAATGACAGTTGTAGTAGCACTAATACCAATAGTGCTACTTACTGTTTTGATGCTTATTTTTTATAACAGAGCAATTATGCAAAGAGCAGAAAAACAGATTGAAGAAAATATCAGGATCATGTCGGACAGGATCACATCTGTTTTGAAAAATGGCGAGCTTTGCTCAAATAATCTGACGATCGAGTTTAGTAATTTCTATAACGAAAGGATCATGAAGCAGGTAACAAGGGATGCGAGGATAACATCGCAGCTTTCCCAATCACTGCTTATTTATAATGGAATATCATCTATTGTTTTTATTGACTCTGAAGGGAGATTTTACTCAAGTGATCCCAAGCTTGAAGATATAAAGGATAAGATAATGGCTTCGGAGTACATATCATATTTAAAGGATATGGGCGGTAAAACTGTAATGATGGATCAGGCTGAAAACATTATGAACAGGGATGACAAAGAGATAGTAACCATGGGAAAACATGTCATAAATATTGTGACAGGAAGCCCTATAGGATATCTTTTTGTGAATATGGACAAGGATTATCTTATTGAATCTTCGCAAAGTGAGATAAGCTATTATTTCCTTTATGATACATTGGGAAACTGTATTTCTGAAAGCGACAGTAAAGAGCAGTTCTATTCTGATACAGATTTTTTAAGTGGCCTGATCAAAAGTCCTAAGGAACGCTTAAAGTATGGCGGCGAGACCTATCTTATGGCAAAGGACACACTTGATGAATTTAAGTGGACTGTTGTCGGGATCACAAATTTAAACAAGTTTAATGTGACAGGTAAGGACCTTTGGTTTATTTTGCTTACTACAGGTTCTATTTCTGCAGTTCTGCTTCTTTTATCAGTTGTTTTCTCAACCAATATAATAACAAGGCCTCTTAAGATATTGCATGACGGAGCCCAGCAGATAGCCGAGGGTGATATGAGCTACAGGTTCAGATTCAAGACAAGGGATGAAATAGGAAGACTTGGAAGAATCTTTAACTATATGACTCAGAGGAACTTAGAACTCCTAAATCAGGTAGATGAAGAGGCCAAAAAGAAAAGAGAATACGAGCTTGCCTTGATCCAGGAGCAGGTAAAGCCGCATTTTTTATATAATACTCTGGATATTATCATAATGCTCATTGAGATGAACAGGTCAAAAGAGGCTGCGAGAGTCACTCAAAAACTTGCTAACTACTACAAGAATTCTTTATCCGGCAGTGAAGAGATTGTCAGTATTGAACGGGAAATTCAGATAACAAGGGATTATCTTGATCTTCAGACCATGCGATATGGAGATAAGTTTAAGTACGATTTTGATATTCCTAAAGAGCTATTTGGGATTAATATTCCTAAGATGACGCTTCAGCCACTGGTAGAAAATGCAATTTACCACGGACTTAAGTACAAGGAAGACTGGGGCAAGATCACTATAACAGGGCAAAAAAACGGCGACATTATAAAACTGTATGTAACAGATGATGGAATTGGTATTGATGAAGATAAACTTGCGTCAATGCAGGAAAATCTAAAGAGAAATGAGATTCCTGAAGATGCGGACAGAAAGCATTTTGGCGTATATAGTGTTGATCACAGGCTCAGATTATACTTTGGTGATGAGTATGGCCTTAGCGTTGACAGCCAAAAAGATCAGGGGACGACTTTTACGATCAGGATACCTGACGTAAGCGAAAAGAGGTAAATTGTTTTGAATAAGATTATGATTGTCGATGATATGCCTATTTTTTTGGAGTATTTAAGAGGCTGCATTGATTGGAATGCATATGGTTTTGAAATCTGCTGCGAAGCCCATGATGGCAGAGAAGCGCTGCAAAAGATGGAGGAATATCTTCCTGATGTAGTTCTGACAGATATAACTATGCCATACCTAAACGGTCTTGAGCTTTCTGAAAAGATCATTAAAGATTATCCTGACACTGCAGTAGTTCTGATAACAGGAAATAATGAATTTGAATATGCGAGAAAAGCTGTAAAGATCGGTGTTTGCGATTATATAGTAAAGCCTTTTGAAAAAGAAGAACTGATCCTTAGTCTTTTAAAGCTACAGGATAATATTGGAAAAGCTGTAGAGAACTCTCTTAGAGATGATTACGTTTTGACAGATGAGCTCAAAGCTCTTATATATGCCGGGATATCAGATTCTGAGCATTCAAATGAGATTGAAGAGAAGATATTTGGATGGGGCTCCGGGGCAGGATATTTGCTGGGGCTGGTTAAATTTGACGGGGATATAAATAATAACAGTTCAAGGGAAGAACTAATGAACTGGGAGCGCCTCATTGCAAAAATGCTTGAGGATAAACTCGATATAGATGGTGAAGTAAAGATTTTTAATGATTTTGAAAATAACATCATCATTCTCATGCGCTTCAATAGAGCTTTTGATATAAGCAATTTCAAGGGATATGAGTTTACAGATATTATCGATGTAGTAAAGAACCAGCTTGGCTTTGATATTACAATAGTTCTTTCAAGGGCTGATGAGCTAAAAGGTGTAAAAAAGGCCTATGAAAGAGCGCTTGGAACAGTGATGGTCAAGGGACATGGAAAACTTATAGACCTTAGAGAAGAGTCAGAGCCACCTGTTTTTACTTCACTTGACGCAATCTTCAGGCTCAATAAGGATATTGAAAATCTCTTATCAGATGACGTTGAAAATGTTATCAATACGATGTGGCAGCATATTAGAGAAGCGCATCCTAAGGAAGATGGCCACGTTATCACGGATATGAATATTATAAGCAGTGCTCTCAGCGTACTTATGACTAATATTATCAATTCGGGATTTTCAATAGAGAAGATTTATGGCGATGGCTTTTCGCCGGAAGACTTTTTTTCCGGATCGATAGGTTCTGATGAAATGAAGGATAAGGTGATATATCTTTTTAAAAAGAGGATTGAATTTGAAAAGGATAAGAAAAAGTCCAAGTCAAGAGATGTTGCGCTTTCTGCCAAGGAATATATAGAACAAAACTATATTAACAGTGAACTATCAGTTGCTGACATATCGGAAGTGCTTTGCGTTAACCAGACTTATCTCAGAAAGATGTTCAAAAGTGAAATGAATATGACTCTCTCTGAATATATAACACAGGTGCGTATGCAGGAGGCAAAAAGACTTATCGCTGCAACAGATGAAAAATTATCATTGATTGCAGAAAAAGTTGGCTATAGCGATGTGAGTTATTTTTCAAATGTGTTCAAAAAATATTATGGAAATTCTCCACGTAGTATGAGCAAAGAGTAGTGTATTTTAGGCCATTTGTGGTATTATTTTAAATAACGAAATTTTCTGGTGACTTGATCTTAGAAGTGGAGGAGCTATGGTATTACTTGATATTTGTAAAAATGCGAAGGCTGCAAAGCCAGCAATGATAAAGCTTTCAACAAAAGAAAAAAATGGGGCTCTTTTGGCGGTTGCAGATGGTCTTATTAAAGATTGTAGCAAGATCCTTGAAGCAAACCGCATCGATTATGAAAATGGTGAAAAAAATGGCATGAATCAAGGGCTTTTAGACAGGCTAAAACTCGATAAAAAAAGAGTAGAAGCTATGGCTGAAGGTATCAGAGAAGTATCCGCACTTGAAGACCCTATAGGGCAGGAAATTGAACATTTTGAGAGACCAAATGGCCTTAAGATAAAAAAGATAAGAGTTCCACTTGGCGTTGTTGGAATAATTTATGAATCACGTCCAAATGTTACAGCTGATGCATTTGCTCTTACTTTTAAGTCAGGCAACGTGACTATTCTTAAGGGTGGAAGTGATGCCATAAACAGCAATATTGCAATTACAAATTCTATCAGAAACACTCTTCAAAGTCTTGGCATTACAGCAAATGCCATTCAGCTCATAGAAGCTACGGACAGACAGGTTACAACTGATTTCATGAAGATGAAAGAATACGTTGATGTTCTGATCCCAAGAGGAAGTGCAGGACTTATAAGAGCGGTTGTAGAAAACTCCAACATTCCTGTTATTGAGACCGGAACAGGTAACTGTCATATTTACGTTGATAAGGATGCTGATTTTCAGAAGGCAATTCCTATCATAATTAATGCTAAGACCCAGAGAATTGGCGTGTGCAATGCGGCAGAATCACTTATCGTTCATGAAGATATAATGGAGAAGTTCCTTCCTGAATTTGAAAAGGCCATGAAAGAACACTCTGTTGAAGTCAGAGCAGATAAGCCAAGTAAGGCATATATGTCTTTGGCCATTGATGCAACAGAAGAGGACTTCGGAAAAGAGTATCTTGATTACATTATTTCTGTTAAGTCTGTAAAGAGTGTTGACGAGGCAATTGACCATATAAATAAATATGGCACAGGTCATTCAGAGGCTATCATCACTGAAAACAAGGACGCAGCAGATAAGTTTTTGGCACTTGTTGATGCAGCATGTGTTTATGTTAATGCATCAACAAGATTTACAGATGGTTTTGAATTTGGCTTTGGGGCTGAGATAGGAATTAGTACACAGAAACTCCATGCAAGGGGACCAATGGGGCTAAAAGAGCTTACTTCCTATAAGTACCAGATCTGCGGAAATGGTCAGACTAGAAAATAAGGCATAAGAAGGAGTGGGTTTTTATGTTACAGGGTAATGAAGAAATACTAGAAGCAAAGAAACATATTATTGAAGTAGCAAGAGAACTTCATGAGATAGGGCTTCTTGTAAGAACTTGGGGAAATGTAAGTCAGAGGATTGATGAAAAGAGTTTTTTGATCACACCAAGTGGCATCAAATATGAAGATCTTACTGAGGATATGGTAGTAGTGGTGAATATTGATGATCTTTCTTACGAGGGAGATATTTTACCTTCCACAGAAAAGTGTGTTCATGCAGCCTGCTACAAGGAAAGAAAAGATATAGATTTTATTATTCATACACACCAGGTTTATGCCTCCTGTGTGGGAACACTTGGAATTAAGAAAGTATTATCATATCTTGATGATGAGGATGTTGAGATTCCTGTCGCAGCATTTGCCCTTCCGGGGAGCGAAAAGCTTGTTGAAAATACGGTTAAAGCTATAAAAAAGTTCCCTGATTGCAATGGCTTTATTATGGCTAACCATGGAACATTGTGTTTTGGTAAGAATTCAAAAGAGGCTATTTATGAGGCAGAAAAAATGGAAGTTGCCTGCAACAATTTCCTTATTGATGTCTGCAAGACAGATATTAAACACGGCGTTGAGTTTGGCTTTAATTCGCATCTTGAAAATGGTGAGATAGTTTATGATATCCCTGACACTCCAAAACGTGTAAGGCATATTCATGAGCTTATTTATGCC
Organism: Butyrivibrio sp. AE2015; assembly: GCF_000420825.1. Lineage (GTDB taxonomy): Bacteria > Bacillota > Clostridia > Lachnospirales > Lachnospiraceae > Butyrivibrio. The sequence continues at coordinate 11,914 of NZ_ATVR01000005.1, read as the reverse complement.
AAGAGGAAAGATGTAAAATACATTATCCACAATAAATCGGAAGCTGTAATGACAGTATCAAGACGTGCCAACCATATGCGTCCCCTTTTGTATGATTTTGCACAGCTTATTGGCGTAAGCGTAAAGGTCCCAAGTAATGAACATGGCAAAGATGGTATGAGCTATCACAATATTAAAAAGAACGTTAATGTTGTCTTTTCACTATATGATGGAGCTTACTGCCTTGGCGATTCTTATGACGATGCCATGGATGTGGCAGATGTTCTTGATAAGGGATGCATTGCTCATGTTGCTGTAATGAGACATGGCGAAGGCCACTTCCTATCACTTTTGGAATGCATAAAGATGAATAGATTTTATAGAAAATCTTACTCAAAGAGAGCAGAAATTGTAAAAAAAATAAATTGAAAGGCAGCATATAACATGATCAGAAGGCCGGAAAGTATCAAAAAAGGAAATACGATAGGTATAACAGCACCTTCTTTTGGTGCAGCAACAGAACCCTACAGTGTTCTTATTGATATAGCCATAAAAAATCTAAAAGAGAGAGGCTATAACATAATAGAAGGCAAGACAGCGCGAATGGGCGATGGAAAGGGAATAAGTACAGACCCGAAAGTCACAAGTGCTGAGCTTATGGAGTTTTATAAATCAGACGCCATAGATGCCATTATATCTGCCGGTGGTGGTGAGCTTATGAATGAAACCATCACTTACGTAGACTTTGAAGAGCTTAAGAACTGTAAACCAAAGTGGTATATTGGCTATTCAGATAATACTCATTTTATTTTTCCTCTTGTAACTATATCCGGGACAATGGGAATCTATGGCCCTTGCATAAATGGATATGGCAAGACATGGGAGGACACAGAAAATGATGCTTTTGCACTTTTAGAAGGAACAAAGACGGATTTTAAGGGCTACGATATGTATTCCTACAGCGATGAGCCATCTGATCCTGATGCTCCTATAGATTACGATAAACTCATGACCTATGATCTTAACCAGAAAAAGATATTGAGTTCTTTTGACTGCAGCAGCAAGAAGGCTGTGAAAGTGGGGGAGGATAAAGAACTTAAGTGTGAAGGAATACTTCTTGGCGGTTGCCTTGATGTGCTCTTTGACCTTGTTGGTACCAGGTTTGACAATATGAAAGAGTTTAAGAAAGAGCACAAGGATATAATCTGGGTATTGGAAGAATGCGATCTTAATGTTATGTCATACAGAAGAGCGCTTTGGAACCTCAGAGAAGCTGGATGGTTTGATGATGCAAAGGGCTTTATCATCGGAAGGGCAAGAGGAGCAAGAGGCGAAGAATTTACAGGAGTTGATGAGTACAACGCTGTAACTGATATTTTGGAAGGCTTTGGTGTTCCTATCATAATGGACGCTGATATAGGACATATTTCTCCAATGCTTCCGGTTATAATGGGAGCTCAGGCGAGAGTTACTGCTAAGGGTAATCTGTTTAATATTAAATATCTTTCATAAAAATAGAGGTACTTTCCAGGTTATAGTGGAAAGTACCTCATTTTATTTAGTAATCAGCTGACTTTACTTCCATCCAGGCATCATTGTAGAGCCTGTCTGTCTCAATTCCCAGATACTGGTATGACTCAGTATTTATTTTGTCGAGGTCAGGAAAGGCAACCTTGGAGTTGCGTATTGCGTCGTCTTCAATATTATCCTGAGCGACTGTGTTAGGAGTGGAGTAGGTAATGTACTCAAAGTTCCTAAGAGCTATGTCTCCGCGGCACATAAAGTCTATCCACTTTTCTGCATTTTCGACATTTTTGGAACCTTTGGTTATTACCCAGGAATCAATCCATACATTAGTGCCTTCCTTTGGTACTACATATTCAAGATCAGGGTTCTCACGGGCTGTATAGATTGCTTCGCCTGAATAGATCACGCCAAGAGCTGCTTCGCCACCGATCATCTTATCCCTAACCTGGTCAACAACGTAGGCCTGAACAAGAGGCTTTTGAGCAATAAGATCATCTGTTGCAATATCAATTTCTGAAGCATCTTTTGTATTCATTGAAAAACCGTTTTTGAGAAGTGCCACCATGAATGCATCTCTGACAGAGTCCTGCATAAGGATCTGTCCTGAATATTTGCTGTCCCATAGAATATCCCAACTGTCTACAGTTTCGTCAACCATAGTCTTGTTATACAGGATTCCGACTGTTCCCCAGCAGTAGGGCACAGAATACTTGTTTTCGGGATCAAAATCTTTGGATGATTCAAAGTACTGGTCACCAATGTTTACAATATTTGGAATATTGTCAAAGTTAAGCTCCTGTATCATGTCATTTTCAATAAGCTTTTGAATCATATAATCTGACGGGCATATAACATCATAAGCGGAGGTGTCCTGAGCCAGCTTTGCAAACATTATTTCGTTAGTTTCAAACATATCATATATAACATCAATTCCGGTTTCATCTTCAAACTCTTTTATGACCTCTTCATCTATATATTCGCCCCAGTTGTATACATACAACTTCCCGTTTGGATATGAAGCGCTGTTTTTTACTCCGCATCCGGATATCAGTGTACTTAATGTTGTGAGAGATAGAAATATACTTAAGAATTTCTTTTTCATATGTAACTCCAAAGTTAGTCTTTATTCTTCTTTGCAGGAACTCTGTAGACAAGCATGAGCAGAGTCAAAACAACTACAAATATTATTGCAGAAAGAGCGTAAATTTCAGGCTGGATACCTCTTTTTACCTCGTTGTAAATAAGAGTTGAAAGGGTTTCAAAACCAGAGCCTTTTGTAAAGTAGGTGATTATAAAGTCATCAAGAGACATTGTGAAAGCCATAAGTGCTCCTGATACGATACCAGGCCATAAATCAGGGAGAACAGTCTTGTAAAAGGCGTACAAGGGAGCTGCCCCAAGATCCAGGGCTGCCTCATATACATAGACATTCATATTCTTTATTCTGGGCATTACACTTAGCATGACAAATGGAATATTGAATGTAATATGCGCCAAAAGAATAGTGGTAAAGCCGGAACTTATATGTAAAAACCTAAAGAGCAGCATAAGTGATATACCTGTTACAATATCAGCATTTATCATTGGTATATTTGTGATGCTCATAATAAAAGAACGAAGTCTGGTATTAAGCCCTATCATTGCGATACAGGAGATGGTGCCGATAATAGTCGAGATGATAGTGGCAAGTACTGCAATTGATAAAGTGTTTATAAGTGCGCCGGCAACGGCTTCATCTGAAAGAAGATTAACATACCATTCAAGTGTGAAGCCTCCCCATTTTGCTCTGGATTTACTTGAGTTAAAAGATAAAACAATTAATGTGATTATGGGGGCATACATAAAGATAAGTAAAAGCCCCAGATATAATCTTTCAAGAACTTTTCTCATTTTTATTTACCTCCATGATTGCCTGAAAGAGCTTCAATGATCATGTTTATGAAGATGAAGATCATAAGCACGATTGAAAGCCCACTTCCAAGGTGCCAATCATACAGCTGTGTAAATTCCTGCTCAATGATATTTCCGATAAGAAGGATTTTGGAACCTCCAAGCATAGAGGAAATGGCAAAAGTTGTGAGGGCAGGAATAAATACCATTGTTATTCCGCTTAAAACGCCAGGAAGTGACAATGGGAATGTTATCTTAAGGAAAGTCTGAAGAGAATCAGCTCCCAGGTCTCTTGCAGCATTTATGACATTTTCATCTATTTTGCTAAGAGAATTGTAGATTGGAAGTATCATAAAGGGTAAAAAGTTGTAAACCATACCAAGGACTATGGCTGATGGCGTATTGATTATATTTATGGTAGGAAGGTGAAGTGATTCCAAAACAGTATTGATAACGCCTTTTCCTTCAAGCAAAGTCATCCATGTCAGAGTTCTTAAAAGAAAGTTCATCCACATAGGAAGAATGAAAAGAGTAACTATATAAGTATTCCTTGTAAGCTTCATGGATGAAAGGATCATTCCAAGGGGGTATGCCAAAAGAAGGCACACCAAAGTGCTGATAAGGGCAAGTCTTATAGACCTTATCAGAGCTTTCATGTAACCTGGCTTTGCAATAGTTGCTATATTTTCAAAGGTAAAAAATCCGTCCTCAGTTGTGAAACCGTAATAGATGACCATTCCAAGTGGTACAAGTATAAAGATAAGAGCCCAGGCCATGTATGGTGATGACAGAAGAGGGGCGGTATTTTTGTTTTTAAATAGTTTCACTTATTGCCTCCTCGTCTTCTGACTCAGGAACGTTCATTATCTGAATATTGTATGGGTCAACATTTATACCAACATTAGTGCCTATAGGTGAAAGCTTTGTTGAGTGCACTAAAAGCTCACGACCTCCAACCTCAACATCCATTTCATAATGGACGCCCTTGAAGGTAAGGTCAGTAACTATGCCTTTTAAAGTGCCGTTTTCAGGTGCAACCAGTTCAATATCCTCAGGTCTTATCACAACGTCAACAGGTTTATTTTCACCAAAGCCTTTATCTACGCATGCGAATTTAGCTCCTAGAATCTCTACAAGTTCATCGCGGATCATTGTTGATCTGATAATGTTACTGTCGCCAATAAAGTCTGCAACAAAGGCATTTTCAGGTTCGTTATATATTTTTTCGGGAGAACCTTCCTGCTGGATGTAGCCCTGGTTCATGACAACGATGTGATCAGACATTGTGAGGGCTTCTTCCTGATCGTGTGTTACATAAATAAAGGTAATTCCCAGTTCTTCTTTAAGTCTTTTAAGCTCATACTGCATGTCCTGACGCATTTTAAGGTCAAGTGCTCCCAAAGGCTCATCAAGTAAAAGAACTTTTGGCTCATTTACAATAGCTCTGGCTATAGCAATTCTTTGCTGCTGACCACCGGATAAAGATTCAGGGCTTCTGTTTTCATAGCCTTCAAGATTTACAAGTTTAAGGGCATATTTGATCTTGTCTTTTATATAACTGTCAGATTTGTTCTTTATTTTAAGACCAAATGCGATATTTTCTGCTACTGTCATATGTGTAAACAGAGCATACTTCTGAAAGACAGTATTAAGCTGCCTTTTGTTGGGAGAAAGACTTGTTATGTCTTTTCCGTCAAATATAACATGTCCATTATCAGGTGTTTCAAAACCACCTATTATACGCAAAGTTGTAGTCTTGCCACATCCGCTTGGACCAAGGAGTGTAACAAAAGAATTCTCATATATAGAAAGATTAAGGTCATCCAATATAAGCTGGCCATCATATGACTTACTGATATGTTCAAGTGTAATTAAGTCTTTACCCATTTCCTGCTCCTGATTATTAAAAAAGTATAAAGTTGACTTACTTTATTTTAATAAAGTTGTAGTAAGTGTCAATTACTTTTTTGTGTGATCTTTATGCTGTTTTTGTCACAGACAGTAACGATTGTTCCGTAGGTGGTATCGTAAGTTTCTATACCAAGTGAAGATAATAGATCAATAAGCTTATCTTCAGCGGGCCTTTCGCTTGAAGTGCTAATAATAGCAAAATCAGGATCAACAATAGAAAGCAGGGTGGCTGTGTTTTTGGTATAGCCTCCATGGTGAGGCATTTTGATCCAGTCTGCGGTCAAAGAGTAATCATCATTTATTACCTGCTCAATCCTGTCTTTTTCAATGTCTCCCGCAAAAAGAAATTTCTTTGTACCAAAGGTTATCATTGAAACCAATGACATGTTGTTGTCCATATTCTGACTGTCTGAGAGTAAAGCTTCCGGTGATGATGCAGGGTAAATATCAACAGAAAGGTCATTATAGTCAAAAGAGATATTTTCATTTACAAAATAAACATTTTCCCTTGTCTTTATGCTGTCCATCAGACCTGCATAATATTCCTTCTGGCTCACATAGTCGGCAAGATAAATGTTCTTTACATCTACTGAGGATAGTATTTTTACAGCACTTCCTATATGATCTTGGTCATAGTGGGTGAGGATAAGAAAGTCTATTTCTGTAATTGAATTATCCTTTAGGAAACTATCGATAGTAGAATAGGCATCATAAGTTCCTGTATCGATCATTCCGACAATGTCATCGACCTGCAGTACGGCACAGTCAGCTTTTCCTACGTTTAAATTGGTTATGGTAAGACTACCTCCAGCGATTTCTGATGGTATATCAGAGGTGCTGGAATTGCCATGTGCTATAAACTGAGCAAGACCTATCAATAGGATCAAAAGACATATGATAAGAATTAGTAATAGACCTGAGCGTGATTTGTTTTTCTTCATTTGCTATCCTTTTTTGTTTTTTTATTAGTTTTATTATGGCATTATTTTGTGTCGGGTGTGTAAAAAAATAATAAAAAAGCTTAATTATTGATTACCTTCATGTACACATGATATATAATCAAATTAGAAATGTAATATTGATAATAATGCGAGGTGTTCCAATGAGTGGTGGATTAGGAATTATAGCTCTTGAATCATTTGCAGAATCAGCAAAAAGAATCGATAAGATCCTTTGCGAGTGGCGCGGCGCAGACAGTTTTCTAATTGAATGTATATGCCCAAGATTTTCAAGCGGTGAAGGTAAAGCTGTGTTAAAAGAATCTGTCAGGGAAAAGGATATTTTTATCCTGGTGGATGTGTGCAACAATTCTATAAAGTACAAATTCGACGGAGAGTATAACAGAATGTCTCCCGACGATCATTATGCTGATCTTAAGAGGGCTATTGGCGCCTGCAATGGTAAAGCAAAATCCATTACTGTGGTTATGCCGTTTCTTTATGAAAGCAGGCAGCACAGAAAGGTTTTGAGGGAATCCCTTGACTGTGCTCTTATGCTAAGAGAATTAGAGCTGCTTGGGGTTGATAATCTGATCACCTTTGATGCCCATGATCCAAGAATGCAAAATGTACTTCCTTTAAATGGTATTGAGAATATTTCTCCAACTTTACAGTTTACCCAGGCTCTTTTGACTGAGTATGATGATATTGAAATTGATTCGGAGCATCTCCTTATCATAGCACCTGATGAGGGAGCAACTGAGAGAGCGGTATTTCTTTCTTCCGTTTATGGCGTTAATCTTGGTATGTTTTATAAAAGAAGGGATTACAGCCGTGTTGTTGATGGGATGAATCCCATAATTGCGCATGATTTCTGCGGCGGCGACATAAGTGGTATGGATGCGATCGTAATTGATGATATGATCGTTTCAGGCAAGAGTATGCTTGATGTCTGCAGGCAGCTCAAGGATAGAGGCGCAAAAAGAGTATTTATTTTTGCAACCTTTGGTCTGTTTTCTTATGGCTTTAAGGAATTTGATGAAGCATATGAAAATGGCTTTTTTGAAAAGATATTTACAACTAATCTTATTTATCAGAAAGAAGAACTGCTAAGTAAAGAATACTATTACAGCGTCAATATGAACAGGTATATAGCATCTGCCATAGACACCTTAAATAGAGGAAAATCCATGTATAAACTTGTAAGACCACAGGACAGGATCAAGGAAGTTATTGCAGAGTATAAAGCAAAAGACGTTTAAAGTTTTGATTTCTTGTGATAGAATGTAGAAAATACGTAATTCTAGGAGGCAAACTAGTAATGGCTGGTAAAGATAAATACGTAGCTTATGTGTCAAGTTATACATCCGGACTGGGCACAAAGTATGGAATCAGAATTTATGATGTAGATCTTGAGAATGGAAGGCTTTATGAAAAGCAGAAGGTTGAAATAACCAATTCTTCTTATATTGGAATTTCACATGACAATAAAACTCTTTATTCCATAACTGATGCAGGAGTAGAGTCTTATCATATTCTTCCTGACGGAAGCCTTGAATTTTTAAATGAGGCTTCTATCAATGGTATGCGTGGTTGCTACCTCAATATGGATCAGAGTGATAAGTTCCTTATTACTGCAGGCTATCATGATGGCAAGGTTACAATATTGAGACTTAATAAGGATGGCAGCATCGGTGAGATCACTGATGAGAAATATCACAAGGGCCTTGGTACTGCAGCAGGACGTAATCATGTTCCTCATGTTCAGTGCATCAAGGTTACAAAAGACAACAAGTATCTTCTTGCAGCAGATCTTGGAATGGACAGGATCAATGTTTATTCACTTGATATGGAAACAGGAAAGATAAAAGAAGTTGATGTGATCCACTGCGATCAGGAATCATCTCCTAGACATATGCAGTTTTCAAAGGAGGGCAAATTCCTTTATGTTTGTCTTGAGCAGAAGTGCTCTATAGAAGTTTATTCTTATGAAGATAAGAACGGAGATCCTGAATTTGAAAGGATTCAGTCAGTATCAACTTCTGAAGAGGCTGATTCAATCGGTGTTGCAAGCAGCGCACTTACCTTCTCAGAGGACTACAATTATCTTGTAAGTTCAACAGCAGGTGAAAACAATGCACTTGTATTTAAAGTAGATAAAGAGACAGGACTTATCACTAATAAGATCCAGCTTCCTGTTGCAGGTGAGTATCCTAAGGATGCAGCTCTTTTCCCTGACAACAAGCACCTTGTATCTCTTAATCACGAGTCAGATACACTTACATTCTTTACAGTTGATATGGACAAGGGAACAATGGTCATGAACGGACCTGAGCTTCCTGTATCAAGACCTAACTGTATCGTTTTCCATAAACTTTAATTCTTGAAATCAGAGCCTTCGCCAAGGTGCGAGGGCTTTTGGCTTATATTGGGAGGAAAATATGTCAGGATCTGTATTTGGTAAAAATATAAAGATGTCTACCTGGGGAGAGTCGCACGGAAAAGCGCTTGGGGTAGTGATTGATGGATTTCCGGCTGGAATGGAGCTGGATATTGCAGATATTCAGAAGTTTCTTGACAGGAGAAAGCCTGGAACGTCTCCTGCAAGCACACCAAGAAAAGAGGATGATGCTGTTGATATTCTTTCCGGCGTTTTTGAAGGAAAGACAACAGGTACGCCAATTTCTCTTATTGTAAACAATACTTCCCAAAGATCTCAGGATTATAGCGAGATCGCACAGTATTACAGACCGGGCCATGCAGATTTTGGCTTTGACGAAAAGTATGGTTTTAGGGACTATAGAGGTGGCGGACGTTCCTCTGGAAGAGAGACAATTGGAAGAGTTGCAGCAGGTGCTATTTGCAGTAAACTCCTTAATGAGATGGGCATTAAAGTTATGGCGTTCACCAGAGCAATCGGTGATGTCGAGATTGATGAAAAGAAATTTGATGAAAAGAATATTCTTTTGACTCCGACAGCAATGCCTGATCCTGAAGCAGATAAAAGAGCGATGGAACTTATTTCCAAGTGTAAAGAAGAAATGGATTCTGTAGGTGGAGTGGTAGAATGCCGTGTTACAGGTCTTCCTGCAGGAGTTGGAGAGCCTGTGTTTGATAAGCTCGATGCTGTTATTGCTCATGCTGTTATGAGTATAGGTGCTGTTAAAGCAGTTGAAATAGGTGATGGTACGAGAGTATCAAAATTTCACGGATCAGAAAATAATGATGAGTTTGTGATGAGTGATTGTTCTGTTGAAAAAAGAACTAATCATGCTGGTGGTATTCTTGGTGGTATTTCTGATGGAAGCGAAATTGTGATCAGAGCTTATTTCAAGCCAACTCCGAGTATTGCAAAGACTCAGAATACAGTTAATAAGTCAGGAGAAAATATTCAGGTGAGCATCCATGGGCGACACGACCCTGTTGTAGTTCCGAGAGCTGTGGTTGTAGTGGAGAGTATGTGTGCTCTTTGTACACTTGATCTTTTGATGTCAAATATGCTCTCAAAAGCAGAGAATATAATTGGATTTTATAAGAAATAACCGGAAATTAGAAAAGAGGAGCCTTGTGTTGTGAAACAAAGGCTCCATTAATGTTTTTTATTTTGTAGTCATAGCCTGCTCGGAATCAACTTTGGCGAAGAGGTCGTTGATCATTTGATCAGAAAACTTATAAGTTTTATTTAGTAGATTATGAATTGTTTCATCTGGCAATCCATCTTCTCGGCCGAAACGGATAGTATTCAACGCATCTTCTTCCTTGGTTTCACGTTTTATAGATAACTCACGATCCCACTGTCTCATATATTCGTCGATGACCTCCTTGCGATTTTTAATCTTGGCAACGATATCCTCGATTGCATCAATATCATTATTAGGAGCAGAAGGTTTCTGCCCTGACACTATATATTTTAGCATTTCCTGAAGCTTTTTACTATGTTCCGGTGAGATACTGATTATGTGATTATTTTAGCTGTGATTACGGATTAGCACATCTTGTAGTTAACCCTGGAAATAAACTTCCGGATTTTCCATGAGCGGGGTAAGACACCATGTACTCCGAACATTTGATGAATATTTGCTTCTGGCTATTGACAATATGATTAATTGGGGTTAAGATTCATAAAATTGAATCAATAATGTTAATAGATAACGTTACCTTTTCCACATATCACCAAAGGAGAGGATCATGACTATCAGTGAGAGGATATTTGAGCGTTTAAGGCAGCTTGATATGACACAGAAAGAATTTGCCAAGAAAGCAGGGATTCAGCAGAGCACCATTAGTGAATGGAAGAAGAACAGGACCAATCCATCATCTGACAAGGTACTGGCAATATGTAAGGCTTTGGATGTATCCCCGGAGTGGCTTCTATCAGGAGTTGACCCGGCAGAGAGTCGAGGAAAAAATCAAATGTATTACACGGTTGATCTGAGTACAGATAGCGGAATCCTTTTATCTGAGTTTAATAAGCTTGATAAACAGGAAAGGAATAGAATACTTGGATATGTTGCGGTGTTTGCGGCAATGCAGAAGGAAAGAAAACAACGTGAATAGGGTGCAAATGCGCTGTTTTGTCCATTATATTTTTTAAGAATAAGATTCATAAAATTGAATATTAATGGATATACTGTAATTATAATATCAGGGAAGAGAGTATATATTAGTATTGAGAGTAATATATCAAAGGTAATTGATGTATCTTCTGAAAGGGCAAAGTATGATGAGAATGTTAAACAGATTCTTTCAGATAAGCAGATACTGGCCAGAATTCTGAAATATACATTAGAGGATTTTAAAGATTCAAACATCGAAACGATAGTCAAAAATATAGATGAGCCAGAGGTTTCAAAGGTGAGGATAGAACCCGGCTTAACTAATACACAAAAAATCAGGAAGGAGTCTGAAGAAGATAATGTTCCCGGAGAGGGGAAGATTTTTTTTGATATAAGGTTCTCTGCATATGTTGGTCGTGAACCGATAAAGATATTGATCAACATAGAGGCTCAAAAGAGTTCTGACAAAGGGAGACTCGGTTATCAGTTGGATAACAGAGTGATTTATTATCTTGGACGAATGATATCTGCTCAGAAGGAAGTTGAGTTTGCAAGGTCTGATTATGATAATCTTAAACCTGTGCGTAGCATATGGATATGTATGGATGCTTCGGATGATGAAGATTCTATTAATCGCCTAGTCCTTCGCCAGGAAACAATCTTCGGTAAAAATATGGAACTTTTTAATCTCGATAAGTTACAAGGTGTTATAATCAGATTAAGAAGTAATGAAAAAGTAGAAAAGTCCAGGAATACTCTGATAGCAATGCTGGAGGAACTACTTGGTAAAGAAAATGAGATAGAAAAGAAGAAAAGGTTGTCAGAAGAATTTGGTCTTGTGATGAGCATAGAGACTGAAAGGAGGCTGGGCGAGATGTGTAATTTAAGTGAAGTATTAGTAGAGAAAGGAATAGAAAAAGGACAGACCGATCTTGTCGAAGTAATAAAACGATTAAGAAATGGTGAGAGCAGTGCAGACATTATAGAGTCTGGTGTTGATGAGCGTACAGTAAATTTGGCGCTAACTATTAAATAAAAAATAGTTGATAGAGGCTTATACCTCCGGTCATCATCTGATGGCCGGAGGCATTTTTACAATTATTATTTGGTTAG
>NZ_ATVR01000004.1 GCF_000420825.1 Butyrivibrio sp. AE2015 | reverse complement strand
AGATATCATGCCAAACGATTCTATTCAAGGCATGAAATTATGAGAAAAATCTGACACAGCATGTCGAATTACTAAGCAAAGACATGGTATCTGAGTCAAAATCAAAATCACTAACAACATGTCTGAACCACTATACAAAGCATGTGATACTTGCAAAAAATCTCCAAATCATGTCAGAAGCCTATGCACAAGGCATGAAAATCGAGAAAAATCTCTCGCAGCATGCTATAGCCAGGTAAATCTTTATGTTTTCAATATCCCAAGTCTCGAGCTGCTTCAATTTCATACGCCCCTACTGTTCTCGGAATCAGAGCCAGAGGCCCTTATACCTAGCCACACCGCAGGTGCTTGCCATTGACGGGTTCTGAGGAAAACGCTACAATGCTGAATCCGACGGTGAGATAAAATCTACTGTTCCCATCATCCTCACCGTCGGCTTGCAGACCAAGGCGTTTTACTCAGGCTCAGTCAATGGTGGCGTATGCACTGCAACCTTTATTGGCACTGCTTTCGAAGTAGAAGTTACTTCTTTCTTCCTGATTCGATGAGTTCCTTTTCAAAGGCCTCAGGATTTTTCAGATAGTAATCCTGGTGATACTCTTCTGCTTCATAGAAGTTTTTATAAGGCAACAGTTCAACGAAGGTTTCCTTACCTGAATCTGCTGCTATTTTGTCAAGTTTGGACTTGGCAATAGCCTTTTCCTCTTCATCACCATAGAAGATTGCCAGAGTATAAGAAAATCCCTTGTCGATAAACTGTCCCTCAGCATCAAATGGATCTACATTTGCAAAATAAATATCCAGTAACTTATCATATGATACCTTCTCAGGATCATATACAAGCTTTATGGTTTCACGATGGCCAGTCTCCTGATGCTTAACCTGCTCGTATGTTGGATTCTCTTCATCACCACCTGCGTAGCCGCAAATAACCTTATCAACGCCGTACATCTTATAGATAGGTGTCACGCACCAAAAACATCCCCCTGCAAAATATGCCTCTTTCATAATCTGAAATCCTTTCTAGTTTAATTAGAATGTCGCTTGCGATTCATTTTTCTATTACATAAAAAAATGGAGATATGGCTAAGCCATATCTCCAACAGTTTATACTATTTAAATTACTTTGCAAACAATGTTTTGAACTTTGTCTTAAGATCATACCACATTGGTGATGCAATAAAGATTGATGAATATGTACCACAAACAACACCAACCATAAGCGGAAGTGCAAATGCCTTAATATCTGCTACACCAAATACATAAAGGGCAGCTACAGTGAAGAATGTTGTTGCTGAAGTAAAGATACTTCTTGTAACTGTCTGAGCTACACTATTATTAACAAGCTCTGCCTCTTCTTTTCTGTTTGTTGCATTGTGAAGGTTCTCACGGATACGATCGAATGTAACGATTGTATCGTTGATTGAGTAACCGATGATTGTAAGGATTACAGCGATGAATGTATTACCAACTGAAAGTCTTGTAAGTGCATAAGCTGTAATTACAATAAGTGTATCGTGTGCAAGGGCGATGATAGCAGCTGCACCAAACTTGATATCCTTGAATCTGATCCAAATGTAGATAAGCATAAGGATAAGGGCTACAAGGAGAGCCTTGATGGCGCTTGATCTCATCTCACCACTGATTGTTGAACTGATTGTCTCAGCTGCAACATTATCAGCAGATACTCCGTAATTGCTCTCAAGTACATCCTCTACTGCCTCTCTCTGAGAAACATTAAGAGTTGATGTCTTAAAGATTACCTGATTTGTGCCAGATACTGTCTGAATCTGAATCTCATTGATTCCTGCAGCGCTCTTGATATCATTTGCTACTGTGCTCTCAAGCTCAGCAAGCTCATAAGATCTGTCAAAAGTAACTGTTGTTGATGTACCACCAACGAAGTCAAGGCTGTAGTTGAATGCACCCTTTCCTGCTGATGCGTTAACTGCCATTGTAATGATACCAACTACAAGTACTGCACATGAAACGAGATAGAATATTCTTCTCTTTCCAACGAAATCAAATTTCTTAACTGCCTTTGCCTTACCGTAGAGAACAGGATTCTCAAGTCCAAGACCATAAAGTATTGAAGTAATAAGTCTTGTAACTACAAGAGCTGTGAACATTGAAAGGATGATACCAAGCATAAGAGTCTCAGCAAATCCCTTGATTGAACCTGTTCCACCAATTCTAAGAACGATAGCTACGATAAGAGTTGTGATGTTACCATCAAGGATTGATGAAAGAGCCTTGTTGTAACCGTTCTTTCTAGCTTCATCAACTGTCTTGCCAACAGCAAGCTCTTCTTTGATTCTGGAGAAAACAAGTACGTTAGCATCAACCGCCATACCGATTGAAAGAATGATACCTGCTATACCAGGAAGAGTAAGTGTCATATCAAATGCGGAAAGAAGGAATACCATAAGTCCGCAGTAGAATGCAAGTGCAAGTGTAGCTGAAAAACCAAGGAGTCTGAAGAATATGATCATCAGAACTGCTATAAGAGCGAAGCCTACAGCTGCTGCAATAAGTGATGTTCTGATAGCATCTGAACCAAGCTGAGCACCTACAACATTTGATCTAAGTTCGTTAAGCTGAAGCTTAAGTCCACCGATTCTGATCATAGAAGCAAGGTTCTGAGCCTCTTCAAATGAGCTCATTCCAGTGATAACGGCCTTACCATCAGTAATCTCTGCCTGAACCTTAGGAACAGAAATGAACTGTCCATCATAGTAGATACCGATTGTCTCTCCAGCTGCATATGCCTTCTTGGTAGCCTCAGCAAATGCTGTCTTGCCCTCTTCTGTAAACTCAAGAGAAACAACAGGTTCCTGTGAACCATATGAATCCTGCTGAGCTGCAGCCTGAGCAACTGATACCTGATCACCTGAAAGAACTATAGAACCATCAGCCTGAAGCTCTTCAAGTGTCTTGTTGAGAACATAACCAAAAAGAATGTTGCCATCTTCATCAGTCTCAAGACTGCCTTCTGCTGTAAATCCTGAGTGGTATGTGTAGTTTTCATTGCCTTCTGCATCAGTCTGGGCAATAAAGTAAAGGTTACCGGGCTGTCCGAGATCCTCTAAGATTGCATTGGCATCTGAGACACCAGGAATCTCTATATTGATTCTGTTAGAACCTTCCTGATAAACAAGAGCCTCTGTGCTGTACTGATCTACACGCTGCTGAAGCTTGTAAATTGTATCAGACATATCCTCCTTATCAGGATTCTCATCTCCAACAACTTCATAAGTGATGCTGACACCACCTGCAAGATCAAGTCCTAAATTGATACTGGATAAAGAACCTGACTTGTCTTCACCAAGTCCGTACACTGCTGAATATCCAACTCCCCCCAGCAGTAACAGAACGATGATAAGCGCTAAAACTGACTTTAAGCGTTTCATTGTAATACATCCTCCCATATAGCTTATTAACTTATTCGGCCATAGCCGCCTTTATCATAATCGCACACTCGATACGCTTTCTCTGAAGCTCACAACCGTGCTTATATGTCGTATTGATATTGCCGTTGAAATTATAGGCGTTTGCAGCACATCCACCGCTGCAATAATATCTGGCAAAACATTTCTCACATTCAGGTCTTGAATAAACATTGCTCTTTTTGAATGTTTCCTGAATATCAGGTCTGGTAATACCTTCAAATACGTTACCCATGATGAAGTCTTCATTACCAACGAACTGATGGCAAGGATAAAGATCACCCCATGGTGTAACTCCCAAATACTCACATCCTGAACCACATCCCGAAAGTCTCTTGGCTACGCAAGGGCCACCCTCAAGATCGATGTTGAAGTGGAAGAAATTAAATCCCTTTCCTTCTTTCTGTCTCTCAAGATAGAACTTGGCAAGCTTGTCATACTCTTCGCAAAGCTTTGGAATGTCCTCATCCTTTAATGAGTACCAGTCCTCAGGTTTGGCAACTACAGGCTCAACAGAAATCTGCTTAAATCCAAGATCTGCAAGATGCTTAACATCCTCTGAGAAATCAAGATTATTATGAGTAAATGTTCCTCTTACAAAGTATCTGAGCTGATGACGGCTCTCTGCAACTTTCTGGAACTTAGGAACTATCTCATCATAGCTTCCCTGTCCGCCGCGCTTAGGACGCATTGCATCGTGAACTTCCTTACGTCCGTCAATAGAAAGGACAATATTGCCCATTTCCTTATTTACATACTCAAGGATCTCATCGTTTAAAAGAGTTCCGTTTGTTGTGATTGTGAAACGGAAATTCTTATTGTGTTCTTTTTCAATCTGGCGGCCGTACTCAACGATCTTTTTAACGACCTCCCAGTTCATAAGTGGCTCACCGCCAAAGAAATCTACTTCGAGATTTCTGCGATTTCCTGAATTCTTAACAAGGAAATCAAGTGCTGCCTTACCGACCTCTTCTGTCATGAGAGCTCTTCTTCCATGATACTCTCCCTCATCGGCAAAGCAATATTTACATCTGAGATTACAGTCATGTGCTATGTTAAGGCAAAGAGCCTTGATAACTGTCTCTCTGTTCTGGAATTCATCTACATAGTTCTCATATACATCATCAGTATAAAGAACCTGCGCAGCTCTGAGCTCTAAAAGCTCCTCTACTGCTTCTTTGATATCTTCTACAGAGTATTTGTCTGTTATCTCTGAAAGCTTTTTAACTTCATCAAACAGCCATCCAAAATCCTCTTTTGAAGCCTCTTCCTGTCCGTCTGAAACTGCTGCAGTACCATACTTGGCAGCAAGCTTCTCCTCTACAATATTTACTAAATCAAAAACAACATCATCAACAACGTGTACTGAACCGCTGTTAACATCCAGAACAATGTTATAACCGTTGTTCTTATAAGCGTGAATCATAAAATCTCCTAAAACTAAACTCTGCGAGTTGTGCAAAAACTAGGCAGCGGCCTCGGCCGCTGCCCGATAACTTAATCCTACAAAAACCAATATTCTTCCAGTTAGATTACTTGCTAAGCTGCTCGCAGCTCTGGTTTCCTACTGTGCAAGATGTCTTGCATGCTGACTGGCATGATGTCTGGCACTCGCCACATCCGCCCTTTTTCATTGACTCTTTAAGATTTCTTGTTACTAATGACTTTACGTGCTTCATAAATTGCCTCCTACTTGAAATGTGAACTGTTCCACTTTCGAGTTTTTACATCGACCTAGTATACCATATATTGGTAAATTATTAAAGTGTTTCTTTTTCATCCTCTTTTGCGACAGTATTAGCAGTTAACAGAACTTTGGTAATTCTGTTTCGCTTTATTCCACGGGCTGTTAGCGTAATTCCATTATCAAGTGTAACGGTCTCACCATACCCCGGTAATCTGTCAAGCTTTTCAATCATAAGTCCGCCTATGGAATCATAATCCTCTGAATCAAGTTCTGTTCCAAGAGCATCATTTATGTCGTCCAGCTTCATGTTTCCTTCAACGAGATACTTATTGCCGCCTACATGCCTTATGAGTTCTTCCTCGTCGGAATCATACTCATCTCTGATCTCACCTACGATTTCTTCAAGAAGATCCTCAAGCGTGATCATTCCGACTGTAGTTCCGTATTCTGATAAGACGAAAGCAACATTCTGGCTTCTTTCTCTCATTTCCATGAGAAGATCGGCAGTCTTTTTATACTCATAGGTATAATAAGCTTTTCTGAGACAGTCCTTTATCTTGAAATTGTCCTTATCCTGAATAAGCACCAGGTCTTTTACATTTATAAGTCCAATGATATTGTCCTGCTCTCCGCCTTCATAGACAGGGATTCTTGTGTACATATCCTCGCGGAAGACTCTCATTACCTCATTGTAATCAGCATCTGAGCTGACACAACACATATCGATCCTGGGTATCATAATGTCTTTTGCATGAGCATCACTGAAATCAAATACGTTGTAGATGATCTCTTTTTCTCCGGTTTCAATAACACCATCCTCATGGCTGACATCCACATAAGTCTTAAGCTCTGTCTCCGTCATAGTCTGCTTGTTCTTGGTATCAACCCTGAAGAGCCTTAGGATCAGTGTTGCAATACCGTTTATGATAAAGCTTATAGGATGTATTATGGCCATGATAAACAATATAACATTTACATACCACAGTGACATTTTCTCAGCATAGGCAGTCGCTACAGTTTTGGGAATGATCTCTCCAAATATAAGAACCACTAAAGTAAGTACACCGGTACCAATGCCTATCGCAAAGCTTCCAAATACATCCGTAACATAAACTGTCATCAAAGCAGATGCACTGAGGTTGACGATATTGTTACCAATCAGGATTGCAGACAATATTTTCTGAGTATCTTCACAAATTGAAAGAACTCTTTTTGCCCGCTTGTTCCCTTCGTCAGAAAGGGATTTCATTTTCACCTTGTTAACAGTCATAAAGGCTGTTTCAGCAGATGAAAAAAACGCAGATAACAAAACAAGTACAATTAATACTGCGAGCTGTATCGCGTGAGTGTCCAAAACTTCCTCCTATCAATCCAAATGAAATACCGGGTGAAGATCGATAGCTACAGGGCTATTGTCCGGATTGGTCTCCATAATGTCGGCCATAAAATCCCACCACTTGCGGTTGATAGCTGTATCAGCTCCTTTAGCCCAAAGTTCTTCATCCTCTATTTCGATATAGCCATAGAGAACATCTGTCTCTTCATCAAGGAATATGCTGTAGTTGCGTCCGCCATGCTCGTGGATCATTTCCTGCATCTCAGGCCACAACTCATTGTGTCTCTTCTCATACTCCTTTTCCATCCCCTTATAAAGCTTCATTTTAAAACCTTTTCTGATCATACCTTCTTACTCCCCTTTTATTCTCTTATTCATACAGCCAATGGCTGTTTTTAGCAAAAGACCTGTCAGTTAAGCGGATTGAGATAGAACTCCTTAACATCTTCGTAACCCTGCTCTGAAAGCTGCTGTTTCTGGAACTTTTTATTCTTGTTCATGCGAACAACAAGAACCTGATTGCCTTCAAGTCTTTCTTTCTGAGCTTCTGAGATGATCTCGGAAAGTCTCTCTCCCTTGATTCCTTTCTCGATGAGGTAAGCCTTTCTCTTTCCCTCCCCAGGGATCTTAAAGCCTTCATCCATCATGATCATGATGATACGCTCAAAACCGATTGAGAATCCACATGCAGGAGTATCCTGTCCAAGGAACTTTCCAACCATCTTGTCATATCGTCCGCCGCCACCGCAGCTTCCGCCGTACTGAGGCATTGATACTTCGAAAATAGTGCCGGTATAATAGGACATTCCTCTTACAAGTGTAGGATCAAATACCATTTCAAACTGAGCTGTCTTGGTAGCATCAACACTTGTGATGATCTCTTCAAGGCTCTCTCTTACCTCTGCGTCAAGGAAGTCACCTAATTTATCAGCGATTATCTTAAGACCTGAGATATCAGTCTTACCTTCAACACTTCTGAAAAGATCAAGATATTTGTCTATTGATGCTCTTTCAAAGCCCTCTTTTTCAAGTTCTTCGGAAACACCATCGATACCGATCTTGTCCATTTTGTCGAGAGTTATGAACACATCATCGTAGCTCTCTTCAGGGAATCCACTGTAAGCAGCCATAGCCTTAAGAATACGGCGCTCGTTTATTCTTATCTTAAAATCCTTGAATCCAAGTCTTCCAAGAGTTGTTGTTGTTGCAAGGATAAGCTCTATCTCAGCAAGATTGGTTGCTTCTCCGAGAATATCGATATCGCACTGCATGAACTGACGATATCTGCCCTTCTGTGGTCTGTCAGCTCTCCAAACGTTGCCCATCTGAAGTGCCTTAAATGGAGAAGGAAGTTCGCTTGCATGATTTGCATAAAAACGAACAAGAGGAACAGTAAGGTCATAGCGAAGACCTGAATCTGTAAGATCATTTTCCTCCTTGGCAGTTTCTAAATTCAGCTTTTCTCCTCTTTTCATAACTTTGAAGATAAGCTTTTCATTTTCTCCACCCTGCTTGCTGTTAAGATTGGCAAGTGATTCAACACAAGGTGTCTCTATAGAAGTAAAACCAAATTCTGCATAAGTCTTTTTTATAACCCCGATGCAGTAATCTCTAAGCTGCATTTCTGAAGGCAGAATATCCTTCATTCCGGTAACCGGTTTCTTAATAAGTGCCATAAATAACCATCCTTAATTCTTGAAATAAATAATAAACACGAAATATTTTACACTTACCGCATTTTCTTTGCAATGGCTTTAAGTGTTGTGTTCTTTAATGAACTCTATGAAGCTTTCTTTTGACATGGGCCTTGCGTAAAAGAAGCCCTGCACGTGGTCACAGCCAAGCCTTATGATCTGCTTTGCCTGCTCTGCAGTTTCCACTCCCTCGGCAACAATTTCTTTTCCAAGGGACTTGATTATCTTGATCATATTGAGCATCACCATATAGGATGTCTCTGAATCAAATACAGACTGGACAATGCTCTTGTCAAGTTTAAAGAGCTTTAAAGGAAGCATGGCAATCCTTGCAAGATTGGAATACCCCGTTCCAAAGTCATCCATAGAAAAAGTAATTCCTGATTTTAACAGTCTTCCCAGATTCATGTCCATTACATCAGTAATATTCTTTTCCCAGGTCTCTGTTATCTCAAGGTTTATCATCTTGGGATCAACGTTATATTTTTCAAGCGTCCCAAGTACATTCTCTGCAAGGTTAGTCTGTATGCAGTCTACTATAGAAAGATTAACCTCCACGTATTCTATTCCATAGTCCATGATCTGCGATGAAGATATCATTTCGCATACCCTGTCCAGCACATATCTGTCTATTTCAAGAACGCTTCCGTTCCTCTCAGCAACGGGCATAAATACTGCTGGCGAGATAAACCCAAGCTTAGGGTCTTTAAGACGCACAAGTGCTTCACAGGATGTATATTTGCCGTCTGCAGGAGAATATATCGGCTGATAGTAAACATCCAAAAGTCCGTCTTCAAGAGCTCTTTTCACTATCCCATCAATCTTCTTGTCATGTTCAACATATTTAAGATTCAGATCAGAAAGCCTTAAAACATCCCTGTTGCGCCTAAGGAAAGCCTTCTGCATTACATTCCATATCTCATTAAATCTCTCAAGAGAATCTACTTCTGTAGGGAAGCCCAAAACACACGGGCTCTGGAATAATTTTATTTCCTCATTTTTTAGTACCCATGGATCTTTAAACCTTATCTTTATCTGTTCTACAGTTTTTTCTATCACTGTTTCATCTGGGTCTGCCCCGGGAAACATTAGAATAAACGTGCTGTCAAACGGATAAAACAATCCTCCTTCCGGACACATTTTCTTTAGATAATCCGATATGTGTCTAAGGAGCTCTGAGGAGTTCTCAATGGATTCTTCGCTCAGGAACACATCAAGCTTATCCACATATATTCCCAAAAGTGAAAATGTCTTTTTCTGTAAAAGATTGGTAGAAATGGTGAAATCCAGAGCTTTCTTTGTTCCCGCACCGGAAGTTAAGTCCACAAACTCACTTGGATTCTGGAATGTATAGACGCACAGCAAAAGAGCTATCGAAACCGAAAACTCAAAGATTGAGCTGGACCTTGTCAGTATTCTGATAGGAACCCCTGCTGCCATCAAAAGATAATAGACCACAAGGGCCATCTGCTTCTCAGTGCTCAAAGACTTTTTGTACTTAATGATCATGTAAGCTGCAACAATGAGATAGAACCAGACACTCAGATATATGGTGACAGCCTGCGGATAAATGTACCTGGTTTCAGCATTTTCATCAAACCTGTAAAAGAATCCGGTAAAAATAACGCTGAAGATAACAACCTGCGAGCAGATAGTAGGAATACCAATAAGGATCTTTTTGACAAAGCTCTGGTACTCAATGTGGAAAATAGCCATCCCATAGAGGACCGATAAAAGAGGCATTACATAAATACACACTTTTTCAAGCATTACAAAGACGCAGGCCGCCTGGTAGCTGAGGGACATTTTCACAAAATCAGACTGTATCCAGACCTTGTGTATTAGCCCCAATAAATTCATGCAAAAAGCATTAAAAAGCAACCCGCCAAATATGTCATTTTGCCTGCTGTAGTAATGCTCTCCAAAAAGATGCACAAAGACAGTGATAAGCAAAACCACCATTGAGCATATAGCAAAGCATATTTCGTAGTTTTGTGGATTTGTTAAAAGAGTCATAATCAATTTTCCTCAAAATATGCATCAATAAACTTAACGTAAGAACTATCCTTCATCGGAGCTCCCATATAATCTCCGATAAGATAGTCGCATCCCAGCTCTTCAGCCATTTTTTTGTCTGTCTCATTCTCAATATCTGTGGCACAAACAAATATGCTTATGTCATGGAAAAGATTGACAATGCCCTGTACGACCAGCATCATCTTCTCAGATTCCATGGCAGAGTGAAGGATTGAGCTGTCTAAGTTAATTTGGGAAACTGGGAGTGAGAGTACTCTGTTGAGGTCTCCATAGCCGCTTCCAAATTTATCAACAATAATAGAGCTCTTTAAATCGCCAAGCATTTTTATATTGCGCTCAGCGATGGAGTTCATGGTAGAAATTGTTGTCTCAGTGAGCTTGATGCTGATCCATGATGCTACAGCATTCTCTTCGCGCAGTATTTTCTTTATACGCTTTATGAAATCATTCTTTGATATTTCACCCTGAGACATTGCGACAACAGCCCTGTATTTGCCGTTTTTGTCGCCGGCATTCCAAAATGAAAGCGCCCTGCAAGCCCTTCTGAAAACAAACTCATCCGCGTCCATAAGTGCCTGAGTAATTTTAATATCAGGAATCTTTCCCCTCATATCAATTTCGTTTCCGGCTGCATCATGAAGGAAACAAAGTACATCAGCACTATAATTGATCTTATAGATCTTGGATAAAAATGGCTGGAACTTTATTGTCGCCAGCTTGCTGTCGAGATTGACCCTCGCGAGATTATCATAGTCGCTTTCTCTTCTGATGGTTTCAAAATCAACCTTATCAACGTCAATGATAAGATTATGGTCATCATTTGCATGCTCAACCATCATCTCTATCTTGTTTATGAGATCAACTGTAGTCTTGTAATGTACAGGATAATGAAACAAAAAGAGCTGCCCGTCTACTTTCAGCTTCATGTTGCCAAAACTCCAGGGTTCACGCATCCTGTAAGAAATCTTATACATCAAAGCCTTTGCTTTATCTGCATCATCCGTATGAACTGTCAGGGCAAATACATACTCAGAATATCTGTAAGCATAGGTAATAAGGTGTAATTCCTTACGGCCTACACTCTTTAAATACTTTGCTATGGTCTTAAGAGCATCCTGTCCATTTCCATAGCCAATCTCATCACTGAGAGTACGGATATTTTTTATGGTCAGAAAGATAGTAAAATGCTCTCCTTTTCTTTTTGTCTTAAGGTCATGTCCTTCAAGAAATGCTTTCTTATTGAGGATATCAAGGACTTCATCTACCATCTCACTGGGATTTTGAAGTGTGATATAAATAAAGGTCACACTGATGGTATTACAGAAATTTTCGATAAGCAGAGTAGGATAAAAGTACTGGATCAGTATTCCTGCAAGAACAAAAAGAACATATGATGCCACGACCACTTTTGTCCTTCTGCGCATAAGATTGTTGTACCTTAGTAGCAAAACAAGACTGACAACCAGGTAGTATGTTGCGATGATATAAAAGAGGAAAAGGTACTTACCTCTGTGATAGATACCGTCTACAGAGTAGCTGAACATGATCGGAACAAACCAGTTGACCACTAAAAGAGCTATACAGATAATATACCCGAACCACAGATACCAAAAGCCTTTCCAGGTGGTTATAGGCACATAAATATCTAAAACAGACATGATATATAAAAGGTAAAAAACTGCTGAACCAAGATGGAAAAAGAAAAAAGCACTTCCGGCAATTTTCTCAAGAATACCGTACTCAGAAAAGGTCAGAGGATGCATCTGCAGATAAGTTTCTATTCTTTCGCACAAAGTCGCCATGAAAATGGCAAAATAAAGCGCGCTGTAAGCTCGCTGCCGATAAGAAGGCACAGCTCTTCTCGACATAGAAGTAACAGCGATAGTAATCAATATAAATAATGCGCAAATATCGAAATAAATATTATATTGCATCCACAGACTCCAGCTTTATTTTATAACCATTTAAGCGGATTACTGATGACTTTTGCTTTAGTAATAATGTCATCGGCATTAGCTTTAAGATATACCTCAAGGCCTGCAATTTCATCCTGAGAATACCCGTTATTTTTAACTATCTTACCACCAGGAATAACGCCTTCTGCAATCTCTTTCCCGTTTTTACCATTCCGTTCAAATGAAACTCTTACCATTTTCTTGTTATCTTTTCCGGTAACAATCGCAGAATAAGTCATTCTCATCTCTTCATCAGACATATATTCACCATAAGTAAAAATAAAAAAGTGTTATCGAAATTTTATCATCTCGATAACACTATTTTAACACATATTTTTATATTTCTGTTTTAAATTGCGCTATTAAATGTACGCCGTTGATTCTGCAGGCTTTTCCGTCTTTCATGGCCGGCCATTCCTGAAGATACAGCTTTGTATCTTCTTTTAGCGGATTAACAGACATTTCACAGCCAAATTCACCGGATTCATTACCGCAAAAACGCTTAAGTCCAACTTCCCATGTCTGGCCTGTGTAGAAGCTGTCTGCGATCATTTTGCCATCAAGGTACATCTGAGCTGTATCGCCTTCATAATCTATGCTAAGGAGCATTTCATTTCTACCGGAAGGCATATCTGTTACTTTTAATGATGCTTTTAGCACACCGCCCTGCTCATCTTTAGTCAAAAGAGCTGCAGCCTTGTTTTCATAACTGTTTTTGCTCTTATAGACCGTAAAGAGCTCGTCATCTTTTTTCAAAGTATCAAAGCCACCTTGTGTAACTCGCAGCTCCGGAAATGCCTTGAATACAGCATGCTTAGTCTCATTATCCGAAACCTCGAAATAAAGCTCAGGCTTTCCATCCGCATTTGTTACAACATCTCCACTGCTTATGACAAAGTGTTCTTTTCCATTTATTGTAACCTTGCTTCCATGAACAGCTTCTTCCCTGGTAATAAATACCACTTTGTTGCCGTCAAGATCTCCCTTTACTGAAAAAGACGGCTCTTTTTCTGAATCTTTATAGAAAATGTAAGCATCATGCCCATTTCCATCAAAGTCAGCAATACAGCAAACAGGAGTAGCATCAGTTGTGATAACTGCCTTGTCCCCAAGCGGCATATTAAATGGGTAAAAGAAAAAGTCTCCGTTTACCACGTCCCTGCTATCAAAACTTGCAAGAATGCTCTTTCCATCTTCATCATAGGCTTTCAGTGTAGTGTCTTTATGGTCAGCCATCGTATATCTGCGCTGATAGTTATTAACAAAAAGGTACCCCGACTTTACTTTTTCACCATTTGGAAGAACTCTCTCCTTGCATCTTACAGCGCTTCTAAGGTCATTAAAATTGTCAGGTTTTAATGGATTGCCAGGCTGCTCCACATAAGCCATGTCGCAAAGATCACTTCCAAAATCGTGAATAAATGAAGCAAGGAGGCGCACCTGTCTGTAAGTATCCTCCATCTGTCCATATTCACGGAGAGGCGCATTAAAATCATAGGACAATACAGGAAGGTCATTTGGATAGCCTGTCTCTTTTGTCTCCTGAAGGGTAGTCAGTTTGCCTTCAGGATTGGTTCCTCCATGGTACATATAATAGCCAAGGAGATTAGCACCGCTTCCAAGCTTGGTCATGGTCATAGCCGCTGTATCAAGTCCTGTTGCTATTGGTCGTCTATGTTTTGTAACCTGAAGTCCTCCTCCAAGTTCAGCAGTAAGGAAGGGGAACTTATTCATATCGAAGGTAATTCCATCGCCAAGACCATGATCTGATCCAATATTGTGATCATTTCTTTCTCTGGTAAAAATATAGTTGCCACTTGGCTCGATCTCTGTAGTTCTCTGGTCCCAGGGAGCCTCGCAGTAACCACCCATAACAGGGATCATTCCGCCTGTAACTGCTCCGCCCCAGCCTGTAGCTGTGTAAATCGGCACTTCAAAGCCGATCTCTTTTGCCATGGCCAGAAGATTTTTCATGTGCTGCTCGCCCTCTTCACCATTTTTTCCACCACAGTGACCGTATTCATTTTCAATCTGTACTCCGATCACGGGGCCGCCGTCTTTTATGAAAAGACCTTTCGCCTGTTCAAATGTCTTTTCATAAAATTTTCTTACATGGTCAAGATAGCGCGGCGCATCAGTCCTGACTTCGTAGCCATTATCCACTGAATCTTTCAAAAGCCAGTCAGGAAATCCACCGTTTCTTGCCTCTCCATGTGCCCATGGGCCAATTCTCAAAATTGCATATAAGCCGCATTTTTTAACTGTTTCCAAAAACAGTCTTAAATTTCTGTCTCCGCTAAAATCAAAATCGCCATGGATTTCTTCATGGTGGATCCAGATGACATAGAGAGAAACTATATCAATTCCCCCTGCTTTCATTTTGCAGAGTTCTTCTTCCCAGTACTGATGGGGATATCTGCTAAAGTGCATCTCTCCCATCATTGGGAATACTCTCTTCCCATCAACAATCAGACTGATCGGGTCGAATCCAACCTTTGAATCTGACAATATCTTCATAAAAACTCCCCGTTTCTTATTTAGTACTTTCTTTTAGTATTACTTCGTAGTTAGTAAGGACAGTGTTTGAAACATCCTGTCCATCTATGAGCTCAAGCAGCTTTTTAGCCGCCGTTGCTCCTAAGTTTCTATCGTCAAAATTAAGCGACGTAACTGAAGGAACTGAACTTTCCAAAATGGAGCTGTTGTAAAAAGAAGCAACTTTAAGCTTTTCCGGAACAAGAATATGTTCTTCCCTGCACCTTGCTATAACTTCACCAGCAAGATTGTCGTCCATACAGATGACTCCATCTATATTTTTCTTAAGCAGTTCTTTTAATATTCCACCCACTTTAGCCGGCTTTTCAATGTCAAGGTAAACAAGAGCCGGATCCATTTCAAGACCCGCATCCACAAAAGCAGACACAAAGCCATTATGTCTTGTCCTTGTGATGATATGCTCTGTAGAGCCACCGATAAGTGCAAGTTTTTTAAGGCCCTTGGCAATAAGAACAGATGTGAGCTCCTTACATGCTTCATAGTTGGCATTATCTACACAAATGATATCAGGATCCGTTGAACTGCCTATAGCCACAAAGGGAATTCCGCATTCCTTGAGGTAAGCAGCCGGCTTATCATTCACTAAAGTTCTGGTAAGAATGATGCCATCTACCTTATGGTTCTCAACAACTCTTTTAAGACCCGAAATGTCATCACCGGCAATAAGCGAGACCACTATATCATAGCCATAGGATGAGGTTATTTCACTCATGCCAACCATACATCTCTGAAAAAAAGGCAGGTCAACAGCATTATAGTCATCAGGCCATACTACCCCTATGTTATAGGTTCTCTGTTTTGCCAGAGCTCTTGCCATGACATTTGGTCTGTAATTATGCTTTTCAATATATTCCATTACCTTGCTCTTGGTGGAATTTCCAACTCTGCCTTTTCCGGAAATAGCCCTGGATACGGTGGTCTTGGAAATTCCAAGAGCTTTGGCAACATCATCGATTGTGAGTTTTGGATTGTTCATAACACTCTTTTCTCGCTTCGCTCGCTAAATTCAATTTTTGTGCGCGAGTTTTTCACAAGGAAGTTAAGCTCTCACATGCAAGCATGTGAGCCTTAACACGATTTTACTAAGATTTTTATGCGCTTGCGCTTTAAAAATCTAGTAAAATCAGCCCTTCACTGCTCCACCGGTTACACCTTCAACGTAATATTTCTGAAGGAACATGAACAGTAATGTTACAGGAATGGCAATGAGAACGCCGCCTGCACAGAACCTTGTAAAGTAGCCCTGGTAGTCGTTTGTCCATACCCATCTGGTCATGGCAACCGCTACATTGTAACTTTGATCGTGGCCAAAAGCAACATAAGAAGCAAATACATAGTCACACCATGGTGCCATGAAGGCAACAAGTGCTGTGTAAATGATGATAGGCTTTGACATAGGAATGATCATTGTTAAGAATATTCTTGCTCTTGTAGCGCCGTCGATTCTTGCTGCTTCATCAAGAGCCTTAGGGATTGTGTCAAAATATCCTTTACATACGTAGTAGCCCATACCTGAGCTTGCTACTGATACAAGGATAAGTCCTGGGATAGCACCTGCCTGAGTAAGTCCGAACTGTTTTAAAAGGAAGTACAGACAGATCATAGTAAGGAATCCTGGGAAAAGACCTAAAATAAGCCAGAAGCGCATAAGAAGTTCTCTTCCTGCAAATCTCATTCTTGAAAGTGCATAGCTTACACAGAGTATGATGGCAGTCTGGAAAGCAGTAACAAAAAAGGCGATTATAAGAGTGTTGCTATACCATCTTACATAGTTGGTCTCACCAGAAAACAGGAACTTGTAATTATCAAGTGAAAAAGCTTTTGGAAGAAGGTAATCTACCATTCCGCCATATTCTGTTGCATATGATCTAAAACTCTGAAGAACAAGTCCCACAAAAGGGAACAGCCAAATAATACTGATGAGTATAAGAACAATATATGCGATCACATTTCCTATTGCTCTTTTTGTTTTATATGATTTATTCATTATTGGAAGCCCTCCTCATCCTTTACTGATGGAAGCAGACCATATACGCCAAGTGCGAATATAGCAGTTACAATAAATACCATGATACCTATTACTGCTGCCATCTTGTAGTTAGTGTCATTTACAGTCATCTTGTAAAGCCACGTTACCAAA
Source organism: Butyrivibrio sp. AE2015 (assembly GCF_000420825.1). Classification (GTDB taxonomy): domain Bacteria; phylum Bacillota; class Clostridia; order Lachnospirales; family Lachnospiraceae; genus Butyrivibrio. The sequence continues at coordinate 169,704 of NZ_ATVR01000004.1, read as the reverse complement.
AGGTCTGTGTTTCCGGCATTGCCGGCAAGATTCATTGACTGAGGTTTACCCTGAGTCAAAAGGTAAATAACATTAAAATTATTGAGGTTTCCGGTAAACTGAGTCAGGATAAATGGTCCTGTCACAAATAACATATATGGAAGGGTGATACTCTTAAACATCTGCCATCCGTTTGCACCATCAATTCTGGCACTTTCGTAAAGGTCCTCAGGAATGTTCATGAGCAGTCCCGTTGCAATCAGCATAAGATATGGAATACCAATCCAGATATTGACAACAATGATCGTTATCTTGGCAAGTAAGGGATCAGTCCAGAAAGGAATAGCTGTTTTAATGATGCCCCACTTTATAAGGTATCCATTGATAAGTCCGTCATTAGCGAACATTTTCATGATATAAAGAAGTGATACGAACTGAGGAACCGCAATTGTCATAACCAGGATGGTTCTCCAGAGCTTTTTGAATCTGACTCCTTTTTTATTGATAAGAATTGCTACTCCAAGGCCAAGGAAATAGTCTATAAATGTAGCAAGAAAAGCCCACAAAAGTGTCCACAAAAGAACCTGTAAAAATGTGGGTCCAAAGCCCTCTGTTCCGAATGAAACAAGGTTTTTAAAGTTTTCAAGTCCAACCCATGTAAAAAGATTGGATGGTGCCTGATGATTTGCATCGTAATTTGTAAAAGCGACACATATCATGAAAACGATAGGCAAAACCGTGAATACAAATATTCCTGTAACAGGTAAGAAAAGAAGTGTCTTATCAAAGTTCTTATCAAAAAGAGATAAGAATGTATCCTTGTTTGAAGGAAGCTTTTTTCCTGCCTTAAGCAGCATCTCTTCTTTTCTGTTTTCTCTGATGTTCAGATACCACACTACAAAAAACGCAATTACTGCGAATGCACTAAGTACACCGAACAAAAGGATAAGGAAGCTGTTATCACCATAAACAGTCTTTCTTCCTACTTTCTGAGTTGCCACTGTTCCAAGAGTTGAAATTTTAGAAAGGTACTGCCAGCCAAATCCGGTCATGTACCAGAAAAATAGAACTTCCAGTAAAAGAAGTACTGCTCCTATAAGAATTTGTCCCCTAAGCATAGGACCAAAACCAAAGATCAAATATGATAATTTGGTCTTAAAATCCCCCTCAACAAATGTCACCCCAATATTCTTAAATACCTGCTTAACAGATTCAAGACCAGAGCCCACGTTTTTAGTTTTCTTTTTTCCAGTACTTCCTGCCATGCCTGGACCTCCCTTCTTAACTTTAAGTGCTCTACTGAAAATATAGGCTCGGAATAATAGGTATTCCGAGCCTTGAAATCATAGCTTTAATGCAATTTTCAGCTAATTATTTTGCATAGCTTTCGCAAGTTGTCTGGAAATCTGTAAGAGCCTTTAATACATCCTCATCGCTTGCAGTTGCTGCAATCTCACCAGAAATCACAGAATCACCAAGTGATGTAGCAAGTGACCAGTAATCACCAGGATACTGACCCTGAGGAATTGTGTACTGAAGCTGATCAGCAAGAGCTGAAAGAGCTTCGTCAGCCTTAACTGCATCAGACTGCTGTGCATTTAAGTTTGAAGGACCCCAGCCTACTGCTTCAAATCTTGCAAGCTGAACTTCCTCGCTTGAAAGGTATGCAGCAAGAGCATCACATACAGCAAGCTTAAGCTCATCTTCCTGAGGCTTAACACCAAGAAGCTTGAATCCACCGAAGCCGCTCATCTGATATGTCTTTCCATCAGAACCTTCGAATGAAGGAAGCTTAGCACATGCATAGTTGTCACCAAACATAGCCTTAGCTGCCTCTGAATCCCATGTTCCATCAACGATTGCTGCGCAGTTTGTTGCGTTAGAAACTGATGAACCATTCTGGAATGACTTTGACTGAGCAAGTTCAATGATCTCTTTAAGAGCAACTACACCTGCATCACTTGCATATGTTGAATTGCACTTTGTGAAGTTACCAGCATCATCTGTGTCATAAGTAAGCTCTGCACCTGTTCCGAAGAAGAATGCTGTCTGATACCAACCTGAGTTGATCTCGAAGTAGAAGTTCTTTCCTGCTGCTTCGCAATCTGCAACGATCTTCTCAAGAGAAGAAGGATCTGTTACAACACTCTTATCATAGTAAAGGAAATATCCGTTATCTGATGTAAGAGGATAAGCATAAAGTGTGTTACCTACTGTAGCAGCGCCAACAGCACCTGCATCGTTCTGAGCCTTAACCATCTCTGCGTTAGCTGGCTCAACCTCTTCAAGAGCACCTGCAGAAACAAGTCTTGCGATCTGATCCTGTGCAAATACATATACATCAGCACCAGCCTCAACGTCTGTAATCATGTTTCCGGCAGCATCACCTTCACCAGTTGCCTCAACTGTGAATGTGTAACCTGACATTTCAGGGTGTGCTTCCTGGAATTTAGCGATCTGCTGATTTGTAAAATCAACTACAGCATCAGCAACCCAAACCTTAACTTCGCCTGTGCCATAATCTGTAATCTCTTCTGCAGCTTCCGCAGGAGCCTCAGTTGCCTCCTGAGCTGCTTCGGTTACAGTCTCAGCTGTTTCCTGAGCTGTTTCAGTTGCAGTCTCAGCAGCCTGCTGTCCACATCCAACAAGGAGTGTAGCGCCCATTGCTGCTGACAATAAAACAGAAACCAATTTCTTTTTCATTTTTATCCCTCCGTTTTTTCGTACCTTTCCACATTGCACACTATCGCGCAATCGGTTGCTCTGTAAAAAAGTTTAGGTCTTGTGCACTTTTTTGTCAATAAAGCATTTTTTATGATAAAACGTTTACACTTTTATACAGATTGCACATTGACTTTTTCATCGGAAACGTTTTCGGCATCGTTGCCGGAAACGTTTTGCGCAATCGGTGCCACAAAAGCTCATCCTATGCGTTTTCTGTAATAAACGCCGTCCTGGATGATCAATCCTTTATAAGTCAGATCCATTAGTTTCCCCATAAGTTCCGGAACGGAAATGGTAATTTCTTTTTCATACAATCTCTCCATGATAGATGAAGCGGAAACAGGGATGATATCCACAACATCGACGATCTCATCTTCTATTGATCTTGGCTCTTCCAATCCAAAGTCATCCTCATTATCATTCTGATCATTCCTACACTTTTCACCACAAACAATGCTTTTTTCTTCGGTTTCATCTGCATTTTTATCTTTGATCCTGTCGCCACTCCAAAGTCTGTCCAGAACGTCTCCCACAGAAAGAGCAACTCCTGCTCCCTGACTGATCAAAAAGTTGCAGCCATCGCTTAATCTGTCAGTGACTCTTCCGGGAACTGCCAGGACCTCTTTTCCCTGCTCAAGAGCCTGGTCCACAGTTATCTGAGTTCCGGACTTCTGCCTGGCCTCAACCACAAGCACTATATCGGCCAGCGCGCTTATGATCCTGTTGCGCATAGGAAAAAGATTAGGTTTTGGCTCAGTACCGGGATGATACTCTGAAATCAGGCCGCCATTTACGCATATTCTGCTATATATATCCCTGTTTTCTTCCGGGTAACAAATGTCTACACCGCAGCCCAAAATCCCGAAGGAACTTCCTCCCGCCTCGATTGCCGCCTTCTGGCTTATGCCATCGACTCCTCTTGCCATTCCGCTTATAACCTGAACTCCTGCAAGTGCAAGTCCCTTACCGAATTCTCTTGACATAAACCTCCCATAATCAGAGCACATACGTGCCCCAACAATAGATACTGAAGGGATCTCCGGTTTTGGAAGCCTTCCCTTTACATAGATTGCAAATGGCGGATCAGGGATATGCCTTAATCGCTCCGGAAACTCATCAGAGCAGGCAGAAATAAACCTTATCCCCTGGGCTCTTAGTTTTTCTGACTCTTTTTCAAAATTCCAGTTTTTTCTTCTTTCGATTATTTCTTTTGCAGGCTTTATTTTTGAAGTCTTTTCTTTTACGAGGAGACTCAAATTCTTTTCATCCATGTTAAAAATATCCCTGCAGGTAACACCAGTCCCCAAAATACTATAAATACCTTTATTCCCAAGTCCCGGGATGTTGTATAAAAAATAGGCATATTCGTTTTCTGTCATTAGCTCACTCCTCTCTTTGGCTCCAGTATTTGCCATCTGTCATTCGATAGCTTACTGCCTCCATAATATGCAGCCTTGTTATCTTTTCGCTGTTTTCAAGATCCGCAATGGTTCTGGCGATCCTAAGTATTTTGTGATAGGCTCTGGCGCTCAGCTCCATCTTTGAAAAGACGCTCTCAAGATACGACTGTTCAATATTCCCAAGTGGACAATACTTTTGGATGTCTCCGGGTGACATTTCAGAATTGAACTTAAGATTTGTTCCCCTAAATCGCTCTTCCTGTCTTTTTCTGGCCGCCATCACCCTTTGCCTTATGGTTTCACTTGATTCATTTAAACTTCTGGATTTCTGAGAAAGATCGGATATATCTACCCTTGGCGCTTCTACGCATATATCGATCCTGTCAAGAATTGGTCCTGAAATATGGCCAAGATATCTTTTGATCTCGTTAGATGTGCATTTACACTTGTTTCTGTCCGGATAATACCCGCAGGGGCAAGGATTCAGAGCCCCAACTAATTGAAAATCCGCAGGATAGGAAAAAGTTCCTCTGCTTCTTGCTATATGTATAAACTTATCCTCCATTGGCTGGCGCAGCATATCAAGCTTAGCCCTTGGAAATTCTGCCATTTCATCAAGAAACAGAATTCCTCGATGGGCCAGGGATATTACGCCGGGGCGTGGCACATTGCCCCCTCCCGTAAGAGCCGTCTCAGTTATGGAGTGATGGGGACTCATAAAGGGCCTTCTGGTTATAAGTGCCTGATTTTCCTCAAGTTCTCCGGCAACCGAATAGATTGTTGACACTTCAAGGCTCTCCTCCAAAGAAAGCTTTGGCATTATGGAGGGGATTCTTTTGGCCACCATACTCTTTCCTGATCCCGGCGGTCCCACAAGGAGTAGATGATGAAAGCCCGCTGCCGCAACCTCTACTGCTCTTTTAACCGCAGCCTGACCGTTGATATCTGCAAAATCAAGGTCTTCTTCTCTGCCTAAATCCCTTTCAAATATTTCTCTGACATTCACAGTTGTGGGCTTTATGAGACCATCTCTGTCGTTTCCAGGCGCAGCAAGATAACAGATTGCTTCCTGAAGTGACCCTACTCCAATGATCCTGATATTATCGACAACTGCCCCCTCCATTGCATTTTCTTTGGGCAAAAGAACTGTCTTTATGCCCATCTCTTTGGCCTTAGTAACGATTGGAAGAATTCCCTTCACCGGCTTAACTTCTCCATCAAGTCCAAGTTCCCCTAAAATAACCATATCCTTAACACATTTCTCTTCCAGCTCGCCCATGGCAATAAGTATCGCAACAGCCATTGGAAGATCTATCACAATGCCTTCTTTTCTGATATCTGCAGGCGACAGGTTGACCGTGATCTTAGAAGCCGGTATCTTCACACCTATATTTTTAAGCGCCACCTTAACTCTGTCACCAGCTTCTCTTACATCGCCGCTCATAAAGCCGACCATGCTAAAACCAGGGAGTCCCGTCGAAACATCCACCTCAACCTCAATAAGGTAAGACAAAATGCCCCTGACAGCTCCCGAAGTAACTGTACTAAACATAAACTTCCTCTCTTACTATTAAATTAAATATGGGTAATCAGTCTGCAAAAGAACTTTGCAAACCTCTAATGAGCATTAACAATTTAAACCAACTTGCATACTATACAACAAAAACTCCCCTCGTGCAAGTCAAAAATCTACGCAAAAAAATGGCTACATACGTAGCCAATTTCTTATCTTAGCATTTTGTTTTGCATGGTGTCAGGGTCCTGAGCAAATTGAAGAGCACTCTCGCGGGATATCTTTTGAGCGCGGTAGAGTTCAAGAATAGCGTCATCCATGGTCATCATACCCTGCTTGCGGTATGTTTGCATGTAAGTTATGAGCTGATGGGACTTTCCTTCGCGGATGAGGTTTCTGACAGCGCTGTTTACGTGGAGAACTTCAAAGGCTGCAGAACGTGAAACACCATCAGTTGAAGGAATCAGCTGCTGGGAAATAACGGCTTCTAAAACTCCTGCCAGCTGAATTCGTATCTGTTGCTGCTGATGAGAAGGGAATACATCGATGAGCCTGTCCACTGTATTTGAAGCACCTATAGTATGTACTGTTGAAAGCACAAGATGTCCGGTCTCAGCTGCAGTTATGGCAGTGCTTATGGTCTCAAGATCACGCATCTCTCCCACAAGGATTACGTCAGGATCTTCTCGAAGAGCTGCCCTAAGTGCGTTGGCATAGCTGTTTGAATCAGTTCCGATTTCTCTCTGGTTTACAATTGACATTCTGTGCTGATAGGTAAACTCAATAGGATCCTCAAGAGTGATAACATGCGCCTCTCTGTTGTTGTTGATCATATCAATGATAGAAGCCAATGTAGTTGATTTACCGCTTCCTGTTGGGCCAGTTACAAGAACAAGGCCTCTTTGTTTCTGATAGAGGTCTACCACTGTTTCCGGTATGCCAAGGCTCTCTGCTGTGGGGATCTGAGTCGCAACAACTCTAAAGGCCATAGCTATGGAACCACGCTGTTTGAAAATATTTAGACGGTAACGTCCTATTCCCGGAATAGAAAAAGACATGTCGTGCTGACCATTTTCTTCAAGCTTTTCTTTTTGCTTGTCATTCATCACTTCGTCAGCAATAAGCTTAGTATCTGCAGGCATCATCTTATCGTAATTGTCCATTGCGATAAGCTTGCCATTTAATCGCATCTTAGGAGGAAGACCTACAGTAATATGTACGTCAGATGCACCATTTTCCTTTGCTTCTCTTAAGATATCCTCAATTTTTGACATATAAAAAGCCCCTCATTATTGTTATGTCTATAATTATGAATCTAATTAAACTAAAAAGCAATTAATATCCATATCATGTGAGTTCATCAAGCGTACTTCCATATGAAGCCAAAAACTCATTTACAAAATCCAAAACCTCAGGAAGCTCCTGGTATAAGCTTCTTATTGCTTTGCCGGTACTCTCTTTTGCAGTCCTGAATTCGCTGTTACCTGCATTTAATTCATTTATACACTTGATAAGAGCAGACAACTTATCTGCTGCCTTTACAAGCTTTCTCATATAAACTTCATTTTCATCTTCAGAAGATTTGAAGATTTCTTCGTACACAGGTCTCAAATCTTCCGGAAGCTTTTCCAAAAGCTTATTATCTGCTATGGTCTCCACCTGCTTATAGGCAGTTTTAAGATCTGCATTAAAATATTTTACAGGAGTAGGCATATCACCTGTAATGATTTCTGACGCATCATGGTAAAGGCCAATAAGTGCAGCCTTGTCAGCATCAAGATTCCTGCCGTAACGTACATTTCCAATGGTGCAAAGAGCATGGGCTATAATTGCAACCTCCATTGAATGCTCACAGAGATTTTCTGCCCTTGTATTTCGCATAAGTGCCCATCTGTCAATGTATTTCATTCTGGAAATAAGTGCAAAAAAATTGTAATTCATCCCCACATTCTCCTCTAAAAAAAATTAAGTCAGTAAAAAATCAGCCATTACTGTATTGCTTACGTCAAGTCCCCTGTCAGTCAAACGCAGTTTATGGGCCATGTTTCCATCCTCATTAAGAGAATCATATGTTTCCAATAGTCCCATCCCGATATACTTTTCAATCGTTTCAGAATACACATCATTAATGTCGCGCTCAAAACAGTCTCTGAAACAGCCAACGTCAACGCCTTCAACAAGCCTTAGTCCCAGGAACATGAACTCTTCCATCTGTTCCTCTTTAGAGAGTGCCTGCATATTCTCCTTATAATTCAAAACAGCATCACTCTCAAAGGCCCTTTGATACTGCCCCATGTCAGTAATATTATTCCACCTGGTGTTTTTTATCATGGAGGAAGCTCCAAGGCCTAACCCAAGGTAGTTACCGCGTTTCCAATAAACCTTATTGTGAAAACACTCTGTCTTTTCACTTATAGCATAGTTGGATATCTCATACCTGTGGTATCCATTTTCAGCCAAAAGACTCTTTGTCTCATGGTACATTTCCCTGTCCAGTTCTTCAGATGGAAGACTGAGCTCCATATCATAAAAGGGAGTCCCTTCTTCCACTATCAGACTGTAAGCTGAAATATGCTCAGGTTTTAAACTGATCACTTTTTTTACTGTATCAAGGTATGATTCAAGGCTCTGGTCAGGAAGTGCGCTCATAATATCTATGTTGATATTGTCAAAGCCGACGCTCCTTGCATTATCATAGGTCTCAAAGAACATCCTGCTGTCATGGGCTCTTCCGAGTTTTTGTAGTTCATCATCATTCAGCGACTGAGCTCCAATGCTAAGCCTGTTAAATCCAGCCTCCCTGTATGAAAAGAGCTTTTCCCTCATTGCAGAAGCAGGATTGGCTTCAATACTTATTTCTGCGTCCGCGGACACATTAAAGCGTTGTTTCAAAAGGCGCTGCGTGTCACATATCTCTTTTGCATCAACAAACGAAGGTGTTCCTCCACCAAAAAATATGGATCTGACATCGTAATCCACAAATTCCGGTGAAGAAATAGCAATTTCCCTCCTAAGTGCCTCAAAGTAGCTTTTTATCAGATCGTCATTTGCAGGAAAAGATAAAAAGTCGCAGTACAGGCACTTTTTTACACAAAAAGGAATATGAACATATAGTGATAGATTATTTTTCATCTTAATCGGTATTATCAAGCTTAAGAACTGAAAGGAAAGCTGCCTGTGGCACTTCAACATTACCAATCTGGCGCATTTTTCTCTTACCTTCCTTCTGCTTCTCAAGAAGTTTCTTTTTACGTGTTATATCACCGCCATAGCACTTGGCAAGAACGTCCTTGCGATAAGCCTTAACTGTTTCTCTTGCGATTATCTTTCCACCGACAGCCGCCTGAATAGGTATCTCGAACAGATGCCTTGGAATCTCCTCTTTAAGCTTCTCGCACATCTTACGGCCTCTCTCATAGGCTCCGTCTTTGTGGACAATAAATGAAAGTGCATCGACCTCTTCTCTGTTAATCAGAATATCGAGCTTAACAAGTTCAGACCTCTCGTAACCTTTAAGTTCATAGTCAAAAGATGCATATCCTCTTGATCTTGACTTAAGGGCGTCAAAGAAATCATAGATGATTTCGTTAAGTGGAAGCTCATACTTAAGGATTGCCCTTGTCTGTTCAATGTAATCAGTACTAAGGTACTTACCACGTCTTTCCTGGCAAAGCTGCATGATAGCGCCCACGTAATCAGTTGTAACCATGATCTCGCCATTTACGATAGGCTCTTCCATATATTCTATTTCAGATGGATCAGGAAGATTAGTAGGGTTAGTAAGGTCAAATACTGTTCCATCTGTCTTATGGACCTTGTAAACAACGCCGGGGGCAGTAGTTACAAGATTCAGATCATACTCTCTTTCAAGTCTTTCCTGAATAACTTCCAAATGAAGGAGTCCCAAAAAGCCTGCTCTGAAGCCAAATCCAAGAGCCTGAGATGTTTCAGGTTCGTAGAAAAGAGATGCATCATTAAGCTGAAGCTTTTCAAGGGCATCACGAAGGTCGGAATAGTGCGCAGAATCTGCAGGATAAAGTCCGCAGTAAACCATAGGCATAACCTTTTTGTATCCGGGAAGTGCCTCTGCACATGGACTTACAAAATCAGTAACTGTATCACCAACACGTGTATCCTGAATATTCTTAATTGATGCAGTAAAGTAACCTACATCTCCGGCAGTAAGCTCATCGCTGGCAATAAATCTTCCGGGGCCAAAATATCCTACTTCTACAACCTCGGCCTCAGCACCTGTTGCCATGAACTTCACCTTCATGCCTTTTTTGATAACACCATCTCTTACTCGGATAAATACGATAACGCCTCTGTAGGAGTCATAGATACTGTCAAAGATAAGAGCTGTCAATGGCTTGGTGGAATCACCATTGGGAGCAGGAATCTTGTGAACAACCGCCTCTAATACATCCTCTATTCCAATTCCGTTTTTAGCTGAAATAAGAGGTGCATCCTGCGCCTCAATTCCAATAACATCCTCTATTTCGTCCTTAACCTCCTGCGGCTGTGCACTTGGAAGGTCAATTTTATTAATTACGGGGAAAACATCAAGGTCATGATCAAGTGCCATATACACGTTAGCAAGTGTCTGGGCTTCAACTCCCTGTGTTGCATCGACTACCAAAATAGCACCATCACAGGCTGCAAGACTTCTGGATACTTCATATCCAAAGTCTACATGGCCCGGAGTGTCTATCATGTTAAAGGTGTATTCCTCACCATCTTTTGCCTTATAAATCATTCTGACAGCCTGAGACTTGATAGTGATTCCTCTCTCACGCTCTATATCCATATTATCAAGGACCTGGTTCTGCATTTCTCTGCTGGTAAGAACGCCGGTTTTCTCGATCATTCTGTCAGCAAGAGTTGACTTACCATGGTCTATATGTGCTACTATACAAAAATTCCTAATCTTACTCTGATCCACGCAAAAATCCTCTTTCTAAAATTAGATAATGAAAGGGCCAAAGTAAATCTTGCCCCTAACTGATGACACGAATTGCTCCGTCATAAATAACTTTCGACCCTGTCATCATAATATACCACAATTCGGTCCTCGAAAAAACTCTTAAAACCAAAAATCTATTGACAGTTTGCGATATTTCATCTAATATATTCTAGAGTATGTGACAAAAGGCTTTCCGTGTCTAGCCTCAGTCATTATCATCACTAAAAATACAAATAGTTATAATATTCGGAGGTAATTATGGCAAATATTAAATCCGCCAAGAAGAGAGTTTTAGTTAATAAGAAAAAGGCTGAGAGAAATCAGATCATCAAATCAGCTGTAAAGACAGAGATCAAGAAGGTTCGTGCTGCTATCGAAGCTGGCAACAAGGACGAGGCTGCTAAGGCACTTCTTAACGCTACATCTGCAATTGACAAGGCTGAGTCAAAGGGTGTATTCAAGAAGAACACAGCATCAAGAAAAGTTTCTCGTCTTGCTCAGGCTGTAAACAAGATGGCTTAATCTTTTTTATAAGAATATATAAATTAAAAACCACATGTCTTCTCACCGACATGTGGTTTTATTTTTTTACTTTTCTATTGATCATTTCTTTCTAAAGCTTGCAGCTTTTTCTTTTATCTCTTCCAAGCTAGTCTTGAACTTACCTGAAACCATTCCGGGGTTACCAAGAATAGTCCTGTTTCTATACCATTCAAAGAAGCCTCTTATTGGCTTTGGAGCAAGCCTGTCCATAAGGATACGGTACTTTGCATACATTTCGCCAACCTCTTCCCTTACATTTAACATGCTTGGAGTAGGGTCATGATAGAGCTTTTCCTTTAATCCAGCGAAAGTTTTTTCCAATTTTCCACTAAGTACATCTACTCTGCTGCCAATTCCAGAGCTCAAAACTTCTACTCTACTACCAATTCCTGAGCTTATGCCATCTACTCTCTGACCAATGGTCTCACGAACATCCTCGCCCTTAAAGGCAATGATAACATCGAGTCTCTTCTGCATTTTTCCCATTTCTTCTTTAGCTTTTTCCATATAAACAAGGAAATCTCTAAGATCTATAGCTGTCTTAAACGCCACCATAAAATCACAGCTCACATAAACAGTTAGCACCATCGTAAAGATAGTGAGAAAATTGTAAGGTATGGACATTATGAAGTTTTCCACAGGAATCTGAAGATAATGCGTGAAAACAACAGTGAAAAATCCCCAGACAAGTGTGGATTCAAGACATACATGCCCATTGATATTAAGGAACTTATCCGAATAGTCCCAGTATCTAACCTTAAAAAGCAGTTCCATCAAAACGCCCACAACGTACTCAAGGGCTGTAGCACCAACGCATCCTGCCAGGTAGACCAGGAGTATATTGGAATAAAATGGCTTTGATACAACAAGCATCATTATCCCACCACTGCCATATAAAGGTAAAAAGGGGCCTCGCATAAAGCCCCTGTTTACAAATCTTTTATTTAATATAGATACATAAGTGGATTCAAAGCACCACCCAAAAAAGCTGTAGAGATAAAATAAGAATAGCCACTGATGTGGTAAGTAATTAAACACAAGAATCCCCCCAAAAACTTTTTATTGCTCCGGATTTGAAAAATCTATTACCGGATTATCAGGTTCTGTTGTCTTTTCGACTGATATAGCCTTAAGAACAGGTCCTTCGCCCTGATACTCCTCAACATACTGCTTCTCGACCTTGGCAGTAACAAGGACCCAATCCTTTTCATTAAGATCAGCCACCTTGTCATACTCACATGCAAAGCCCAAAAACTGCATATCCTGTGCGCAGCATGTCATTGCCATTCTTCCCGGAACAAAGCGGTTCTTTGGGAACTCTGTTGGTTTAAGCACCATACCTTTAAATCTGACCGTTTTGCCTTCATATCTGTCAACATGGTCAAGAGCATCAAGATAGAACATTCCATAACCATAGTTGTTGAGATCGATAGGATTGGCATTAAGATCAAAAGGAAGATCCTCATCCAGAGTTACGTCTACTTCACCATTTCTATCTTCAAAGATAATATCAGCCTTCTGGTTGATCGCCTTAACATTTCTCTTGTAAGAAGCAAGGTCCTCAATTCCATCGCAGCGGTTGAACAAAATAAGGTCAGAGTTTCTGATCTGCTCTGCAAGAAGAGACTTCATGTTGTTGAAATACAGTTCAAAACTTGAAGCGTCTATTACAGTTATCTGCTGCTCAAGATTCCACATTACAGGGAGCTTTAAGTTCTTAAAGTTCCACATTCCGTTATACTCAACAAGGATTCTCTCAGGATTGTGCTTGGCATCAAGTGCTATAAGTGCATCCGGATTGAAATCTTCCTCGTCTTCTATTTTCTCAATAACAGTGTTTGTAGATTTTAGAAGTTTTTCTTCGTAGTCATTCTCGCCATCCTCACAGACGATCAAAAGAGTCTTGCCTTTTGTTCTAAAGTAAGGCTGTGCAATTGTATATCTGAAGAAATCTGTCTTTCCACTGTCGAGAAAGCCATTGATTATATATACTGGTTTCAAATTAATTCTCCTTATCATAATCGCTTAACTTTTATCTATCAAAGTCTGCGGAAGAGCTTCTCAAGGTTCTCCTCTTTAAGTTCAGATCCGATTACGCAGAACTTACCTGTTACATCTGCTGCTCCCTTACGAACATCAGCTTCACCAGGTACATAGTCAAACTCAATCCATGATCCGTCTGTGCTTGGAACAACGCCCTTTGTACGAAGGACAATACCGAATCTCTCATCATCCTCAAGCTGGCCCAGCATTTCCTTTATCTCATCCTCTGTATATTTAAGAGGTGTCTCCATTCCCCAGCTTACAAATACATCAGCTGCGTCGTGATGGTGATGGCTGTGAGCACTTGCCGAGGTCTCTTCGAGGCTAGTGTGAGCGTGTTCCGCCGAACCATGTGAGTGCGGAACTTCCTCATGCTCATCTTCGTCATCATCGTGGTGATGGTGGTGCTCATGTTCATGCTCATCCTCGTCATGATCGTGGTGATGGTGGTGCTCATGCTCTTCCTCATCGTGATCATGGTGATGATGACAGCACTCGTGCTCATCTTCATCATCATCGTGGTGATGGTGGCAGCAACACTCATCTTCATCGTCATCATCGTGGTGTGCACTGTAAACTACTGAGCCATCCTCAGCAACAGTCTTGTGGCTTCCATGGTGATGATGGTGGTGATGATGCTCCTGTTCCTGCTCCATTACCATCTTTAGAAGCTCTGCCTCGAGGTCATTGTTGCCCTCAAAAGTATCAAGGATCTCTTTTCCAGTGATCTCATTAAGTGGAGTTGTGATGATAGTAGCCTTTTCGTTGTGCTTACGAATAAGTTCTACTGCCTCTTCGATCTTTTTCTGATCAGCCTTGTCTGTTCTTGTAAGAATAATTGTTCCTGCATTCTCAATCTGATTAATGAAGAACTCACCGAAGTTCTTGATATAAACCTTTGCCTTTGAAACATCAACAACAGTAACAGCGCTGTTAAGTTCCATCTCATCAGAAGTATCTGCAATATTCTGAATAGCTCTCATAACATCTGAAAGCTTACCTACACCTGAAGGCTCGATAAGGATACGCTCAGGTGCGTACTGATCCATAACTTGCTTAAGTGAAGTCTCAAAATCACCTACAAGTGAACAGCAGATACAACCTGAGTTCATCTCTGTGATCTCAATTCCGGCTTCCTTTAAAAATCCGCCGTCAATTCCGATCTCACCAAATTCATTTTCAATAAGAACTACCTTAGTTCCTGCAAGTGCTTCCTTTAAAAGCTTTTTTATAAGAGTTGTCTTACCAGCTCCCAAAAATCCTGAAATAATATCTATCTTGGTCATTATATCTCCAATCTGCACACTCATTATCTGTGCTATAACTACTACAACAAGGTCTATTCTATAGCAGCCCATAAATGAATGTCAAGAAAGTGGTAACCAAGCCAGATTACATAGTATCATCGCCATCCTGTGTGGCACTTTCAGAAGAAGCAGAATCATTTTCCTTTATATCTTCTGCTTGTTCGCTATTGCCTTCAGACTCAATAACTGCCAACGAGCTGTTACTTGAAGCGCTTTCTTCAGAGATGATATTTTCTGTAGATGAAGCCTGAACAGATGATTCACCATCGCTGTCACTATTGCTGCCATCAATGTCCTTCTCTGTTTCCCAAGTCGCAGTTTCTTGTAATTCTTCATCTATTGATGATTCTAGTATGCTCTCATCAGATACTGCTGCAGCTGACATTTCAGTGGAGCTTTCTGATGAATGATCCAAGGATGCTTTCTCCGAATTATATTCAGACATATCAAATTCTTTCATGAGACTGTCTATATCAATCGACTGACTTGGCATCATAATGTGTGATGTCCTTAAATCCGTATTTCTTGGGCTCGGTACATTTACAGTACTATTATAGTCTTTATATTTTTCACCAAAGGTGATATGGGCTTTTAGTATCTGACCATGAGCGTATCCACAGGATGTACGATATCCCAATAGTTGTCCCTCTTTGTACTTGCATATAAGTTCACTGCTGGTCTCAGAATGCGCATCACCTTTTGCTCTATTTCTATATGTTGACTCATCCCCGGTTCTCTCATAATGATTGGCATCGTCCGACTCAAAGCTACTGCCACAATAATTACAGTGAAACATAAATATAGGCACTCCGGTATCAGTATCTCTGACATGGTGCAAACGATCAGTATCCATATCAGTCAGATAATAATATGAGGTATTAGTTTTGTAACATCCTGCTGAATGCTTATGGGTTTCCGCTATGGTATAGCATCCGCCTTTTCTGTCTATCGAAACGTACTCTTCATCACATACTTTTTCTTTTCCATCCTTATGGTAATGATATTCATACTCTACTTTGCCCGCCACATCACCATTTCCAAGTACAATTTGCTGCGGGATCCTATTTATTGCATCGCTAAGTTCTTTAAAAGTGGCATCCTGTCTGACTTTAACGCCCTTAGTGAGTAATGTGGATGCCAGAAGCTTTTTGCCATCACTCACACGCTGAAAAACCTTATCAAGTTTTCCATTTGTTTTACTCAACTCACTGGCAATGTAATTTTTTAATCCATTTGTATTATTTAAAGAAGTAGTAGTAATGTTCTTAAAATTATTATTGATCGATGTGTTAAGCTCTTTAAATTTATTTGTGGTTGCCGCATTCATACCGTCAAGCTTACTGTTTGTAGTTTTATCCATTGCATCCAGCTTACTGCTTGTGGACTTGCCTATTGCGTCTATCTTACTGTTGGTTGATTTATCCAGCGAATCAAGCCTGTCGCTTGTTGCTTTATCCATTGCCTCAAGTTTATTATTAGTGTTTTTACCAAGTTCATCCAATTTGCTGCCAGTTTCTTTGTCCAGCTCGTCAATTCTGCTGTTAGTAGAATTTCCAATTTCGTCAAGCTTGCTGTTTGTAGATGCGTTCATCTCACTAAGTTTGCTGTTTGTAGACTCATTCATCTCGTCCAGCTTATTATTCGTCGAATTATTCATTTCATTCAGCTTGTTATTTGTGGATGTATTCATCTCATCAAGTTTATTATTTGTAGATGTATTCATCTCATCAAGTTTATTCCTGGTAGTTGTATCCATCTCATCAAGTTTGTTTTTGGTAGAGATATTCATCTCATCAAGCTTATTTTGGGTAGAGGTATTCATCTCATCAAGCTTATTTTTTGTGGATGTTTCCATCTCTGCCATTCTCTTTTCTGTGGCCTCGTTAAGCTCTTTTATGTTTTTCTCCAAAAGATCTACAGACTTGCCCATATCCGTCGTAAAATTCTTATCAAGATCAGAGAGCTTTGTAACCAGATCCGTGTACTGCTTTAGATTTTCTCCGGTCATCTTAGTATCGTTACTCTTAATAAGATTTTTAATTGAGTCCATAAGCTCCTTATTGTCAGACTGGGCCTTTGAATAATTATTTTCTATCTGATTAAACCTCTCAGAAACCTGGCTAAATTCCTGATTGAGCTTATCCTTATTTTCTCCTCCGTTTTTCTCGATAAGCTCCTTCATATTCTGGATCTGGCTATCTGTCTGAACTACCTCGCTATGGAGTTCTTTTAAGTTACCGCCAAGAGTAGTAACTTTCTCAGTTATATGCTCATTTGTCTTATCTTCTTTCGTAAGCTCATAAAAAGAATCAAGACCATTTTTACTGTCTACTATGCTCTTATCAAGCTCTGTCAGATATTCATGGAGTTCATCAAGCTTTTCATTTGTTGCTTCTTTGCTCTCTTTTTCGCTTTCAGCAAACTCTTCTTTTGCTGTAGCCATAGCCACAGGAGTACTGATGTAGATCAGGCCTCCGCAGAGCACCAGCGCTATAATGACCGCAATTGCCACTACAAGCGTGTCGTGCCTCTTAAGCTTTTTTAGCAAAAGCTTAACCGAATTGTTTTGTTTGTCCCATTTTCCTCTAATATTCATAACAATGTCCCTTTCTGAAATTGCTCGCAAAAAGGCACAGATACGCCCAATGCAAGCGTCGTTAATAAAAAAAGTGGAAAATCACCGGAAGAATTTCCGTGATTTATGTCAGCTGAATGCCGACAAGAAGACATTATACACAAATCAAATCAGAATGCAAGAACATTTTTTATTTGCACAAAAAACATTTATAAAGGAGTAGGAGTTGTACATATGAAAGTTACTGTATGAATTTTATCCTTTTGACGATCAGGGCTCCGATAAGTCCTATCATGAGGCCACTGAGGATTCCCGAAAGCCAGAGAACCGGAAGATACCAGATGATTGCCTTGGTGTTTAAAAGAAGCATCGCAGCAAGGATCTGACCTATATTATGGGTAATACCGCCAGCCACACTTACTCCAACTGCACTGAATTTATCAGATTTTTTTAAGATTATCATTACTAATGTACTGAGCATTCCTCCCGTAAAAGAAAAGGCAAAGCTCATAAGAGTACCAAATAATAATGAAACTGCAATGATTCGTACAATATTGATAAACAGGGCGCTTTTATATCCCAATTTGTAAAGTGCAACAAGTACAACTATGTTAGTAAGCCCCAGCTTAACTCCAGGAATGGCTACAAAGGCCGGAAGCTGCATTTCTACATAACTGAGTATCATCGCAAGCGCAGCCATAACACCATATGTAGCTATTTTTTTAGTTTTATCCATCTTTATCCCCTAACAGCACTTAATTTCTGATTTAGCCAACTATTGCATCGAATTCTTTTGAATCATTTTCGTTGCCGTCTCTTATTTCCACAACAACTCTGTTTGGAAGGCATATGATTGACTGGCCCTGACTACTTATTTTCCCCATGTGAACACATAAAAGATCCGGACATGAAGCTTCAGTAAGATAAGCCTCTCCGTCTTTAATAACAAGGTAGTTACTCCCACCTTCATACCCTTCTATCTTAAACTCAATATCTTCATCCAAAGGGAAAGTATATTTTTCTACACCATCTACAGATACCACAACTGTCTTTCCGGTCTTTTCCGTTAGCCTGACCCCCAGTGCTATGATAGCTGTAATAACTAAAAGTCCGATTATAAGTATGATGTCATAGCGAATTTTGCTTTTATTTTTCATCACAGATTCCCAACTTGCCCAATTTCCCTATATTTTCTCACAATTAAACTTTAGCAATTTATTTTTCACATGTCAAAAAAGCTGCCCTTGGCCATACGCAAGTATGACAAGGGGCAGCTTATACATTTATGTATGCAATATCGAATCTTTATGCTTTAGGTTTTTCGTAATAGAATGAGTTCTTACGGATAAATCCAATATCCTTATAGTTTACGATCTGCTCTGTACTTCCGATAAAGAGGATTCCTCCCGGTGTAAGGTTGGCATAATACTTTCTGAAAATGTCATCCTTTGCTTCTTCTGTGAAGTAGATCAGCACATTTCTACATACAATAAGGTTACAATCCTTTGGATATGGATCTCTTAAAAGATCTGCCTGTTTAAATGTAACTCTTGATGTGATCTCACTTGAAACCTTCATTTTTCCGTCAGGAGTCTCTGTGAAGTATTTCTTCTTAAACTCCTCAGGAACATTAGCTATTTCCTTTTTATCGTAAATAGCAGCCTTAGCCTTCGCAAGAACTACAGCATCAAGGTCTGTAGCATAAACATTGATCTGATTAAGAGGCACATGCTTTGAAAGGAGCATAACAATCGTATAAGGCTCATCGCCTGTAGAACAAGCAGCACTCCATATCTTTAAGTTCTTACCAAATTTACCCATAAGTTCCGGAACCATTTCTTTATCCATAAGATTCCACTGATCCATGTTTCTGAAAAACTCAGAAACATTGATAGTAAGGTAAGTAACAAAAGAATCAAGCGCTTCTCTGTCCTTCTTTATAAGTGCCAGGAAACCATCATAGCCCTTAACCTCATACTTTCCGATAAGAGTATCAATTCTTCTCTTCATCTGTTTTTCTTTATATGCGTTAAGGTCAATCTTGGTCAAATCATAAACACCCTTTTTAAACCACTCGTAATCGTATTCCATAGGTAGATTTCCTCCTAACAAATATTTGTGTTCGTTAAAACGTCTCTTATTAAATTCTATATTAGATACAATTTTATGTAAAATTAAATTATTCTAAAGCCTGAATAAAATAAAAAAGAGACTGTGATAAACATCACAGTCTCTAAAGAAATCAAATCTGATTAGTTCTCTTCGTTCTGCTCAGCGATTACTTTATCGATATCAACTGAAACAACGTCTCCGTCTTCAGCTGCTTCTTCGCTAGGCTCTGGAGCGAACATAGCCTTGATTGAAAGGCTGATCTTCTTCTCCTCCTCGTTGAAGTCCACAATCTTAGCTTCAACTTCCTGACCTACCTTAAGTACATCAGCTGGCTTCTCAACATGCTCTTTAGCGATCTGAGAAACATGAAGAAGTGCATCAATACCAGGCTCAAGCTCTACGAAAGCACCAAAGTCTGTCATTCTTGCAACTTTACCCTTTACGATGTTGCCTACAGCATATTTCTCTGTAGCATCCTTCCAAGGATTCTCGTTGTCGAACTTTCTTGAAAGAGCAATCTTGCTGCCATCAATTGACTTAACAAGAACTTTAACTGTGTCGCCAACCTTGAATACTTTCTTAGGGCTCTCAACACGTCCCCAACTCATCTCTGAAATATGAAGAAGTCCGTCTGCTCCACCAAGATCGATGAAAGCACCGAAATCTGTAACATTCTTAACGATACCGTCAACAACATCGCCAGCCTTGATAGAATCAAAGAGTTTCTTAGCTGCTTCAGCCTTCTCAGCTGTAACAAGCATTCTTCTGTTTCCGATATATCTTCTTCTCTTAGGGTTGTACTCAGTTACAACGAACTGAATTTCCTGATCCTGATACTTTGAAAGATCTTTCTCATAGCTATCAGAAACAAGGCTTGCAGGAATGAAGATTCTAACTTCATCAACTACTACTGTAAGTCCACCCTCAAGTACCTGAACAACCTTAGCTGTAAGTACCTCTTTATTATTGAAGGCTTCCTCAATTCTCTTGTTGCCTCTGTCGATGGCAAGTCTCTTGTATGAAAGAATAACCTGTCCGTCTGCGTCGTTGGTCTTAAGAACCTTAACGTCCATTGTGTCACCAACTTTAACGGCGGTTGTAAGGTCAATACTGTTGTCGTTGCTGTATTCGCTCTTTGTTAAGATACCGTCGGACTTGTAACCAATGTTAAGGATTATCTCGTCAGGCTTAACGTCAATAACAGTTCCCTCAACAACCTCCCCTGTGTGAATTGTTTTGAACGATTCGTTAAGCATCTGTTCAAAAGTTTGTTCTGACATAATTCTGAACCTCCTCGATAATGTTCTTTGGGGTTGATGCCCCGGCGGTAATCCCTACAAGCTTGATGTCATTATTTTTATTAAAATGCAAGTCTTCCAGGGTTTGAATAAAATATGTCTGCTCACATTTCTGACTGCATATGTCATACAGTTTCCTGGAATTAGAACTGTGGGCGCCACCAATGACTATCATGGCATCCGCTTTGGTTGCAATTTCCTCAGCTTCTGACTGACGTTCGTCGGTTGCATTGCATATAGTATTCACAATATTAATATTGTAACCGTTATTTTCAAAGATTTCAACGGTTTCTTGAAATTTATTCCTGTTAAATGTAGTCTGGGACACTAATGTGTATTCCAGTTCCCTGTTTTCGTTGAAATTTTCTGCCTCTTTTGGTGAGTCGATCACAAATACAGGACCTCTTGCATAACTAACGATTCCTTCGACTTCAGGATGATTTGCACTGCCTACTACTATGATACTTTTTCCGGCTTTGCTCTCCTCATCCACAATTTTATGGATTCTTTTTACAAAAGGACATGTAGCATCAATGATATTCAGTCCGGTTTCCTCAATTTTCTGATGAACTTCCTTGGTAACCCCGTGGGATCTTATCACTATAGTTCCCTCTGAGATACCCTCAAGCTCCTCTACTGAGTTTATCACTTTTACGCCTTTTTTCTCAAGGTCGCTGACAACTATCTCATTGTGGATAATAGGTCCGTATGTATAAATATTCACATCAGATGAGTTCTTTATCTGATCATATACAGTTTCAACAGCTTTTGTAACTCCAAAACAAAAGCCGGCATGCTCAGCAACTATTACTTCCATTTACTTACTGCCTTCCTATATCAATTACACAAATTCTCAGATACTTTTCCTATAAAGGTCAACAATTGTCTTTGCAACTTCATCAATTGTCATATCTGAAGAATCTACCAGTGTTGCATCATCAGCCTGTTTAAGCGGGGATATCTCCCTGTGCATGTCTCTGTAATCTCTCTCAATAATATCTTTTTCGATCACATCAATGTCACAGTTTTCTCCCTTCGCAGTGAGTTCTTTGAATCTGCGTTCAGCTCTTACTTTAGAGCTTGCTGTTAGATATACCTTAACATCAGCATTTGGAAGCACTACTGTTCCTATATCACGGCCATCCATTACAACGTCAGCTTCACTAGCAAGCTTCTGCTGAAGCTCTACAAGCTTTCTTCTGACATCACCGTTTACAGAGCTTGCGGAAGCCATATTCCCCACTTCTTCTGTTCTGATAAGACCATTGACATTTTCTCCGTTTAACAAAACAACCTGTTCACCGTTCTCGTGTCTGATAGTAATATCGGCACTTTCACAGGTAGCACTTATCTTTTCCGGCTCATCTGCTCTGATACCGTTTTTTATCATATATAAAGCCATGGCTCTGTACATAGCACCTGTATCAACATAGATAAAACCAAGCTCTGCAGCCACTTTTTTGGCTATTGTGCTTTTTCCTGCTCCTGCAGGTCCGTCTATTGCAATCTGCTTACTCATAAATCTAAAAACTCCTTATAAAAATATCTTACATTGCCGCGCTTTCGCCCGCAAGATGTCCCGTAGACCAGGCAACCTGAAGATTGTAGCCTCCGGTTTCAGTATCTACGTCAATAACTTCTCCTGCAAAGTAAAGGCCTGAGACAATCTTGGATTCCATAGTGGAAGGATTTATCTCTTTTACATTAACTCCGCCCTTTGTAATGATAGCTTCATTAAAGCCCCTTGTACCGGTTATCGTCATAGGAACGCTCTTTATTAGCTTTACAAAGGCAAGTCTTTCCTCTTTGGTGATCTCATTAACCTTCTTTTCAGAATCAATTCCTGACAACTTTATCATAACAGGAATCATTTTTGAAGGGAAAAGACCTCCCAAAATATTTTTAAAGCTCTTATTAAGGCCTTCCTCAAAATCCCTCAAAACTCTTTTATCAAGCTGTTCTTCATTAAGCGCAGGCTTCAGATCAAGGAAGAGCTCATATTCTTTTTCTTTATCATAATAGCAGCTTGCTGTAAGAACAAGGGGACCGCTGATCCCAAAGTGGGTAAAGAGCATCTCGCCAAAGCCGTCATATACAGGTTTTCTCTTTTTGGCAGACCTGCTGTCAATGGTGAACATCTTAAGTCCGACATTTTTAAGTGACAATCCCTGAAGGTCCTTGCACCAGCTTTCCTTTATCTCAAAAGGAACAAGTGAAGGAGCAGGCGTAACGATGCTGTGTCCCAAGTCTTTTGCAAATCTGTACCCATCTCCTGTAGAACCAGTTGAAGGATAAGACATTCCACCAGTGCACACGATCACAGCGTCAAACTCTTCTCTTGTAATCGGGTCATCGCCAGATGAATAGGTGACTGCGCTCACTCTTCCTCCTGATGCCTCAACAGATAAAACAGTTGTATCAAATAACACCTGTACTCCTGCCTTTTTAACAGCATCAAACAAGGCTCTTATAATATCTGAAGAGTGGTCAGATACAGGGAAAACCCTCTCTCCCCTCTCTATTTTCAGATGACAATTGTTATTCTCAAAAAAGTCCATAACTGCACTATTATCAAAGCCATAAACAGCGCTGTATAAAAATCTCGCATTCCTGCGCACAAAGCCAAAGTAGTCCTCTACAGCACAGGCATTTGTAACATTACATCTGCCTTTTCCTGTTATGTAGATCTTCTTTCCGGGCTTTTCATTTTTTTCAAAAATAGTGACGCTGCTGCCGCCAGAAGCTGCAGAAAGCGCCGCCATCATACCGGCTGCCCCGCAGCCAATTATTGCAATTTTCTTCATTAAAAATCCTCTTACTCTGACTCTTTAGGCCTGTTCTGAAGCGGAAGTCCTATCATAGGTGCATCAGAAGCAAAGTCTATTTCATCGTTTAAATATACCTGATAATTGTTCCAGGCCTCTTCCAGCATTTTCAGATCTGCCTTTACATCAGCAGGTCTTCTCATGCAAAGAGCGACAACCAAAGCGTTTATAACGCTAAGTGGTGCCACAAGTGAGTCAACAATTGATGCCATCTCACTTTTTGCCAAAAGATTGCAGGAAGAATACAGATTCATCGGTGAATGAACAGAATCTGTAATAGTTATAACCTTGGCATTTCTGTCATTGGCAAACTCCATGCACTTTAAGGTTCTCATGGAGTACCTTGGAAAGCTTATACCTATTATACAATCCCTGTCGTTGATCCTTATCATCTGCTCAAACATTTCAGAAACACTTGTAGTCTTTATAAGAACATTGTTGCCCCTGATAATGTTCAGATAAAAATGTAAAAAATCCGCCAAAGGCTCGCAGCTTCTAAGTCCCACGATATAAACAGTCTTGGCCTTTAAAATAATATCAACAGCTGTCTTAAATGCCGCAACATCAATATTATTTATAGTCTGCTCAATGTTGGATATATCTGACCTGAGGATGGTCTGCAGAATTTCTCCGTCACTGCTTTTTCCAAACTTACGCCCAACCTTCTCAACTGAACCAAATTTGTCGCTAACCCAGACAGAGAGAGCTTTTTGGAACTGAGGATATCCATCATATCCAAGGCTCATGGCAAATCTTACTACTGTAGATTCGCTCATGCCAACAATCTTGCCAACCTCTGCTGCTGTCATAAATACTGCCTGTTCATAGTGATCGCAGATGTAAAGAGCAATTGATTTCTTGCCTTTGCTCATCTTGGGATAGCATTCATTTATTCGGGTGATCACATCAACATCATTTTCGAACTTCATAGACTAAATGCCTTATACGCAGACTCAAGCATCTCTACTGAAGCAGCTTCATCAAGATCGAAATCACCTGTTACTGCCATGCATCCTGCACCATGGATAAATACCCACATCTGCATAAACAGCTGCTGTGCATTTTTTACCCCCATGCTCTGAGCCTTGCTGATCTCCTTTACAACATTCTCAGCTGATCCATTTACAAGATCATACATACTCTTTGTATCCTTGTCTTTTTCAGAGAGAAAAAGAAGTCTGAAAAGATGTGGATATTTCTGTGCAAAACCAATATAAGCAAGTCCAAGATCAACGAATGGTGTGTCGTGAGTCTTGGCACTGTCATTGTAGTAGTCTTCATAATAAGCTGCCGCTTTATTATAAACGTCTATCTTAAGTGCATCCATATTCTCGTAGATACGGAAAATAGGCTGTGTAGAGCATCCTGCCTGCGCAGCTAGTTTTCTCGATGTGATCTGCTCAAAGCCCTCTTTCCTTGTGATCTTAAATGCCGCATTTACGATTTCTTTTTGAGTTATGGTTGCTTTTCTGGACATGATATCCCTCCCCAACAGTAAAATAATTATGTTATTTAAAAGAGCATGCGTTATTATTTTACAAAATGAAAAAGGCTGTGTCAATCACAGCCTTTTCCTGATCTTTCGCTGTTTTGCCAGCGCTTATCCCACTCATAAAAACCACATCTGATGATCAGATTTCTTCAACGTAACTCACAAAATCAAGCTCATTTAGAGCATTTATTACTTCCCGATGGGATCTCTTTCTATCAAAATCAATGTCTACAATAAGTGCAGCATCAGATGAAAGAAGAGTCTTTTCTTTGCTCTTTGTCATACTGCTGACTTCAAAGCCCTGATCTGATATCCATTTTGACAGCTTTTTTACACCTGCGTTCTTATTGACTTCAATGTAAAGACTCAGGTACTTACTGTATTCCTCAACCACTTTGCTAAGCTGCATAAGGATAACGTTAGCTATCATTATGAGTACGAAGCAGACAGTGCCAACTACCAGGTATCCTCCACCAATGGCCATTCCCATGCAGGCTGTGACCCAGAGGGTTGCTGCAGTTGTAAGTCCCTTGATCTGCTTACGGCCTGTAACAAGGATAGTCCCTGCTCCCAAAAAGCCGATGCCGCTTACAACACCCGCCGGGATTCTGCTGGTATCAGCCGAAAGCCCGGGAAGCATAGCCAGGTATATATTAAGCGCCGTAGTAACAGCACTTCCAAGGCTCACAAGTGCAAAGGTCTTAATACCTGCGCTATGTCTTTTGACTACTCTCTCCCAGCCCACAAGGCATCCAAAGAGCGTCGCCAAAATAAGCCTTATTGCTACAGCAATATCGCTGGTCCCTTCTAAAAACTCAAGTATAGTCATTCCGTTCATAAAACTCACTCCATTCCCCATAAAATAATATCCAAAAGATATTGTGATAGTTATTATAATACATTCAGGGAATGACAGAATCTATTTCATTCCTTGCTGTATTTATAATAATTGCTCTCACTTTTTGTTTTACAGTGCGTAAAGTGTGTTTTCCTGGAAGTTTAGATAAGCCTCATCACCTACATTGTAAATCTTGCGGTTCTTTGGATTGTACTCCTGGATCTTAACAAGAGCATCTGCAACCTGGATGTGATAATCCTGATATGCACCCATAAAGCAGGAATACATAACTTTTCCCTTAATAGCACCTGTATCGCCAAGATATGCTCCTTCAGGTCTCAGTACAACACTGCAGGATGCCCCGATCTCCATATTTCCTGTTGCGCACTTAACTTCTGCCCCATCAATAACAACTGTATCCTGTGCTTTCACGGTGGCACTCATGAAATTAGCTTCGCCGATAAAGTCGGCAACAAACTTGTTGTTTGGATAATAGTAAGCTTCCTGTGGAGTTGATATCTGCTCAACAAGGCCTTTGTTCATAATGATTACTTTATCAGAAATAGCCATGGCCTCACTTTGGTCATGAGTTACATAAATAGCGGTAATTCCTGCCTCCTGCTGGATTCTGCGGATCTCGGTACGCATGGATACACGGAGCTTGGCATCAAGGTTTGATAAGGGCTCATCAAACAAAAGAACTCCCGGTTCAATAACAAGCGCTCTTGCAAGGGCTACTCTCTGCTGCTGTCCACCAGAAAGCTGATTTGTCATTCGGTTTTCCATACCTTCAAGTCCCACAAGTGCCAATATGTCAGTAACTTTTTTCTTTATAACATCTTTGTCCATCTTGCGAAGCTTAAGTCCATAAGCTACGTTGTCAAAAATGTTGTAGTGAGGAAGGAGCGCATAGCTTTGGAAAACCATTGCAGTATCTCTTTTATTAGGTGTTAAGGCATTGATAGCCTCATTTCCAAGGTATATCTCTCCCTCATCCGGGCTCTCAAATCCTGCAATCATTCGAAGGGTTGTAGTTTTTCCACAGCCTGAAGGTCCAAGCAGTGTCACAAAGCTTCCAGGTTCTATCTCTATATTTGCATCCTTTACTGCATAGAAATCTTTTCCGGTCTTTGGGTCTTTATATATTTTTGAAATATGTTCAAGGCGTACGCCTTTTTTCTCTTTTGCCATAATATTCCTCTCCATCTATGTTTTCGAAAAATGGACCACGAACCCCGTCCCCATGGTCCACCAGGGTTTCATTCCATCACTCTTTTACTTGTTCCAAATCGCTTAATGATCATATTCATTATCAAAACAGCTCCATAGGTTATGCAGATAAGAATTGTGGCAAAAGCACAGGCAATGCCATAAGATCCTTTTTCTGCAAACTCATTGATCTGAACCGTAATAAGCAGATAAGACGGTGTAACAAGAAGTATGATCGCACTGATAGCTGTAATACTACGGACAAATGATGTTACAAAGCCGCTCAGGAAACTATCCTTGATAAGTGGAAGTGTCACAGTCATAAATACTTTAAAACTGTCTGCTCCCATGTCATAAGCTGATTCTTCTATGCTCTTGTCAATCTGCCGAAGAGCTGATATTCCGCTTCGCGTTCCTGTGGGAAGACTACGAACAATAAATACGATAACAAGAATAGCACCTGTTCCGTAAAGCCCCTGAAGGATTCCGGTTCCAAAAAGGCCCCCGGAGAAACCTCTTATGTATCCAATACCAAGAACAGTACCGGGAACAGCCATGGCAAGCATTGAAACAGCTTCGATAAATCCCTTTGCCTTGAATTTTCTTTTTACAACAAGATAAGAAATGATCATGGATAAAAGAGCTGTGATCGGCGCAGAGATAAGTGACAGGACGAAACTGTCTTTAAAGGCCTTAAGGCCCTTATACTTGGTAAAGACAAGTCCAAACCACTTAAATGTCAGGTGGAAATCGTATCCCCATGTACGGAACATTGCCCCAAAAGGAACACAGATGTACATGATGATAACGAAGATCGCCAGTGCTGAGCAGAGGATCGTCAAAGGAACGGTTACACTCTTATCAGTGATGAGCATTCTTTCTCTTGAAGCCTTTCCTGAAAGTGTGGCGGTACTCTTAGCCTCAAGGTAATACTTCTGGACAATGAACATTACAAGTGTTATTGCTAAAAGAACTACCGCCATCGCTGCAGCTCCCTGCTTATCATACGCACCTGTTATCTGAAGATATATGGTTGTTGCAAGAGTATCATATGATCCGCCGATGATCATTGGGTTGGCGAAATCTGCTATTGACTCAATGAATGTTACTAAAAACGCATTTCCAAGGCCCGGAAGGATAAGAGGCAGTGTCACTGTCATAAATACTTTAAATCTTGAAGCTCCCATGTCCCTTGCAGCTTCTTCCAGGGATGGATCGATATTTTTCAAAAGACCTTTCAGCATCATATAGCAGACAGGGAAAAAGGTAAGTGTCTGTACTATTGCAATTCCCCAAAAGCCATACACGCTGTTGTCATAAATTTTCAAAAGAAATCGTGTTATGATTCCTGCTTTTCCAAAAAGCATGATCATTGAAAGTGAAAGAACAAATGGCGGTGAAACAACAGGAAGCATTGATACCACCTTAAAGAGTCCTTCCATGAATCTTGTGCGGAGCTTTACATAGACCTCCACATATGCAAATAAAAGTCCGATAAGGGCAGATGCAATGCCCACTAAAAATCCTACTTTTAAAGTATTGGTTATGGCCCTTCTAAAATTTGCCAGTTCCATAACTCTTTTAAATGTGTCTAAGGTAAATCCCGATTCAGAAATAAAGCTATCCACCAACAGTATTGCCAGCGGATACAAAATAAACACAGTCAAAAAAACAATCAAAAGCACAATGGTTGAGACCATGATTGGGTCTGCCATAAGCTTTTTCCTGTCAAGGCTGGCACTTTGACTTTTTGCCATTGTTATGTCCTCCTTGTTATAACAAAATGGAGCGGATGTATGACATCCGCCCCAAATAAACACATTATTCTGTCTTGAAACGATCGTCTGCAGCACTTCCAAGTGCAGTCATAACTTCTTCTACATAAGTAGTTGTATTCTGTTTAGCATCTTCAAAGTCGTAATCCATAACATTTTCAGGATCAAGGCCAAACTCTGCTGCTACTTCAGGCTGTTTTGCATTATCAATTACGAGGAACTGATATGAGCCGTTCTGTGCAGCAAGCTCTACGCAGTCAGGGCTAAGAGCATATTCAATCCAAAGCTTTGCAGCATTAGGATGTGCACATCCCTTAAATATTGCAGTTGCACCAACTTCGAAGGATGTTCCTGATGAAGGAATGATAAGTCCTACATTGCCATATCCATTGTCAACGATCTGTGTGATTCCATCGTGAAGGAAGCCAATACCTACAACGCACTCACCTGTACCAACGTTCTTTGATGGGCCTGAACCTGACTTTGTATAAACTTCGATATTCTTATCAAGATCAACAAGATACTGAATACCTTCGTCATGTCCATATTTCTGGATCATAGTATTGATAACAAGCTTTGCTGTTCCTGCTGTATTGTAGTTTGAAAGCCAGATGAGACCTTTATACTTCTCATCAAGAAGGTCCTTCCAATCAGCGGGCTCATCAATGCCCATACGTGAAAGCTCATCCTTGTTTACCATGAATCCAAGGATTCCTTTGTAGATTCCATACCACTGACCCTGAGCATCGCGGTACTTATCGCTCAAAAGATGGCTTGCATTTTGTGCCTCATATGGCTCCAAAAGTCCTTCTGAAGCAGCTACGTTATAAGGATCTGTTGTTCCTCCAAACCATACGTCTCCTGAAGGATTTCCGTTCTCCTCTTCAATCTTACTTTGTACTTCACCTGTTGATAATCTCTGATACTGAACTTTAATTCCATAAAGTTCCTGGAAATGTTCACATGCAGCTGCTAAATATTCTTCCTCACAAGAACCGTAGACAATAAGTTCCCCCTCTGCCTTTGCAGCCTCAATGATCGCATCAAGGCCAGCTGCCTCTTCTGCAGGTGCTTCTGCCTGTGTCTCTGCAGGAGCTGTCTCCTCAGTCTTAGTCTCAGCTGCAGGAGTCTCTGTAGCTGCAGGCTGACTCTGAGAGCCACAGCCCATCAGGCCTAACGTCATAAGTCCTGCCAATACCAACGCTAATTTCTTTTTCATTTTCCTTCTCCTTTCCAAATGAAATAAACATTTGATAAAAAAAGCATAAATCATTTAAGATTTCCTCTATACCTAAATTTCTGTTTTTATATCCGATTTTCTGAACCAATTTTTTCTGTATTGTTGTCTTTTTTGTGATAATATTAATATGGTTTTATGTTATATGTTTATCTTTCAAAATATTCAGGAGACCACGTTGGAATCAAGTAAAGGCAATAATTCTGATTTTGAAAAATACATTTTGGATAACCTGGACAGGGCTTTGGAAGAAGAATGGATAAAAGCTTACCATCAGCCCTTGATTCGCGCTGCAAACGGCAGAGTTTCCGATGAAGAAGCTTTTGCACGATGGGAAACACCTGACGGCGATGTCTATTCAGCTTCTCTTTTTGTCCCTATACTTGAAAAACATAATCTGACCTATAAACTTGATCTCTACATGGTGAACAGGGTTTTAGAAAAACTAAAAGGCCAGGCATCCCATGATCTTTTTATTGTTCCCGAATCAGTAAATCTGTCCGGAACAGATTTTAAATGCTGCGACATGGTATCTGAGATCATAAAACTTGTTGATAAGTCAGGGCTTTCAAGGGAAAAGCTCTGCATTGAACTGTCTGAAAAAGATATTTCTTCAGACATGGATTATTACAAAGATATAATAGACCGCTTCAGGTCAGCCGGAATCAAAGTATGGATGGATAACTACGGAAGTGGCTATGCTTCTCTTCTGATCCTGTTAAAGATTCATTTTGACCTGCTTAAAATAAACGATGCTTTTACTCATCTGATTGGCAAAGACGAAGCCGGCCAGATACTTCTCACCGAGGTTGTAAAGACAGCTCTTTCACTTGGAACAGATACTGTTGCTGAGGGAATTGAAACAAAAGAACAGGCAGACTTTCTGACAGAGATAGGATGCACCAAGCTTCAGGGCTACTACTACATTCACCCGGTATCACTGGCAGAGATTGTCGAAAGAAATGAAAAAGGCATACAGATCGGTTTTGAGAATCCCGAAGAGTCCTCTTACTTTGAACAGGTAGGAAAAATAAACCTTTATGACCTGTCACTTTCTCAGAATGATGATAAGCCCCTTTCCGATTATTTCGATGCTACTCCTATGGTAATTTTTTCCATTGGTAAGGATAAAGCAACATTTGTCAGATGCAATAAGAGCTTTCGAAATTTTATATTAAAAAAATTTCCTGAGTTCAAAGAAATAAATGAGATTGACTACTCTTCAATAAATCCGGGAGTTGGTTACTACTCTTTTAATGCCGCCAGGCAGTGCGCAGCGGACGGAAGAAGAGTGATAATCGATGACAGAATGAATGACGGAAGAGTCGTTCAGCTGCTCATGTTCAGGATTGCAGTAAATCCTGTTACCGGTGATGCAGCTGTTGCCACGGTCATTTTGTCTGTTTCTGAGCCCGACAGTAAGGACTCACTGACTTACAACTACATTGCAAGAGCACTCAGCGAGGATTATATAACACTGTTCTTTGTGGATATGGATAATGATTCTTTCACCGAGTATTCTTCCCATGGTGAGAGCCGTGATATATCTTTTGAAAGAAAAGGTTCTAAGTTCTTTGACCTGGACAAGGACGGCATTGATCCTCCGATCATTGAAGAGGATAAAGAACAGTTCAAAAAATTGTTCACAAAAGAAATAGTAGCAAGCGAACTTGAAAAGAGTGGAATATATTCCGTTGTTACAAGAATGCTTATTAAGGGTGTCCCGACCTTTGTCACTGTTAAAGCGGTAAAAGTTAAGGGAAAAGGAAACCATGTAATTATCGGCATTAACAATGTTGATACTCAAATAAAAGCCCGTGAAGTCCTTGAGCATGCAAAAGAAGAAGAAATAATATACTCCAGGATTGGCGCTCTATCAGGCAATTACATATATATTTTCTCTGTTGATCCTGTTACAGGTCACTATAAGAAATATATTCCAACAAACAAACGTGTTGCCTCAGAGCTTCCTGAAGAAGGCAATGATTTCTTTGGGAATATGATAAAAATCACTCCTAAAATTGTCTATCCGGATGACGTGGATGATGTATTATCTGCTTTTACCAAAGAAAAGGTGATGAAACATGTACGGTCTGCCGGTGTTTTTGAACACCATCACAGACTTATATATGGCAATTCATTTATATACGTTTCCCTCAGAGCTGTTATGGATAACAAGGCGGATGATGAAAAACTTATCGTTGGCGTTCTTGATATTGACGAAATTGTAAGACGCGAACAGGAATACAACGAAAACCTTTATGCTGCAGAGACCAAGGCCATCATTGATGAGCTAACAGGCGTAAAGAACAAACATGCATATGTCGAAACTGAGCTCATGATGAATAAAATGATCTCA
This sequence comes from Butyrivibrio sp. AE2015, assembly GCF_000420825.1. Classification (GTDB taxonomy): domain Bacteria; phylum Bacillota; class Clostridia; order Lachnospirales; family Lachnospiraceae; genus Butyrivibrio. The sequence goes on along the minus strand of NZ_ATVR01000004.1, from coordinate 137,512 downwards.
GATGGTACCGTCGAGGATTTTGCCCTTGCGGTATTTGACTTAAATGGTCTCAAACAGGTAAATGATACTTTAGGTCATCAGGCCGGTGACGAATACATCCAAAAAGGCTGCTCCACCATTTGTAGCTTTTTCAAGCACAGCCCTGTATTTAGAATTGGTGGTGATGAATTCGTAGCAATAATCCAAGGCCTCGATTACCTTAACAGTTCATCCATCATGACAAAGCTCAAAAAACACAACATCAAAAACCAATACAAAGGTGACGTTGTTGTCGCTGCCGGCCTCTCTAAATATACGAAAGGCGACAGAACACTGTCTCAGATTTTTGAGCGTGCCGACAAAGAAATGTACAAAAACAAAAATGAAATCAAGCAGCACAATAAATGATGCCTGGGGTGGCACATGGGGACGGGGTTGCAGGGCCATTTTGTAAAATGGCCCTGCAACCCCGTCCCCATGTATCACTTCACAAATTCAGAAGGCGAAGAACCTGTGTAGCGCTTAAATACTGTATTGAAGTGTTTGTAGTCGGAAAAACCCGTAAGATCGGATACTTCATAAACTTTGTATTTACCGGTTTCAAGAAGCTTTACTGCCTGCTGGACCCGGTATTTATTCAGAAAATCGAGATAGCTGGTTCCTGTGGATTCCTTGAATTTGCGAGACAGATAGCTTGAAGATACTCCAAATTTGTCCGAAAAAATTTCTATACTGATCTTTTCCGAATAATGGAGTTTGGTTTCATCAAGGATCTGCTGGATATAATCATTTTCTTTGTCAGTTTTTATGAATACATCTGAGCTCTTTTGCTCTATCTGCTCAAGGCGATGCTCTTTTTCTATTTCAGAGATTACTTTGGCTATGCTGACCTTTAGTTCCTCTTCATCTACAGGTTTCATAAGGTAGGCTGAAACCCCAAGATTTATGGCCTTTTTAGCATAATCAAAATCTGCGTAGCTGGTAAGAATGATTGTTTTAAGGTCACTTATACCATCATCCTCCCCTGCCCTTCTTATCATCTCTATGCCGTCCATTACAGGCATCATAATGTCTACAAGCACTATGTCAGGAGTAAGCTCTTTTATCTTATCAAGCCCTTCCCTGCCGTTTGCAGCTTCCCCGACTATGGTACAGCCCATGCCTAACCAGTCCATGGTATAGGCTATGCCTTTTCTTATGATATCTTCATCCTCAACAATTAATACTCTGTACATAATCCCTCATTCTGTGTTTTTTACTCCGCCAAAAGCCTTCCACTATCATCAGATGTGCTTTGGAATGGTGAGCCTTACTATTGTCCCCTTATCCTTAACACTAGAGATATCAAGGCCGTAATCACCTTTATACATCAGTCGTATCCTTCGGTGGATATTGTAAAGACCATAATGCATGGTTGTATTGCTGTCTTCCTTTAGGTTATCCCGGATTTCTTTTAGCTGCTTTTCTTCTATTCCCGCGCCATCGTCCTCACATATAAACACCAGCATTTCCTGCATCTGATAACCCCTGATGCTGACGCACAGCTTTTCCTTTGTGCCAAAGCCGTATTTAATCGCATTCTCCAAAAGTGGCTGTATGAGGAGCTTTGGAATGAGGCATTCCATTATATCCTCTGCCACATCCAGTTCATATGCAAAACGCTTGTTAAACCTTATTTGCAGGATATTCAGATAATACTGGAGATTATCCAGGTCCTCTTTTACCGTAACCTCTTCACGGACTTCCCTGATACTATAGCGTAAAAGACCTGACAAAGAAACGATCATCTTGTCGGCAGCTGCTGCATCAATCTTTGCCATGAATCTGATATTATCCAAAGTGTTAAAAAGAAAATGCGGATTAAACTGACTTTCAAGCTGCTTTACCTGGGAAAAAGCAGCGTTTTCTGCCAGTTCTTTATTTTGCTCTATCTGATCCTTAAGACCCTGAAGCATCTTGTTAAAGTCATTTCCAATTACCATGAACTCTGTGCTGCTGTCTATATCAAGGCTCACATCAAAATTACCGTTCTGCACTTCTTCAAAGGCATCTTCAATCTTCTTTATGTCCTTTGTGTACTCCTTTGAGCTTTTGGATGTACTGCGTATGGTAATAAGAGCAATGGCAATAAAAATAATTATTACTATGGCAACCATTACCCAGATAAGCTCAATGCTCCTTGAAATATCATTGATCGTGTAGAGCACAAGGCCTTTGTCAGTCTTATTTGAAAAGGCGTAGTACAGTTTCCCGGCCTGCCTCACATATCCTGTTTTATTGTAAAAAGAGCTGTCTATCTGGCCGTACGCATCCTGCATCATCTTGGTGTTGCTGGCGTAAACCCATCCACTATTGTCAGTTAAAATAACAAATCTGTCCTGAACAACTATGGCACCTGAAATAACTTCATTCGGGACAATATAGCAAATAGCATATTTCAAGGTATTTCCTTCATAAACACCTTTTCCTATGCAGAGATTTTTACCGTATAAAACGGTTGCAGTTTTCCCTTCATTCGTCTTTATACTTTTCCAAACACCCCAATTAGCGTATTCTTCAGCGATCAAGAACTTAGGCGTATTCTTTTTACTTGAGAAAAGAACTTTTCTGTCACCCGAGAGGATAATAAGATTTCCGATATCCCCGAAAGGAGCGGTTCTGTTATAGAGCGCAGAAAATATCTCACCAACCGGAAGTGTCACATTGGTCGCATCAATGCTATTCTTCTCCGTATCCTGTAAAGCATCATCCCCACTTTCTTCCACAAGAATGTCACTTACATCATCCATCATTTCATAGTAGATATTCATGATTCTTTTTATCTCGTTACATGATGCAGCGTTATCGGATTTATTGGAATCCTCCATGAAATTTATCCATACTACTGCAAACAGGACAAAAACAGCCATTACTATAGCCGCTACAGGAGCAATGGAAAATCTTATGAAAGTCTTTCTTATGTTTTCCTGAAAGGAGCCTACATTTTTACTCATTTGCAGCCTCCTCATAAAGCCCTAAAAACTTATCTGTCCATTTGTCTTTATTTGCGATAACCTTCTCTTTGTCCACAGTTATCTTTTTCATCTCATCATAGGATATGACCATGTTTGATGGCTCTACATCCTTGCGGACAGAGCGTCTTCCCAGATTTTTGGCCATGAACATCTGGGCATCTTTTGATGTGAGAAAATCAACAAGCCTCTTTGCCTGCTCAATTCTTTTTGAATTTTTATTTATGTATATTCCGTCAGGCGTTGAAACTACGCCCTCTTTCATGTATATGATTCCTATATGCTTTCCACTTTTTAGCATGGTCACTGCAGCTTCTTCAAAAGTAAGCCCCACCAGGAACCTTCCATCCGCAACACCTTTATACACCTCAGATGAGCTATCGAGCATGTTTCCATCAAGTTGCCCGATCAGTTTTTTAACATAGTCCCAGCCTTCATCAGGATCTCCATTTCCCATGGCATAGAGCATATTTACCAGCTGTTCAAATGAAGATGAGGATTTATAGGGATTTGCAAAGGCTATTTTCCCTTTAAGTCTCTCGTCTAAAAGATCTTCGTAGCCATTAACTTCAATGTCTCCAATAATGTCATTATTTACCATTATGATGCTTGGAACATCAGAAAAACACGTAAACTCATCGCTTACGTTCTTACACTCTTCAGAAAACACCGATTTATTCAGGGTATTATAGGCATAAAAAAGATCTTTATATGGGCCCACAGAAAGAATAGACCCTCCCCAAAGAAGGTCTATATCATCTCCGAAAATAATATCTGAAATTGCAGCTGAAGTGCCGCTACTGATTATTTCAACAGAAATCCCGGTCTCATTCTCAAACTCCTGAACAAGAGGGATAATGAATTCCGTAGGATGGGGTGAAACCACGACAAGTCGCTCCTGTGCCACCGGTTCATCCGCCTGCCTTGTATTAAAAAACAAAAGGCACACCCCTATTACCGCTATGAATAAAGCAGCTCCCACGAGTAATCTAAATCTGGTCATGTATCTACTTTGTCTCCCCAAAAATCAAACAACAATCCCCCACTTAGATAAATTATTTAATCGCCACTTCTGTCTTCCTTCATAGTCTGCTGACCACTGTTTCTGATCATGTTGATTCCTTCAATGGCGACCTGATAGATCATAGCCATCTCACGGGAAGCAGGGTCATTGTAGCTACATTTAGACTTAAGAGTTTTAAAATGCTGCTCAGCCTTCTCAATGACAGGCTTTGTGATCATTATTCCATCGCAATACAGCGTTCCTGTCTGGGCATCATATTTTGATTCTTTATATTTGGTCTGAGCAAAATCTCCAGCACCCATGCTTGCTGCAAGCTGATTTATAAGGTCTTCTCTTCCTGACATCGATATCCCCTCCTGCTTTTGATTACTTAATATAAAACCATTTTTTCTCTAAAAAAGTAATTATATTATAACTCAATACCACGTATGCCATTAATAAAAAAAAGTAAAATTTAGATTAATGTATTGCACTCTAGCCAAGTAGTTCAAGCAGTTCTTCCTTTGAGAGTTTCGGTGTACTCAAAGCATCAGAATCAAGGAGCTGATCAGCAAGTTCCTTCTTCCTGTTCTGGAGATTTATGATCCGCTCTTCAATTGTATCTTTCATAACAAGCTTATACACAGTGACCACATTCTTTTGTCCTATTCTGTGGGCTCTGTCCGTAGCCTGATTCTGAACTGCCACATTCCACCAGTGGTCATAGTGGATAACTATATCGGCTGCTGTGAGATTAAGTCCTGTTCCACCCGCCTTCAGCGATATGCAGAACACAGGAGTATCATCTTCCTGGAAGGCATCAACCATCTTTATTCTGTCTTCTTTTTTAGTCGATCCCGTCAAAAGATAATGCTTTATATCCTCTTTTGAAAGTCTCTGCACCAGTCTGTCAAGCATGGAAGTGAACTGTGAGAATAAAAGTACCTTATGCCCACTTTCTGCCGCACTCTTTATCATCTCGATCACAAGATCCACTTTAGCTGCACCGCCATCGTAGTTGTCATAGATAAGCCCCGGATCGCAGCAAAGCTGCCTAAGCCTTGTAAGCTCAGCCAAGATTGCAATCCTGTCTCTTGTAACTTCTTTTTCATCTTTAGAATTAACTAAAAGCTTCACCCTCTGAACATGGGCTCTGTAGAGCTCTTCCTGAGGCTTTGTCATCTGCGCAACAAGTGTCTCCTCAAGCTTATCCGGAAGGTCTTTTAGCACATCCTTTTTAAGACGCCTTAAAACAAACGGAGAGATCATCCTCTTTAGATGCTCCATCTCTTCACTGTCACCATCAACTGTAACCGGTATCTCAATGCGTTCTTTAAAGCTCTTGTAATTAAAGAGGTATCCCGGCATGCAGTAATCAAATATGCTCCAAAGCTCGCTCAATCTGTTCTCAATCGGTGTTCCGGTAAGCGCCGCCTTAAATGACGCCTTTATGCCTTTTACAGTCTTTGCTACCTGGGTTGTTGGATTTTTGATGAACTGAGCCTCGTCAATTATCATGCACTCAAAAGACAGATATTTATAAAGCTCTGCATCGCGTCTTAAAAGGTCATAGGAAGTTATTATAATATCAGTCTTTTCCTCGTCAATCTCAGATGTAACCCGCTCCCTGTCAGGCTTTATTCCTACGGCAAGCTCACACTTTAGTTGAGGCGTAAATTTATGTATCTCATGCTGCCAGTTATAGACAAGAGATGCCGGGCACACTATGATGCTGCAACGATGTTTACCGCCGCTCTTTTCATTGTCTTCTTTTATGGACAAAAGAAGTGACAATATCTGCAGAGTCTTTCCAAGGCCCATATCATCGGCAAGTATTCCTCCAAAGGCATTCCTTTTTAAAGCCTTAAGCCAGAAAAATCCTGTCTTTTGATAATCTCTAAGCACTCCCTTAAGACTTTCAGGTACCGTAAACTCTTTTTCATAATCACCGGCAAACGAATTAACGAGGTCCTTAAAGTCCCTGCTCTTACTGATATAGCTATAGTCAAAATCCCTGCTCTGATCAGAGAGTTCCTCCAAAAACAACGCCCTGAACCTGGGGACAGCAACATGCCCCTCCTCAAGATCCTTTTTGGATAGCATTAGACCGTCGGAAAGAGAATAGATAATTCCCATTTCCTTGCTGGCAAGGTCAATTACATCTCCGTTTTTAAGCTTAAAGAACTTTCTTTTTCTGTCATACTTATGAAGTATCTCATCCAGTTCTTTTACCGAAATATCCTCTGGATTTATAGATACTTCCAAAAGATCTGAAACAAAAGAAACGCCGAAATTCACCTTTGGCGCAGCTTTTATATTTATCTTGTGAATGGCATCAGAAAGATATACCTCGCAGAGCCTTTCAAGTTGCGGAAGGCTCTCAGTCAGAAAACCGTATATTTTATCTTCGCTGTGATCATCAGCCTTTAGCAAAAGAAGGCCTTTTTTGCTATCAAGTTCATCAAAGAACGGGCTTATACTTCTGGCTGTCTGATTCTCCTGATACAGGTCTCTTTTTATCTTTATTTCTTTTTCTGATTCCTTATCTGAAGCACTCTCAGAATAATCCATCGCAAATATATGATAGATCTCTTCATTTATGGTATCGGCATTATATACCGCCTGAACATCACAGGAAATCGTAAGAGAATCCGGCATATCCACATATATCCTGAACTTAGGCACATCAGGGGAATATCTTGATGGATCAAATCCGTCAAAACTCACGTTCATATATTCCTGGAGAACCGGTAAAAGACCTGTAGTGAAAAGCGTCAGATCTTTTTCCGCGATAAACAGCTCATTGTCTGTTCTTCTGGCAGAAAGGAAGTTTAAAAACGGCAGGATCTGCGCCACATCCTTTCTGGGAATCACATGGATCTTTTTGCGCCTCTCAAAATAAATATTGGAGTGCCCTTCAAACATGGTAAAAGAGCTGGTCTCAAAATTCACTCCGGTTGTAGTCTTCTCAATATTTAAGTCAATTTCAGGGAATACTATGGCTTTTTGAAGGAGTCTTTCTTCTGTGAAATGGGCTCTGAAATCCGCATTAACAAAATAGAGTTCGTCGACAGAATTCATGAACTCATCTATCTGGACTCCGGACAGTTCGATCTGCTTGCTGTGCCCTTTACCATATGGATACAAGGATGCATTTTTTTCTCTGAAATAATCATTTAAAAACTCAATTATCCTCTGAGTTTTATCTGAAAATGCTGCCATATCATGGGTAAAGGTAAGATGCTTGCCATAGCTTACTGTCTCTCTTTCAGCCACAGCAGTAACGAAATCTGAAATATCTTTTAATACATAGCTTACTCCACCTGCACTTAAAATGTTAAAACTAAGCTGCATCTTGTCCCTGTTATAGGAAACATGAGGTTCAAGTTCAACCAGTGCAGTCTTTTTGTACATAGCAGGCGAAACGCTTTCAGGCGAATATGCCTTTAGAAGTTTCTTGGTCTCAAATGAAGTGTAATGGTACTCTTTTGGAGCATCAGAAATAAACCGTCTCCCTGAGGCGGTGACAAAGGTGCTTCTTAAATTGTCATCTTTATCATTAGTATTCATATCAATACTTTATTATAGCACAGCAAAGCCCTACTTTCCTCAAGTAGGGCTAATATGTAAGTCTTTTTGAATAATGAGCACACCGGATATTTTACTGACAATCCTGTTATAGGCTGTATTTAGTACCTGCAGTGATAAACAGAAGCATATGGCTAGGGACAGCATAGTTGCGGCAGCCACGTTGCTCCAGATGTTTGAAAAAGATAATACCTTGCTCTGAGCTACAGCCTTGATAACAAAAATGTGGACAAGATAGATACAAAGGCTGTTTCTACCCAATATTGTAAAAAAGAACTCTTTTGAAGGCATAAGACCTATGAGGCTAAGAGTAATGATAAATGCCAGAACCATCATGACAATTCTCATCTCGATTCCAGCCACATTGCTAACCTTAGTTGATGAATAAGACTGGATATACTCATACATCTTAACCGGGATGATATGTCTGTAGTATAACACTACAGTCAGTACCATACTTCCGACCAGTGCACAGGCCATATATAGCTTTTTTATCTTCTCTATCCATTTAAAAGAAAACTTGTATCCTATCAGGAAAAATGTAAAAAAGCACACAGCCCTTGATATAGACATGAATCTGTCAGCCTTCGGACATGTCCCGATGTAAAGTGTAAAAAGAATCGAAAGAGGTACTGCAAACCTTATACCGGCAATCGCTCCTACAGATATTCTCCAAAAACACAGGCACAAGAGATACCAGTAAATAAGCTGTGGAAACAGGAAGTTAAACGGAGAGTCCTCATGCCATGGTGATATTGCAAAAAGCGTGTTAAATATCAGATATGTTACAAGGTATTTGACAACAACTTCTGATACAGAGCTTTTTGATCTGCTGGCAAAATACCCTGAAATAAAAACAAATGCCGGCATATGGAAGGAATAGATAACTGCTCTAATTGCTCCATATGTGCCCTTAACTCCATATAAATATTCCAGTGAATGTCCCAGAACCACCAGAAATATCAACAGAGCCTTAATATTATCAAATTTATGATCGCGTTCCATTAAAAACTCCTTATCTGCCAAAAAAGCCAGATAAAATAAAACTCTTTAGCTGATTGCTGAGAGAATATCAGCGATTACTTCTTCCATTGTATGAGTTCCTTCATCAATGGTGTAATCAGCATATTTCTCGTATAGAGGAGTTCTTTCGTTGTAAAGTGAGACTAAAGACTGTCCCTCTCTCATAACAACTCCGCGCTGTTTAACATCATTTAATCGCTTGGTAAGGACATCCATAGAGACTTTAAGATACACAACTTTTCCTATATTTTTGTAGTGCTCCATGGCTTCTTTTCCATACACCACACTACCACCGGTGGAAATGACAGTCTTTTCAGTTTCGATCTCAGAATTGATCCTGTTTTCCAGATCCACAAATCCGTCTATTCCCTCTGCTTCGATAATCTCAGAAAGCTTTCTTCCATCTTTCTCCTGGATCACTATATCCGCATCTATAAAGTTATATCCAAGAATCTTCGCAAGAATTACACCTACCGTGCTCTTTCCGGAAGCAGGCATACCTATCAGTATTATATTGTTTTTTTTCATAATCACTCCATTTTTCCAGCATATTGACAGCAGGTCAAAAAATTTATCTCCCTACTACCACGCATACCAGCTAACTATATCACACTTAAGGCAATTAAACCAACTCGATTGCATGTGAAAAACTTATTATCAGTGTCGTTCATCCATATTCTCATACTTTTCGCAGAATCTTGCGGAGAATGAAGCTTTTTCGCCGCCCATTGATAAATGCGTTGTATCGCCAACCCGAAGTGTTCTGAAGGTTACAATGCCCTTTTCGCGCTCCTCAGTTACAACTTCAGTAACTGACGTAGGAGCTGTTGCAAGGAACTGAAGCGGAATAAATGGTGATACATTCCATAGATGTGATAACAATACACCGGTTATACCGAAGTGGCAGAAAAAGGCCAGTGTCTTGTCGTTGTTGTCACCAGTTTTATATATAAGGCCATCTCTTTTATACCCATGGTCTGAAAGCAGCGCGTCAAAATTTTGTATGACATTATCGTATTTAGGGAGCATATCAGATGCCTTTACAAGGTCTGAATCACGCCATCCAATAACATCAAAAAGTTCAGGATGATCACCATAATATGAAGGAAGCATATCCCACAGAATTCGTTTATGATATATCCCGTTGTTTTCGTCTTTTCTAAGTTCTGTTTTATATGCCCTTTTTGTCTCATCATCAGCAATATTCGCATCAAATTCAGCAGGAAACTCTCTTAGCCAGTCGCAGGTTGTAGCTGGCATATTGAGCTCTTTTAACGAATAATCTGCTGTAGCCCTCGCCCTGCCAAGAGGTGAGACAAAAACTTCATCTATGTCTAAGTTTTTAATCTGTTTTGCCAAGAGCTGAGCTTCCACTTTGCCCTTATCTGTTAATCCGTCAATCTCGTAATTTGGGTCTCCGTGCCTTATAAATATCAGTCTCATTATTCCATCTCCTATGATATAAAAAAACGGGCATCTGTGATGCCCGCTCTTTATATCACTTATTATGCGTTGACAATCTTACCGAAGTCTGGCTTAAGTGAAGCTCCACCAATGAGACCACCATCGATGTTCTCCTTAGAAAGAAGCTCAGCAGCGTTGCCAGCGTTCATTGATCCGCCATACTGGATACGAACTTCATCAGCTGTAGCCTGATCATAAAGCTTAGCGATGAGCTTACGGATAAGTCCGCAAACTTCTTCAGCCTGATCTGCTGTAGCTGTCTCGCCTGTTCCGATAGCCCAAATAGGCTCGTAAGCGATAACGAGTTTCTTAACCTGATCAGCTGTTACGCCATCAAGATCCCATGTGATCTGTCTCTCGATCCATTCCTTGTATGTGTCAGCCTTACGAAGTGCAAGTGACTCACCACAGCAAAGGATAGGTGTAAGACCTGATGCAAATGCCTTCTTAACCTTCTGGTTAATAAGGATATCGTTCTCACCGAAGATATCTCTTCTCTCTGAGTGTCCGATAATAACATACTCAACACCTGCATCCTTAAGCATAGGAGCTGAAATCTCACCTGTAAATGCACCATTGTCTACGATGTAGAAGTTCTCTGCACCTACATGTACGTTTGTACCCTTAACAGCCTCTGCTACAGGTACGATATCGATAGCTGGAACGCAGTAAACTACGTCTACAGCATCATTCTTTACTAAATCTTTAAGCTCAGCAACAAGTGCAACAGCCTCGCTAGGAGTCTTGTTCATCTTCCAGTTGCCTGCGATAATTCTTCTACGTGCCATTGTGTATTCTCCTTTACATTACCAGAGCGAATGCGGATTTCTTCGCTTCGCTCTCGAAATCCTACCCGGCTTCGCAATATCTATTCCATGCTTCACATGGGATATTGCTCACCCGGTTTATTCGTCAATTATACGGCATTTTCTGCAAGCAGAAATGCCGTATCTTTGACTCATTTATTACGCTCTGTCGTCAGCAGCGTATACGCCAGGAAGCTTCTTGCCTTCAAGGAATTCAAGAGAAGCTCCACCACCTGTTGAGATGTGGCTCATCTTGTCTGCAAAACCAAGCTGGTTAACAGCTGCTGCACTATCACCACCACCGATGATTGTTGTAGCTTCTGTCTCAGAAAGAGCCTTAGCAACTTCCTTAGTACCATTTGCAAGAACAGGGTTTTCGAATACACCCATAGGTCCGTTCCAAACTACTGTCTTAGCAGACTTAACAGCTTCTGAGTAAAGCTCGATAGTCTTAGGTCCGATATCAGCACCTTCCTTGTTTGAAGGAATCTTATCTGAATCAACGATTGTTGTATTGATTGATGGGTTGTCGATAGGGTTAGGGAACTCATCGATGCAAACTGTGTCGATAGGAAGAAGAAGCTTCTTGCCTGACTTCTCAGCCTTTTCCATCATCTCTTTACAATAGTCGATCTTGCTGTCGTCAAGAAGAGAGTTACCAATCTCATATCCCTTAGCCTTAAGGAATGTGTAAGCCATACCACCACCGATGATAAGTGTATCGCACTTCTCAAGAAGAGTGTTGATAACGTTGAGCTTATCAGCAACCTTAGCACCACCAAGGATAGCTACGAAAGGTCTTACAGGATTCTCTACTGCATTTCCAAGGAAGTCAATTTCCTTCTGCATAAGATATCCAACAGCGTTATTTCCGCCTTTTTCTTTGATGTACTTTGTTACAACTGCTACAGAAGCGTGTGCTCTGTGAGCTGAACCGAATGCATCACAAACATAATCATCAGCAAGATCAGCAAGCTCTTTTGCAAAAGCCTCACCAGCCTCTTCAGGCTTTGTCTCTTCCTTGCCTCTGAAACGAGTATTCTGAAGAAGAACAACATCTCCCTCTTTCATAGCCTCTACAGCACCTGTTGCTGCAGCGCCTGTTACGTTGTAATCATCAACAAACTTAACGTCCTTGCCAAGCTTCTCTGAAAGTCTCTTAGCTACAGGAGCAAGTGACTCACCCTCGTTAGGGCCATTTTTTACTTTTCCAAGGTGTGAGCAAAGAATAACCTTGCCGCCATCCTTTATAAGCTTTTTGATTGTAGGAAGAGCTGCAACGATTCTTGTCTCGTCTGTGATCTCGCCGTTCTTAAGAGGTACGTTGAAATCGCAACGAACAAGTACGCGTCTGCCCTTTACGTTGATGTCATCAACTGACTTTTTGTTAAGACTCATCTTTTTTGTCTCCTTTTCGTTTTAAAAAAGGCCCGGTCCATTTGGACCGGACCTTTTAGTTAATCCTCAATTATTTAACAAACTTTTCAAAATATTTGATTGTACGAACCATCTGTGATGTGTATGAGTTCTCGTTGTCATACCATGAAACAACCTGAACTTCATAGAGGCCATCGCCGATTGCTGTAACCATTGTCTGTGTAGCATCGAAGAGTGAACCATATGTCATTCCAACGATATCTGAAGATACGATCTCATCCTCGTTGTATCCGAATGTCTCAGGATCTGAAGCTTTCTTCATAGCTTCGTTGATTGCTTCCTTTGTAAGTTCCTTGTCAGACTTAACAACTGCGAAAAGAAGTGTTGTTGAACCTGTTGGAACAGGAACTCTCTGAGCAGCTCCGATGAGCTTGCCGTTAAGTTCAGGGATAACAAGACCGATAGCCTTTGCAGCACCTGTTGAGTTAGGAACGATGTTAACAGCGCCTGCACGTGCTCTTCTAAGGTCACCCTTTCTCTGTGGTCCATCAAGGATCATCTGATCACCTGTGTAAGCATGGATTGTAGCCATGATACCAGACTGGATAGGTGCGAAATCGTTAAGAGCCTTAGCCATAGGTGCTAAGCAGTTTGTTGTGCAAGATGCAGCTGAAATGATGTTGTCATCTGCTGTAAGTGTCTCGTGGTTAACGTTATATACGATTGTAGGAAGATCATTTCCTGCAGGAGCAGAAATAACAACCTTCTTTGCACCAGCGTTGATGTGAGCCTGAGCCTTGTCCTTTGATGTGTAGAAACCTGTACACTCAAGAACAACGTCTACTCCGATTTCTCCCCAAGGAAGGTTATTAGCATCAGCTTCCTTGTAGATTTTGATTTCCTTACCGTTTACAGTAATGGAATCCTCACCGTAAGATACCTTATCAGCGTATTTGTACTTGCCCTGTGATGAATCATACTTAAGAAGGTGTGCAAGCATCTTAGGAGCTGTAAGATCGTTGATTGCTACGATCTCTGTTCCTTCGTGCTCAAACATCTGTCTGAATGCAAGACGACCGATACGGCCAAAACCATTGATTGCTACTTTAACTGCCATTTTAAGTTCCTCCTAAAATGAATTATATATTTAGTTGCTGTTACAATATCATATTTGATAAATTTTTATCAGCAACTCTTATTCTAATAAACTTTTATGCATAAATCAAGTAAGATTGTAAAATTTTATGCTAGAATATGCTTAAAAAATACTAAACATGTACTTCTCAATATTGATAACTTTGGAGCAGGGATATTATGAATAAATTACTTCCACCGGACTATCACATGCACACCCACAATTCAGGCGACAGTCAGGCGCCTATGGAAGAAATGATCTTATCTTCCATAAAGCAGGGACTTAGCGAGATCTGTTTCACAGAGCATCTGGACCTGAATTACCCTCTTTTACCGGATCTCCCACCAGATCCCTTTATGCTCGATGTTGATGCTTATTATAAAGAATATTCATACTACAGTGATAAATATAAGAACCAGATAACTATCAAATTTGGCGTTGAAGTAGGAATGCAGGATGACTGCGTAAAAGAAAATCTTGAATTTGTCAAAGAGCATGATTTTGATTTCGTTATAGCTTCACAGCATCTTTTAGAGAAAAGAGATCCTTTCTACAGCGATTTTTGGGAAGCTGATACCGTGGATAATATTTTTAAAAAATATTTCGATGCAACCCTGGAAAACATCAGGAGCTTTACTGACTTTGACGTTCTTGGACACCTTGATTATATATCCCGCTATGTTCCCGAGGGCGATGATACCTATTCCTACAAAAGATACAGTGAACAGATCGATGCGATCCTTGAGCATCTTATAAGAAAAGATAAGGGACTTGATCTGAACTCAAAAGTCCTTGCATATACAGATCTGAATCTTTTGCCCAATCCATGCCCTGAAATAATAAAAAGATATAAAGAAATGGGCGGAAAGATTATTACTTTCGGTTCTGATGCCCACACCCCCGACAGAGTTGCAACTCATTTTGATGTTATGACAGATATTGTCAAAGACTGTGGATTCACTGAATACTACACCTTCAAAAAAAGAATCCCCACAGCACACAAACTATTGTAAAATATAATAATGAAGATTAATCGTTTTTTTGATAAAAAAATATTTATAGTTTCAGGCATGATCCTGTTTATTCTTTCAGGGTGTGGAAGCAGTGAAACTGTTTCTGAATCTCGCACTATTCCCTCTGACACCAGTTCCGGATCAGAGGATGTGAGCGCAGCTTCTGCTCCCGTAAAGGGCGCCAGGGATAATACGCCTGTTTGCCTTGTTCCTGAAGCCAGCGGAACAGTTACTTATGAGAATGAATTTGCTCATCTCGATGCTTCCAACTCTTCTGAAGGATACGTAATTGTCCGCTATACCGGAGAATCGCCCAAAGTTAAGCTGCAGATCACAGGGCCTGATGAGACTACATATACTTATAATCTAAATTCACAAACTCCCACTGATGAAGTGTTCCCTCTTCAGTCAGGCAATGGTGAATACCTTGTAAATGTTTATGAGAATATAGAAAAGACCCAATATTCCATGGTCTTTTCCCAAATGCTCGAAGTGAATATTTCCAATGAATTTTCACCTTTTTTATATCCCAATCAATACGTCAATTTCACAAAAGATGATGCGGCTATTTCCAAGGGGCAGGAGCTCAGTTACTCCTGCAACAACGATCTTGAAGTTGTCTCTTCAGTTTACAACTTTATGATTGACAACATCACCTATGACTACAATGAAGCCGAAACGGTTCAAAGCGGTTATATTCCTGATATTGATGAAGTTCTTTCAACAAAAAAGGGAATATGTCTTGATTACGCAGTTCTTATGAGCAGCATGCTGCGAAGTCAAAGGATTCCTACCAGAATGGAAGTCGGCTACGCAGGAACTGCTTATCACGCATGGATAAGCACCTACATAACAGATGTTGGCTGGGTGAACGGAATCATTGAGTTTGACGGAACAAAGTGGTCACTCATGGATCCAACTTTTGCATCCAACGTCAATGAAAAAGAGCTAAAGAGCTTTATTGGAGACGGATCAAATTACTCCGTAAAATACATCTATTAGGGAATGGATTATGAAAACAAAAAGAAAAATCAAACAGCTAAACAGCTACGAAATATCAAGTTTTTGCAGGCAGCTCGCTCTTCTTTTAAGGGCCGGTATTGCTCCGTCTGACAGCATTGAGATATTAACTCAGGACACTGATGATCCTTCCATAAAAGAGATTCTTGGCTCCATCAGTCAGGTTTTAAGGAGCGGCGAAAAATTCCATGTTGCCCTGACTATGAGCGGAGTTTTTCCGGACTATGTCTCTCACATGGTAACAATTGGTGAAGAATCCGGAAACATAGATGTAGTCATGGACTCTCTTGCTGACTACTACGAAAGAGAAGACAGCATACAATCCAGCATAAAAAGTGCCATAAGCTACCCTCTTGTCATGGTGTTTATGATGCTTGTTGTTGTGCTGGTGCTTGTCTTAAAGGTCCTTCCTATTTTTGAGCAGGTCTTTGCTCAGCTTGGAACAGCAATGAGCGGTTTTTCCCAGTCACTTTTAAATCTGGGAAGTATTCTCAACAGATACTCCTTTATACTCGTAGCTTTTTTGGTTCTTTTGGCAATTTTATTTTTCTATATCACTTATACAGTCTCAGGCCGCCAGGCATTCAGAAAATTCATCGGCAGATTTGCGCCGACCAAAAAGCTTATGCAGGAGCTTGAAAGCGAGCGTTTTGCCAGTGGAATGGTCCTGACTCTTTCAAGTGGCATGGACACCTTTGAAGGTCTCGCCCTGGTAAAAAAGCTTGTGGAATCAAATGAGATGAAAGAGAAAATCGATAAGTGCAAAGAAATGCTCATCGACGGAAGCTCTTTCCCTGAAGCTCTTTTAGCTTCAAAAATATTCACATCATTTTATGCACAGATGGTAGATGTTGGATTCAAATCCGGATCAATGGATAAGGCAATGAAGCAGATTGCTGACAGATTTGAGCGTGAGACCCAGAGAAAGATCTCATCAATAATCTCTATCATAGAACCGACTTTGGTAATAATACTCTCCATAATAGTAGGAATGATTCTTTTATCAGTGATCATGCCTCTTATGGGCATCATGACATCTATAGGATAAGCAAATGACAAACAGGTTTGAAAAGAAAAGCAGATTTTTAAACATATCAGATAGCGTATACAGGATTCTTTCTGCAGTCATTTTTGCTGCTATCATCCTGTTATTTTACTTTGCTGTTGACGCATCAGGAAAAAACACTATTGAAAAACAGCAGGAGTCACTGGAGAGCGCTTTAGCCAGGGATATTGTGCAGTGCTATGCGATCGAGGGAATGTATCCACCGGATCTGTCATATCTTGAAAATCATTATGGACTTACCTACGACAAAACCACTTTTTTTGTGGATTATCAGCCCATTGCCTCGAATCTTTATCCCGATGTAACAGTCATCAAAATAAACAATTAAGCAGGAAAAACATATGGAATATGTGAAGAACAAACATCATATTGTAGATGTGACATTCATACTGTGTCTCATGCTTTTGTTTATACTGTCTGCTCTTTCCGTTATTTCTTTGGGCGCCGGTATCTACAAAAAGAACGTGGAAACCATGGGAAGCAACTATGATCACAGGACCGCCTGTGCTTATATCACTGAAAAAGTCAGACAATCTGATAACAATGGCGCAATCTTTGTCACAAACCTCTTCGGTCAGAACACTCTTGTTTTGCAAGAGGAAGTCAATGGAACTTTATATAACACTTATATTTATGACTACAACGGATATCTTATGGAGCTTTATGCAAGAGCAGACCTGACAAGCTTCTATCCGCAATCAGGTCAGAAGATCCTAGAAATCCACTCTTTTGATGTTTCCTATGCGTCGGAAGCTCTTTTATCTGTAAATATCGTATTAGCTGATGGCGAGAACGAAGACGTCTATATAGCCAAAAGAAGCACAGAGGAAAACTAAATGAACCAGAGAAATAATTCAAGAACAAGCCTTTTCCTTATGGAGCTTATAGTTGCAGTTTTTTTCTTTTCACTTTCTGCAGCAGTATGCGTAAAACTTTTTGTGGCATCCCATGAGATGGCTGACAGAACAGTAAATTTAAATCATGCTGTCACATGGTCCCAGTCCCTTGCAGAAAGCTTTGTCAGCGCAAAAGGCGATATACATGAAATCGGAAGATCCTACCCTTCTGCATTTCTTTCAGACAAAAATCTCATAATCTTTTTTGATGATAACTGGGAATATATGGATGGCAATTCAGCAAAAGCTTCTTTTGAGGCAATACTGAGTACCAAAGAGATACCTGCAGGTGAAGCATACTCGGATGTTACAAAATATAATGTAAAGCTCAAAGGAAACGCCATCTGTGGCACAATCAAGATCATAGATGTCAGGAAGCTTTCTGAACCACTCCTTGAAGCCTCTGATGACGATCCAAATGTTATCCACAGCATATCTGTTGACACATACATAGGAGGATAAATAATGGCAGGAAGTCAAAGACCACCGGGCGCCCATGTAGGAAGTGCCTCCATTCTACTTATTTTTACAGTTCTAAGTCTCATA
The DNA here is from genome assembly GCF_000420825.1 of Butyrivibrio sp. AE2015. GTDB lineage: Bacteria > Bacillota > Clostridia > Lachnospirales > Lachnospiraceae > Butyrivibrio. The sequence continues at coordinate 119,585 of NZ_ATVR01000004.1, read as the reverse complement.
TCGTTCGCCTGCCTTTCCCTTGTAAACTCAAGAGCAGACTACACTTTAAGCAATAAACTTGCAGAACGCGAACGAATATACTATAATGCTTGTCACCAAGGAAATGCTTTTCTTGCGGCAGTAAATTCAGGGTATGATTTGGGAATGGTTGATGGTATAATAAAAGAAAGTATACCAATTACCGATAACCAATCTCTTGATATTACGTTAACCGTGAATACTGCAAACAATTTGAGCATTTCAAACAATTTCTACAGCATAAAGCAGTGGCAAATCGTTAACCACGAGGATTTCGAGTATGATTACTCACTTCCCGTTAAGCAAAACTAATTTATTTGTTAAAACAATTTTCTCAGAGACTTTATCAAATTTTAATTATTTGCATAACGATTTAACGCTTATTTTTAAAATGTTGTGATACAATAGATTATGTACTGAACTACATTAAATTTTAAAAAGAAATTGTTTTAATTGTCTCATACTAAATTACTTATTGGAGGTTCAATATGGGAAAAAGAATACTCATTACTGATGACGCCGCTTTCATGCGTATGATGCTTAAGGATATCCTTTCCAAGAATGGATATGAGATTGCTGGCGAAGCAGAGAACGGAAAGATCGCAATCGAAAAATATAATGAGTTGAAACCCGACCTTGTAACTCTCGATATCACAATGCCCGAGCTTGATGGTATTGGAGCCCTAAAGGGAATTAAGGCTGCAGATCCTAATGCGGTTTGTATTATGTGCTCTGCTATGGGTCAGCAAGCAATGGTTATAGAATCTATTCAGGCTGGTGCCAAGGACTTCATCGTTAAGCCTTTCCAGGCTGACCGTGTTCTTGAGGCCGTTAAAAAAGCCATCGGATAATAATACTTTTGCGAATTAAAAAATCCAGTAATGACTTTGTCATTACTGGATTTTTTTCACATTTTTCTTTTATGCAGTCTCTTCTGCCTTATTTCCTGTATAAAGCTGGTAGTAACGCTGCTTCTTGGCAATGAGTTCATCGTGAGTTCCCTGCTCTACGATACGGCCCTGTTCAAGGACTACGATACAGTCACTGTTTTTAACAGTTGAAAGTCTGTGGGCAATAACAAAGGTAGTTCTGCCCTTCATGAGTTTATCCATACCATCCTGAACAATCTTCTCTGTTCGTGTGTCGATTGATGAAGTAGCTTCATCAAGAATAAGTACAGGCGGATCTGCTATGGCAGCTCTGGCAATAGCAAGGAGCTGACGCTGGCCTTGTGAAAGGTTTGCTCCATCACCTGTGAGCATTGTGTCGTATCCTTCAGGAAGTCTTTTTATAAAGCTGTGAGCATTTGCAAGCTTAGCTGCTGCAATTACTTCTTCGTCTGTGGCATCAAGCTTTCCATAGCGGATATTGTCTCTTACAGTTCCTGTGAAAAGATGTGTATCCTGAAGTACTATTCCAAGTGAACGGCGAAGATCAGCTTTTTTTATCTTGTTGATATTGATGTTGTCGTATCTGATCTTACCATCCTGGATATCATAAAATCTGTTGATAAGGTTTGTGATCGTTGTCTTTCCTGCACCTGTTGAACCAACAAATGCGATCTTCTGACCAGGCTTTGCGTGAAGGACGATATCATGAAGAACCATCTTTTCATCTGTATAACCAAAGTCAACGCCATTAAATGTAACATCGCCTTCCATTGGCTGATAGGTTGTAGTGTTGTCAGCCTTGTGATAATGCTTCCAAGCCCAGTGACCTGTGTGATGATCTGCTTCAACAACCTGTCCTTCCTTGATTTCTGCATCAACCAAGGTTACGTATCCTTCATCTGTCTCAGGCTTTTCATCAAGGAGTCTGAAGATACGCTCTGCACCTGCAAGAGCCATGATTATTGAGTTGAACTGCATGCTCACCTGGTTGATAGGCATTGAAAAGCTCTTATTGAAAGTAAGGAAACTTGCAAGACCACCAACAGTGAAGCCTACCGCAACTGAGTCAGAAAGAGCTATCGCTCCACCTATCATAGCGCAGATAACATAGCTGGTATTACCAAGCTGGGCATTAATAGGTCCAAGAGCACCTGAAAAGCCGTTAGCCTTAAATGAACTCTCATAAAGCTGGTGATTTAGCTCATCGAATTTTTCGATTGCTTCCTGCTCATGATTGAATACTTTGATTACCTTCTGACCAGTCATCATTTCTTCGATATAACCATTTAATGAGCCAATGTTCTTCTGCTGAGCTACGAAGTTTTTACCTGAAGCTTTTGTGGCCTTAGCTGAGCAAAACAGCATAATTCCAACCATCAAAAGAGTAATCAGAGTCAATGGAATACTGAGCACGACCATAGAGATCAGAACACTCACGATTGTGATCGCACTGCTGAGCATCTGTGGAATACTCTGGCTTATCATCTGTCTTAATGTGTCAATATCATTGGTGTAGATTGACATGATGTCGCCATGGGCATTTGTATCAAAGTACTTTATAGGAAGACTCTCCATATGGACAAAGAGCTCTTCACGGAGTTTTTTTAATGTTCCCTGGTTAATGTAGATCATAACCTTCGCCTGAACGAAAGCTGCGATCACACCTATTCCATAGAATATTGCAACTCTTCCCATCGCAGCAAGAAGTGGACCGTAGTCACTATTTCCGCTATCAAGCATAGGCTGGATATAGGAATCAATAAGTGTCTTTGTAAAAAGAGTTCCCTGAACGCTTGAAAATACTGTTAACAGTATGCAAACAAGCACTGTTATCATATGTAAAGGATAGTATTTAAAAACATATCCCATAATTCTCTTAAATAAAGCACCGGGGTTTTGCACCTTAGGTCTTGGCATTCCACGTCTGTTTCCACCGCCGGGACCTGTTTTAACCTGTTTTGTATCTGCCATCTTTATACCTCTCTATTTTCATCAAAATCTGCGTCGCCGCTCATTCCTGTCTGTGACTCATATACTTCTCTATAAATATCATTGGACTTAAGAAGTTCATCGTGTGTTCCAAATCCGTTCACCTTACCATCGTCCATAACAATTATTCTGTCACATCCCTGAACTGAGCTTATACGCTGAGCAATGATAAGCTTTGTTGTTCCTGGTATTTCCTCTGCAAAAGCTTTTCTTATCCTGGCATCTGTAGCTGTATCAACAGCACTTGTTGAATCGTCAAGGATAAGGATCCTTGGTTTCTTTAAAAGAGCTCTTGCAATACAAAGTCTCTGTCTCTGTCCGCCGGAAACATTGGTTCCTCCCTGCTCGATCTCTGTGTTATAGCCTTGCGGCATTTTTTCTATAAATTCATCAGCGCAGGCCATTTTGCAGGCTCTCTGGCATTCTTCCAAAGTTGCATCCTTATTACCCCATCTGAGGTTGTCAAGGATTGTTCCAGAGAACAGCACATTCTTTTGAAGAACTACAGAAACCTGATCTCTTAAAGTCTCAAGATCATAATCTCTTACATCAATGCCGCCAACCTTCACAGATCCGCCTGTAACATCATAGAGTCTGCTTATCAGGTTTACCAAAGAAGATTTGGCAGAACCTGTTCCTCCTATGATACCTATTGTCTCGCCGGACTTTATCTCAAGATTGATGTCTTTAAGCACAGGCTCCTCTGAAGTCTGATTGTAAGCAAAGTTTACATGATTAAAAGAAATGCTTCCGTCAGGTACCTCTCTAATAGCCTTGTCATTATTTGTGATATCTGTCTTCTCTTCAATAACTTCTGCGATTCGCTTGCCGCTTGCTGAAGCCATTGTAAGCATAACAAAGATCATAGCAAGCATCATAAGGTTCATAAGGATTGTCATACAATAGGTCAAAAGACTCATCAGATTACCTGTTGTGAGGCTTCCACCGACTATCATATGTGCACCAAGCCAGCTGATAAGAAGAATGCATACATATACTGTTCCTGTCATGATAGGGCTCATGAAAACAACATTGGACTCAGCTTTTACGAACATGTTGTAAATATTCAGAGCAGCTTTTTTGAACTTATTGTTCTCGTAATCTTCTCTTACATAGGCCTTTACTACTCTGATAGCAGATACATTTTCCTGAACACTCTCATTAAGAGCATCATACTTTTCAAATACTTCTTTGAAATATTTAGTTGCTCTGTTCATGATATATACCATGATGACTGAAAGAACAGCCACTGCAACCAGATAAATAGAAGCAAGCTCAGCATTTATGGTAAATGCTGCGATCATGGCAATAATAAGAGATGAAGGTGCTCTCATAGCCATTCTGAGTGTCATCATATAGGCATTCTGGATATTTGTTACATCTGTCGTAAGTCTTGTTACAAGACCTGAAGTTGAGAACTTATCTATATTCGAGAATGAAAATGTCTGAATATTATCGAACATAGCCTTTCTTAAGTTTCTGGCAAAACCTGCTGATGCCTTAGCTCCAAAATAGGCTCCACCAAGGCCGGCAAGAAGTCCCAATATTGCGATCACGACCATCATGCCACCTGTTCTAAAGATAAGCGCCATATCGCCGCCATATATACCTAAGTCGACAATTCTGGCCATCAGGATCGGAATTACCATTTCGCAGATAACTTCTCCAATCATACAGATCGGAGTCATTATGGAAGGAAATTTAAATTCCTTTATTTCTTTTAGTAATGTCTTAACCATAAAATTCTCCCTACTTTATAAAATAATCAGGGTAAAAACCCCATAATTAACATCTGGTATTAATCGAGCCCATATTATCGATAACTTTATCCAAAAGCTTTCTCAATGATGCAATCTCATCTTCTGTCATTCCATTTACCAGATAATAGTCCGTGTTCTTCCTTCGTTCCCTTCGTTTATCAACAAACTTAAGGCCCTTTTCTGAAAGAGTGACATTTCGGCACCTGCGATTGTCAGGATCTGTCACATTTGTGATCATGCCTTTTTCTTCCAGCCTCTTCAAAAGACCTATCGTAGTCGGATGCTTAATATGAAGGGCTTCAGAGATATCCTTTTGAGTTACCTTTTTATCTTTGTGTTCATCAAGATACGAGATCACCATAACCTGAGAAAAAGTTATATCATCTTCCTTAAGTTCTCTATTGAACATTGCAACAAAGCCCTCATGGATAAGTTTGAACTTAAAACCTATAGGTTCATGTTCACGATCCCTAAAAAATTCATTTTGTTCGTCTGTGCAGCTCATTTATTCCTCTCTTTTCAGTGCTTTTCGATGGAATGATTTTCCACAAAAAGAAAACATGTAGTTAGCTACATGTTATATAATACGTAGCTAGCTACATGTTGTCAATAAGTCAAAACCAACTTCATAAAACTTTCATATTTACTTATTCCTCTACTTCAAACCAGTCATCCTGATCTTCATCATAATAGTAGTATTTGTCCTCATAGTCATCGTAATAGAACAGAGTATTGGTCTCGTCATCATATAGATAAAGGACATCTCCTTCATACATGTACCAGATTTTTTCTTCGTGATCATATACCCAGTCATTTTCATAATCATCGCCATCAAAGAAATACTGCCCCGAGCCACCGCTGCTGTAGTTAAAACCATAATCGCTTTCGTAGGATCCCCAGCCGCTCCAATCATCCTCAAAACCACCATAATCGTAGTAGTCATCATATCCGTCGCTTGAAACAAATGATCCCAGCCATTCGATATACTCATTGTCTAAAGATATGCCTTTAAAGACATCTTTCAACTTGTCATAAAAGTCAGAGTCTCCATAAGGTAGCGAAACTGAAAGGCCTGTAAGCTCATTTTTGTCTGAAGTGTGCCCATAATATGCCACAGAAGCCTTAAGCACAGACATAAGTTTTTTGGCCTCATCACTGTTGTTATCCACACTTTCCATAAGGGCCAGTATGTCGCTTATGTAATAATCTGAAAGAGTTACATCGCTACCATCAGATTCCCAAAGGTCCCAATCTTCTATTGCTCTTCCTTTAGCCTTATGGCTCCTGCTGTAATTCTTGTCAAGAAGCTTATATTCATTTTTATATGCATAATTTTTCCAGGCATTGAACAGATCTGTGGCAACCGATACGTTAAAAAGAGCAAGACAGGCTGAATCACCGCCATCTTCATTTTCGTTGTCTGTTATAATGTCATCAATAATGTATTTTCCCAAAAGAGGTGTTGCCATTCCGGGATTTTCTTCAAAAGACTTCATCCACCTGCTGTAGTTCCAACCAAGTCCTGATTCAAAATCCTCTGAAAGAAGAGCATATTTGCAATAAGGCGAAAGGGCATAACAGGTTTCCATGCTGGCCATAATACAGCAGTCCATTCCGATCATGTCAAATTGAATGTCACTATTTTCGGAAAAAGCCATCGCCATCTCATCAATGGTGAGACTTTCTTCCTCATCCTGCCACTCATCATAGCCAAATCCATAAACCGGGCCGCCGCCATGATTCCAAAATACAAAAAGATATCTGTCAGCAGGATACTTTGTTTTACAAAAGCCCACAAATTCCGATAACGTATCTTTTGCTGTGCAGTCAAGCTGTCCCAGATTATCTCTCACCAAAACAAGTTTTCCGTTATCTACTTTGTATGTCTGTGCCGTTTGTGAAGATATCCCAAAACCATGCCACTTTTTTGTCCCCATGGTCTGAATAATGACATTTACATTTTTCCCTATGCCGGAGGCAAGCATCTCCTCTAAGTCTTCACAAGCCTCCCCTGCCTCTGACTCAAGGTCTGATCCATTCATGTAGATCATTATTGTGGCTGATTTTGCGTCAGTATCCACAGATACCACATCGATATCAGCATAAGGATTCGTGTAACTGCTTTCCTGTGGCTGTTCTGTCAAATCATTACCTGTCTGTACCGTATCAGTTTTTTCATCTCCTGTAGGTATTAGCATGATAACAATAAACAAGATTCCCAGTATTGCCAGAAGTATCAGTATAGTTTTTCCTATCTTTTTAAACATCAAGTCCTCCCCACACTTCAACATAACTGAAAAACTGCCAGAATACGCTCTGTATCCTGGCAGTTTCATTTTACCATATATTTATGTTATCTAATTATATAAATAATCTAATACCATCATTCTTTTGCAGACTCTTTCAAAAGAGCTGCGATTTCTTTTTCGTTATCAAGGGCCATGACCTTTTCAGCCAATTTATCGGCCTCTTCCTTGCTCCACTTAGAGATAACACATCTTGCAGTAAGAACAAGAACAGGATTAACGCTGAACTCTGTAAGTCCAAATGATATAAGAAGAGGAATCAGCATAGGATCAGCTGCAGCTTCTCCACACATTCCTACAGGAATTCCTGCCTTTCTCCCGCATTCTATAATGTTCTTTATTGAACGCAGCACAGATGGCTGGAAGGTTGAATAAAGGTATGCAACATCAGCATTTCCTCTGTCAACACTCATTGTGTACTGAGTAAGATCATTAGTTCCGATTGAGAAGAAATCTGCCTCCTTAGCAAGAATATCAGCTATAAGTGAAGCAGCAGGAGTCTCGATCATGCAGCCCACTTCAATGTCCTTGTCATAGGCAACTCCCTGCTCATCGAAATCCTTTTTAATCTCTTCTACCAGCTCTTTAACCGCTCTAAGTTCATCAACGCAGGTTACAAGAGGGATCATGATCTTAACTTTACCATATGCACTTGCTCTGACTATTGCGCGGAGCTGGATCATATAGCTGTCCTTGTTTCCAAGGCAGTATCTTACAGCTCTGTAACCAAGAAATGGATTCTCTTCTTTTTTCATGTTGAGATAAGGAATATCTTTATCTCCACCGATGTCCAGAGTTCTGATGATCACAGGCTTTCCACCCATGGTCTCAGCCGCCTCTTTATAAGCAGCAAACTGCTCATCCTCAGTAGGCATGTGATTGTTATCCATGAACAAGAACTCTGAACGGAAAAGACCTATTCCTTCGCCATCACATTCAATGGCTTTTTTAGCATCCTTTGGAGTACCGATATTACAGAAAAGTTCAACAGTGTCACCATCAAGAGTCTTAGTTTCTTTTCCAAGGAAACCCTTGAGCTCAGACTGTTTTTTGATGAACTCTTCTCTCTTCAAAATGTACTGTGAAAGTACATCTCCCTCAGGATTAATATATACATTGCCCTCTGTACCATCTACTATTGCAGTGTCTTTATCCTTAACAAGCTTTGTAATATCAGGAACAGAAAGAACTGCTGGTATTTCCAACGCCCTTGCCAAAATAGCTGAATGAGAAGTCTTTCCACCCACCTCTGTGAGAATACCAACAACGTTTTCCTTGTTGATCTGAGATGTCATTGATGGAGTAAGATCCTTAGCCACAAGAACTGTTCCCGGAGCCACCTTACTTATATCTATGTCCTTTATACCAAGGAGAATTTTGAGCATAGAGATCTTAACATCGCTGATGTCTGAAGCTCTCTGACGCATCATGTCATCGTCCATCTTTGAGAACATGCCAATAAACATGTCACAAACTGCTTCTACAGCAGACTCGGCACACTGGCCTGAATCGATCATTTTGGTCATCTCTCCGGCCATGGAGGGATCGGAAATCATAACTATATGGCCCTCGAGGATTTCAGCTTCTTTTGAGCCAATCTTTTTCCTGATGTCTTCAGCCTGAGCAGTTGTTTCGGTTATGAATTCCTCTACAGCTTTATTAAAACGTTCTTTTTCAGCTTGTATATCTTCAATCTTTTTCGCTTCAAATTTAAGATCGTGCTCAACAATAACGCAGACACTTCCGATTCCTATACCGCGTGATGCGGCGATTCCTTTATACATGCGTACCTCCTAATGAAGTTCTGCTCTCGGATTTTCAATCCTCGCCAGAACGACCATGCCTACTAAACTCGATAAAACCTCGTTAAGTAGTCATGGTCAATCTCCTAATCCACTCTCAACAAGTTCAACAGCCTTCTTTAAAGCTTCTGCTTCATCAGGACCATCGCACTGGATCTCGATCTCGGCACCGCACTTGATGCAAGCGCTCATAAGCATCATAACGCTCTTAGCATCATAAGCTGTTCCGTTGAAAACAACCTTAACGTCGCTGCTAAAAGGAGTTACTGTCTGACAAAAAAGACTTGCCGGACGCATGTGCATTCCCTGTTCATTTGTTACTTTTACTACCTGTGATACCATTTTTTAAATCCTTTCTAAAATGAAAACCTGATGTACAGCCACTTAAAGAAGCAGCTGTACATCATCAATTTGTGTTATATCAGTCTTCAATATTCTTTTTAAGAAGACCAAGCATAAAGCATCCTGCAACAGATCCAATCAAAAGAGCTACAAGATACATTGCTACGTTACCAACTACAGGGAATACGAAGATTCCACCGTGAGGTGCTCTAAGTGTGCACTTAAATGCCATTGAAAGAGCTCCGGCAACACCTGAACCAACCATAAGAGATGGTATTACTCTGATAGGATCAGCTGCTGCAAATGGGATAGCACCCTCTGTGATGAAGCAAAGACCCATGATAAAGTTAACAGGTCCTGACTTTCTCTCTGCTGGAGTGAACTTATTCTTAAAGAAAATAGTTGCAAGAGCGATTGCAATTGGAGGAACCATACCACCAACCATGATTGCAGCCATGATCATATGACCTGTCTCATTCTGGTTAGCAAGACTTGCAAGTCCAAATGCGTAAGCAGCCTTATTAAGAGGGCCACCCATATCTGTTGCCATCATTGCTCCAAGGAGGATACCAAGAACTACCATAGAACCTGTTCCCATTCCTTCAAGAAGAGCTGTTATCCATGCGTTAAGAGCACCAACGATAGGGTTGATCGCACACATAACAATACCGATGATGAAGATACCGCAAAGAGGATAGATAAGTACAGGTTTGATACCTTCAAGTGCCTGTGGAAGTTTCTCACAGATCTTTTCCATGAAGCGTACAAGGTAACCAGCTGCAAAACCAGCAACCAAAGCGCCAAGGAAAGCTGAAGGAACATCTCCGCCAGGTGAAACGAAAGTAGCACCTGTGCTTGCAAGTGCACCACCTACAAAACCAACTGCAAGACCTGGGCGGTCTGCAATACTCTGTGCAATAAATCCGGCAAGAATTGGAAGCATAAATCCAAATGCTGTACCACCAATTGACTTAAACCATGCAGCTACAGGAGTGTTGCTACCAAAGTTACTTGGGTCAATTGAGAAATCATCCAAAAGGAAAGCGATAGCGATAAGGATACCACCACCAATAACGAATGGAAGCATATGTGATACACCATTCATAAGGTGCTTGTAAGCCTGACGGCCTGCTGATTCATTAGTAGCTTCTGATGAAGCTGAGATCTTTCCTGAGTGATGATAAATTGAAACATCCCCGTCAGTTGCCCTCTTAATGAGGTTTTCAGGGTTGTGTATAGCTTCTTTAGTAGATGTGATGATAACAGGCTTTCCATTGAATCTGCCCATATCAATATTCTTATCACATGCTACGATAACTGCGTCTGCTTCTTCGATCTCTTTTGCAGTAAGAACATCTTTTGCTCCGGCTGAACCGTCTTTTTCAACCTTGATATCAATTCCAAGCTCTTTTGCCTTAAGCTCTAAAGCTTCAGCAGCCATAAATGTATGCGCGATACCTGTAGGACAAGCTGTAACACCAACAAGCTTCTTTACAGAAGGTTTTGCTGCAGGTGCAGCCTTTGCGCTTGTCTCTTTGTCTTTTTCTGCTTCCTTATCGTCGATTACTTTAAGGAATTCATCAGCTGTTTTTGCTTCAACAAGCTTTTTAGCAAATGACTGGTCCATAAGTAGAGTCATGAGCTTTGAAAGAACTTCCAAGTGTGTATCAGCTGCTGTATCAGGTGCAGCGATCATGAAGAAAAGATTACTTGGGTTTCCATCAAGTGATTTGTAATCAATTCCGCTTGGAATTGTGATAGCTGTAAGTCCTGCTGTCTTTACTGCTGCTGACTTTCCATGAGGAACAGCAATTCCCATACCAATTGCAGTTGACCCCTTCTCTTCACGCGCAAGAATTGCTTCTTTAAATGCTGCTGCATCATTAAGATTACCAACCTTTGAATGCAGGTCGATGAGTGCATCAATCGCGCTTTCCCTGTCAGTAGCAGGGCAATTCAAGAGTATACCCTCTTTCTTTAGTAAATCTGTGATTTTCATAGTCCCTCCTTGTATGCCTTATAGGCTATTATATAGTTCGTGTATTGCTTCTCCTGTTGCCAGATCGTCTGAAAAAGCTGTGGCGCTTCCAGCAGCAGTACCCATTTTGAGAGCCTCTTCGTAGCTCCCTTTATTTAGATATCCGGCGATGAAGCCAGCGACCATTGAATCGCCTGCACCTACCGAATTTCTAACCTTCCCCTTTGGAACACCTACGCGGTATTTCTCACCGGTCTCAGTAATGAGCATTGAACCGTCACCAGCCATGGAAATAAGAACATTTCTGGCGCCCATCTCCTGAAGTTTTCTAGCATGTTCCTCAATCTCATCATCGGTCTTAAGAACCGTTCCAAACATCTCACCAAGTTCGTGATTGTTTGGCTTTATTAAAAATGGATGATACTTAAGGACGTTCTTTAAAAGGTCCTTTGTGGCATCAACAACAACTTCGATCTTCTTATCGCAGACAAAAGAAATAATTCTTTCATAAACGTCACTTGGAAGTGAATTTGGAATACTTCCTGCAAGAATAAGAATGTCGCCATCCTTAAGCTCTTTTATCTGGGAGAAAAGCTTGTCCAGAGCATCTGCCGGAATCTTGGGACCCTGGGCATTTATCTCTGTTTCAGCCTGTCCTTTTATCTTTACATTGATTCTTGAGATTCCATCGCTCAGCTTTATGAAGTCAGCTTTAATTCCTCTCTCATTTACACTCTTTTCGATTGCTTCTCCGGTGAAACCTGCAACGAAACCAAGAGCTGTATTGTCTATTCCCAAGTTCTTAAGAATAGTTGATACATTGATTCCCTTTCCACCAAAGTAACATTCCTCAGAATCTGAGCGGTTTGTCATTCCAGGTAAAAGAGAATCGCTCATTCTGACTACATAATCAATTGCCGGATTAAAAGTAACCGTATAGATCATGTGTTTCCTCCTTACTTCATACAACCTTCACGATTGTTTTACTACTATAGTTCTTACTGGGCTCTTTATCCGTTATAATGCAGCAGCTTGTTATGTCTGCAAAAGTAACTGAACTAACCTGACCAAATTTGGTATGATCTGCCAGAATATAGGAGATATACGCATGTTTGACAGCTTCCTGCTTTACCAGGGCTTCATCCACATCAGGAGTTGTAAAGCCTGCCGGGATTGAAATGCCGTTTGTTCCCATAAAAGCCTTAGTAAAATGATATTTACTGATGCCCTCGATACAATCAGGACCGATGATCGCTTCTGTTGAAGCCTTGCATCTTCCACCGATGATCATGGTATTAAGGCCTTTTTCCAAAAGCTTCTTGGCATGTACAATTCCGTTTGTAATGTACTTGGCCTTGCTGTTTTCTATATACTTGATCATCTCAAGTGTCGTTGTTCCTGAATCTATATAAACAAAGTCATCATCATATATTAAAGATGCTGCATATTTACTTATCGCATCTTTTTCTTCCCTGTTAAGGGAGGCCTTAGCTGATACTGGCGGCTCAAAAGTTGTCACATCACCGGACATAACAGATGTTGCACCACCGAATACCTTAAGTATCTTTTTTTCATCATGAAGGACAGAAAGATCACGACGAATCGTAGCAGCGGAAGCATCAAATTTCTCCATAAGCTCTGCTACTGTAACTGCATTGTTATCATTAACATATGAAACTATAAGATCACGACGCTCTTGTGTAAGCATATTGCCCTCTTTGTTTTTTATTGAATAAATAATATCATCATACTCAATCAATTTCAATCAATATTAATCACAATTAATCACCGCTAATATTGTAAGATACTCACAAAATAAGCACAAACGATCAAAATATGTAATTTTTGTGACCAAATCTGAACAAATACTTCCACTTCTTATATTATAAACTAAAGGTTATAAATATATTCTTAAAAAAGAATAAACCTTAAGGTTATTACGTAAATCTTCCTTTACAAAAATGCGTTAAATAAACTAAAATATTAGTAGATTTCATATTAAATCATGGAGGTAACTGTCTTGGAAGGAATGAGCTTAACTAATGAGCAGGTTGATATCTTAGGTGAGATTGCCAATATAAGCATGGGAAATTCCGCTACCACTCTGAGTATGATGGTAAATAAAAAGGTAGATATCACTACCCCGAATGTTAAAGTCATTAAGAGAAGTGAAGCCCTTGATGACTACGAAAAGACCTGTATATTTGTACAGATCCATTATGTAAAAGGCCTTCAGGGCAATAACGTGCTCGTTTTGAAAGAACACGATGTTAAAGTCATGACCGACCTTATGATGGGCGGCGATGGAACAAATACCTCAGGTGAGATCACAGAGCTTCATTTGTCAGCCGCTTCTGAAGCAATGAACCAGATGATGGGTACAAGCGCCACAAGTCTGTCCTCAATGCTGGGAATTGCAACTGATATCAGTACTCCTATCGTCAATCAGATTGACGTAGAGAGCATAAAAGTTTTTGAAAAAATGTTTGATACTACCTACGATAAATTTGTTAAAATAGCATTTAGGATGACGATAGGTGACCTTATTGATTCCGTTATGGTACAATTATATCCGGTACAGTTTGCTGAGGATATGTGCCAAAAATTTATGGATAAAGGAAAATAATATTTATAATGAATAAGGCAGAAACACTAGAAATCAAGAAGCAGTTCACACCAGACAGATGCACTATCGATCACATTTGCGGATGCTATGTTGATCATGAAAAAAACAAGCGACTTACTTTCAGAAAGGCCTTTGGACAGATCCCAGAGGAAGAAATGTTTAAATATCTGGATATTTTCCAGCACACACTTGCAGGAACATTTGGCAAGAATCTGATCAGTCTTGAGTTTCCTCTTGACCAGGAACAGCCGGGAGGAACTCAGGACTTTCTTTTGACTCTCCGTAATTCAAGGCTTGAAGATGATGAGCTCTTAGAGGAATTCTACGACAAGATCATAGCCAATTACATCAACGGAGAAAACTATTACATAATCGTAGTTCACGCAGTTTACGATATTCCCGGTGTCACAAATGACGGAATCGAAATGGAAGATGCTTCCGACAAGATCTATGACTACATTCTTTGCAGCATCTGCCCTGTAAAGCTTTCAAAGGCAGGTCTTGGCTACAATGAATCCAAGAATGTTATAGAGGACAGATACCGCGATTGGATTGTAGAGGGTCCTACAAAGGGATTTCTTTTCCCTGCTTTCATAGAAAGAGATATGGATATCCACAATATGCTCTACTTCACCAAAAAACCTGATGATCTTCAGCCAGAATTTGTGGAGGCCATGTTCGGTGGAAGAGCTCCTATATCCGCTCCGGAGCAGAAGGACATCTTCGATGCGGTTGTCCAGAACACTATCGGCGAGGATGCTGACTATGACATCATGAAGAACATTCATGATAACTTAAACGATATGATCGAAGATCACGCTGAAGACCCTGAACCACTTGAGCTTTCCAAAAAAGACGTCAAGCAGCTCCTTCAGGATAGTGGCGTATCTGAAGAGCGACTTGGATATTTCGAGGAGAACTACACAAAATGCGCAGGTGATGAGGACTTCCCTCTTCTTGCAAGCAACATTGCCAATACCAAGAAATTCGACATTGAAACACCTGACGTAGTTATCAAGGTTAAACCAGACCGCACAGATCTTGTAGAATCCAAAATAGTTGACGGCAGACAGTGCCTTGTTATCGCGGTAGATGATCATATTGAAGTAAACGGGATCAATGTTAGAACATTTATGAATAAATAAAGAACAAAAGGCGATGAAATGAAGATCATTTCATCGCCTTTATTTTACTATTTTAATCAGTGCATACCTCGAAGCATCTCAATAGCAGTTTGAGGACGTTCCTCAGTTTTATATTTATTATTATCATACTTATTAAGAAGTCTGGCACGCATCTCTTCAGGATGGTTATATAACTGATCCATCACTCGGTCAAAGACCTGTTTCCATTCACCCATATCGTCGCCTCCGTATAAAAGACCAACAACAGTAGCGTGATTTATATTATCTGTTTTTCATAATCTTTGCAATGTCATTTTACACAAAAAAGTGTGAAATAAGTGTGTCCTCGAAAAACAAAAACAGTCTTCGACCAGAATAATGAATCTTTTATTCACCTGTAATTATCAAACAATACCCTGAGCCTTCATAGCTTCAGCAACCTTAAGGAATCCGGCAATATTTGCACCTGCAACATAGTCGCCTTCCTTGCCATACTTCTTTGCTGCTTCAGAAATGCTCTTATAGATGTTGACCATGATGCCCTGGAGCTTATTATCAACTTCTTCGAATGTCCATGAAAGTCTCTCACTATTCTGGCTCATCTCAAGAGCTGATGTTGCAACACCACCGGCATTAGAAGCCTTACCACAGATAAAGAGAACTCCATTGTCCTGAAGGTACTTTGTAGCTTCAATTGTTGAAGGCATGTTAGCACCCTCACAAACAGCGATTACGCCATTTGCTACAAGAGCCTTAGCATCATCAAGATCAAGCTCGTTCTGTGTTGCACAAGGAAGAGCTACATCACACTTAACGTTCCATACGCCATGCTCACCGTTCTTCTTCTCATGATATTCTGCAGACTTTCTGGCAGCGGCATACTCAGAAAGACGAGCTCTCTTAACCTCTTTTACTTCCTTAAGAAGAGCAACATCAATTCCTTCCGGATCATAAATCCAACCTGTAGAATCAGAACATGTTACAACCTTTGCACCGAGCTGCTGAGCCTTCTCAATAGCGTAGATTGCTACGTTTCCTGCACCGGATACAACAACTGTCTTACCAGCCATATCCTTGCCATGATCCTTCAAAAGTTCTTCTGTGATATATACGAGTCCATAACCTGTAGCCTGTGTACGAGCAAGTGATCCGCCGTATGTAAGTCCCTTACCTGTAAGAACTCCTTCATATACGTCTCTGATTCTCTTGTACTGGCCATAAAGATAACCGATCTCACGTCCACCTACACCGATATCTCCGGCAGGAACGTCTGTGTCAGCACCGATGTGTCTGAACAGCTCTGTCATGAAGCTCTGGCAGAAAGCCATAACTTCTCTGTCTGACTTGCCCTTAGGATCAAAGTCAGAACCACCCTTACCACCGCCGATAGGAAGGCTTGTAAGAGAATTCTTGAAGATCTGCTCAAATCCAAGGAACTTAATAATTCCAAGGTTTACTGAAGGGTGAAAACGAAGACCACCCTTGTATGGTCCGATTGCTGAATTGAACTGAACACGGAAGCCATTGTTAACCTGAACCTGTCCTTTATCATCAACCCAAGGAACTCTGAAAAGAATCTGTCTTTCAGGAGTAACAAGTCTCTCTAAAAGAGCATCCTTGCGGTATTCTTCTTCGTTAGCTTCAATAACAACACGGAGTGACTCAAGTACCTCCTTAACTGCCTGATGGAATTCTGGCTGAGCTGGGTTCTTTTCTACGACATAATCGTAGATCTCATCAACGTATGACATTTTCATTCTCCTTCCTGTGCCTTGGCACATAAAAACAATGTAATAAAAAGGGGCGTAAGAAACCAAAGGTCTCTACGCCCCATTGCGCAGACATCACTGCATGTATACGATTATACATTTTAGTAATTTAAAGTGCAATAGTAAAATCTAATTATTTTTCAACTATTTGAAATAGTCTTTCAGATAGCCTTACTCGCCGCCTTCACCTGAATCTCCACTATTCTCAGAGTTTTCCTCGGAATTTTCCTCAGAGTTTTCCTCAGAATTGTCTTCTGAATTATCTTCTGACTCCTCTGAATTCTCCTCGGATTCTTCAGAATTCTCCTCATTTTCAGATTCTGAAGATGATTCGCTTTCATTGTTTTCAGAGCTGCTGTCAGATTCCTCGACTTCCTGCTCCTCTTCCTCTTCTTTCTCTTTTACGATCCAGCGATAGAAGAATGCATGATTACCAATCATCTCATATTCGGCAATTCCATAATAATCTGCCCAGTATCTGGTCATGAAAAAGAGATAATCACCTACACGGGCTCCATCCAAAACCTCCTGAGCCGCACGTATACATGTGGAATTGGGACCGTTTGATATAATAAGCTCAACCTTACCGGAACGATAGGATGCAAACTGCATATTCTGCGTTATTACACCCACAACTGTGCTCGGGAAAGCAGAACTCTTAACTCTGTTCATGATCACAGAGCCTACTGCCAGCTTACCTGTATAGGATTCTCCATCTGCCTCGGCCTGTATTGTTGCCGCCAGCCAGGTAAGCTCATCCGCACTTGCAGCGTA
The DNA here is from genome assembly GCF_000420825.1 of Butyrivibrio sp. AE2015. Taxonomy (GTDB): domain Bacteria; phylum Bacillota; class Clostridia; order Lachnospirales; family Lachnospiraceae; genus Butyrivibrio. The sequence continues at coordinate 102,207 of NZ_ATVR01000004.1, read as the reverse complement.
AGAACCTGAAGTATCTTCCTTAGTCATTGCAAGTCTCTCGGCTATCTGTTTAGCAAGAGCTGCCTGTGCCGCTGCCGTTTTAGCCTCCAGGGCTTTCATCTTGGCATCAAGCTCAGTAAGCTGTTTGTCATAATCAGCAAGTTTGTTTTTCTCAGAAGAAAGAGTACTCTTGGTATTGCTAAGCTGTCCTCTTACTGTATCTGTAAGATCAGCCAGTTCATCATGTTTCTCATCAAGTTGTGTCTGATACTCATCAAGTTCTGCTTCTTTTTCTTCCACCACAGCTTTTTTACTCTCAATATCAGCCTGCAATTCCTGATATTCACTGATCTTTCTCTGATCATATTCGATGATGGCATTTAAATATTCAAATTTTGTAAGAAATTCCTGGATTGAACCTGATTCCAAAAGAATTTGAAGAAGTCCGGCACCTGACCCTTTTTCGTAGGTGGACTTAAGTCGTTTCTTTAAAAGATTATATCTGTCCTGTTCCTCAGCCTTAGCTTGCTGAAGTTCAGAATTAAGCTTAACGATTTCTGAAGACACTTCAGCCATTGCCACTTCTGCTTCAGAAATCTCTTCGTTAAGCGAATTAAGTTTATTGGAATATCCATTAATTGTACTCTGCAACGCACTACTCTGAGTTTCCAGGTTAGATACGTTGTTCTGAGTCTGAGCTTTCTGTCCCTGAAGAGCGCTGATAGCATCCTGTGTTTCCTTAGTCTGCTTTTCAAGATCAGAAATTTCCGCCTGAGTTTGTGCTTCCTGCTGCTGCATTGCAGCGATAGTATCTTCATATTCATCAGCATAACTGATGAACGGAATATTTCCTGCTATTATCGCTATGAGCAAAATTCCCAATAAATACTTCTTTTGCATAAACTCCTCGTCTTACTCTTCTACAGCCCCCGCATTCTCATCCTGTTTTTCTTCAGAAGCTACCGCTACTTGCGTTCCTTCAGAAGTTCCCTCAATTTGTTTTTCTTCAGAAGTTCCCTCAACTTCTTCCGTAGTAATAGCCGTTTCTATCGCATCTGTAACTGTAACATCTGTTTCCTTCTCTATAGGAAATACTATTCCATTAGTCTTTCTGATAAAATCCATCATATTAAGGATCTTAAGACTCTCAGAATGTGGCATTTCAGGACACTCAATCCACTTCTCATTAAGCGCTCTCACACATGCCTCAACCTCATACTCATAACCCGTCTTCTGCTTAGGCCGTTTATAATAAGCAGTCTTTTTGTGGTCAGAGTCGTAAACCGTGATTCCCTCAAAATTATTTATATTATCTACAACAATATATCCTTTTGTTCCATAGATAACACCGCTTCTGTCACTTACAGAAAGACCTGACGCATTAAGCACGGCCATTTTGCCATCTCTGTACCTAAGCGTAATACTGTCATGAAGGTCCATCCCAAAATTGTTAAAAGAGCACATGGAAACAATATCTGTCACATCATTTCCAAATACCATTGACGCAAAATTAAGAACATATACGCCAAGATCAAGGAGAACCCCACCACCAAGCTCAGGCTTGGCAATTCTCTCTTTATTCGCGATGTTATACCCTAAATTGGCTGTAAGCATCGTAGGCTCGCCAATAACACCTCCGGCCAGAACCTCCATGAGCTTATTTCTCATAGGCATAAATCTTACCCACATAGCTTCTACTACAAGGAGATTTTTCTCTTCAGCCAGATCAAATATGGTTTTAGCCTGCTGTTCATTCAGCATAAAAGCCTTTTCACATAAAACATGCTTGCCATTTAAAAGGGCCAGCTTCACATTATCAAAATGCTCAGAATGCGGAGTTGCAATATAAACAAGGTCAATCTTTGGATCCGCCACAAGACTTTCATAAGATCCATAATATCTCTTTATTCCATATTGGGATGCAAATGCTTTAGCCTTCTCTTCAGTCCTTGAACCAACTGCATAGCAGACAACTCCCTTGGTATTTTTAAGGGTTTTGGCCATAACTCCTGCAATTTTGCCAGTCCCCATAATAGCAACTCTTGTTCGTCCAAACATATAGCTTGCCTCCTTATTCGGGTCTGATTACTCTAAAAATTCAGATTTGATATATCCTGTATTTCCATTATACTCTACTTTTGCCCAGCCGTTAGCGTATTGTTCCACTACATTGACTGTTGAACCAGCATATATCATTGATATGATCTCAGCCTCTGTGCTCTCAGACTTACGAAGTCTTACTGAATCCTTTACAGTCATCTTGCCAGTCTTGGCAGAAGTGTCCTTTGTTGAAGTTGCCTCCTCTGTTGTTGTCTCAGTTTCTGTTTCAGTCTCTTTATTATCAACTGTGACAGTTTCTTCACTTACAACCTCAAAAAACTCAGTCTTTACGTAAGCAACTCCGCCATTATATTCTATCTTGCTCCATCCGTTCGCAAGAGCTTCAAGCTCCTTAAATTCCTCTCCCTTTGAAGTCTTGGCAAGGACATCTGCTGTTTCACTATCAGACTTTCTGATGTTTATTACGTCTGTTGCCTTAATAGTGCGAACCGTCGTTGTCTCAGGCTCTGTCTCCTGTGCTGCCTCGCTGACTTCTTCTGAGCTCTCATCACTTGCCTCTGCATCATCTGCAGTTGATGAGCTTGCCTCAGAAGATGCAAGAGCCTCTCCTACTGATACCTGAATTCCAGATCTCATCTTGGTCAAAAGCTCTGCAAGCGCTTCATCAGAATTGACCATCTCATTATAGCTTGATGCTACCTTGTTGTTTAAGTCAATAACATCAGCCTGCACATTCACGTTCTTTATATACTCAATCTCGTTGGCATCAGCAATGTCTCCATTGATATAAAGACTACCATTCTCATCAGTACAGATGTACATAGTCTCAAGTCCGGGAATGGCTTTTTCATACTCATATAGCTTAACCTCGTTATATACGTAAGCCACATAGCTTCCGGTCAATGGACCGGGTTTTGTATATACAATGATATTCTCGAAATCCTCTATATAATCTGCAGCTGCAACTGCCTTAAGAGCTTCTGTCTCATCAAGTCCCTTGTAGATAGACTTGATAGTCTCTGAATCACCCTCAGCCATTGCAGTGTAATAAGTATCAACAAGAGCATTCACATCAGGATATGCATTCTCTTCCATAGTTACATCCTGAATTTCAAAAGTCGCTGCCACGTCAGAATCGGCCGGAGCTTCAGCAAGCATCGCAGCCCTGCGGTTTGCACTGATAGCAATACCGACAGTAATAGCAACAGCAAGTACCAAGATAACAGGCATGAGAATCTTTTTATTGTCGCCTAGAATTGCAAATATATCCTTTTTTTCATTTCTCCATGAATTAAAGTCATTTTTCTTTTTCATTATAAAAAACCTCTGAATAAGTAATAGTCCCCACTATACTAGTAAACATGCACCCGACTGGACTCGAACCAGCAACAAAGGCGTCGGAGGCCTACGTTTTATCCATTAGACTACGGGTGCATACATACCCGAATATAATATCATATGCGCACCTTAAAGTCCAATTTAAATAGCCATCTCCTCTTGTAAGATCCCCATTTTACCTGTGTTTTTGTCATAATAATAAACGTTGTCACTTAGCACTTCTCCATCCTCCACAACAGTACGATTTACTTCTTTTACCATTTTATAAAGATATTCCGGATCTACTGCCATCTTCTCAGAAGGAATAACTATCACCTCATGCACAGATGAAGGGATTACGATCAAACTGCTTTGCAGGGCTTTGGAAGTCGCCTCCATTACCCCCGGATACAAAAAGACTCCTGCTCCGTTAATCTTTGAACTGTTGGAAAAGACGAACATTTCAGGAAGGACTCCTTCAAGGGGCATTTCTTTCAGAGCAGGTACATACTCTGCCATATTACCGAAAGTAAGCGGCAGAATTTTGGGTGCATTCTCATAGACATTCTCCCATAGCTCATCAAAGGATACCTCCCACTCCTTCAAGTGCTCATTTTTTATAGTAATGATTCCCCTTCCAAGCCTTTCATCGTGAACAAGGCAAAACGGAATCATGGCAAGGTCTGCAAATCTCTTATAAGGAATATCTCTAAGGACTTCTTCATTCTTGTAGTAATTAACAACCTTAAATGCCAAAAGACCTGCCACTTTCGAAAAGTCAGTAAAGAATGACACATCAACGCTTTCCCCTGGGGCATACTGGTTATACAGCTCAACAATCTCATTCACAATACTCATGATTACCTTCCCATCCTTAAATTTATCATAGAGATCATCGATGTAGATTGTAGGAGCTACATTTTCTGCCTGTTTTCTGATAATAAGTGCGTGATTGACTATACCATTATTCTTGGTAATCTCCTTAAATTCTACATCTACAGCATTTCCAAGCGCATCCTTTACTTCCTCTGTCATTATCTTTCCAAATTCTAATATATTCATTTTCATATCCTCTCCATTTCAATTTTTTGATAAAAGTAAAAAAATAAGACAATAGCTCAAATAAACTATTGTCTTACATTCGTTTCTATAAAATTATGATCTAAATGAATCAGATACGGTTGTATACAGATTAAACTCTTGAAAGGTACTCACCTGTTCTTGTATCAATCTTGATAACATCTCCTTCGTTAACGAAGAGAGGAACATAAACAGTTGCACCAGTCTCAACAGTTGCAGGCTTTGTAGCACCTGTTGCTGTATCGCCCTTGAATCCAGGCTCTGTCTCAGAGATTGCAAGCTCTACGAACATTGGAGGCTCAACTGCGAATACATTTCCATTATAAGAATTGATCTTACAAACTTCATTCTCTTTTACGAACTTAAGAGAATCGCCAACCTGCTCAGATGTAAGTCCGATCTGCTCATAAGTCTCTGAATCCATGAAGTTGTAAATATCGCCATCCTGATAGAGATACTGCATATCTTTTCTGTCAATACGAGCTGCTGGGAACTTCTCAGTAGGACGGAATGTTGTCTCTTTAACACCGCCATTGATGATATCCTTAAGCTTTGTTCTTACGAAAGCAGCGCCCTTACCAGGCTTAACGTGCTGGAATTCAATAATCTGACATACGTTGCCATCGATTTCGATGGTCATACCATTTCTGAAATCACTTGCAGAAATCATAAAAAATCCTCCTAAAAAACGTCACTATCTGCGTTTAAGAAAGTAACAATATAAATTTTTACATCAAACAACTAGTATAGTTTAAACTATAGACTTGTTTTTTTCAACTATTTTTTTACGGGATAGTCTATCTAATTATAATATGTCAATATGTTCTCCAGCAAGTGCTTTGTTCATGCTCCTGACAGCGCAAAATTTACCGCACATAGAGCAGGTATCATCAAATTCAGGTGCTCTGTCGGCCCTTATAGCCTTCGCAGTTTCAGGGTCGATGGCACACTCCCACTGTTTGTCCCAGTCAAAATTCTTTCTGGCATCCGCCATCGCATTGTCGATATCCATGGCATGCGGGATCTTTTTTGCTATATCAGCAGCATGTGCTGCAATCTTAGAAGCGATTATACCCTGTTTAACATCGTCTACGTTTGGAAGAGCAAGGTGCTCAGCCGGTGTCACATAGCAAAGGAAAGCTGCACCTGCCGCCCCTGCGATCGCACCACCGATTGCAGATGTAATATGGTCATATCCGGGAGCAATGTCTGTAACAAGAGGTCCAAGTACATAGAAAGGAGCTCCCATGCAGATTGTCTGCTGCATCTTCATGTTTGCCTCGATCTGATCCATTGGCACATGTCCCGGTCCTTCAACCATAACCTGAACGTCCTTTTCCCAGGCTCTCTTTGTCAGTTCTCCAAGTCTTACCAGCTCTTCTATCTGGCACACATCGCTTGCATCCGCAAGACATCCCGGTCTGCAGGCATCTCCAAGTGAGATTGTCACATCATGTTCTCTGCATATTTCAAGGATTTCGTCAAAGTACTCATAAAAAGGATTCTCTTCTCCCGTCATGCTCATCCATGCAAAAACAAGCGAACCGCCCCTTGATACAATATTCATTTTTCTCTTATGTCTTTTTATCTGATCAATGGTCTTTCTGGTTATTCCGCAGTGAAGTGTCACGAAATCAACACCATCCTCAGCATGGAGCCTTATAACATCGATGAAATCTTTGGCTGTAAGTTCGGAAAGGTCCCTCTGATAGTGGATCACACTGTCATAAACCGGCACTGTTCCCAGCATTACAGGGCATTCTTCAACAAGCTTTTTTCTAAAAGGCTGTGTGTTTCCGTGAGAAGACAGATCCATAATGGCATCAGCACCCATGTTTACAGCCGCCATCACTTTTTCCATCTCAACATCATAATCCTTGCAGTCTCTTGAAACTCCAAGATTTACATTTATCTTTGTTTTTAGCATAGAGCCTACTCCCTTAGGTTTTAGGCACTTATGGTTCTTGTTAGCACAGATTGCTACCTGTCCCCTTGCTACAAGATCTCTTATTTCTTCTGCTGATCTGTACTCGTCCTTTGCAACAGCCTCCATCTGAGGTGTTATGATCCCCTTCCTCGCAGCATCCATCTGTGTTGTGTAATTTGTCATACCTTTTCTCCTCAAGTTTTTATTTTGTAAATATTCAGAGTCAAGCGAAAACATTTATGTTTCCGGGTTCCGGCTCTGAACAGTCACCTCAAATTATGTAAAAGTGGGCCTCTGCCTCTGCCGATATCAAGCCTGGCCGATATGCACTTTCCAATATATTCTTTAGCTCTTTTTACTGACTCTTCCATGGTAAGGCCGCAAGCCAGATTACAGGCAATAGCGCTCGACAAGGTGCATCCTGTTCCATGAGTGTTAGGATTGTCTATTCGCTTACCTTCTATAAAAGCAGCTTCTTTTTGATACAGGCAATCACAAGCTTCATCCTCTCTGCCAAAAGAGCTGTGTCCACCTTTTATCAAAAAGCTGCAGCCATATTCTTTAGATAAAGCCGCAGCTACATCTTCCATATCTTTCTTTGAGCCTATCTTCCTTCCGCTGAGTATCTCTGCTTCCGGAATGTTAGGGGTTACCAGATCACACAGGCAAAAGAGCTCATTTTTAAGGAACTCTCTCGCTGCCTTTTTAGAAAGCTCTGTCCCTGATGTTGAGCCAAGAACAGGGTCAAGTACGATATTTGATGCCTTATAAGCAACAAGCACGTCCCTTACAGCCTTCATAACATCTGCATCAGGAAGCATTCCAATTTTTATGGCATCAGGCCTTATGTCATCAAATATTGCCTCAAGCTGCATTTTTACAAATTCAGCTCCCACCACCATGATTCCGCTTATTCCAAGTGTGTTCTGTGCAGTCAGAGCCGTGATAACGCTCATGCCGTACAGTCCATGAGCTTCAATCGTCTTAAGATCCGCCTGGATCCCGGCTCCGCCTGAACAGTCGCTTCCCGCTATTGTAAGTACTGTTTTCATGCTTTTAGTTCCTCGTATGCCTTAAGCAGCTCTTTTGCTGCCTGGTATGAGTCTTCTGCCTTCATGATTGCAGAAACCACGCATATTCCAGCGATGGGAGCATCTTTCAACACATCAATATTGCCTTTGTTAAGACCACCTATGGCATTAGCAGGAATAGGCACGCTATTGCAGATGTCAGTCAGAGTCTCCACAGAGGTGAGAACCGTTTTTACCTTGGTAGTTGTCGGATAAATTGCTCCAACTCCCAGATAATCTGCACCGTTTTGGTATGCCTCAAGAGCCTGGGGTACAGTCTTTGTGGTGGCGCCTATTATTTTCTTTTCACCCAGGATTTCTCTTGCTTTATCCACCTGCATATCGCTCTGTCCAAGATGAACTCCCTCGGCGTCTACAGCCATGGCAACATCCACTCTGTCATCGATAATAAGAGGCACATTGTATTTTTTAGCTATGTCATGAGTTTTTGCGGCAAGTTCAATGTAATCTCTTGTAGTCTTGTCTTTTTCCCTTATCTGAAGCATGGTCACCCCGCCTCGCAGGGCATCTTCTACCTTCTTTAAAAAAATCTCTTCAGGCAGGTTAGTACTATCTGTCACCAGATACAGCTTCATTTGCTCTCTGTCTATTCTGCTCATTTAATTTTTCCTGCTTCTTTCATATGTTATATGTAATCTAAATTAATCCGTTTTTCTATGATATCTTCGTTTACAACTGATAATTCATCCAAAAGTTTTATAAGGAAACTTCCACAGCCTATTGGGCTGACTCTTTCATTCATATCCTTTTGATTCTTTAATAGTTCTTCCCTTGCAATCTCGCCTGCAATTCCAAAAAACGCGCAAGCTTTTACAACCTGATGAATACTCTTTTCATGGGCCAGAAAACTTGCACACACAGCTCCAAGCATACAGCCTGTACCGGTTATATTCCCCATTTCCGAGACTCCGTTCGATATAAGGAATGTCTTTTCCCCATCAGTTATCATGTCTGTTTCGCCACTGCACAAAACAGTTGCATTTAAACTTGCAGCAAGCTTTATTGAAGCACTGATTGAGTCTTCTTTTTTTAAGCGTTCATCAGCATCAACGCCAAGCCCCCTATAGTTTTCATCAAGAAGCGCCTTTATCTCTGAATTGTTGCCCTTTATCAAAAAGAATCCTTTGAAGTCCCTGCTCTCATCGCGCATTAGAGCTTCTCTTTCCTTAATAAGTTCCAAAGCAAATTTCCTTCTAAGCTCCGAGCACGCAACTCCAACCGCATCAAGCACAATAGGCAGCTCTTTAAAAAGAGCTGCCTCAAATGATATTTTCATAGCTTCCATCCTTGAATCAGATATATTCCCAAGATTTAATAGAAGCGCTGATGCATCATCTGTTATTTCTTTTACCTCCAATGGATGCTCAGCCATTATGGGCTTATCACCGAGAGCCAAAACCGCATTGGCACACTGCATCATAGATATTGGATTGGTAATACAATGGATCAAATCAGCCATTATGCCGCCTTTTCCTTTGTTTCAATGTCTTTTAAACTGTTCTGGATCTTTGAAAGAGCACCTGCTGCCTCCAATCTGTTAAGAAGCAAAAATGCTATGCTTCCTCCAATGAGGGTTCCGCAGATAAATGATGGTACATAGAAGAACCATGTAAGTCCCTGTTTTCCCCAGATATATGTCATTACCGGGTAAGAAACAATTGCGCCTATGATTCCTGTTCCAATGATTTCCCCAAGAACAGCTGCGATGATCTTTCCTTTAGAAAGTTTGTAGAAAATACCGGAAAGCGCTGCTCCAAACACAGCTCCTGTAAGAGCAAGCGGAGGGATGCCCATGATCATCATTCTGATGACTCCGATCAGGATTGCACACAAAAATGCATAGGCAGGTCCCATAAACACAGCACAGGTGATGTTGATAAGATGCGCCATTGGGCACATTCCCTCAATCCTCAGGATCGGTGATATTACCACCCCGAGTGCAACGAACATTGCAAGCATTACCATCCTTAATAACCAGTTACTTTTTTTCATACCTTTTCTCCTTTTCTCAGACGGTTTTGCTCATAATATTCACAAGGTTCCTATCCGCTCTGCGTTTTTCCCATAAACGCACAAAGCGGAAGTAACCTTGTTTGGTTGCTTCCGCGAATATTCTCCTATGTATCAGGCATCCCTACGTTGGCATTATCCAAATCAGGTTCTCGGTCGAAGGTCACACCTTCCTCTCAGCCTGTAATACAAGCTCCCGTCTGTTAAATTTTCCTTTCTCTTTATACACCAATTCAATAGCAGGTGCAAGGGGAATTTTGTTTTTATTTTGCATTTTTCTGACCCCTATTTTCACATTTGTTTTTTCTGAATGAGTATTTTTTCCTTTTATTCTGCCTTCTCATTATTTATAATCTTTTTTAACATGATAAATTTGGAAACAGGAGCAGAAAGAACATGAAAATTCTTGTAATCAACGGACCAAATCTCAATTTCCTTGGAATAAGAGAAAAGGCTATATATGGAAATCAGGATTATGCATATCTCTGCAACATGATAAGAGAAAAAGCTGCAGCAGACGGTGATGAAGTCATAATATTCCAGTCCAATCATGAAGGCGCTATTATAGACAGAATACAGGAAGCCTATAGCGATGGCACTCAGGGAATCGTAATTAATCCTGGAGCTTATACACATTACAGCTACGCTATCCATGATGCACTAAAGAGCATCGAGCAAATCGTAAAGGTAGAAGTACATATTTCAGATATCCAGTCCAGAGAAGAATTCCGAAAGATTTCTGTAACTGCTCCGGCCTGCGACAAACAAATATATGGACACGGGCTAAATGGATACCTTGAAGCCATGGATTATATAAAAGAAACTCTTTCAAAATAATACTAATATTGATTTACACTTAAAATTGCCCCAGGCAATTTTACTTGATAATCAACAACTAATTGGGGATATAACATGGGAACACTTGAAGATGCAAGAGAAGTTTTTTCAAAAGATCTGTATGCCACAGAGCTTTCCGGTGCAGTAATAGATGAAATAGGTGAAAACTATTCCAAATGCAGTATGGAGCTTACTCCAAAACACAAGAATGCCTATGGTGGCATAATGGGCGGCGCCATCTATACACTGGCTGATTTTGCTTTTGCGGTTGCATCCAACTATGAAAAAGAATATGCTACTGTCAGCCTTGTAGGTCAGGCAAACTTTATGTCAGCAACCAAAGGAAACAAGCTTTTTGCAGAAGCCAGGCTCTTAAAAGACGGCAAAAGGAACAGCTTCTTCGAAGTCACTGTGACAGACGACCTCGACAAACTAGTCGCAGTAGTTTCATTCACTGGCGCTCATGTGCCATTTAAATAAACCACTCATTTAAAGTGATACTTGTAGATTTTCTCCTTTTCATCCCATCGTACGGATAACTTCAGCACTATTCTTTATTTTTATCCGTACAATATGGTCATTTTTTGCTCAATGATCTTTCCTTTTACGGATAAGATTGCATGTTGTATGCTGTCTTATCCGTATGTCACGCGAAATATGAAGTGTCTAATGACAGATTGTACGGATAAGATTGCACTTTATCGGCATTCTTATCCGTACATCGCCAAAAGTACCCCCAAAAGTACCGGATTTTTTTTAGACATACATCTTTATTCGATGTTTTCTCCCCAAAAGATATCAGCAAAAAGATACAGAACATATAATGGTGTAAAAATGTTGATCTGGGCATATAGCTCTAGCAAACTATTAAAACATTATTAAATTAATGGTTTTTAGAATGTGTTTTTCACTATTTCTTTTTCCTGATGAAAATCATATTCAGATAAAAAACAAAGGTCCAAACCGCCTACCCATCTGCTATAATAGGCAATGTAGTGTATTAAACATTCGTTGGGGGTTACAAAATGAGCAAGTTAATTTATGAAAATCCGCTTGCATGTCAGGAGGACATTTCAAAGTTCATCCTTGAAGGCAGTGCCAAGATCAGTTTTCCTGATGGGGCAATGAGGCTTGAGAATGCCTTGTCTGCCAGTGAAGGCCAGAAGGCAAACTACGTTTTATGGTGTCCTGAAGCTTTTCCTTCTGATGTGAAGATTGAATGGGAATTCCGCCCATTAAAAGAGCCGGGACTGGCCATTATGTTCTTTGCTGCAAAAGCCAGAAGTGGCGGAAGCATATTCGATGAGTCTTTAAGCAAAAGAACCGGTGAATACAAGCAGTATCACAGTGGCGACATAAATGCTTTTCACGTTTCTTATTTCAGGAGAAAAGAGCCTGATGAAAGGGCCTTCCACACCTGTAATCTAAGAAAAAGCTATGGTTTCCACCTGGTAGCTCAGGGAGCAGATCCTATTCCTGATGCATCAGTGGAATCTGAATGGTACAAAATAAAAGTGATAAAGAATAAGAATAAAGTCAATTTCTATGTTAACGACTTACAGATATTTGAATTCGTTGATGACGGTCACACTTATGGCGACCTGTTGACAGGCGGACACATTGGATTCAGACAATTGGCTCCTATGGTCGCAGAATACAGAAACCTTCGGGCAACATGGATTTGAAAAAAAGAGACTAGGGGGACGGGGTTGTAGGGCCATTTTCTGAAAATGGCCCTACAACCCCGTCCCCAAGGTCCACCCACGTCCCCTTAGTTCTTTGCCTTTTACAATTTTGCAATATCTACAAGTTCAAGATTTTCTTCAGTTGCCTTTGTCTCAAGGCTTGTTACAAGCGCTCTTGCTGTATCAAGTGCTGTAATGACATTAACACCTGTCTCTATGGCAGTTCTGCGGATAAGGAATCCGTCTCTTGATTTATCTCTTCCCTGTGTAGGAGTATCAATTACAAGGTCGATCTTATGACCAAGGATAAGGTCGATGACTGTAGGAGATTCCTGATTGATACGGTTTATCTTTCTGGCCTTAACGCCGTTCTCATTGAGAGTATCAGCTGTTGAGCGGGTCGCGTAGATAATGTATCCAAGCTTTTCGTAGCGACGTGCTATCTCAATAACTTCTCCCTTATCTGAATCCTTAACAGTAATGATCATCTGCTTGTACTTAGGAAGGTTTACGCCAGCTCCAAGGAAGGCTTTGTAAAGGGCTTCATTAAAGCTCTTACTTATTCCAAGGCACTCACCTGTACTCTTCATTTCAGGTCCAAGGCTGATCTCAGCTCCTCTGATCTTTTCAAAAGAGAATACCGGCATCTTGATAGCAACGTAACCTGCTTCAGGCTGAAGTCCCGGTGTATATCCAAGGTCTTTTAACTTATGTCCCATCATAACCTTAGCTGCAAGATCAACGATAGGAATACCTGTAACCTTACTGATGTAAGGAACTGTTCTTGAAGATCTTGGGTTAGCCTCGATGATGTAAACCTCATCACCTACAGCGATAAACTGAACATTGATAAGGCCTATTACATGAAGTGCCTTTGCAAGCCTCTTTGTATATTCAGCAATTGTCTCTTTTACCTTGTCAGAAAGAGACTGTGCAGGATAAACGGAGATTGAATCTCCTGAGTGGATACCTGATCTCTCAATATGCTCCATGATTCCAGGGATAACGATGTCATCGCCGTCACACACAGCATCAACTTCTGTCTCAATTCCCTGAAGGTACTTATCAACAAGGATAGGATGATCCTGAGCATATCTGTTGATAATGTTCATGAACTCCTCGATCTCCTGGTCAGAAAGAGCTATCTGCATGCCCTGTCCACCAAGAACATATGAAGGGCGAACAAGCACAGGATATCCAAGGCGGTTAGCAACCTCTTTTGCCTCTTCTGCTGTATAAACTGTTGCTCCCTGAGCACGCTTAATCTGAGTCTCTTCAAGGATCTGGTCAAAGATTTCTCTATCCTCTGCAGCGTCTACGTCTTTTGCATCAGTTCCGTAGATCTTAACGCCCATCTTCATCAGGTCCTGAGTGAGCTTGATGGCAGTCTGTCCACCGAACTGAACTACTGCTCCGTCAGGCTTTTCAAGTTTAACAATATTCTCAACATCTTCAGGAGTAAGTGGCTCAAAATAAAGCTTATCAGCAATATCAAAGTCAGTACTTACTGTCTCAGGGTTGTTATTTATGATGATTGTTTCATAACCTGCCTTCTTAAACGCCCATGTAGCATGAACTGAGCAGTAGTCAAACTCGATACCCTGGCCGATCCTGATAGGACCTGAACCAAGAACCAAAATCTTTTTCTTGCCATTATTTGCTGACAGCGCAGCTTCATCCTCAGAGTCAGGACCGTTGTAAACTGAGTAGTAATAAGGCGTTGCAGCTTCAAACTCAGCGGCGCAGGTATCAACAATCTTAAATGTGGCCTTGATGCCAAGTTCTTCACGGAGCTGCTTTAAAACATCAACTGAGAATCTTGTAAGTCTGCTGATAACTGTGTCAGGATACTCAAGGCGCTTAGCTTCGAGAAGTGTGTCAAAAGAAATGATCTTCTTAGCATCTTCCACTGTTCCCTGCTTACCTTCTGTATTCTTTTCACCTATCCTAAGGAGCTTAAGTTCCATCTTTACAAGGGTGTGGAGCTTATCTATAAACCAAAGATCGATCTTTGTGATGTCATGGATCTGATCATGACTTATACCGCGGCGAAGAGCCTCAGCAATTACCCATATTCTCTGGTCATCTACTACTTTGAGTCTCTCTAAAAGCTCATCGTCATCAAGCTCTGAAAAATCGTAGCTTGTAAGGCAGTCAACGTGCTGTTCCAGAGATCTGATAGCCTTCATCATTGCACCTTCAAAGTTAGTGCAGATACTCATAACTTCGCCTGTTGCCTTCATCTGTGTTGTAAGTGTTCTCTTGGCTGTAATGAATTTATCAAATGGAAGCCTTGGGAACTTAACTACGCAGTAGTCCAAAGTAGGCTCAAAACTTGCATAGGTCTTTCCTGTGATCGCATTCTTTATCTCATCGAGGGTATATCCAAGGGCGATCTTTGCTGCAACTTTTGCTATAGGATATCCTGTAGCCTTTGATGCAAGCGCAGAAGAACGGCTTACACGTGGGTTAACCTCAATTACACAGTACTCAAAGCTTGTTGGATGAAGGGCGAACTGTACGTTACAGCCACCTGTGATCTGAAGCTCATCGATGATATTAAGAGCTGCGCTTCTGAGCATCTGGTATTCTTTATCAGAAAGAGTCTGTGATGGAGCCACAACTATTGAGTCACCAGTGTGAACACCAACAGGGTCGATGTTTTCCATGTTGCAGACTGTGATGCAGTTTCCTGCACTGTCACGCATTACTTCGTACTCGATTTCTTTCCAACCAGCGATACATCTTTCAACCAAAACCTCACTGGCTCTTGAAAGTCTGAGTCCGTTCTCGAGGATTTCTTCGCACTGTACCTGGTTGTAGGCTATTCCGCCGCCTGATCCGCCAAGTGTAAATGCAGGACGAAGAACTACCGGGTATCCGATCTTGTTTGCAAAATCCACACCGTCTTTTACGTTATGTACAACAAGTGAAGCCGCACAAGGCTCACCGATTTTTTCCATTGTATCTTTGAATTCCTGGCGGTCCTCAGCTTTTCTGATAGTCTCAGCTGTAGTTCCAAGAAGCTTAACGTTATGGGATTTCAAAAATCCTGACTCATCAAGCTCCATTCCAAGATTAAGTCCGGCCTGTCCACCAAGAGTTGGAAGGATTGAATCCGGCTTTTCTTTTTCTATGATCTGCTCAAGGGTCTTCACTGTAAGAGGCTCAATGTAAACCTCGTCAGCAATGTCCTTATCAGTCATGATCGTAGCAGGGTTTGAGTTTACAAGTACAACCTCAATTCCCTCTTCTTTAAGTGAGCGGCAGGCCTGAGTTCCGGCATAGTCAAACTCTGCAGCCTGACCAATTACTATAGGACCGGAGCCGATGACCAGTACCTTTTTTACATCTTTATTCTTTGGCATTAGTCTCTGCCTCCTTCCCTTATCATTGAAATGAATCTGTCAAACAGATAGCTGCTGTCCTGTGGCCCAGGGCATGCTTCAGGATGGAACTGAACTGTAAAGATATTCTTTCCAACATAGGCAAGTCCCTCGTTTGTTCCATCGTTAACATTTATAAATGCAGGCTTTGCCACATTTGGATCGAGCTTATCCATATCAACCACATATCCATGGTTCTGTGATGAGATATAAACCCTGTTATTTGACAGGTCTTTTACAGGGTGGTTACCACCTCTGTGTCCATACTTCATCTTGAAGGTATCAGCTCCCGTTGCAAGTGCCATGAGCTGATGTCCAAGACAGATGGCAAAAATAGGCAACTCTGAATCATAGAGTTTTTTGATCTCTTTAATGATCTGTGTGCACTCTTTTGGATCTCCAGGGCCGTTGGAAAGCATGATTCCATCCGGCGCATCCTTAAGAATTTCTTCTGCTGTTGTATCTGAAGGATAGATTGTTACGTCGCACCCTCTGGAGGCCAGTGATGCTGCAATGTTTCTTTTTGCACCAAAGTCAAGAAGCGCGATCTTAAGGCCTTTTCCGTTAAGCTCTTTTACGATAGCAGGCTTCTTTTCTCTCTTTGAAAGGTCACCTTTAAGGCTCTCCTTGTAATCATCCTCGTTAAAAGAAGCACTGCCTGAAAGTGGTCCGTTCTCAGAAATATCTGCCACTCCCTTAAGAAACTTCTTTTCCTTGCAGGATACTTTGCTTACCACATCCCCTGTTGTATAGGCGTGAAGCTTATCTTTTACATCCTCATACTTGAGACTTTCGTTGGTTGTAATAAAACCGTTCATAGTTCCTTTTTCTCTAAGGATCCTTACAAGCTTTCTGGTATCTATACCCTCAATTCCAGGAATATCATACTTTTCAAGAAATTCCTGAATTGACATATCACATCTGAAATTGGAAGGAATATGAGAAAGCTCTCTTACTATAACTGCGTCAACCCAGATCTTATCTGATTCCATGTCATCCAGGCACACGCCATAATTTCCTATAAGAGGATATGTCATACAAACAGACTGTCCTGCGTAGGATGGGTCTGTAAAAACTTCTGTATATCCTGCCATTGATGTGTTAAAAACGATCTCGCTTACTACATCTTTATCAGCACCAATATGCTTTCCTTCAAAGACGGTTCCGTCTTCCAATATTAAAAATGCTTTCATGAATTACTCCTCTGTACATGTGGCTTGAGTGATATACGGATTGCTCCGCTTCACTCTCGCAATCCTACATACATTCGGAAATCGCACTTCGTGCTTTTTCCCTCATGTATGTTCGCATCCCAAGGTCAACTTGTCATTTGTGTAAACACATGACAAGTTGACTTTGGTCTGCTATATCACTTAAAGTACTGTACTCCTGATTCGAATATCTTCATATCCTGCTCGCCGTAGATGTTGATCGCAACGCCGTCGCCGCGTCTCTCTGAGTGAGCCATCTTACCAAGGCATCTTCCATCAGGTGAAAGGATACCTTCAACTGCTCTGTAGGAGCCGTTGATGTTCCACTCGTCATCCATTGTGATGTTTCCATCAAGGTCGCAGTACTGTGTTGCAATCTGTCCGTTTGCAAAGAGCTTATCAAGTACATCTTCAGGTGCAACAAATCTTCCTTCACCGTGTGAAGCAGGGTTTGTGTATACTCCGCCAAGCTTTGCATTCTGAAGCCAAGGTGAATTGTTGGAAACAACCTTTATTGTAGCCATCTTGGAAATATGTCTTCCAATTGTGTTAAATGTCAGTGTAGGTGCGTTCTCATCCTGTCCTGTAATTCTGCCGTTTGGTACAAGGCCGAGCTTGATCATAGCCTGGAAACCGTTACAGATACCAAGTGCAAGTCCGTCTCTGTTCTGTAAGAGGTCTTCAACTGCTGCCTTGATCTCCTCATTCTGGAAGGCTGTAGCAAAGAACTTAGCACTTCCGTCAGGTTCGTCACCGGCTGAGAATCCGCCAGGGAACATGATGATCTGAGCCTGCTCAATAGCTTTTTTGAACTCTTCAACTGATTCTCTGATATCCTGAGCATCTCTGTTTCTGAATATCTTAATATTTGTATTTGCACCGGCTCTTTCAAAGGCCTGTGCACTGTCATACTCGCAGTTTGTTCCAGGGAATACCGGAATAAATACTGTAGGCTTTGCAACCTTGTTCTTGCATACATATATGCCGTCAGCCTTGAAAAGACCTGTGTCTACAGCTTTTTTCTCCTCGTTAACTGTTGAGTGGAATACTTTCTCAAGTTTTTCCTTCCAGCTCTCAAGGGCCTCTTCTTCTGAGAAGCTTACGCCGCAAGCTGTGAATGTGCTATCATCTGTAACTTCACCGATAACTCTTGCTCCTGCATTTACTGCATCTGAAACAAACTCTGCAGGAACTTCTGCGATGATATCTGCAATATCGTTTGCAAAGAGCTCTTTTGCACTGATGCTGTCATCAATCTTAACTCCAAGACCGTTACCAAAGGCCATCTTGGAAACTGAAGCAGCGATTCCGTATGCGTCCTCAGCATATGCTGAAACGATTGCTTTCTTCTTCATAAGAGCATTTATCTTCTCGTAAAGAGCCATGATCTTTTCATAATCAGGAAGATCGTAGCTGTCTCTTGGAAGCTTGAACTGAACAAGCTTATTTCCTGCCTTCTTAAGTTCAGGTGTTACTACATCTGAAAGCTGTGCAACATCTACTGCAAAAGAAACAAGTGTAGGTGGTACGTTTATCTCGTTAAATGAGCCTGACATAGAGTCTTTTCCACCGATAGAAGCAAGACCAAACTTCATCTGAGCTTCATATGCTCCCAAAAGAGCTGTGAATGGCTGGCTCCAACGGCTTGCATCTTCTGTCATTCTCTTAAAGTACTCCTGGAATGTGAAGTGGAGCTTTTTGTAATCTCCGCCGCTTGCAACAATCCTTGATACAGACTCTGTAACAGCAAAGGCAGCACCGTGGTATGGACTCCAGCTTGAAAGATATGGATCAAAACCATAGCTCATCATTGTTACTGTATCTGTCTTTCCTGATAAAACAGGAAGTTTTGCGATCATAGTCTGTGTCTCAGAGAGCTGTCTCTTTCCACCATAAGGCATGAGGACTGAACCTGCTCCGATTGATGAGTCGAACATCTCAACAAGACCTTTTTGAGAACATACATTGAGGTCATTTAATACTGAAAGCCATGCTTTCTTTACATCTCCCTTTGAAAGAGCTTCTTTTACGCCCTCTGAAGCTGTCTGCTCAAGATAGTTGTCAGCCTTTGAAGGAATCTCAACCTTAACGTTTGTCTCCTGGTGAGCTCCGTTGGTATCAAGGAATGCTCTCTTAAGATTTACGATCTTCTTACCTCTCCAGTTAAGTACAAGTCTTGGCTCCTCAGTAACTACGGCAACCTTAACTGCCTCAAGGTTCTCCTCTCCCGCATATCCAAGGAACTTGTCCACATCCTTAGGAGCTACAACTACTGCCATTCTCTCCTGTGACTCTGAAATGGCAAGCTCTGTTCCATCAAGACCTGCGTACTTTTTAGGTACAAGATCAAGATTGATATCAAGACCAGGCGCAAGCTCACCAATAGCAACTGAAACTCCGCCAGCGCCAAAGTCATTACATTTCTTTATAAGTTCACTAACTTCAGGACGTCTAAAGAGTCGCTGAAGCTTTCTCTCTGTAGGTGCATTACCTTTCTGAACTTCTGCTCCGCAGCTTGTAAGAGATTTTGAATCATGAGCCTTGGATGAACCTGTTGCTCCGCCGCAGCCATCTCTTCCTGTTCTTCCACCAAGAAGCACAATGATGTCTCCTGGATCAGCGCTCTCACGGATAACATGCTCCTGAGGAGCAGCTCCCATAACCGCACCAATTTCCATTCTCTTAGCTACATAGCCCGGATGATAGATTTCTTTTACATAACCTGTAGCAAGTCCGATCTGGTTACCGTATGATGAATATCCTGAAGCAGCGCCTCTTACGAGCTTTTTCTGTGAAAGCTTGCCCTTCATGGTCTCAGCTACAGGAACTGTAGGATCAGCTGCACCTGTTACACGCATAGCCTGGTAAACATAGCCTCTTCCTGAAAGAGGATCTCTGATAGCACCACCAAGACATGTTGCAGCGCCACCGAATGGTTCGATCTCTGTAGGATGGTTGTGAGTCTCGTTCTTGAAGAACACAAGCCAGTTTTCTCTCTTTACACCCTCGCCATAGTCTACATCGATAGGAACTACAACCGTGCAGGCATTGTTTTCCTCTGACTCCTCCATATCTGTGAGTTTTCCGTCTTTTTTAAGCTTCTTCATTCCCATAAGGGCGATATCCATGAGGGAAATGAATTTCTCTTTCTTTTTTTCTTCTGTCTGATAAAGTGAATCTCTTGCAGCAAGGTAGTCGTTATAAGCATTCTCGATAGGTGCTCTGTAGTCACCCTCACCAAACTCAACGTTCTTGAGCTCTGTTCCGAATGTTGTATGACGGCAGTGGTCTGACCAGTATGTATCAAGAACTCTGATCTCAGTCATTGTAGGATTTCTATGCTCGTCATCATTAAAGTACTGTCTGATCCACTTGAAATCATTAAGTGTCATTGCAAGACCAAGTGACTTGTAGAGGTTTTCAAAGTTCTCATCTGACATTGTGCAGAAGTTATCAAGAACTGCCACATCTTCAGGCTCGTCATAATTTGTTACCAAAGTCTCTGGCTTAGTCTCATCTGCAATCCTTGAATCCACAGGGTTCATTGTGTATTCCTTGATCTTTGAAACTTCCTCAGAAGTCATATTTCCAATGAGCATATAGGTAACTGCTGTTTTAATAACAGGCTCTTCATCACCTTTTATAAAACGAACGCACTGTTCTGCGGAATCAGCTCTCTGATCAAACTGTCCCGGAAGTGCTTCGATGCTGAATACTACAGCTCCACTTGGCACTTCAATATTCTCTCTGTATAAAATATCTACAGGAGGCTCTGAGAAAACAGTTCTGCAGGCCTTCTCAAAAACCTCATCAGAAATATTCTCTACATCATAGCGGATGAAGATTCTTACATCTGATACGCTTTCAATTCCAAGATAACTCTTAATCTCATGCCTGAGTTCTCTTGCTTTTCCAGCAAAGGGCTGCTTTTTCTCAACATAGATTCGTCTTACACTGCTCATAATATCTCCTCGTTCAAAAAAATATTGTTTATTGTTTAAAAATAAAGAGTGCTAAGGAAAGCACTCTTTATTTAAAACTAACTATTTAATTCATCAGACACTAATCCCTCAAGAACGTACATTAATTCTCTATCAATGGCTTCTTCGGAAATACCAATAGTCTTGGAAGAAATCTTAAGACCTTCCACCACGTACATAAGATTGCGAGCACAGCCTAAAGGGTTCTCACAAACAAATTCACCATTTTCAACGCCATTTTCAATGAGCTTTTCAACAATTCTTACAGATGTATCAAACTTAACCTTTAAAGGATTATCTTTTGCCGACTGTTTTTTAACGGAAAAATACTCATATGTAGCGACAGTCAGATTGTTCTTTTTTCTAAGGATGTCTTTTTTCTGTTCCTTGAGGAAAAGAGCAAGCATATCACCTGCAGATGCATCACCCGATAACGCTGCACCAATAGCCTCGTCATCGTCCTCATCGGACTCAGTTGAAAGAACTTCAAGAAAAATATCTTCGGTACTGGAAAAATAGAGATAAAGACCCCCACGACTTATGTCACAGGCATCTACAATGTCTTTCATAGTTACATTCTTAAAACCTTTTTCAGAAAAAACCACTCTGGCTTTGTCAAGAATATACTGTTTCTTCTTGGCAGACTTCTCTCCCATTCTCCACTCCTACCAACATTTAATAAAGTAGTTCAGCTATCAGGCCTTGGAAGACCAATAATTCAAAAGCTCGTCCATTTTGCTGACTACCTGGAACAGTACTCCGTTGTAGACTCCCTCTGCCCACACTGTTCCTTTTGTCATTCCAGTAAGAATGTACTTGGAAAGAATACCTGCAAGGTCATCCATATCCATTATCTGAGCTTCCCTGATAAACATAAGCTCATCTTTAGCACTATTTAAATGATTCCTGGAATAAACATAGACATAATTGCGGTCAATAAGATTAGTATTCTGAGCCGCTTTTACAAACATAAGCAAATTTGAATCGTAAACTGGAAATGGCATAGATTTAAGGTCGCTATTAGAATAGCTCTGGGCAACCTCTGACTTAGCATTGTCCTGCAGCCATCTGACATATGGTAATAACTTATCCACTTCCGGACGGTATCTGGAAACGATGTCCTCAACACTGTTCTCATTGACACTTCCGTCATTTTGAATATCCATTGAAAGGCGCTCCTTTAAAGGCTTTGAAGGTCATCCCTCTGCCTAAACTCAATAATCTTTTACCAAATTCCTTGATAAATTATAGCAAGGCTGTCATAAAAAGTACAGAATATTTTATGAGAATTTATTATGAAAATAAAAGATGATATAATATCTCGTGATATAAGCAATACTTATGAAGGAGCATGCAATGATAAGTAATCTCGAATACTACAAAGTCTTTTACTATGTGGGCAAATATAATGGTATAACCGCTGCGGCAAAAGAGCTGTCAATATCGCAACCTGCCGTGAGCCAGTCCATACATCAGTTGGAATCCATACTTGGATGTACACTGTTCCAAAGGACTTCAAAGGGAATGAAACTCACATCTGAAGGAAGTCTTCTATATAGATATGTTGAAAAAGGCTATGAGCAGATTGACCTCGGAGAGCAAAGATTAAAACAGCTCCTTCATCTTGATGCAGGAGAGGTAAGGATTGGTGCCAGTGACATGACCCTCAGATTCTTTCTTTTGCCCTACCTTGAAAAATTCCATGAACTCTATCCCGGTATAAAAGTAACTGTAACAAACGGCCCGACCCCTGAGACGCTCTCTTACTTAAGAGATGATCGAATTGATTTCGGCGTGGTTTCAAGCCCATTTACAGAAGATAGCAATTTGTCTTTTTTCCCTGTCTCAGACATTCAGGACACCTTTGTGGCGGGAAGAAAGTTTATCCCGTATAAGAACAGGATGCTTGATTTCTCAGACCTACAATCAATGCCCCTGATTTTCCTTGAAGGCAAAACCAGCACAACGGACTATATCCACTCATTCCTCGAAAAGCACAATACTACTCTTCATCCGGAATTTGAGCTTGCAACCAGCGATATGATAGTCCAGTTTGCCCTTCGAAGCCTGGGCGTTGGCTGCGTCGTAAGAGACTTTGCAAAAGAGTATCTGGACAGCGGCGTTCTATTCGAACTTCGCTTTAACAAGATGATCCCAAAACGCCAGATCTGCGTCGTCACCGACACATCACGCTCCCTGTCCATAGCTGCAGACAAGCTCATTCAATTGATCAAAAACAATTTTTCCCAAGCCTAAAGTCACAGGGATGGTTCTTTTGACTTATTGTGAACAATAAGTCAAAAGAACCGTCCCTGTGACTTCTGTGACTTTTTATCAGAACTTCACACCAATAGTTGCAAGTTCATCAACTACCTGATTGTAATCGCGGTAGATTATTCCTTTCCAGCCAAGGTTTTGGGCTGCTTCGATGTTAATCGGTGTATCGTCGATAAATACTGTTTTGGATGGAGTCAGGTTATAACGGCTTACCAATAAGTTGTAGATTGCCGGGTCAGGCTTTACTACATGCTCGCGGTAGCTTAAGATTCCACCGTCTGTTTCATCCAAGAAGGCCATAGCATCAGGACATCCTTCAAGAGCCTGTTTTGAGAAATTTGAAAGATATAAAACCTTGTAACCTGCTGCCTTTAGGGCTCTTATCCATGGAATTGTCTTTTCACGCTTTAAGATGATTCCATCGATATTTTTGAAAGAATCCTCTATATCTGACCTGATCTCAGGATCATTTTCCACAAATCTTGCAATTATCTCTTCATTAGTAAGGTTTCCCTTGTCGTATTCCACCCAGTCATCACTGTAAACAGTTGCCTTGGCGATACGCTCTACCATTTTGTCATCATAGCCTTTGAATACAAGGAACTTATCCCAAGCAAAATCTGTAAGGACATTACCTATATCAAATACTACTGTGTCGACTTCGCCGTCAGGAATAACATTCCCGTATTTGTCGTGCTTTTTATTGCTGCTCATAGCATCAAGTGAAGCAATTGTATGTCTACCTGTGATAGCTCCGATCGACCATATCAAAAGCCAAGTCAAAATCGGCACCGCTACTACAGCTCCCGCAAGGCCCATAAAAAGATCTTTTGACTCAGGACCGCCAAACAAAGCCACAAGTAAAAATGCCACTATCAAAACAGCAATCAGAACAAGTGCTGCAAGTGCAAGAACTCTCTTAAACTTAGGAGTTTTTTCCATAATAAATATCATCCTTTTTTACGATATATTATATCTGTTCTTGCAGGACCGTTGCTGACCATAGTGATTGGATATCCGATGTGCTCCTCGATAAACTCAATATATTTTCTGCAGTTCTCAGGAAGGTCTTCGTAGTTCTTTATTCCTCTGATATCGCACTTCCAGCCAGGAAGTACCTCGTATACAGGCTTAGCCTTTTCAAGAAGGTGTGTAACAGGGAACTCCGTTGTCACTTCACCGTCAATGTCATATCCTACGCAAACAGGTATTTCATCAAGGTATCCTAACACATCAAGTACTGTGAATGCAACATCAGTTGTACCCTGAAGTCTGCAGCCATATTTACTTGCTACGCAGTCATACCAGCCAACTCTTCTTGGTCTTCCTGTAGTAGCGCCGTACTCCCCGCCGTCACCACCGCGTCTTCTGAGTTCTTCTGCCTCATCTCCAAAGAGCTCTGAAACAAATGCTCCTGCACCTACTGCTGAAGAATAAGCTTTGGATACTGTAACAATCTGCTTGATTTCATATGGAGGAATGCCTGCTCCAATAGCACCATAAGCAGCAAGAGGTGATGAAGATGTAACCATAGGATAGATTCCGTGGTCAGGATCCTTCATTGTTCCAAGCTGCCCCTCTAAGAGAATTGTCTTTCCTTCCTTGATTGCCTGATCAAGATAAAGAGCTACATTTCCAATATATGGTTTAACCTGCTCTCTCCAACTTACAATCTGCTCAAAGAGCGCTTCCTGATCGATTGGATCTGCGTGATAAAGATTTTTTAAGATCACGTCTTTTATCTCAGCTATTCTGGCGATCTTCTCCTTAATAACCTCATCATCCTGGTAAAACTCGTTGATCTGCCAGCCAATCTTGGCAAACTTATCTGAATAGAAAGGAGCAATACCAGACTTTGTTGAGCCAAAGCTCTTTCCTGCAAGACGAGCTTCCTCAAGAGTATCGAAAAGTACATGATAAGGCATCATTACCTGAACTCTGTCTGAGATCATTATCTGTGGCATTGGAACACCCTTTGAAGTGATCTCATTAAGTTCTTTCATGAACTTTGTTATATCAAAAGCTACACCGTTTCCGATGATGTTCATTATATGTGAATGAAAAACACCTGATGGCATAGTGTGAAGTGCAAACTTGCCATAATCATTAACTATAGTGTGGCCTGCGTTAGCGCCTCCCTGAAAGCGAATAACAACATCGGCATTATCTGCAAGAGTATCTGTGATCTTGCCTTTTCCTTCGTCTCCCCAGTTTGCGCCTACTACTGCTTTAACCATTTTTTAACCCTCACTTTTTTCTTAATAGCATTTTCAATGCATATTCATAGTACTCTTATGGCATACATAAGTAAAATCAATATTTTTTATATTTGTCATAAGTAGCACTTATATCTGAAATATTTATAAATTTACGTATAAATATGTATTTTTTTACGCCTTAACACTAAAATAATATATATATCTTGTCGATAAAACATTCAGAATAAGGTTTGTGCCTTTTTAGGTATGGAAAATGATAGGAGGTTATCATGGCTAAGAAAGCGGCAGTTAACAATGAATTTACGTCTGGCTCATTTAAGAAGCTTCCCGTAGCTGACAAATTCAAAAAGGTTTTTAATAAATTCCAGACTAATCTTATCGTAATATTCGTAGTTATCATTCTGATCGATGTTGTTGCTCTATTTAACCTGCATAACATATATGCGGTTTACTACGAGCAGAACACTCAACAGGGTGAAGTACGAATAACTATTCAGGCTCTGGCGAAATATTATCTGTGGGCACTTGCTGCTAAGGATGCTGATGACATCAAGACACAGATTGAAGGTGCTCAGGAAAAGATCCAGGAGCTGAATGATGGTCTTGATACACTTAGTAAAGTATATAAAGGTGATCTGTCCACTGCTTATCAGCATATAAGTGACATAGACAAGGCCGATGATACCCTTATTCAGATGTTCTCAAATGGTGCAACAAACCAGGAGTTATATGATTACTATGTAGGAACTGTAAACGAAGCTATCAAAGTCGTTGTAAAAGACTTTAAGGAAATTGGAATCTCAGCAAAAGCTCAGGCATCTTCCGCATACATCCTCGCTCTTATCAGCGTACTTGTAATGACTTTAATCTCTCTCATAGTTGTTGTTTATGCGATTATGTACTCATTAAAAGCAAGAAAAGCTCTTACAGACAGCATCCTGCAGCCGATAAATGCTATTGCCGAAGCAGCAGACAAAATGGCCAAAGGTGAAATTGAGATCAAAGTTGAAACAGATTCAGAAGATGAACTGGGAAGACTTGCTGATGATATCACAGAAGCCACAGACGTTATTGAGAATATTGTTAGAGATATTGATGAAACTCTTAAGAGAATGTCATCAGGTGATTTCTCATCTGGTTCACAGAACGAAAAGCTTTATATAGGCGACTATGAAGCAATCAGAAGAGCTTTTGCTGATATTTCCGACAACCTTTCAAGTACTCTTTCGGAAGTTAAGAATTCTTCACAGCAGGTTTCTCAGGGCGCTGTTAACATGTCACAGGGCGCTAACGACCTTGCAGAAGGTTCTACAGATCAGGCTGCTGCAGTTGAAGAGCTCACAGCTTCAGTTAATTCCATTAACGAGCAGACCAAGCAGCTTGCAGAAGTGGCTGAAAAGAGTAAGGAAATGGCTACAGAAGTCAGAGATAATGCTGAAGCAAGTGCCAGAAAGATGCATCTTGTTACAGACGCCATGACAAGGATCACAGAGGCTTCCGCTGAAATTGAGCAGGTAACGAACTCCATCGAAGCCATTGCAAAACAGACTTCACTCCTTGCCCTCAACGCTTCTATCGAAGCTGCAAGAGCAGGTGAAACAGGAAAAGGCTTTGCAGTCGTAGCCGATCAAATTGGAAAACTTGCAGATCAGTCAAGTGAAGCTGCCAAGAACACTCACCAGCTTATTGCTGATACTATGGATGAGATCAACAATGGTAACTCAGTAGTTGCTGAAACAACAGAAGCTCTTGACGCTATGCAAAACAGCGTAGAAGAGATCACAGAAATGATCATCCAGACAGGTGACCTTGCTGAACAGCAGGCTCAGAGCATGGATGAGATAGATAAGGGAATTGAGATGATATCTAATGTAGTTCAGAACAACTCCGCTACCGCTGAAGAATCAAGTGCTGTTTCCCAGGAGCTTTCGGAGCAGTCTGAATCGCTTAATAATCTCATTGGACAGTTTACAATTAACGAATAATACATTTTAGCTAATAAGCCCTTTGCGTAGGCAAGATCCTGCGTGAGGGGCTTTATTTTTTGCCAAAATGAACCATAGGGACGGGGTTTGTGGGCCATTTGGGCCAGCCAAAATGGCCCACAAACCCCGTCCCCCTAGCTCACCTACACAAGAAGGCTTCAACCTCCTCTTTTGAAGGCATTACGGAAAGCGCTCCTTTGCGCGTTGTGATTATTGAAGCTGCAGCATTCGCAAAATCAAGACACTCAAAAAGTTCCTCTTTTGTAAGACTGTTTATGCCTTTTTTGTGTACATAGTCAATTGCGCAGGCACAGAAGGTATCTCCGGCACCTGTGGTTTCTATAGTGTCAGGATTCAGATATCCTTCCTTTTTAACAACCATATCTTTATACAAGGCCATGCTGCCATTGGGCCCAAGAGTTGCAAAGACAAGAGAAATGCAAAAATCTCTTTTTATCTTCTCAGCACCTGCCTGGATATCAGATATTCCCGTAACAAGCTCCACTTCATTATCTGATATTTTAAGGATATCGCAGTTACTTAGTCCATATTCAATGGCTTTTAACGCCTTTTCTTCCGACTCCCACAGGGGTGCTCTGTAATTGGGGTCAAAAGAAATGAGGCATCCCGCTTTTTTAGCTATATCAACAGCAAGCTCTGTTGCCTTTCGCACAGTCTCATCTGTCATTGAAAGAGTCCCAAAATGAAATACATCTGCGCTCTCAATAATCGCTCTGTTTGCCAGAACATCATCAATACTCAGCATCATATCAGCACCGGGTTTTCTGTAAAAAGAAAAATCCCTGTCGCCGTTTGGAAGCTTATTTACAAAGGCAAGTGTAGTGTGTATTTCCTTATCAAAGGTAAGTCCCTTTGTGCTTATGCCCTGCTTGCTTATCCTCTCAGCAAGAAGTCTTCCAAAGAAGTCATCTCCAACTTTTCCTATAAAAGCAGTACTGTTTCCAAGATTCTGAAGCATTGAAAGGACATTGCATGGCGCTCCGCCAGGGTTGGCCTCAAATAAAGGATTTCCCTGGTCGCTCTCTCCACTGCCTGTAAAATCAATCAAAAGCTCCCCAAGAGCAACAACATCTATTTTTTTATTCATCTTTTCCCCTCACAAGTTCGTGCATTGTAACGTCCATCAATAGCTCCCCTTGAGCTTTAAAGCTGATTCCTTCAGCCTTCACATCTGTAAGAATGACCATTGACATAGCCTGCTCGCCGTCATTTATGAACAGCTCCATGCTGTATCTGTCCAGAACAAGGCGCAGTGTGATCTGTCCCTTATTATTAGCCACTTTGCATCTTCTCTGATGAACTATAGCTCTTCTGCTGCCGGAATGTTTTCTGTCGATCTTAACAATGTTCATTTCCGGATCGTATTCAATTGTTGAAAATGCTTTGCCGTTATCTGCAAATCTTATCTCAAACTTTTTATATGAAAGGTCGTCCGCTGTTGGTCTGACCTTTACTGTCATATCTATGCATCTCCCCTCAATGCTTGAAAGCGATGCGCTGTCAGATATAAGAACATTCTGTCTGCTTATTCTTTTTCCGTAGTAATTCTCTATTTCTCTTGCAGGTCTCTGCATAAGTCTGTTGTTATCAAGCCAGATTTCCCTTGGGAAGCTCATCTGTCCAAACCATGGGAAATCATCGCGTCTGATCCCGCATGTGTCCCAGTTCTGCATCCAGCCGATCATGATTCTTCTGCCGTCAGCAGCAAGAATTGTCTGTGGTGCATAAAAATCAATTCCGTAGTCTATTGCCTGGAAATTTTCTTCGCAGTAATCGCCATTTTCATCCAAATGGCCAATCACGCACAAAGTTCCATTACCATTGTGGAATTCAAGTTCCTCAGGAAGCATATCCTGTGGGCTTGTCATAAGAAGCTGTTTGCCATCAAGTTCAAAATAGTCAGGACATTCCCACATTACACCGAATCTGCGGTTGTTCTTTATGACAAGTTTGTCATATTCCCAATGGATTCCATCCTCGCTCACATACTTTAGAATTTGTCCATCTTTATCTTCTGTCTTATTACCTACTACAAGATAGTACTTGCCATTTTCTCTCCAAACCTTAGGGTCTCTGAAATCGTACTTTCCTGCCCCCTCAGGCAAGGTGGTGCTGTCAATTACAGGGTTATTTTCATACTTTTTGTAATCTGTTCCATCTCCAAGAGCAATGCACTGAGTCTGAACTTCTCTGATATTACCCTCTTCATCTTCTTTCTTTTCAACACCTGTATAGACAAGGAGCTGCTTGCCATCTTCCATCTCAATAGCACTTCCTGAAAAGCATCCATCTTTATCATGCTCCTCATCAGGCGCTATTGCGCAAGGAAGGTACTGCCATGTTATAAGGTCAGTGCTCTTTGCATGTCCCCAGTGCATAGGTCCCCATACTGTATCATATGGATAATACTGGTAAAAGAGATGATACTCCCCTTTATAGATACTAAAACCGTTTGGATCATTCATCCAGCCACATCTGGGAGTAAGATGAAAAAGAGGCCTTTGCTCCTCCGGGATCATCTTTTCCTTCTTTACTTCATATTCTCTGGCTTTGTTTAATTTATCACTCATTCTTTGTTCCTCACTTAAATAAATCCTGTATTTCTTTTTCCGGCTGATGAAAGATCTGGTAAACAGTTTTTTTCCATAAAAGAGGGAGGATAAATTAATTCTCCTCCCCCTCGCCTTTCATAATGCAAAAAACATTCTTAATTACTTGTAGAACTCATCAAAATACTTCTGATAGATTGAAAGGTACTCATCAAGACCATATGCATTGACCTGCTTGATGTACTCATCCCAGTCAGCATCTGTAAGGCCGTTCATTACGAAGTTACTTCTGCTTGAGTTGATGTAGCTGATAAGATCTGTCTGGATAGTTGTAAGCTTTTCTGTGTCATCTGCTGTCATGAATACGTTAGGATATACGTACTGGCAGTGCATGTCATCTGTGTAGTACTCTTTTATCCAGTCAAGACGATACTGTGCATCATCAGGACATGTTACGTATACGCCATAGTACTCATCAAGGATTGCAAGAGGTCCGCCTACGCACTCAGCTTCACGAACTTCTACAGGTGATGCATCTCCAAGAGGTGCGTGCTTAAGCATCTTTTCACCATTTGCATTTGTTGAAAGCTCGAAGATATCGAATTCATCGTCTTCGCCATATGTTCCCCAGTTGTTCTGTGGTGACTGGAATGGATCATACATAAGATCAAGCCAAGCACATACGAATGCAGGGTTAGCGCACTTTGATGTTACAACGCATCTGCCGCGGTCAAAACCTGATGTGAATGAAGCATTTAAAGGTGTTACGTTCTTGGTATCTGCCTGAAGAGCTGCAAGTGGAACGAAGTCTTCAAGGTTATCGATGTTGGCAACATCCCATGTGAAGCATACGCCGTATCTGTGGGATTTTCCTTTTGCTACATATGTAGACCAGTCCTGTGTAAAGCACTCAGGATCGATAAGGCCCTCTTCATAGAGCTTATGGAGCCACTGCATACCAGACTTAAAGCCTTCCTGAGTAGCTGTGCAGATGACCTTCTTGTCATCAGTAACTGCAATGTGCTGTCCTATGTCGTTATCGCCGTAGCCCTCGCCAAAACCGTTGATAAGAAGGCTTGGATCCTGATCGTTCATGATGCATGACATAGGAATGATATCGCCTTCGATACCAAATTCTTTCTGAAGGTCTGCTGCGTGATCCTTAAACTGCTTAAGTACTTCTTCAAACTCATCAACTGTTGTAGGTGTCTGAAGTCCAAGGAAATCAAGCCATTTCTTGTTGATGTATGTGAAGTTGTTACCTACTGTCTGGATAGCTGTCTTGTTTGAACCAAGCTGCTCGATCCAAGGAAGTGCCCAGATATGTCCCTCTGAATCCTCACACATTGTGCGGTATTCAGGATACTTGTCAAATACGGCCTTAAGATTAGGCATGTAGTTATCGATGTACTCTTCCACAGGAATGATCACGCCCTGATCTGCATATCTGATAAGATCAGAGTTGCTGAATCCTGCATTGAAAACGAAATCTGTAAGAGTGTTCTTGTTTGCCATGCTAAGCTGGATCTTATCGCCCCACTGATCGCTTGAAATAGCGGTCCAGTCAACATGTACATTGGTTTCTTCTTCAAGTCTTTTGAAGATTGTTCTGTTGTTAGGTTCTGACTCAGTTCCTGATGGATAGCTGATCATACCTGTGATTGTTACCTTGTTCTCAAGTGGGAAGCTAAGATCATCTGCTGATACACTGGCTGATCCGCTGCCTGATGCCCCGTTACCACAACCTGTAGCTATGCCTGCAGTCAGTGCAAGTACAAGTGCAGCACTTAAAAATTTTGATGCTTTCTTTTTCATTTTTCCTCTCCTTTTCCCTCTAACATTACATTATTTATAAACTCCTTTTTAAGGGAGTTCTGATCTCATAAGGAAGTTCTGCTCTCGCTCTCTGGGATTCTCACTAGACTCGAAAATACCTCGTCAAGTGTTCACCCATGGCTCGCACTAGCTTCGATAATACCTCAGCAAGTGCTCTGCTCAACCCTTCACCGAACCCACCATAATTCCTGAATCAAAGTATTTCTGGAAGAATGGGTACATAACTATAAGTGGTAAGCTTGAAACTATGATGGTTGCATATTTTAAAAGTTCTGCAAGCTGTGCTCTCTGGGCTGTGCTCTGCATGTCTGCGATCATTCCTGGATCAGGCTCATTCTGGATCAGGATTGCTCTGAGCACCAGCTGAAGCGGCTGCTTGTTTGCAGAGTTAAGATAGATCATTGCGTCAAAGTAGCTGTTCCACATTCCAACAAACTGCCAGAGAATAAGAACTGCAATAAGTGGTGTGCAGACAGGAAGAAGTATTCTGAAGAAGAATACAAGCTCATTGGCTCCATCAACGTCTGCTGCCTCTCTGAGTTCACTTGGAATTCCTTTGTAATAGGTTCTTGCAATTATCATGTTCCAAACACTAAATGATCCAGGAAGGATTACTGCCCACATGCTGTCTAGAAGTCCTAAGTTGCTGACAAGAAGGTATGTAGGAATAAGGCCGCCTCCAAAGAACATTGTTATGATAAAAATTGTGTTGAAGATTTTTTTACCCTTAAAATCATCTCGTGACATTGGATACGCACACAGCAGTGTAACGAAAACTGATATGAATGCGAACAATACTGAATAAAGTACTGCGTTGAAAAATCCTGTCCAGATCTGTGGGTTTGTCATTACTCTCTCGTAAGCTGTGAGTGTCCACTTGCTAAGATCAAAGACTATTCCTTTATTCTGAAGTGTTATAGGATCCATGAATGAAGCAATTATGATATAGATCATGGGGCCTATAATAGCCAGTACAAATGCTGCAAGGATAATATATCCAACAAGAAGAAATGTCTTATCTCCAAGAGAAGCCCTTGCGAATTCGCTCTTTTTCCTGATTGAAAGTGATTTTTCCATTTTGATATCTCCTTATAATCCCTGTCCGTCATTGAGCTTCTCTACTACTTTATTAACTGTGATAAGAAGAATGACATTGACGATAGTATTGAAAAGACCTACCGCTGTGGAATAACTGTAATCACCATTAAGCAAACCTTTTTTGTAAACATAAGTTGCTATGATCTCAGATGAAGCAAGGTTCATATCTGACTGTAATGCATAAGCTTTCTCAAAGCCTATGCTCATGATATTTCCGGCCTGAAGTATGAACTGGATAACAACCATATCCTTGATCGCAGGCCACTCAACTGCCTTTATCTGCTGCCAGATATTAGCTCCGTCGATCTGCGCTGCCTCTTTTAACTCCTTGCTGGCATTGGATAAAGCCGCTGTGTACATGATCGATGCCCAACCTGCTCCCTGCCAGATCCCGCTTATGATGTAGATCGGTCTGAAAGCTGCCGGGATCGTAAGGAAGTTTATGCTCGTTCCAAGCAAAAGGTTAAGTGGTCCTGTTACTGAAAGAAGAATTCTGACCATACCGCAGAGAACGATGACTGAGATAAAGTTTGGCATGTAGAGAACCAGCTGGATTTTCTGCTTGATACTGCTACTTGTTACTCTGTTAAGTAAGAGTGCCAATATGATCGGCATTGGGAAGCCCCAAAGAAGACCGAAAATACTAAGTTTTAATGTATTGGTAAGATATTGGAAGAAGTCAGGCGAAGATAAAAACTGCCTGAAATATTTAAAACCAACCCACTCGCTCCCCAATATTCCTTTGAAAGGGTTATATTTCTGGAATGCGATAAGAATGCCTCCCATAGGAACATACCTGAACACGATTGTAAGGATTAGTGCAGGCCCCAAAAAGAATACGTACAGTTGCCAATGCTGCTTAATGTATATGAATGTATTGTGTAAGCTGTTGTCCTTTGCTTTTGCATTCATAACGCTTCCTCCCCATTTGTTTTACATTTGTAACATTATCTTTTGCGTATGTAAAATATAACATAGGTAAAATCCACTGTCAATATATTACTTTTACATTTGCAACATTTTCTTTTTACATTTGACACAATGGTTTTTACATTTTATAATGATATGGGTATTATGCATAAGAAAAAGCACTAAAGGACGGAGATTACAATGGCAACCAAAGTTACACTTCAGGATATAGCAGATGCTCTTGGAGTATCCAGAAATACAGTTTCAAAAGCGATCAATAATACAGGTGTTTTAGCTGAGTCAACGAGGCAAAAGGTTTTAGAAAAAGCTATAGCTATGGGATACAAGCAGTTTTCATACGCAAACTCTGTAGCTGATATCAAGAATCCTTCTTTTACCAGAAATAAAGCTGCCGGAGAGATAGCTCTTTTCACAGGAGGACTTCTTAATAACTCTCACTTTGCTTCCACTATGATCGACAAGTTTCAGAATGAGATATCGATTCTTGGATACAGCCTTACAATGCACAGAGTAGACGAGAACAATCTGGCAGAGCTCAGTCTCCCGCTTTCATTTAATCCTGACAACACTAAGGCTATCGTATGTATTGAGATGTTCAATCATCCCTACTGCGAGATGCTGTGCGGACTTGATATTCCGGTACTTATGATCGATGCTCCAGTTGCAAGCTACTGGAAGCCGCTGAATGCAGATATCCTGCTTATGGACAATTCTACAAGCATTTACACAGTAATAAACGATATGAGCAAAAAGGGTATGACAAAAATAGGCTTCGTAGGCCAGGTGACTCACTGTCGTTCATTCTATGAGAGATTTACTGCCTTTAGGGAAGCACTGTACATCAATAACCTGGAATTCAATGAAAAATACTGTCTTTCAGAAGTTCACAGTCATGATTCTCATTATAAAGATTATTTATTCAAGGCTCTTCAGAACATGGAAGAACTTCCGGAGATGTTTATTTGTGCCAACGACTTCGTTGCACTGGATCTTTTATACGGGCTTAGAAAGCTAAACATTGAGTGTCCAAGGGACATTAAACTGTTTGGATTTGACGACTCACCTGAGTCAAAGATAATGACACCATCTCTTTCAACCAGCCATATACACAGCCAAATAATAGGCTATTCTGCTGCCAACATGGTCATGTCAAGGATTGAACAGCCTGATCTTAACTACCGCATCACTTATACAGAAACAGATCTGATCTATAGAGAATCTACAAAAATGTAAAAGAATAATTGGGAGTCAGATGTTCTCGTTCTTTCCAATGCTAAAAAAGGAGTCCTTGGATAAAATCCAGGGACTCTTTTTCTTACCACTTTAGGCTATTGCTTTAGTTCTTTTACCAATTAAACAATAGTATGTCACCATGAGCATCAGAAAAGCGCCTATCCATGCAGATACTTCAGAAACGGCAATGCCCTTAAATCCGTTCCTTCCTACCAAAAAGCCAAAGATCAGTCTCATAATAACTTCCAGGCCGCCTGAGAGCATTGGTATAAAGGTATTGCCCAATCCCTGCACAGAGTATCTGTATACAAAAAGCCAGCCCAGGGCAAAAAAGCTTATTCCCATGATCGGCATGAAATCGGTACAATAACCGATTATCATGTTGTCAGTCAGCAGCATCCTTGCCAGGCTTCCGGGCACAAATATCATAAGGAGCGATATAGGCACATTCACCACCGTGGAAAGCATAAGGCCCTGCCTTACACCGGTGCGTATCCTGTCATATTTGCCGGCGCCCTGATTTTGTCCCACAAAGGTCATCATCGATAGGCCCACAGACATTCCGAACTGCTCAAAAAGAGATGCAAATTTCATGCAGGCTGAATACGCCGCTACATATGCGCTTCCCATAAGATTTACAAAGTACTGCAGAACCATAGCACCTGCAGCTGTGACCGAATTCATAAGTGCCACAGGAAGTCCTATTTTCATCAGTTCAACCAGTAAATTCTTTTCATCTGCTATTTCTAATGTATCTTTTCCCAGCATCATAAAATTGATGGTTCTAAGCTTTTTAAGGCACAAAAGGTATGATACAAACTGAGAAACCACTGTTGCCACTGCCGCCCCGGCCACACCTGTTCCAAAGGCCATTATGAAAATAATATCAAGCATGATGTTCACAAGTGAGGAACAGATCATAGCAGTAAGGGGCGTTTTGGAATCTCCCATTGACTGGAGAATTGTGATCTCAAGGTTATTCATAACCGTCATTACAATTCCCAGTAAGATCACCGCAAAATATCTATATGAATCGTCATAGATATCTTCAGGAGTGTTCAAGAACGTCAGCATCTTATTGAGCAAAGAAACGCATACAACAGTAAAGACAATTCCAAACGTGATACTGAGCTTCTTGGCAGCTCTGATGTATGCATTTAGCATAGCCATATCATTTTTTCCAAAGCTCTGTGCAAAGGTTATGCCAAATCCTCTTGTCATTCCTACAACAAATCCAAGTATAAGGAAGTTAAGTGTCCCGGTTGCCCCAACAGCAGCCAGCGCCTGATCCGAGATTCCTTTGCCAACTATAATGCTATCCACAAGACTATATAGTTGTTGGAAAAGATTTCCCCATAATAAGGGCAAAAAGAACAGTATGATCTGTTTCATACTGTTTCCTGAGGTCATATTTTGTGTGGTCTGTTCTGTATTTTTCATGGCCGCTCTCTTTAGTCTTTCTCTTGATGTTAATTATTTAATAGTTAAGATCATTTAAGTATCCAGGCTATTCCCTTTGCAAGACGCAAATCTGCATCTTTGAAATGATTTCCCGGATTCATTTCAAACGTAGTTTCTATGCCCTTATTTTTGTATTGATCATAAACTTTTCCGGTCTTATCTTCAACTGTACTAAGAAGCGCGTTGCGAGTGCGCGCCTCTTTATCACCAAGGGAAAAATATACTTTTGAAGGCATTTTACAAAAATCATTTTTTTCTACATATTCTGAAAATGATGGATACCACATGGAACCTGATGCACTTACTGCTCTTGAGAACACATCAGTCCTGTACAAGCTGTAAATGGCGAACAATCCCCCAAGTGAATAGCCTGCAATGGCCGTATATTCAGGTTCTGCGCCAAGCTCATCTTTTATCGCAGGGATTATGCTCCCAGTCAGCTTCTCAAGATATCTGTCGGCTCCGCCCGTGTAAGGACTGTCATTTTTATACAAAGGTGCACATTCCCAGGGAGACATCTCATCATTCCAGTTGATATCACTAATAACAGCAAGATTCAGCTCTTTTTCCGTTATGGTACAAAGCGCACTATAAACATTACTTCCATCACCCTGAAATGTATTCATGACAATAAGTGGCGCAGATTTCTCTCTGTCTCCATGTATATAGATATGCTTTCCTTCAACTATCATGTTCGTTATACCGCTCCAGTCTTGTCTACCAGACTAAATACCTTTCCATTACTAATAGTCAGCACATGATCACAACAAAGCTCAATCAATTCCGGATCATGTGTAGAAACAAACACTGTTCTTCCAGCCTCTGCAAGAGACTTCAAAAGCTCAGATACTTTCACCATATGTGAATAGTCAAGTCCGGACGTTGGTTCATCAAACAAAAGAATCTTAGCATCTGCAGCTATAGCGGATGCTATAGCAACACGTTGTTTCTGGCTCCCAGACAAATCCATCGGGTGTTTATCCTTATACTTAAGCAGTCCCAATGAATCAAGTATTTCAGAACATTTTTCTTTATCCTCGTCCTTCATTGAAAGAAGTACTTCCGCCTCAACACTATCAGTAAACAGCTGATGATTCACATCCTGCATCACCATGTAGCACAGTCCGATACGTTTCTTACCCTCATATCTATTTCCATTTTCAGTGATCTTTAGTCCTGATTATTTACAAACAATTCATGGAATTCCTTTCTTCCCGGAACCCACGCTTTCTCATAAATATGCGTAAAATGATTCTTAACAGTCTGCTCCGAAATTCCAAGCATAAATGCTATTCTTCTATTTGAAAAACCGGAGACCTTCAGAAAGCCCAGCTCCAGTTCACGTCTAGTAAAGCTGTATTTCTGAGCAACTTTGAGATACTGCTGTTTTGTTATCTCATTTTTCGTCATTCTCCCAGATCCATTTCTTCATTCATCTTCCGCTCTGCATTCAGCCTCAGTGGAAGAAGCAAAAACTCAATAATAACTGCATATAATCCGGCCAGAAAACAGACTGCCAAATTGGGACCTATCGTATATGGATCGTCTAATCGCCCCATCAACAGAACCCCTGATATGATTATTGCAAAAAGAGCTGCATATATAGTAAGCTTCTGTGCCGCATCGACAGCGCCTATTATATTTTTCAGTTCCAACAGACTAAATGGCCTGATGCCAACTGAAAATGCTTTTAAGAAATTCTTCCATTCCCCCATGATAAGTAATCCCGGAACAAAGATTAGTACTATAAGCAGTATCGATGGCAAGTCAAGGAACCATAAGACAGCAGACATCCCCCAGCTTCCCCCTAATACAGTCATCATAAATACCGCAATGAACAGTAGCAATTCACCGATTAGAACCAGTCTTATATTCTTCATGGCAGGTCTCCTTTCAAATGCGAATAACTTTACCTACTTTGACCCTACCACAAACTTGTCAGAAAAGATATAGTACCTTTTGCTCCCAGGTCCACTTACTTTATCCCCTGTGCTATGAAAGTTCCATATTCCTTCTGAAGATTGATGGCGCCACCTTCTACATGAGGTAGCAGCATATTAAGAATCTCTTCTCTTTCCATAGTTCCAATGCCATGAAGAGCCTTCAGACTCTGAAGGTAATCTGCAAGATCATCTATATTTGTAACATGAAGAGAATCCTCGTATCGGCGCACCTCTATATCCGCAAACTCTTTTCCCAGAACATCTCCTCCGTGCTGAAGGGTAAATAGATGGTTAGGATCATAGTTCTTGCCAACAAGTCCAAACCATTCAGCAATAACATCATTGAAATTGTGCTCACCGTATGTAGCGCTGTAAAAAACACCATCATCCTTAAGTACTCTTCTGACCTCACTGATTGCTTTATCTATATCCGGCACATGATAGAGCATCATGTTTGCAATTACTATGTCAAAAGAGCTGTCTTCAAAAGGTATATTCTGAACATCGATTTGCTTGTATTCTATGTTTGAAAACTCTCCAACGTTCTTCCTTGCAGCGTCAAGCATAGCTTCAGAAAAATCAGATAGAACAAGCTTATCACACTTTACGATGAGATCGCCGTGCCCTTTCCACATATCGCCTGTTCCGCATCCAATCTCAAGTACTTTCATGCCCTCTTTAATCTCATAATTAGATATAAGCCAGGGGCCAAACCCCATCTTGTTTGTTGAATACATATTATGGAAGTTGATTCTGGTATCAAGGCTTTTGGATGATGCATACTGTGCCTTTACTGCCTCTTTATCGTTACTGCTACCCATTTTCATACTAAATTTTCTCCTTATATATAATCTCTCATTCAATGTATCGAATCAAAAGATCCTAGTTTCAGTCTCGCTCTAGCATCACGATATATTCAGGTGTGCCTTCTTCTAATTGTCTTTTTCCGTTGAGCTTAAAACCATGTGTATTATAAAATTGAATAGCTTCTTTGTTCTTCTCCAGAGTCCATAGAAATCTGCAATCATATTTTTCTTTTGCGAACTCTATCAATTGGGCTCCTATGCCTTGGTTCCAAAAGAAGTAATCTACATATAATTCCGAAATTTCTTTTCCCTCCAGATGCATCATTCCCTTAACTATACCATCATCATATACCCAAACTTTATTGAGAAGTTCAGGATCCTTGAATTCATTGGCGACCTTTACTACCTGCAATTCGTTAAAAGAGTAATCATCATTGTGAAATATTGCTCTGTACTTCATTCTTTTTGTAAACACCAGGATTTCAGCAATTCTAGATATATCTTTCGGTTCTGCTTTTCTTATCACGTTTCTATATCCGCCTTAAATCTCAATCATTTTCCTAATGCCATTATAAATCTTCATATCGCATTACCCTACAAATACATAGTTTTCATTCAATCGACATTTTCTTTAATGGGATCCATTCGTCCTCTATCATTGTATCGCCAGTAAAATCAAATCCATTTTTCTTATAAAACTTAATGCCTCGCTCATTTTGTTCTAAAACCCACAGCCATTTTGCTCCTTTGTCTAAGATTGCAAAGTTTAGTAATTTACTGCCAATCTTCTCCCCTTGAAACTGGGGTTCAACATAAAGCTTTACTATTTCATCATGATTTAATCGAATAACTCCTTTAACAGCACCATCATCATATACATACGTATCCTGCAGTATTTTCTTGTTATCAATGTACTCTTTAGCTACATCAACAACATTTAACTCCCCAAAATAAAATTGCTCATTTTTAAATATCGGAAAGAAATTCTTTCTATAATTTGTAACAATCATTTCTGCAATTCTAGAAGCATCCGATGGCTTAGCTTGCCTTATATTCATGTCCAGTCTCCTCTGTCAACATCATTTTGTCATCGTAATAAATACTTTAATTTTTCTTTGTAACAGTTTTTTTGCAGTTTCCTTGCTGCATGCCAAACAAAGTATATTTTTGTCATTTTATCTCCTCAGTCATTTATCCTGAACGTTAATTATCTTAACTCCTTTTCCACATTCCTTATTCCATATAGCTTTCCTCCAGAATTCTCAGTCCTTCCTTATAATCCTGTCCCAAAACTTCCTGTGTCTTTTGGAAGTCATACTTCTCATGTAGTCTGTCATGAACCTTTAAGAACTCTTTCTTTCCGTATTTCCTTATATATATTGCCTGAGCCTTTGCTGCATTTGCTCCGTCATTTGATGGAATATAGAATCCTTTATTGCAATTTTCGAGCTCATCACACTCATAACATCCGTCAAAATCTTTTTCCTTACAACATTTCACATTCGGACATATTCTGTCCTCAGCACAGGTGGCAAAAGAGCAGACATTGTACTCCGTTCTGCAGGATCCGCACCACTCTGAAAGGAAACAGTGATTACAGGAAAAGCCACAATAAGCAACAGGATCAACACCCTTTCGTGCTATCTTGCAGAGTTTATTCTTGATGCGGCGCATGGCTTCGATATGCATGATCCAGTGACGGCTAAATGGCATCTGAATCAGTCCTTTTATATCCTTACCGCACCAGTAATCAATCAGCCAAAAGGCATTCTCATTCTCACTGACACATTTACTCCGGATAAGTTTTTCCTTTACATCGTCGCCGAATTTTTGCTTTAAATCCTTGTATGTCAGATCTCCAAGAATCTGATCCGTAGACTCCTTTACAGCTTTTACATACAGATATAGTTCTTTAATATTCAGTTTTTCTGAAAACTCTGCAATCTCGTTTCCCTGAAGTTCATTACCCGTAGTAATAATAGGTGCGCCAATGCGATTATGAAAGTCATGTGTAAAAAGGATTTGACTATCCCCTGCTATCATCTCATGGGCAACTATATCTTCAATCCTGAAAATATGCCAGATAGAATAGGCAAGGGTTTTACTGTGATATCCATCTGCACCCGCAAAAGGCATTTTGGCAAAGGCCTCATCCGGGTATCCACTCACAATCTGAGTAATCTGCTCAAACATTTCCTCGCGGAAAGCCAAAAGCTTCTGAATAGCATCTTTAAAGGTTGCTTCCTTCGTCAGCAATTTCTGTATTTCTTTATTGTTTTCTGACCATGATTTGTCCATAATCTATCTTCTCTCATCGGTTAATCCGGCATTATTATTCCATATTGCTTTCTTACATTTTAATAAAGTCATATCAAAATAGGCAAGCCTTATCCTTAATCTTTAAGCCCAAAAGTGGACCACTAACCCCGTCCCCCTAGTCCACTTTCGGGCGCAAAAAAGACCCGGTACAATGTACCGAGTCTTCTGAAATCTGCAACTGCAGATGATTATCTCTTTGAGAACTGTGGAGCACGACGAGCTTTCTTTAAGCCGTACTTCTTTCTTTCCTTCATACGAGGATCTCTTGTAAGGTATCCAGCCTTCTTAAGTACAGGTCTGTACTCATCTGAATCAGCCTGAAGAAGAGCTCTTGAAATACCGTGTCTGATAGCACCAGCCTGACCTGTTGTGCCGCCACCTCTTACAGTAACAACTACATCAAACTTATCTGCTGTCTCTGTAGCTACAAGAGGCTGTCTAACGATAACCTTGAGTGTCTCAAGTCCGAAATACTCATCGATAGGTCTCTTATTGATTGTTATATTTCCATTTCCAGAAACAAGGTATACTCTAGCGATTGATTTCTTTCTTCTACCTGTTCCATAGTAATTAGCTGACTTTGCCATTTTATTATTCTCCTTCACTTACCAGATTAAAATGTTAATACTTCAGGCTTCTGAGCTGCGTGTGGATGCTCTGAACCAGCATATACGTGAAGCTTTGTGTACATTTCTCTACCAAGAGATCCCTTAGGAAGCATTCCCTTTACAGCATGCTCGATAACTCTCTCTGGCTTATCGTTGAGCATCTGACGAAGTGAGAACTCCTTGTGATGTCCAACATAATCTGTGTGGTGCCAATACATCTTCTGATCAAGCTTCTTACCAGAAACTTTGATCTTCTCTGCATTGATTACGATTACATAATCACCTGTGTCGATGTTAGGTGTGTAAATAGGCTTGTTCTTTCCTCTAAGTACGTTTGCAACGTTAGAAGCAAGACGTCCAAGTGTCATATCTGTAGCATCAACTACATACCACTTTTTCTCTACTGTAGTTGCACTAGGCATATAAGTTTTCATTATGTTTCCTCCAAATTAAAACTAATACTTAATTTGTAACCTCTGCAAAACCCTTCACCTGATCCTGCAGTATATATATGAACATATTGAAGCTTACCGGGACATCAATATGTCACTTACAATTTTGTGGGCATAGTTATAGAATAAACTTTGTCACACAGTAAGATATTATAGGACGCAAACAAAAGATTTGTCAAGATGTTTTGCCTCTTTTTCGAATAAAACATCTATATTTTTTATTCAGTCATCTTCAGTTGTTTCCGGTCCGGGAATCCCGTCCAAAAACTCATATTTTATCAGGAAAAGGCCACATGCCGGAGCAGTAGGCCCTGCTGCTTTTCTATCCT
Source organism: Butyrivibrio sp. AE2015 (assembly GCF_000420825.1). Lineage (GTDB taxonomy): Bacteria > Bacillota > Clostridia > Lachnospirales > Lachnospiraceae > Butyrivibrio. The sequence continues at coordinate 59,577 of NZ_ATVR01000004.1, read as the reverse complement.
TTTTATCGATCATTTCCTTAATATCTGATGGTTTCCCTTTTCCTCGTCCAATCTGTAAAAGAGTACCTGCAATTATCCTTACCATGTTATAAAGAAAACCATTTCCGATAACCCTTATAACCACCTCATCACCATGACGAAATACCTCAACTTTTTTTATGGTACGAACATGACTGACTGCCTGCGATTCAACATTACAAAAGCTGGTAAAATCATGCTCTCCTTCGAGGTAATGAGCTGCCTCGTTCATAACATCAATATCTAGAGGCATACTAAAATGATAAGTATAAAAGCGCCTTGTCGGAACAGGCATCTTAGAATTCATCACCCTGTACTCATATGTTTTAAGGGTATCACAGTGCCTTGGATGAAAATCCGGATGTACCTCTCTTGACTCAGTAACGCATATATCCTGCGGAAGAATATGATTAAGCGCATACGAGAACCTGTCCCCGGGAATTGACGATGAAGTATCAAAAACCGCGATATTTCCATAGGCATGAACTCCTGCATCCGTGCGGCTTGCACCGATAACTTCCACTTCCTCACCGGTCAGTCCATGAATTGCCCTGTTAAGCATTTCTTCAATTGTATTATGGGTACTTTTTTGAAGCGCCCATCCGTTATAAGTTGTTCCATCATAGGAAACAACCAGCATTATCCTGCGTTTTTTCAACTATCTCTCCTAAAAACCAAATTATTACCTAAACAGTAGTCTGCCAAACACAATTATAGCCACAAGATATATAACCAAAATCGCATAAGCAATTCTGTCTCTGTTCTGATAGATAAGCGGCTTCATCTTGGTTCTTCCCTCGCCGCCACGGTAGCACCTTGCCTCCATAGCCATAGCAAGGTCAAGAGCTCTTCTGAATGCAGATATAAAAAGAGGAACAAGTAAGGGCACCAGACTCTTAGCTCTGTTTATAAGCGAGCCGCTCTCAAAGTCAGCACCTCTTGCCATCTGTGCCTTCATGATCTTATCTGTCTCTTCCAAAAGAATCGGTATAAATCTGAGGGCAATAGACATCATCATTGCTATCTCGTGTACCGGAACATGAAGAACCTTAAGAGGTTTTAACACGCTTTCCAAGCCATCTGTAAGATTATTTGGCGTAGTTGTAAGTGTCATTATTGATGAGCCAGTTATAAGAAAAACAAGCCTTATAGCCATCAAAATTGCAAGCCTTAGTCCCTCGTAGGTGATCTTTATTTTCCAAATGCTCACAATCGGCGTTCCTGGTGTCAAAATCAGGTTAAACACCATAGTTATGATCAAAAGGAAAAAGATAGTCTTCATTCCTCTGAACATGAACTTTACAGGGACATTTGAAAGCGCAATGCATGCTCCTAAAAATATTGCAGCGATAACATATCCCCACACATTTTTCACCAGAAAAAGAGATATGATAAACGCAAATGTCGCCACCAGCTTAACCCTTGGATCAAGTCTGTGTATCACCGAGTCTGTTCTATAATATTGTCCAAGCGTAATGTCTCTTAACATTTTCCAAACACCTTAAGTATCTCATTTTTGGCTTCCTCAATGGTGGTAGCCTCTGTATCAACATCAAATCCTGCCGCTTTTAATTCCTGCATCACATAAGTAACAGTAGGGGCTGACAGGCCTATTTCTTCAAGTTCTTTGTAGTGCTTAAATACTGCCTTGGGTTCACCGTCAAAGGTTACTTTTCCCTTGTTCATTACGATTATTCGCTGAACATAATCCGCCACATCATCCATACTGTGGCTTACAAGAATAACTGTAATTCCCATCTCTTTATGCAGCTTTGAAATAAGTCCAAGTATATCTTCACGGCCTTTTGGATCAAGTCCCGCTGTCGGCTCATCCAGGATAAGCACTTCAGGCTTCATTGCAAGTACTCCTGCAATTGCCACACGCCTCTTTTGTCCACCAGAGAGGTCAAATGGTGACTGATAAAAATACTCATCATCAAAGCCAACCTGTTTTAAAGCCTCGTAAGCTCTAAGCTCTACCTCTTTTTGCGGAAGTCCCAGGTTCTTAGGCCCAAAACACACATCCTTAAAGCAATCCATCTCAAAAAGCTGATGTTCAGGATATTGAAACACAAGACCAACCTTGGCTCTTAAAGCTTTTTTATCAAAATCAGCATCAAAAATGTCTTTTCCATCAAAATAAACATTGCCGCTTGTTGGCTTAACAAGTCCATTCATGTGCTGGATAAGTGTAGACTTTCCTGACCCTGTATGACCAATAAGGCCGATAAACTGCCCCTTAGGGATTTCAAGATTGACGTCTATCAGCGCTGCATGAGCCATGGCAGTGTCTTCATCATATATGTAATTAACATGATCAAGTATTATCGACATAGTTATATGTTTCTCTCATTCTCTTATTGATGAAAAAGTTATCCCTGCTGAAGTTTCAGTTTTTTCAATTCATCAACAAGTTCTTCTCTTGAAAGTATTCCATCAGGAAGTGGCAAACCGCTCTTTTTAAGTTCATGTGCCAAAAGAGTAACCTGCGGAACCCCCAATCGAAGTTCTTTTAACTTATCAACCTGTGAAAAGATCTCTCTTGGTGTTCCCTGCATTTCTATATGGCCGCCATCCATAACAAAGACCTTGTCGGCATATATTACTTCTTCCATATAGTGTGTAATAAGTATTATGGTTATTCCTTCAACACTATTAAGCGCTCTTGCAGCCCTGATAACATCCTTACGGCCATTAGGATCAAGCATGGCTGTGGGCTCGTCGAAAATAATACACTTCGGATGCATCGCTATTACACCTGCTATGGACACTCGCTGCTTCTGACCGCCAGAGAGATGATTGGGCGATGATTTTCTAAACTTGAGCATCCCCACAGTGCGAAGACTCTCTTCCACTCTTTCCCATATCTCATCAGTCGGAACGCCCATATTTTCAGGTCCGAATCCAACATCCTCTTCCACGACCTGCCCGATTATCTGGTTATCAGGATTTTGGAATACCATTCCAGCTTCCTGCCTGATGTCCCAAAGATGTGACTCATCCTCAGTATTCATGCCATCCACGAATACCTGTCCTTCAGTAGGATATAAAAGCGCATTAAAATGCTTGGCCAAAGTAGACTTACCTGAGCCGTTATGTCCGAGAATGGCAATGAACTGTCCGGGCTTTATATCAAGGTTAACGTTATCAATCGCCCTTGTAATGCCCTCTACATTGCCTTCTTCATCTCTTCTAATATATTCAAATACAAGATTATCAGTACGTATCATGTTTTTTACCTACCATACTGCAACAGTATATCACAAATGTGATATCATTTATGTATTATATGCGAGGTTTATTCAAATGAACAAGAAATATTTAAAAGATTTTGCTTTTTTAGGCGGCGTAATTATATTCTGCGCAATTGCTGCGCGAATCCTTGCCGGAGGTGAAACTTTGGAAGAATATGCACAAAAAAATGATAAATTGCCTGAAGTTTCCGCAGTAGCTTCATCAGATGCGGACTCAGTCATTTCTTCTAAAAATTCTAATAAGGAAGCATCTTTAGCATCATCGCAGGAAGATACGCAGGCTCTGTCAGATGACTCCGCAGACAGATTTGTATATAAGGATGGTTTCTACTACGAACCAATTTCAAATGAGATTTTCCAAAGAATTTCCGGGATTTCTTATCCTGTAGACTGTTCAGTACCATTAGATGATCTCATGTATCTCAGCCTCTTATACAATGACTTTAACGGTGATACGCAGACAGGTGAGATAATCTGTAACAAGACCATAGCAGAGGATTTATTGGAAATATTCTGCGAATTATATCAAAACGGTTACCAGATTGAGAGCATTAAGCTCATTGACGAGTATAACGGAGATGATACAGCATCAATGCTTGCCAACAACACTTCCTGTTTCAATTACCGCGTCGTTGAGGGCACAACAAGACTTTCAAATCACGCAAAAGGGCTCGCTATTGATCTAAACCCATTTTACAACCCTTATATTACATACAACAAAGACGGTTCTATAAATATCTCACCCAAAGGAAGTGAAGCCTTTGCAGACAGAAGTTCCAGTTTTCCATATAAGATTGATGAAAATGACCTTGCCTATAAACTTTTTAAAGAGCATGGTTTTACATGGGGCGGCAATTGGAATTCAGTAAAAGATTATCAGCACTTTGAGCGTTCAAAATGAGCCATGCGCAATAAAAATTTCGAGTGGAACGCATGGCGTAGCCATAAGCAATATAAAAGGGATTAGCAAAATGCTAATCCCTTTTAAAAAGCTCTGAATTATACTAACTCAAGAACAACCATCATTGCTGCATCGCCTTTTCTCTGACCAATCTTGATGATTCTTGTGTATCCACCCTTACGGTCTGCATACTTAGGACCATACTCATCGAAAAGTTTTGCTACAAGATCGATTTCCTTTGTGTTTCTCTTTCTTCCCTTGTTCTCCTGTGGAACTTCAACTACAGGATAAAGAGTCTTGAGAAGCTGTCTTCTTGCGTGCATACGTGAAGGCATATCTTTCTTGATTTCCTTCTTAACTGTTGTATACTTTGTAACCTTCTTGCCATCAACAACTTCTTTTACTCTTCTGCCGTCTTTGTCCTTCTCAGGAACTTTGCAGTCAACTGTAAGTGTCTCGAAGTTGTCCTTCTCTTTAGCTGCAAGAGTGATCATAGGTTCTACGATCTTCTTGATTTCTTTTGCTCTTGCTTCTGTAGTAATGATCTTACCATTGTAAAGAAGTGCTGTTACCTGGTTACGAAGAAGTGCTCTTCTAGGTTTTGTTGCTTTTCCAAGCTTTCTGTACATTGCCATTGTTTTAATTCCTTTCTCATCTGCAGGATTCCCCTGCCAGTTAACATGAGGAAATGCCCATCGGTCTTACTTTCCAGATGCTGTAAATGTTACATATGAGAACCCGGATCAGTACACATCGGCTTTACCTGATCCGGATATTCATTTGAATGATATTAGTAATTATTCGCCATCTGCTCTCAGTGAAAGTCCAAGCTCGTCAAGCTTTGCAAGAACTTCCTCAAGTGACTTACGGCCAAGATTACGAACCTTCATCATATCATCAGGAGTCTTGTTAGCAAGTTCCTGAACTGTATTGATTCCAGCTCTCTTGAGGCAGTTGAATGAACGAACTGAAAGCTCAAGTTCATCAATTGACATCTCAAGAACCTTACCCTTCTCATCATCTTCCTTCTCTACCATAACTTCTGCAGTCTTGGCATTCTCTGAAAGATCGATGAAGAGGCTAAGATGCTCTGAAAGAACCTTTGCAGCAAGGCTTACAGCCTCGTCTGGAGCAAGTGTTCCATCAGTGTGAACATCAAGTGTAAGCTTATCAAAATCAGTAACCTGACCTACACGAGTATTCTCAACAGTTACGTTTACTCTCTCTACAGGTGTGTAGATAGAATCGATAGCGATAACTCCGATTGGAAGATCGCCAGTCTTATTCTTGTCTGAGCTTACATAACCTCTTCCCTTTGTGATAGTAAGCTCCATGTAAAGCTTAGCATCTTTTCCGGAAAGTGTAGCGATTACCTGATCAGGATTCATGATCTCGATATCCTGATCTACCTGAATATCAGAAGCTTTCACAACACCTTCACCATTGAACTCTATGTAAGCAGTCTTTGGTTCGTTTGTGTCAGAAGAATTCTTAATTGAAAGATTCTTGATATTCATAATGATCTCAGTTACATCTTCCTTAACACCAGGAATAGAACTGAACTCATGCAGAACGCCTTCAATCTTAACCTGGCTCACTGCTGCTCCAGGTAATGAAGAGAGCATAATCCTGCGAAGGGAATTGCCCAGTGTAATACCGTATCCTCTCTCAAGAGGCTCTACTACGAATTTACCATACTTCTTATCATCTGAGATTTCAGCAACTTCAATATTTGGTCTTTCAAAATCAAACACTGATATACCCTCCTTAAGTGGTTTGTTAACAAGTTAATTATATCATTATTTTGAGTACAACTCGACGATAAGCATTTCGTCAACTGGTACATCAATAACTTCTCTTGAAGGAAGTTCTTTAACTGTACCCTTAAGGCCTTCCTTGTTAACATCAAGCCATTCAGGAACAAGTCTTCCTGCTGTGATCTCTGAAATATCCTTGAATCTCTGGATATTCTTAGCTGCTTCTTTAACTTCGATTACATCGCCAGCCTTGATAAGATATGAAGGGATGTTGATCATCTTTCCATTAACTGTGATGAACTTATGAAGAACAACCTGTCTAGCTTCTCTTCTTGTTCTAGCGAATCCCATTCTGAAGATTACGTTGTCAAGTCTGCTCTCAAGAATTGTCATAAGGTTTGAACCTGTCTGACCCTTCATTCTATCAGCACGAACATAATAATTTCTGAAAGGCTTCTCAAGAACGCCATAGATAAACTTAGCCTTCTGCTTCTCACGGAGCTGAAGTCCATACTCACTCATTTTCTTACCAGCTCTAGCTGATGTTCTCTTGGACTTCTTGTCATATCCAAGGAATGTTGGATCCAAATCAAGTGATCTGCATCTCTTTAATACGGGAACTCTGTTTACTGCCATTTTTTGGCTCCTTTCTTATTCTCAGATTGTTTTCACATTCTGATGTTGTTTACAGTGTTAAGCACCTTCGTCCAACGAGTTATTGTTTACATTTATATATGCACAAATAACTGCTTATAATCGTGATCTTAGACCAGCGATTATACTCTACGACGCTTAGGTGGGCGGCATCCGTTATGTGGTACAGGTGTTACGTCTGTGATAGATGTAACTGTAAGACCGCTTGCAGCAAGAGCTCTGATAGCAGCTTCTCTTCCTGATCCTGGTCCCTTAACGAATACATCAACAGTCTTAAGGCCATGTACAAGTGCAGCCTTAGTTGCTGTCTCTGCAGCTACCTGTGCAGCATAAGGAGTAGATTTCCTTGAACCCTTAAATCCCAGACCGCCGGCACTTGCCCAGCTAAGAGCGTTTCCTGCAGCATCTGTCAATGTAACGATTGTGTTATTGAAAGATGACTGGATATGTGCCTGTCCGTGTTCAACGTTTTTCTTGACACGCTTTTTTGCAGCTGCCTTCTTTGCAGCTGTAGCTGATTTCTGATTTGCCATTTTAAACTAACCTACTTTCTTCCTATAAATACTAGTTATAATGTTACTTATGAATTCGCCATGCACAAATTCAACTGGTCCCAATAGCCTCTGGAAAGAATTACTTCTTCTTATTAGCGATTGTTCTCTTTGGTCCTTTTCTTGTTCTTGCATTTGTCTTAGTTCTCTGACCACGGCAAGGAAGTCCTCTTCTGTGACGCATTCCTCTGAAGCATCCGATCTCAGTGAGTCTCTTGATGTTCATAGCAACTTCTCTTCTAAGGTCACCCTCTACTTCGTAGTCGTTACCGATGATCTCGGCAATTCTCTTTACTTCTTCGTCTGTAAGATCGCGAACACGTGTGTCCGGATTTACTTTTGCTGCTTCAAGAATCTTGTTTGAGCTTGTTCTACCGATACCGTAGATGTATGTCAAACCGATCTCTACTCGCTTATCTCTAGGTAAATCTACACCTGCAATACGAGCCATTTTAATTCCTCCATTTAACAAATAAATAATAGTTTAATGAGAAGCTTTACTCCTCTTGCTCCAGACTTTTGCCAGAGCTGTTACTTGTTTGATTGGGGCATCTAACGCCCAATCGGACAGTACTTAATCCGATCTTTCCAATACTCAATTCATTATTGGTATCAAAAAGTAATCCGAAACGGCTCGAATTAACCCTGTCTCTGTTTGTGCTTAGGGTTGTCACAGATTACTCTGATAACGCCCTTTCTCTTAATAACCTTGCACTTTTCGCACATAGGCTTAACAGAAGACCTAACTTTCATTGTTTCTCCTTTCCTGCATGGTAACAGAATAATGCCTGAAAAAGGGCACAAATATCCCTTTTCCTAAAAAGACCATTTAACATCATAGCATATATCAAATCAATAATCAACAGGTTTTTACAAAAAAAATACCAGGATTTCGATAAAATCTTTTACCGAAATCCTGGTAGGATATTACACGTTTATCAGCCTGCTTCTTCGTGATTATTGAAGCTTACGCCCCTATTGATGTCGCCCTTATGATTAACACCGAAGTCATAATCATTTCCAGGTAATACTGCATTAAGCACGATTCCAAGAAGAGCTGCTATAGCAAGAGATGTAAGAGTTACAGGAGTATTTCCAATTGTAAATGTAATACCATCAGAGAATCCAAGTCCTGATACAAGGATAACTGCTGCAACAATAAGATTTCTTGATTTTGTGAAATCAACATTGTTCTCTACTACATTTCTAACACCAATTGCTGAGATCATTCCATATAATATGAAGCTTATACCACCGATGATAGCTGTTGGCATTGTGCCAATGATGTCTGAAATCTTAGGAATGAAGCTTACTACGATAGCATATACAGCTGCGATTTCAACAACCTTTGGATCATATACCTTAGAGAGCTCAAGAACACCGGTGTTCTCTCCGTAAGTTGTATTTGCAGGTCCTCCGAAAAGTCCTGCAACTGCTGTTGCAAGTCCATCTCCAAAGAGTGTTCTGTGAAGACCCGGATCTTCGATAAAGTTTTTGTCTGTAGTAGCTGAAATAGCTGAGATATCACCAACATGCTCCATCATAGTTGCAATTGCTATAGGAGCCATAACAAGAATCGCTGTAAGATCAAATTTTGCGAACTGGAAAGGAGGAAGTCCAACCCAATTAGCTGCAGCAACAGGCGCAAAATCAAGGATTGCACTGCCATCTGCATTTGTAAAGCCTATCGCATTCATAATAAGGGCAACACAGTATGAAATAACTACTCCCATAAGGATAGGAATGATCTTGAACATTCCTTTGCCCCAGATATTAAAGATAACAACTACTGAAAGTGCTACAAGAGCAAGGAACCAGTTCGCTGAAGCATTAGAAACAGCAGATGGTGCAAGTGAAAGACCAATGCAGATAATAATAGGTCCTGTTACTACAGGAGGAAGGAAATGCATAACCTTCTTTACTCCTACAAGCTTTATGACTACTGCAAGGATAAGATAAAGAAGTCCTGCAACAACAATACCACCGCAAGCATAAGGAAGTTTTTCTCCATATGTCATATCAGCGTACTTACCTGAATTTAAATTAGCTACGGTAGCAAAGCCACCAAGGAATGCGAATGATGATCCCAGAAATGCGGGAACCTTGAATTTAGAAAAAAGATGAAAAAGAAGTGTACCAATACCTGCAAAGAAAAGTGTGACCTGAACGGAAAGTCCTTCCCCATTAAAATAACCATTAACTAAAATTGGAACTAAGATCGTCGCCCCAAACATTGCAAACATATGCTGCAATCCCAAGAGCGCCATTTTGGGTTTCCCCAGAGTCGTGGCATCATAGATAGCCTGTCGTTTTTCTCCCATTTTTCTCCTCCGTTTTATTAACCTGAAAGGTTGTTTTTTACCAAAGTGAATTATAGCATGATGTCACATTATGTGCATTAATTTTTCACTAAAAAATATGATTGTTTTTTAACAGAAATCGCGCTTTTTTTCTGTGCTTTTTTCCTAAAAATGTATTAAACTATAACAAAGTTTTATCTAGGGAGGGTTATATGTACACTGCAAATACTACTCGTTACGAAAGCATGACATACAATCGTTGTGGAAAAAGCGGTCTGAAGCTTCCTGCCGTATCTCTTGGACTATGGCACAACTTCGGTGATAACTCCGATTACAACAACATGGTGGACATGTGTAAGACCGCATTTGACAACGGCATCACACATTTTGATCTTGCCAATAACTATGGACCGGCAGACGGAGCTGCTGAGCAAAACTTCGGTAAAATACTTAAAGAAAACTTTAAGAGCTATAGAGATGAAATGGTCATCTCAACAAAAGCCGGATACTATATGTGGCCAGGCCCTTATGGTGACTGGGGCAGCCGCAAGTATCTTATTGCAAGCCTTGACCAGTCACTTAAGAGAATGGGACTTGAATATGTGGATATCTTTTACCATCACAGAATGGATCCCGAGACACCTTTAGAAGAGACAATGGAGGCTCTTGCCCAGATTGTAAGAAGCGGCAAGGCTCTTTATGTTGGTATTTCCAATTATGATGGACCTACTCTTGAAAGAGCTCACGCTATATTAAAAGAGCTTCATGTTCCATTCATCATCAATCAGAACCGCTACAATATTTTTGACAGAACAATTGAGAAAAACGGTCTGAAAGAAAAGTCCAGGGAAGTGGGAACCGGAATCATCTGCTTCTCTCCTCTTGCGCAGGGTCTTTTAACAGACAGATATCTAAATGGTATTCCAGAGGACAGCAGAATCCGCACTGATGGCCGTTTCCTTAAGGAAGGTCAGCTCACAGAAGAAAAGCTCGCCAATATAAAGGCTTTAAATGAAATTGCCAAAAGGCGTGGTCAGACACTTGCTGAAATGGCGCTTGCATGGAACCTTAAGGATGACTATATAACTTCCGTAATCATCGGCGCATCCAGATCTTCTCAGATTCTTGATAATATAAAAGCCATCGAGAACACCACATTTACAGAAGATGAGTTAAAAGAAATAGATAAATATTCAATATAATTCAAAAAGGGAGGATCAAACCTCCCTTTTTTAGTACTCCATTATTCTCTTAATGATATCCATCTGATCTCCGCCATATTTTTCATATACCGAAGAAACAGCTTCCCTGAATCTTATTTTTTCGTTTGCCGAAAGTTCTATCACTGTGACCCCTCTTTTTTCAGCAACTTCCCTTGATGACTTTTCTCTTTCCTGCCAGAGCTGTCTTTCATAAATTGCTGACGCTTTCGCACAGTCACGGATTATATCTCTGTCTCTTTCATCTATCTTGTCCCAGATAACCTTTGAACATATCTGTAGTTCCGGCACTCGTGTATGTTCATCCAATGTATAATACCTTGCCACATCATAATGCTTCATTGCCTCAAAGGAAGGCCAGTTGTTTTCTGCGCAATCCACTATTTTCTGTTCAAAAGCCGAATACACATCAGAATAAACTATCTTTACAGGATTGCCGCCCAGAGCTGAAACCATATCAGCCATCATATCTGACTCCTGCACTCTTATATTCATATTCTGAAGATCTTCCAGCTTTCTTATAGGAGTTGTACTATAGAAATTCCTTGCCCCAGCATCATACCAGGATAACCCGACAATTCCCCGAGGTTCAACGCTATTAAGGAATTCATCGCCGATACTTCCATCCAGGACTCTCCACATATGTTGCGAGTCGCTGTACAAGTAAGGAAGTTGCAGAGCATTAAGCGCCGGAGCAAACTCAGCAAGCTGTGACAGAGACACTCTTGCAAATGCAATTCCTCCAAACTTCATCTGCTCTATAACCTGCATCTCACTTCCAAGTTCAGCATCATACTTAACAAGTATTTTTATCCTTCCATCTGTCCGCTCGTAAACAAGATCCGCAAACTTCCAGGCCCCCAGGGTAGTGGGATAATCCTCAGTCTGATTTTCCGCATACAAAAGAACAAACTCCGGCTCTTTATTCATATGATCACTGCTAAGCACAAGCAATAGCCTTAAGCCTGCAACAGCAGCTATGATTCCCAAAACAGACAGCACTAGGCCATATATCCATCTCTTTGTCATTTTTCCAAAGCTCCGCTCCTATACTCGCTTGGTGTCATCCCAACCATCCGCTTAAATATCCTGGTAAAATAGTTGGGATCTCTAAATCCCGCCTTATATCCGACATCTTTTATATTGATTCCTGGATCAGCCAAAAGATCTTTTGCCCGGGCCATTCTGAACTCATTCAGGTAAGTAATAAAATTCTTACCAAAGTTCTGTTTGAAAAGTTTACAGAAATAAACGTCGGAATAATTCAGATATCCTGCGATATCCTGAAGAGCTATGTCTTCCATATAATGGCTTTCTATATACCCGGTAATATCCCTGATGAGAGTATTGCTATGTATATCAACTTCGCTATATTCCAAGGAAGGCGTTGATTCTGAATCCTTTTGAGAAACCTCTGCTTTGGGGGCTTTGCTGTTACTATCGCAAATTCTGAAGGCCTCTTCCAAAATATTGATCAGTTCCTCATCAGAACCAGGTTTTAAAAGATAATCCAGGGCCCTTACTTCAATAGCTCTTTTGGCATAGCTGAATTCATCAAATGCCGTGAGAAAGATAATGCTACAGTCTTTATCAAGGTTTCTGATCTGCGTTGCTGCTTCAAGTCCGTTCATTCCAGGCATCTCAATGTCAAGAACAGCTATATTGCACATATTCTCGGTATATTTCTTCACAGCCTCAATTCCATTCTCAGCCACAAAAACTTCAACCAGATTCGGAAAAAAAGCTTTTATCTTCTTATTAATAACCTGTCGTTCAATTGGTTCATCGTCTGCCACTAATATTCTATACATTGCTATCCACCTGCATCTGAGGGTATAAGAAAGGAATGTCTATGAAGATCACTGTTCCCTCTCCTTCTTTACTGGTAATCTCGAAATGTCCATCGCTGTACATCGCTCTGATGCGCTTACATATATTACCAAGTCCAATTCCCACTGATTTTTCATGATTCTTATCACGTTCCTGATCATAGAGCTGCTTATTTATATTCCACAGAGTTATCTCATCCATGCCAACTCCGGTATCTTCCACATTTATATGCAGCCTTCCACCTACATGCCGTATCTTTATGGTCACTTTTCCTCCCTCAACTTTCTTGGATATGCCATGAATAATTGCATTTTCCAAAAGAGGCTGAAAGGTGAAAGTTGGCACTATAACTGCATTTTCATCCACCTCTGAGTCAATTTCAAATTGAACTCTCTCACCAAATCTCATTTTCTGAAGATACATATAATCTTTTGATATTTTTAGTTCCTGCGAAAGCAAAGTTTCTTTTGCCTGGGTCTTTAGGTTATATCTAAACAATGAGCTTAAGGCTTCTATCATCTGCTCTGTGGTAGGCGCATCCTCCAGATTCGCGGTTCCCGCTATAGCATTGAGTGTATTAAAAAGAAAATGCGGGTTTATCTGGCTCTTCAAAAGCTCAAGGTTCATTGTCTCAAGCTGCTTTTCAATCTTTAGGTTTTCCATCTCCTGCTCATGAAGCTGATCAAGCGCTACTCGCTTGTCTTCCAATGCCTTTATATACTCGCCTGTAGCAAATTTCATTTTGTTAAAAGCAGTTACGAGCTCGCCAATCTCATCCTGGCTGCTGACTTCAATGTCATCAATAAAAAAGTCATTTGCAGCAATTTTACGTGAAGCGTTTGCAAGAGTCAGCACAGGAGTGGTAATTGACGCGTTCACGATCTTTGAGATTTCAAATATTATAAAAAATACCACGATGCCGATAGCTGAAACCAAAAATGGGACACTTATGATGACGGGCATGAGCTTTTGGTAATTGGCATTGCCTTCCTTCATTGTCACGTCAACAAAATGCTGCGCGTACTGAAGCAGATACTTTTGCATTCCATATACCCTGTAAAGATCTGCTATCAGAACGTTTCCATCCTGAAAATCCTCTATGACCTTATCTCTTTCCACGCTATATTCGCCATAAGCAGTCTTAAAGGAAAACATAAGCGCATAGCGCTCTTGCCCAAGTCGCCCATAATCAAGTGGTACTTTATTCAGAGTCTTTTCGCTTTCGTTGACACACGTGGTCCATTCCGTTTTATTGGAAGGATCTGCACTGTGAACGTACATATCAAATGTTTCTATTTCCTTATTCAGAGCGCTTATTACCTCACCGCTTTTGGAGTTATCCTCCATAATGTCATTGAAATCCATCATAAAGAGCTTAATGATCCAGACATCAAAAAGAAGAATTGCCAAAATAGCAAAAAATACGCTGCCTGTAAAAACTTTTATTTTGTTTATGATCTTGAGATTATTCCAGAATTGTCTAATTTTATTCATAAATGGGTAAAAAATAAAGAGGCTTCGTTATAGTTATTGTTATAATTATAGCGCCGCCTCTTTAAAAAAACTATTCAAACTAAGCTGTTATTTTTGAGCAAAGATAATCAAAAAATAAGTCTTTTTCCTTGCCCAATACTCTGTCAGTGATCATATAACCATGTCTGTCATCTGACATAACAATGATCATATTATTTCTTTTTATGGCATTTGATATATTTTTCCACTTAATGTTCTCAAATCTGCCTCCGGTTTCCACCAAAACGCCCTTATCATTAAATGTTAGTACCATGTCCTTGGGCAGATTTTCAAGCTGCTTTGCGCTCATGCCATATGTTGCAAGAGGCTGGATCACAGGAAAAAGAGTGCATCCAAAGATCATGAGACTTTTTATAAATCCTGAAGAAGCACCCCAGAATCTGATAGTCAAAAGGATCATTGCAACCGTAAACACAACGTTTATAATGCCAACAAATGACTTGTAAGTACGACGCATAGCCATTTTCCATATGTCTGAAGTTTTAACATCACAATTATATCTATACTCCATAAAAAGCCTTTCAAATAACGATCATTTCATAAGCAGGTTCGGCAGGAACATACTGATCTCTGGAATAAAGGTAAGCAGTAAAAGAACTAATATCATGCAGAGATAGAATGGCAATGTAGCCTTTACTACTTTTTCCATCTTTACCTTGCCAACCGCAGAGCCTATGAAAAGAACTGCTCCAACAGGTGGTGTCAGAAGTCCAATACCGCAGTTTAAGATGATCATTATACCGAACTGTATCGGATTGATTCCAATTGATGTAGCAATAGGTAAAAGAATTGGTGTTGCAATCAAAATGATCGGCGCCATATCCATGATACATCCAAGTACCAGCAGGATTAAGTTCAATAAAAGCGCGATCAGTATTGGGTTTCTTGTAAGTCCTATGATTGCATTAGCTGCAAGATCAGGTACATGAAGGGTTGTAAGGCAGTAACCAAAAATGCTTGATGTTGAAATAAGGATAAGAACTATTGAAAGTGTGTCTACGCACTGCTCAAGAGTTTTCCATACTCCTTTAAGGTCAAGGCCCTTATAGATAAATACGCTGACTATAAGGCTGTAGATTACTGCGACAGCTGCAGACTCAGTAGCTGTGAAAAGACCTCCAACAACACCAATTACAACGATAACTACTGCGGCAAGGGCCCAGAAAGATATTCCGAGCTGTTTTCCAAATTTCTTTATGCTAAATGCCTCACCTTTTGGATAGTGGCGTCTTTTTGAAATAATGTAAGAGCCTATCATAAGTGAAGCTGCAAGAAGTGCTCCGGGAATGTAACCTGCCAAAAACAGGCTTCCTACGGAGACTCCACCTGCACTCATCGCATAAATGACCATATTATGACTGGGAGGAACCAGCAAACCTTCGCAAGATGAAGTAATTGTTACCGCAGTTGAAAAGTCATCGTCATATCCCTGATCAACCATCATAGGGATCAAAATACTTCCAAGAGAGGCAGTATCTGCTGCTGCAGAACCAGAAATTCCTCCAAAGAAATAGGAAGCAACTATGTTTACCATGGCCATACCGCCGGTCATCCAGCCTACGCAGGCATCGGCCAAAGCAATCAGCTTTTCAGAAATTCCTCCACTTCCCATGATACATCCCATGGTTATAAAGAACGGTACTGCCATGAGTGAAAAAGAACTTATTCCCTTTACCATCTGCTGACAAACAGTTGTAAGAGGAAGTCCCTGATACAAAAGGCAAAGGATTGAGGATAATGCTACTGCATACGCTATCTGGAATCTCAAAAAGATCATGACCAGAAAGCTAATTAGCAATATAGCAATTGCTGTAGAATTAGCAGTCATCAGTTTTTCTCCTCCTTTACAAAAAATCCTTTGATGTGGTTGTATATTGCTTCAAGTTCAAAAATGATCATAGCAAGACCAGCCACAGGAATTGGAAAATACATCCAAAATCTTGATAATTTAGGAAGAGATACATATACACCCTTACTTCCAATGGTAGAAGCATACTGCCAACCAACTATAAGCATTACAAAAGCCAAAAACATGATGCATACATCAGATAACAGATCTAATATTTTAATGAGTTTAGTTGGAAGATATCTGTCAAGGGCTGTCATTCTGATATGAGCGCCCCTCCTGATGGCAAGGGCTGCAGATAACACTGCCATATATGCCATCAGGGTAAGAACTATTTCTTCTGTCCAGGATGGATCCGGGATAAAAGGGATATATCTGCCAAAAACGCTCATACTTGTGATAATGATGTCTGCCACAAGAAGAATCTTACATATCACAAGCATAATCTTGTATGTCACATCATATAAAGGCTTAATACTATCAACTGTTTTAAAAAATGATTCCATATTTCCCCTTTATATTTATTACTTCATATCAACTAACTTCTGGTAATAATCTTCAAGACCTTTAATGTTTTCCTCAATTACAGGCTTAACTGCTTCCTGCCAAGGTGTGATATCTTCAACCTCAATGATTGTAACTCCATCAGCCTTAAGTTCTTCTAATACAGCATTCTCTTTTTCTTCTGAGATTGAGCGGTTGTACTCAGAAGCAGCCTTACCTGCGTCGACAAGAACCTGCTGCTGTTCAGCAGAAAGCTTATTCCAAGCTTCATCTGTGATGATTACCTGGATAGCACCAAGAGTATGTCCATCAAGGATCATATAAGGAGCAACCTCAGGGAATGCATTTGACTTATAGTTTGCAATTGGCTGTTCAGCGCCATCTACAACTCCTGTCTGAAGTGCTGAATAAAGTTCACCAAAGCTTACTACTGTAGGAGATGCTCCAAGTCCTTCTACAAGACCATTCATGATAGGGTCATTTGAAACACGAAGTTTCATTCCCTTGAATGAATTGATATCTGAGATTTCATTAACTGTAAAGAAATGACGGAATCCTTCTTCTCCGTAGAAAAGACCTCTTACACCACTACCGTTCTCTGAAGGCTCCTGAAGGAATTCCTGTGCAAGGTCTGATGTAGCAAAATTCCAAAAATGATCACGGCTTGTAAAGATATAAGGAAGTGAAAGAAGCATTGACTTCTGTCCGCCATAGCTTGTAAGAGCGAAAGCTGAGATTCTGGACATATCAATTGTTCCGCCACCACCAAGCATTGTGTCAAGAACATCGTTCTCTGAGCCAAGAACACCACTAGCCTGAAGATCAATAATGATTGATCCGTTAGATCTAGCTTCTACTTCTTCTTTAAACTTCTGATCTGTCATACCTACTATGGTATCAAGAGGGTTTACCTCTGCCATAACAAGTGTGATAGCATCTGCATCAGGTGTAACTGCTTCAGGTGCCTTAGTCTGCTCAGCTGCAGTTTCTTCTTTCTGCTCAGCTGCTGGTTCTGCAGCAGGTGCCTCTGGCGCTGTTACTCCACATGCAACAATAGAAAGCCCCATTGCCAGTGCCATAAATACTGATACAACTCTTTTTTTCATTTGTGTAACCTCCCGTTTTCTTGAAAATCAACTAAAAAAATGGCATTGTCTTTTCGACAATGCCATTATATGTTACCGCGGGAGGCAGTAAAATCGGACATTATTATCATTGACTAGCATATTTTTAACACGAGGATAACCTCACATACTAACGTTGCAATTATAAATGCTTTTGCCATTAAACTTACCATATTGTTATCCTCCTTTTCATGAGTGATTTTTGTTTTCTGATTATTTATACGAAGGAGAAAAACATGTGGCAAAAAAAATCCGTGGCAAATTTGCCACGGACGATTTCAAAATTATTTGTCTCTCCAAATAATTCTTCCTTTTGTAAGGTCATATGGTGAAAGTTCAAGAGTTACCTTATCACCAGGTAAGATTCTGATGAAGTTCTGACGAAGCTTTCCACTGATATGAGCAAGAACAACATGACCATTCTCAAGCTCAACCTGGAACATTGTGTTAGGAAGCTTCTCAATAACCTTTCCTTCAATTTCAATTACATCAGCCTTAGACATTTCTTTCCTCCTATCCTTTACTATCAAATAATAGTTAATATCTCTGGTTCGCCATCTGTTATAGCGATAGTGTTTTCATAATGTGCAGCCAGGGAACCGTCTACAGTTACCACTGTCCAATCATCATCAAGCCAACCAACATATCTTTCCCCCATGGTTATCATAGGTTCAACACATATTGTCATGCCTTTCTTTAGTTTTACCCCGGGCAACAACTTTTTATAATTAGGTACCATTGGTTCTTCATGAAGGCTAGTGCCAATTCCATGACCTGTAAGCTCTCTTACTATACCATATCCATATGGTTTTATATAGTCATCAATTGCTCTTGATATCTCATGCAGCCTATGTCCGGCTTTGGCCTTTTTTATCCCTTCAAAGAAGCTCTCTCTTGTAACATCAATAAGTTTTTGTGCTTCATCACTTATCTTACCAACGCCCCATGTTCTGGCAGCATCAGAATGATACCCTTTATATATAAGCCCTGTATCAAAGGTAACAATGTCACCCTCCTGCAGGATCCTATCAGCACTAGGAATTCCATGAACGACTTCATCATTCACGGAAATACACACGGAAGCTGGAAAACCTTCATAATTCTTGCAATTCGGTATTCCACCAAGAGAACGGATAGTATCTTCTCCAATCTGATCAAGTTCCAATGTAGAAATTCCGGGTTTAAGCGCATCATGAAGTGCCTCATGCACTTTTGCAAGTCGCTGTCCCGACTGCCTCATAAGCTCAATTTCTTCATCAGTCTTAATTGTAATAACTTTACGCATTCAAAATACCTACGATATTGCTAAATACTTCCTGCATATCCTTTGTACCGTCAACAGTCTTAAGAATATTCTTCTTATCATAGTAATCGATAAGAGGCTGAGTCTGCTCATGGTAAACTGACAATCTGTTCTGTACTGTCTCAGGCTTGTCATCTTCTCTCTGAACTAACTCACTTCCACATTTATCACATATTCCTTCTTTCTTTGGAGGTATATGCTCAATATGATAAGTAGCACCGCACTTAAGGCAAGCTCTTCTGCCTGACATTCTGCGAACAATGTTCTCATCTGGAACATCTACGTTAATTGCAAAATCAACTTTATCACCAAGCTTTGTAAGTTCACTGTCAAGTACATCTGCCTGAGGAATTGTACGTGGAAAACCATCAAGTACATAACCATTCTTGCAATCATCATTTGCTACTCTGTCAAGAAGAAGCTGAACTGTAAGTTCATCCGGAACAAGCTGTCCCTTATCCATGAACTCTTTTGCTTTCTTGCCAAGTTCTGTTCCATTTTTAATATTTGCCCTAAAAATGTCACCGGTTGAGATGTGTGGAATATTGAACTTATCCGCAATCATCTGAGCCTGTGTGCCTTTTCCTGCGCCTGGTGCGCCCAACATTATTATCTTCATACCATGACCCTCTTTTTATGTTAAATGATATCATTATTTTCTGATTAAAGACAAATAAGAGGCAGCAAGGGCGCATATGCTCCCCTGCGACCTCTTTTAAGTTACCAATTAATCTTCCAGGAATCCTTTGTAATTACGTACAAGCATCTGAGATTCAATCTGCTTGATTGTCTCTAAGATAACGCTTACCACGATGATAAGGCTTGTTCCACCAAATGAAACACTTGCACCGAACATACCATTAAAGAAGATAGGTAATACACCAATGATTGTAAGACCACATGCTCCAATAAAAATGATATAGTTCAGAATGCTTGTAAGGTAATCACTTGTAGGCTTACCTGGTCTGATTCCAGGAATAAAGCCGCCCTGCTTTTTCATATTATCTGCAATCTCAATCGGATTAAATGTGATTGATGTGTAGAAATATGCAAAAAAGATAAGCAGTAAAATGTAAACAACCAAACCAATTGAATAATTCCAATGGTTAGGATTGCACCAGTTACTCTGGTTTAAATATGCAATAAACTGTCCCCAGAATCCTGAGCCATTATAGCCAACGAGCTGACTAATAATGATAGGGAACTGGAAGAGTGACATTGCAAAAATGATAGGCATAACGCCTGCTGTATTGACCTTGAGAGGAATCTCTGAACGGCTTCCACCGTAAGTTTTTCTTCCCTGGATCTTCTTAGCATACTGAACAGGAATTCTGCGCTCAGCACCATTAAGAAGAACGACCAATACTACCATTGCAATAATAACTGCAATAATAACAATTGCTGATACTACTCCCCTTGCAATAGGCTTTCCGCTCACAAACTGACCGAAAAGTGAGCTAATATCTGACGGCATTCTTGAAAGAATGTTGATAGTCAGAACTATTGATATACCGTTTCCAACCCCATTTTCTGTGATTCTTTCACCAATCCACATCAGGAATGCACTACCAGCTGTGAGTGCTGCTACAATCTGAACTACAAGGAAAATAGACTGTGATGTTAAGAAGCCTGTATTTCTGTAGAATCCGATTGACATTGCGATGGATTCGATAAGTGCTAAAGCTACAGTTATATATCTTGTAAGAGCTGTAAGCTTCTTTCTTCCATCTTCACCATCTCTCTGCCACTCCTCAAACTTAGGAATAGCAATTGTGAGAAGCTGAATAATGATAGAAGATGTAATGTATGGTGTGATATTGAGTGCCAAAATTGACATGTTCTCAAATGATCCACCGGTAAATCGATCCATAAAGCCAAATGCATCACTCTCTGTCAAACCCTGAAACCAATTTCTAAATACTGATGTATTCATTCCAGGTACTGGAATTGCAGAACCAAGTCTGATCAGGGCTAGCATTGCAAGAGTAAATAGAATTTTCAAACGAATTTCTTTTACTTTTAATGCATTCATTAGGGACTTAAACATTAGATCACCTCTGTTGTTCCACCAAGTGCCTCGATTTTTTCTTTAGCTGATGCACTGAAAGCATTAGCCTTAACCGTAAGCTTCTTAGTAAATTCACCATTTCCAAGAATCTTTACACCATCAAGCTCTTTCTTAATGATGCCCATATCCTTAAGTGCCTGAACATCAACAACTGCTCCGTTGTCGAATACTTCAAGTACGCTTACGTTGATACCTACGATATTCTTACGATTGATGTTCTTGAAGCCTCTCTTAGGAAGTCTTCTGAAAAGTGGCATCTGACCACCTTCGAAACCAAGTCTTGGAGCTCCTGAACGAGCCTTCTGACCCTTGTGTCCCTTACCAGCAGTCTTGCCGTTTCCTGAACCATGACCACGGCCTCTTCTAAAATTATCGCTCTGAACTGAACCTTCAGCAGGTCTTAAGTTG
The DNA here is from genome assembly GCF_000420825.1 of Butyrivibrio sp. AE2015. Classification (GTDB taxonomy): domain Bacteria; phylum Bacillota; class Clostridia; order Lachnospirales; family Lachnospiraceae; genus Butyrivibrio. The sequence goes on along the minus strand of NZ_ATVR01000004.1, from coordinate 38,306 downwards.
GATAATTCCATGATATTCCTCCTTATAAATACTGGAGCTTATACCGCTATGCGCAGCATATAATCATTATACACCACTCGCGCGTACGTAATACAGCTCCAGTTACATTTTATGTTTCGTTTTCCTTATTAGATTTCTTCAACCTTAACAAGGTGTCTGATCTGCTGAATCTGACCTCTAGTAGCTGAGTTGTCAGGAAGTTCAACAGAACTGTTAAGTTTCTTGAATCCCATTGATTTTACTGTTGCTACCTGCTTAGGTACAGCACCGATTGTGGACTTAACCAATGTGATTTTAAGTTTCTTCTCGCTTGCCATCACTCTTCCTCCTATTATGCGGTTACTTCTGAAACTGACTTACCGCGCTTTGCTGCAACTTCTTCAGGTGTCTTTAACTGAGCAAGACCATTGATTGTAGCATAAACAACGTTCTGCTTGTTGTTTGAACCAAGTGACTTAGTTCTGATATTTCTGATTCCAGCAAGCTCACATACGGAACGAGCAGGACCACCAGCGATGATACCAGTACCTTCTGGAGATCTCTTAAGTAATACTTCGGCTGAACCGAACTTACCTACGAAATCATGTGTAATACTGTTGTTCTCATCAAGAGGAACAGTAATAAGGTTCTTTGTAGCATCTTCCTTACCCTTACGGATAGCATCTGGGATTTCTGTTGATTTGCCCAGACCAACACCAACGTGTCCATTGTTGTCACCAACTACAACAAGTGCTGTGAACTTCATGTTACGTCCACCCTTAACAACCTTTGTAACACGTTTGATGGTTACAACTTTATCTGTCAATTCGAGCTGACTAGCATCTACGATTGTACGCTTCATTATGTGTTTTCTCCCTTCTTAGAATTCCAGGCCAGCTTCTCTGGCAGCATCAGCAAGTGCTTTTACCTTGCCGTGGTAGATATATCCACCTCTGTCAAATACAACGGCTTTGATACCCTTTTCCATTGCTCTCTGAGCAACAACGCTTCCTACCTTTGAAGCAGCATCAATGTCATCTGTATTTTTAAGCTCAGCCTTGATATCTTTCTCAAGAGTTGAAGCAGATACAATTGTTTTGCCGGCTACATCATCAATAACCTGTGCATATACATGATTATTGCTTCTAAAAACTGCGAGACGTGGTCTTTCAGCTGTGCCGCTGAAACGATTACGAATCCTCATGTGCTTTTTAGCACGAATTTTTGATCTTGATTCCTTACTAACCATTTTGCACTCTCCTTATCTTAATTATTTCTTACCAGTCTTACCAACTTTACGTCTGATAACCTCATCAGCGTACTTGATACCCTTGCCCTTATATGGCTCTGGAGCTCTCTTTTCTCTGATGATTGCAGCGTGCTGTCCAACTGCTTCCTTATCAATTCCCTTAACTGTAATTACCTGACCCTCAACAACTGTCTCGATTCCTTCTGGATCAACAAGTTCTACAGGGTGTGAATAACCAAGTGTCAGAGAGAGTGTCTTACCATTCTTAGCAGCTCTGTAACCTACACCGTTAACCTCAAGCTTCTTTTCATAGCCATCTGTAACACCAATAACCATGTTGTTAAGAAGGCTTCTTGAAAGACCATGTAAAGCTCTAGTCTTCTTCTGATCGTCAGGTCTCTTAACCTCGATCTGTCCGTTTTCCTGTGAGAAGATAATCTCAGCTGGGAAAACTCTTGTAAGAGTGCCCTTAGGTCCCTTTACAGTCACCTTATTATTTTCTGCAACCTCTACAGTTACGCCTGCAGGAATTGCGATTGGCATTTTTCCGATTCGTGACATGCCCGTACCTCCAATTTACCAAATGAATGCAAGAACTTCGCCACCAACCTGGAGCTCTCTTGCTTTTTTATCAGTTACAACGCCCTGGTTTGTAGAAATGATTGCAATACCAAGACCGCCTAATACTCTAGGAAGCTCATCCTTGCCTGCGTATACACGAAGACCAGGCTTTGAGATTCTCTTAAGACCTGTGATAACTTTATCATTTCTGTCAGCACCGTACTTAAGAGTGATGTGAAGAGTCTTGAATACACCATCTTCTACAACATCAAGCTTCTTAATATAACCTTCTTCAAGAAGAATGTTTGCGATTGCAAGCTTCATCTTTGATGAAGGAACATCAACTGTGTCATGCTTAGCAGTATTTGCATTACGAATTCTTGTAAGCATATCTGCAATAGGATCATTCATTGCCATTTTATAATTGCCTCCTTAATTATTCTTGCTTCGCCTTACTACTCCCCAAATTGAGCAGAGACACGAAGCCGCAATGGAATCATTTTAATATTTCGTGGCCCCCATCCCGGACCACTTATCAGCAAACGATGTTTACCAAGATGCCTTACGAACACCTGGGATTTCGCCCTTATATGCAAGTTCACGGAAGCAAATTCTGCAGATTCCGTATTTTCTAAGGTAAGCATGAGGACGACCACAGATCTTACAACGATTGTATGCACGTGTAGAGAACTTTGGTTTCATCTGCTGTTTTAACTTCATGGATAATTTAGCCATTTTGTCCTATTCCCTCCTTAATTACTTTGCAAAAGGCATATTGAACAGTGTAAGAAGCTCACGAGCCTCTTCATCTGTCTTTGCTGTTGTTGTGAAAATAATGTCCATACCTCTTGTCTTGTCAATCTTATCATACTCGATTTCAGGGAAGATAAGCTGCTCTTTGATACCAAGAGCATAGTTTCCTCTTCCATCGAAAGAGTTAGGGTTGATTCCTCTGAAGTCACGTACACGAGGAAGAGCAAGGTTTACGAGACGATCAAGGAAATCGTACATCTTGTCGCCACGAAGAGTAACCTTACATCCGATTGGCATACCCTCTCTTAATTTGAAGTTAGCGATTGACTTCTTAGCCTTTGTGTAAACAGGCTTCTGACCTGAAATAATAGCCATATCGTTAGCAGCATTCTCAAGAAGCTTAGCATTCTCTTTTGCTTCACCAACTGCCATATTGATAACGATCTTGTCAAGCTTTGGAACTTCCATTACATTCTTATAACCGAACTTCTTTGTCATTGCATCAACGATCTCGTTCTTGTATAAATCTTTATATCTACTCAACGCTTAATACCTCCTTCCTAAATTAGTCGATAACCTCACCAGTCTTTTTAGCGATGCGGTTTTTCTTTACAACCTTACCATTCTCATCCTTTTCAACCTTGAATCCGATCTTGGTAGGCTGTCCGTTATGAAGATACACAACGTTTGAGATATCAAGAGCAGCTTCGCGCTCTACAATACCGCCATTAGGATTCTTAGCAGAAGGCTTCTCGTGCTTTGTAACCTTGTTAAGGCCCTCAACAACGACCTTTCCGTTCTTAGTATCAACAGAAAGAACCTTTCCTTCTTTATCGATTTCTCTTCCGGCGATAACTTTAACCATATCACCCTTCTTAATCTTACTTGTTGACATCTGGGCGCCTCCTTATAATACTTCCGGAGCAAGAGAAAGGATCTTCATGAATTTCTTCTCACGAAGCTCTCTAGCTACGGGTCCAAAAATACGTGTTCCCTTAGGCGTACCATCTTCATTGATAACAACAGCAGCGTTCTCATCAAATCTGATGTAGGAACCGTCCTTACGACGTGTCTCTTTTACTGTACGAACGACAACAGCCTTAACTACATCACCCTTCTTTACAACTCCACCGGGTGTTGCTTCTTTAACAGAAGCAACGATTGTGTCGCCGATTCTCGCATATCTTCTTGTAGATCCACCCATAACACGAATTGTAAGGAGCTCTTTAGCACCAGTGTTATCAGCGACCTTCAGTCTACTTTCCTGCTGAATCATGATATTTCTCCTTTTTTCGAATTACTTTGCACGTTCAATAATGGATACAAGTCTCCATCTCTTATCTTTGGAGATAGGCTTTGTCTCCATGACCTTAACTGTGTCACCAATACGGCACTCATTGTTCTCGTCATGAGCCTTAAGCTTATATGTTCTCTTTACGATCTTCTTGTAAAGAGGATGCTTAACATGGTCCTCAATGGAAACTGTGATGGTCTTGTCCATCTTATCGCTTGTTACTTTACCAACACGCGTTTTTCTTAAATTTCTTTCCACGATCTTTTCTCCTTTTAGATTAAACAAAGTGCTTAGTTAGCTGCCTTTGCATTCTGTGTGATTACAGTCTGGATTCTTGCAATATTTCTTCTTACTTCTTTAATTCTTGCTGTATTATCCAACTGGTTTGTAGCGTTCTGGAATTTTAAGTTGAAAAGTTCCTTTTTAGCTGAAACAAGCTCTGTCTGAAGTTCATCAGCAGACTTTGCCAGAAGCTCTTCTACATACTTATTAGTTTTCATTAGATACACCGCCTTCCAAATCAGCCTTTGAAACGATCTTGCACTTGCAAGGAAGTTTATGTGTTGCAAGACGAAGTGCTTCTCTTGCATCGGCCTCGGCAACTCCGCCGATTTCGAACATTACACGACCTGGCTTAACAACAGCTACCCATCTATCAACTGCGCCCTTACCAGAACCCATACGAGTTCCAAGTGGCTTCAAAGTGATAGGCTTGTCAGGGAAGATTTTGATCCAAACCTGACCACCACGCTTGATGAAACGTGTCATAGCTACACGGGCTGCCTCAATCTGGTTTGAATTGATCCAGCAAGGCTCAAGCGCAACAATTCCATACTCACCATAAGTGATTGTGGTACCACGAGTAATTTTATGAGCCATTGAACCGCGGAACTGCTTGCGGTGCTTAACTCTCTTTGGCATTAACATTATTTATCGCTCCCTTCCTTATCTGAACTCTCACCTGCTTTAGTTGGAAGTACTTCACCCTTGTAGATCCATACCTTTACACCAACCTTACCGTAGGTTGTATCTGCTTCAGCAAAACCGTAATCGATATCTGCTCTGAGTGTCTGAAGAGGAATAGTTCCCTCGCTGTAGAACTCTGAACGAGCGATATCAGCGCCGCCAAGACGACCTGAGCAGCATGCCTTGATACCAAGTGCATCTGTCTTCATTGTTCTGCTCATGCATGACTTCATAGCTCTTCTGAATGATACACGGTTCTCAAGCTGCTGAGCGATATTCTCTGCAACAAGCTGTGCATCCTTATCAGGCTTCTTGATTTCTTTAATATCAACAAGAACTTTCTTGTCTGTAAGCTTTGAAAGCTCTTTCTTAGTTACCTCGATTTCAGCGCCGCCCTTACCAATTACAACACCAGGCTTAGCTGTGTAAACGATAACCTTAACTCTATCTGATGCTCTCTCGATCTCAATCTTTGAAACACCAGCTGCATATAACTTCTTCTTCAGAAATTTTCTGATATTATAATCTTCTACAAGATTATTGGCGAAATCGCCAGATTCAGCATACCACTTGGAATCCCAGTCAGCGATAACACCAACTCTGAGGCCATGAGGATTAACTTTCTGTCCCATTCTTAGGTTCTCCTTTCAATTATCTTTCGTCCAAAATAACAGTCAGATGACTCATTCTCTTGTTGATTCTGTACGCTCTGCCCTGTGCTCTAGGCTGAATTCTCTTCATAATAGGGCCGTTGCTAGCTGTACACTCAGCAATGTAGAGGTTTGATCTGTTCATACCTTTGTTGTTCTCAGCGTTTGCTACAGCACTGTTGAGGAGCTTGTAGATTACGCTTGAAGCATATCTAGGATTGTACTGAAGGATTGCAAGTGCAGTCTCAACATCCTTTCCTCTGATAGCATCCATGACAAAGCATGCCTTCTGAACTGGTATTCTTGCGTAAGATAACTTTGCAAAAGGTCTTGTTTCTTTATTGTCACGATTTCTTTCTCTTTTAATCTTTGATCTATGCTTGATCTCCATTTCCATGGAAATTTCCTCCTTTCATCGAACGAATAATTAGTTTATGCTGCTCTTTCTCTCAGCGGGAGAATTTCCAGCATGTCCTCTGAATGTTCTTGTAGGAACAAACTCACCGAGCTTGTGTCCAACCATATCTTCAGTAACATATACAGGAATATGCTTTCTTCCGTCATGAACAGCGATTGTGTGTCCAACAAAAGACGGGAAAATTGTAGAACGACGTGACCATGTCTTAACTATCTGCTTCTGGCCCTCAGCGTTCATAGCATCTATCTTCTTAAGCAGGCTTGCGTCTGCAAAAGGTCCCTTTTTAAGTGATCTAGACATTTTATTCCTCCTTATTTGATGGCTTTACCGTTTCTTCTTCTTACGATGAGCTTGTTAGAAGCCTTCTTAGCCTTACGTGTCTTATAACCAAGAGCTGGCTTACCCCAAGGTGTGCTAGGACCAGAACGTCCGATAGGAGCTCTACCTTCACCACCACCGTGTGGATGGTCATTAGGGTTCATAACAGAACCACGAACTGTTGGGCGGATACCCATGTGACGAATTCTTCCGGCCTTACCATAGTTAATAAGGTTGTGATCACCATTTCCTACAACACCGATTGTTGCTCTGCACTCGATAGGAACCATTCTCATTTCACCTGAAGGAAGACGAAGTGTTGCATACTTTCCTTCTTTAGCCATGAGCTGTGCAGCGTTTCCTGCTGAACGAACCATCTGGCCGCCCTTTCCAGGATAAAGCTCAATGTTGTGTACGTTTTCACCGACAGGAATCTCTGAAAGTGGGAGGCAGTTACCAACACGAATTTCAGCGCCTGCTCCGTTCATAACTGTCATTCCATCAGTTAAACCGTTAGGTGCAAGGATATAAGCCTTTGTGCCATCCTCGTACTGAATAAGTGCAATATTAGCTGATCTGTTAGGATCATACTCAATTCCGATAACCTTTGCAGGCATATCGTCCTTATTTCTCTTGAAATCAATGATTCTGTACTTAACTCTGCCGCCGCATCCACGATGTCTAACAGTGATCTTACCCTGGTTGTTACGACCAGCTTTGCTGTTCTTTGAAACAACAAGTGACTTCTCTGGAGTTGCTTTCGTAATCTCTGAGAAATCAGATCCAGTCATGTTTCTTCTGGATGGGGTATATGGGCCGTATTTCTTAATTCCCATGATTTTTTCTCCTTTTTCTTTATCACGTGACTAGTGAACTTTCACTTGAATCCCGGACTCTGTATTGGATTCGCACGTATAATCATCATTATCTAAATTAGAGTCCCTGGAAGATCTCGATGTCCTTGCTATCTTCTGTAAGCTGTACGATTGCTTTCTTTGTCTTAGCTGTGAATCCGACTGTCATTCCACGTCTCTTCATCTTGCCAGCTGCGTTGATTGTGTTAACTTTAGCAACCTTAGCACCTTCGAACATCTTCTCTACAGCTTCCTTGATCTGTGTCTTGTTAGCTTCAGGATTAACAAGGAAAGTGTACTTCTTCTCGCTCATGCCTGCCATGCTCTTCTCTGTAAGAACTGGCTTAAGGATTACGTCATAATACTGTAATGCTGCCATTAGCAATACACCTCCTCTATCTTAGCAACTGCATCCTTTGTAAGGACGAGTGTTCTAGCGTTTACGATATCATATACATTAAGTGTATTTGTAAGTGTTGTATTTGCCTCAACAAGATTTCTAGCTGAAAGAACTACGTTCTTGTCGTTATCAGCAAGTACTACAAGAGCCTTACGTGTTGCCTTAAGGTTGTTCATAACCTCTGCGAATCTCTTTGTCTTGATCTCATCAAACTTGAGCTCATCAACAACGATGATGTTGCCTGCCTGAGCCTTGTCTGTAAGTGCAGACTTAAGAGCAGCTCTCTTTTCCTTCTTGTTCATCTTGAAAGAATAATCTCTTGGAACTGGAGCGAATACAACTCCGCCGCCCTTCCACTGAGGAGCTCTGATAGAACCCTGTCTTGCATGACCGGTTCCTTTCTGTCTCCAAGGCTTTCTTCCGCCTCCGGAAACTTCAGAACGTGTTTTTGCTTTCTGTGTACCCTGGCGCTTGTCAGCGAGCTGCTGAAGAACTGCCATGTGTACGAGATGTTCATTTACTTCAACTCCGAAGATAGCATCGCTTAAATCGATCTTGCCAACTTCTTTGCCTTCCATATTATAAACAGATACATTAGCCATCTGTATGGTCCTCCTTTCGCGTTCTATTAGCCTACCACTTTAACTGTTTCCTTGATAGTAACAAGTCCCTTCTTAGGTCCTGGAATAGCACCCTTAACAAGAATAAGATTCTTGTCAGCATCTACTCTTACTACCTCAAGATTCTGAACTGTTACCTTTACGCTGCCCATGTGACCAGGCATTCCCTTGCCCTTAAATACGCGGCTAGGATCTGAACTTGAACCATTAGAACCCTGATGACGGTGGAACTTAGAACCGTGTGCCATAGGTCCTCTGTGCTGACCGTTTTTCTTAATAGCACCCTGGAATCCTTTTCCCTTTGATATTGCTGTAGCATCAATCTTGTCGCCTTCAGCAAAGATATCAGCCTTGATCTCAGCACCAAGTGCATACTCAGCTGCGTTCTCAAGCTTGAACTCTCTTACATATCTCTTGCAAGAAACTCCAGCCTTTTTGAAATGTCCCTGCTCAGCCTTTGTAGCACCGTGACGGTGGTAAATTGTCTTGCTTCCGTTCTTGTCCTTGTTAACAACTTTTTCCTTCTTGTCAACAAAACCAACCTGAACAGCGCTGTAACCATCGTTCTCAACAGTCTTAACCTGTGTTACTACGCATGGACCTGCCTGAAGAACAGTTACAGGTACTAATGAACCGTCTTCCTTGAAGATCTGAGTCATTCCAACTTTTGTAGCTAAAATAGCCTTCTTCATGTTTGTTTTACCTCCTTATTACGTCTACAGCGGATGCTTGTTTCGTTCGCAATGTCGCTTAAATTGCACCTTTGTGTCAATTATCCAGTTAGTCACGGCATCATGCGTCTCGCATCATACTAGTAGAGGTGAATCAATTTTAATTATTTCATCTTGATGTTTATGTTTACACCTGCTGGCATCTCGAGTCTCTGAAGAGCCTCAACTGTCTTTGATGTAGGTGTGATGATATCGATAAGTCTCTTGTGTGTTCTCTGCTCGAACTGTTCTCTAGAATCTTTGTACTTGTGAACCGCTCTAAGAATAGTAACAACTTCCTTCTTTGTAGGAAGAGGTACTGGTCCACTTACCTGAGAACCGTTCTTCTTGACTGTCTCGATAATCTTCTTGGCAGATGCATCAACGAGCTGATGATCATATGCCTTAAGTGTAATTCTCATTACCTGATTTGCCATAAAAAAAGTCGCCTCCTTTTCGCACTTTTAATGAAGTACGACAAGCGGTGACTGTACACTCTCCCGTGTGTGTCCTAACCTCAAATACATAATAAGGTCCTGGATCTCTACACGTCGTTTCTGCCTTGGGTTAGTCGGCAGACATTGAATTAACTGTACAGTGACTTGTCGTCAGTTTGGTTGGCCAAAGCAACTGGCCTCTAGACATTCGCTCCACGGAAAACCTGCTTAACTGGATAAAGCAGCAACCTCACGCTTCATAGCTATCATGTCACAGCATATGTTACTATAAAGCATTTTATTTTATAATGCAACCACTTTTTTAAAATTAATCACTTTTATCGTGAAATCAGCCTTTTTCAACTGTTTTTCTTGATGTTTTTTAATCTCTTATGCTATTATGATGACGAAAAACTGATTGCTGTAGTACAATGATTACTATTCATTCAGCAGCCAGCACTGTGCTGCTGGGCTGCGTAAAAAAGTGAACTATAAATGCATGTTTTATGCATTACAAATTAATATATAGAAGAAAGGCATAATAATATGTGGATTGCAGATGGTTGGAAAGACTATGAAGTTCTGGACACTTCAAGCGGCGAGAAGCTTGAAAGATGGGGAGACTACCTCCTTGTTCGTCCTGATCCTCAGGTTATCTGGAATACAGAGAAAAAACACTTTGGATGGAAAAAGCCAAACGGACATTATCATAGAAGTAATAAAGGTGGTGGCGAATGGGAGTTTCATAAGCTTCCGGAAGAATGGACCATTAATTATAATGAACTTACATTTAATCTTAAGCCATTTAGTTTCAAGCACACAGGTCTTTTCCCTGAGCAGGCTACTAACTGGGACTGGTTCTCTTCATTAATAGAGAACGCAAACAGACCGATTAAAGTTCTCAATCTTTTTGCTTATACAGGTGGCGCTACTATTTCAGCAGCTAAGGCTGGAGCAAGCGTAACACACGTAGATGCTGCGAAGGGTATGGTCGCATGGGCAAAAGAAAATGCTGCTTCTTCAGGTCTTGCTAATGCACCTATCAGATACCTTGTTGATGACTGCGTTAAGTTTGTAGAAAGAGAAATAAGAAGAGGTAACAAGTACGACGGAATCATAATGGATCCTCCTTCATATGGAAGAGGTCCAAAGGGAGAAATATGGAAGATTGAAGAATCTGTTTTTCCATTTATACAGCTTTCATCAAAACTTCTTTCAGATGATCCTCTTTTCTTCCTTATTAATTCTTATACAACAGGGTTACAGCCAGCGGTTCTTTCTTATATGCTCCACACAGTTCTTGATCCTATTCACAAAGGTACTGTAGAGGCAAATGAAATTGGTCTTCCTGTAAAAGGAAATGGTCTCGTCCTTCCTTGCGGTGCAAGCGGACGCTGGACTGCTAAATAATAAAAAAAAAAAAAGCAATGATCTTCTGATCATTGCTTTTTTATTTAATAATTCGCTGTTATTGTTACTGCATGATAATATGCATCATTACCACGTTGGGCAACTACTGTAACTTTCTTATCAAGTAAAAGTACCGGACACTTTGAAAAATTAGTATTGGAATCAAGCTTGATTTCCATCAAACCATCGTTAGTATCCAAAAACAGCATTCCCTCATCAGTGTCACCATCAACTGTACCTGTAATAGTAGCCTGAGTTGATGAGTCCAAAGTTGCTGTAGCAGATGCGCTATCTGTATTATTAACCAGCTTTGATGTATGGTTCCACGCATCACTGCCCCTATAAAAGCTTACTGTTATCTTCTGCCCGGGTACCAGTACTCTGCATGCACTGGCATCAGTTCCAAGATCCAGGACAAACTCCATTGTTCCAGCTGAAGTTGTCAGATATAGTATTGAAGATGTTGTTCCTTTTTCAACAGTTCCCGTTACGCTGTTTCCTGAAGAAGTACTCGTAGTTGTCACTGTAGATGTTGTTGAAGATGAACCGTTTGAAGTATCCGTAATGGAAATTGCATGCATATAAGCATCAGATCCTCTCTCAACAACAACTTTTACCTTTTGGCCAATTATAAGCATCGTAACACCACTAAGGTCAGTATCATCATCCATCTTTATCTGCATTGTTCCATTGTCAGTGACAAGGTATAAAAGGCTCTCTGAAGTGCCCTTCGCAATACTTCCTGTGACAGTTGCCTTTGTAGAAGCATCCAAAGTTACTTTTCCAACCTGGCTCGTTCCAGAGATAGAAGATGCATGCCAATACTCATCGCTTCCTCTATAACAGGAACAACTAATTGTAGTTCCCGGAAGAATAAGCTTTGTGCCACTGATCGTAGTATTGCTGTCTATCTTTACTTCCATTGTTCCACCGCTAGTGGACAAATATAGCAGATCTGTTGTTGTTTTATCGGAAACAGTACCAGAAAATGTAGTCTCAGCAGCCATTGAAACACTAGGAACTAAAAGCCCCATGATAGCTACAAGCATCATTGTAAGCAGCACGCCTAAAGTAGCTGACAAACTTTTTTTCATAGTTTTCCCCTTTCACACAATATATTCACTTTTTCAAGATATATTATACATCATCTTGTATGCAATTCAAAGTATCTTCAAGCGTCAAAGCCTCAGATTTAACAGAATTTTCAAAGATTTTGAGTTACCAAGGGTGCTTGGGTCCTGAAGAAGAGCCGTCTCCATCTCCTTCTTCTGAACCGCCGTTGCCATCACCATTCTCCGCGTCGCCGTCTCCTGACTCTCCACTACCTGAATTTTTGCCAGAATACTTTTCATGCTCCTCTAGCTGATCTATTTCTTCCTGTCTCTCCTGCATAGCATTCTTTTTATTCTGCTCAAGAGCCTGTTGTTGCTGCTTCTGCTTATTGGAATCAGATGAACCACCAGACTGTTCTTTTTTATCTTCGCCTTCTGATTCATTTTGGTCCTGTTCACCTTCTCCATCACCAGAACCATTCTTTTGAAGTTTTTCGATCATCTTGTCGATATCGTCTTTTAACTGCTGCGCATCTTTATTGTGGCCATTCTCACCCTTATCTTCAGCACAGCCATGTTCTATCAGCACACCTCTTGCCTGATACAAAACAGAAAGAGCATTCTGTACTTTTTCTTCAGAATCAAGGTTTTCAAAATCAATCATATGAAGGAGCGCAAGAGCAAGGTTGATCCTTATCTGACAGTCCCATGGCTCCTTTGGATTAAATTTCAGAGCATCATAGTAATAGCTTATGGCACTAATGTAATCACTTTGCTGATATGCAGCATTTCCCACATTATAATAAGGAATATACCCCTGAGGAAAATTCATCAAAAACAGTGTCTTTTCTTTTGAAGTATCATATATTCCCTGTTCATAGGAAACAACAAACCCTTTATTCACAAAGACTCTGGCCAGAGCTGAAACTGATATAACCACGACAGCCACTGATACGATAAGTATCGCAAGATACTTTATAGGTGTCTTTTTCATGATCAGAGCCTCCCTTTCCTTATAATTACAAAAAGCTCCCAAAGAAGAACAAGTGCCAAAGCTATAGCAAAGTAAAAATATGTATCCTGAAAAGCTTCAGCTCCCATACCCTTTTCAACAATAGTCTTGCTGCTTTGCTTGATCAGTTCTATCTCACCCTTTATTGCAGCATTACCATCATTTACATTGTAATAATTTATTCCCAGATCCTCTGCTACCTGCTTCAGGTTAGCCTCATCAATTTTGGATATTGCATCCTGATGAGTATCATAATCATAGATATAACCCCAACTGCCGTCCTTCATTTTGCCGCCGGCTTCTGTACCATATCCAAAGACAGCACCGCCATCCACATACTGGGCAAGATCTTTATATGAAGAAAGTTTTGTGCCGTTTGTTATCTCACCATCGCTTATGTAAAAGACTATGGTCTTTCTATTTTCTTTTCTTGATGATGACAAAAGAAGTGACTCAATATCCTTATATGGAAGAGAAAGGTCGCTTCCTGTTGCCATTGTGCTGTCAGGAGAAGAAAACGTTTCAAACAGATTCTCTATATACTGAAAATCCTGTGTAAACGGAGCAAGTACATGGGCCTGATCATCAAAGGTGACCAGTGCAAAATTAGAGCCTGCAAGTTCATCTATTATGAATCCGGCATCGGCAATAACTCCATCCATTCTTTCTTTTGACCCGTTGTAGTCGCAAGCCCACATACTTATGGTAGTGTCCACAACAAAAAGAACATCGAGATTCTTTGTTGAGAATTCATATTCATCATCCGTAGTTACAGGCCTTAACCCTATGCAAAAGACCAAAGCATATATAAGTCCAAGCCTGATAATGGTCAATATCTTATCTTTTAGTTTTAATGGATTCCTGGAAATTATGGTTATTGTAACTGCTGCTACCACAAGAAGAACAAACACCATAACTACAACTGGAAATATAGGCCTAATACTCATCTTTGTAACACCAATCCTGCTGACAATCCAAGTGCCAGACATATTATTAAAATAGTAAACGGAATGTAAGGAAGATCCACATACTGCCTGGACATAACAACCTTAACCAGCATTGCTTCCTGTTTCTGTATATCTTTTACAATCTCTGATACAGCCTGATCCTGCGTGCGGACATAGAACTTGCCGCCGGTTGATTCAACAGCTGCTTTGAACTCTTCCTTACAGGAATTATAATTATATTCATCAGGAGCATAGAAAGCTTCTTCACTTGGGAATATTCCAAACACAGTAACCTTATTCTGAGCGCAGGCTTTAGCTGCGTCATCAAGATCCATGATCTGCTGCTTTCTGGCATTTAACTCATTGTCCGTGCACATGATGATAACTCTGGTCCTGTCAGACTCTCCAAGATAAGGGAATGAATACAGAGCTGTTCCAAGGCCTTCACCCACAAGGGATGAACCCTTGCTCTGATTATTGTAAAGAGTTCCCGCATCATAATAATCAAGCTTAAAAGCCAGTTCTTTATACTCCTCATACAACTCGTCAGGAATATACATGTACTCTCCGTACTTATCCTGATATTCCTTCTGAAGCGCAAAGTACTCACTAAGCTCATCGAGCTTTTGAAGAACATATTCATAATCATCAGTTAAAGGGACATATGTGACTGTAGATGTGTTAAAGATGTTTATTCCTATCCTGTCTCCTTCAAGTCCCTTAACCACTTCCTTAAGATAATCTGTTATCTCATAGTTAAGATCATAAAGAGAATAGGATACGTCCAAACAAAGAATAATATCTCTTTTCTTTACCCCACTATATATATCATCTTTTTTGTAAGGTCTTGCTATAAGAACCAAAGATGAAACAATACTTCCAATTATCCCCGCTATAAGAATGCATCTGAGCACAAGATACCTTTGTTCAAGTCTCTTATATATCTTTGACTGCTTTAATCTTTTGGTGTTGGCTGCCTTGATCCCCGTGGCATATATAAAACTCGTTTTCCTCTTTATATAGAAAAGCCCGGCTACAAAAAGTGCAACGGCTATTAAGCCAAAGACAACCACCTTTCCATACATCAGTTCCATGTTTTGATCACTCCCATTGCCCTGTTGCATGAAGCTTCAAGATTCATATTCTTTGATCTCTCATCCTCACCAAATTCAGGCACATAATATTCCTCAATAAGAGTATCCAGCTTAGAAAGCTTTAATTCTTTCAAATCTCTTAATGTGTATTTTGTGACATCTATCGTAGTTGTCTCAAACACAAATCCCCTGATTATCAGGCTCAGCTTCTGATAGCCATCTCTCTTTGAGATTCTTTTTGCTTTATAATCAGCAATTAAGCGCTGTGTCTGCAAAACATACTTTCTTTTTGCATTATAAAGGGTAATCTGTCCGGCTTTCTTGTAAACAGCCTTTTCTTCAGAAGTTACTTCACGGACAGTATCCTTGTTTTTCATTTTAATAATGGCAAAAATGACTCCTGCTATTCCTGCCACTAACAAGATGCTAAAAACTACAAGCACCCATATTTCATACTCAAAGGGTGGTTGTAATGTAACCGTAGTTTCCATGTCTATACCTTTCAAACAGAACAATTGCCTTGTCTATTATCTCACTTTCGGTCTTAAGGGATACTGCTGCCACGCGGCTCTGCTTACAGGTATCATGCACCTGATCTCCCAGCTCTTTCCTCAGCTCTTTATCAAACTCTTTTAACTTCCTGCTGTGGGAAAAGAAAAATCTCTCATACCGGCTGCTCTCCAGATCATATACGTTCTCTCCAAATAAAGACGCATCCTCAATTCCAAAAGCAAGGAGATCATGATCTTTCGTTATTGCTCTGACTGTATCCTTGCTTATGCCGGCAAGCCCCTCCATATCTGTAATAAGAACGATGATCATCCTCTTATGGACCATGCTTACAACGTCCATCAGAGTCTGGCTTATTGTCCTTTGGTTGTCCTCGCAGATATGCTTTTCATACTCATACAAAAGTCCCTCAAGATGGTCAGGACCCGACTTAAAGAGACTAATACTTGGCTGATCTGCCTTAGAATAAGCCATGGCAAAATCAGAGCCGTTTCTTCCGGCGATATATGCAAGAGTTCCAAATGTCATAAGGGCAATCTCCTTTTTTGAATCCCCACAAGGAGTATCGCCCTTCATTTTAAGACCACTGTCGCACACAAACATCATATTGTGCCTTCTGTCGGTCATATATCTTCGCACAAGGATTGTCCCCATTCTAGAAGATGACTTCCAGTCTATATCATGGACTTCATCGCCCGGAGTGTACTCCTTAAGGTCCTCAAAATCCATGCTTCTTCCTTTATGGATAGAGTGGAAATCTCCCTCAAGAATATTGGAGGTCTTCTTTGTGGTATAAAGAGCTACCGCCCTTCTTATTCTTGATAAATACTCATAATCTATGTTCATTTTTGTCAGCTCTCTATCATGGAGTTTTTACGGAATTAACGATTCCGTCAATTACCATCTCAACAGAAATATTGTCCGCAACTGCTGAATAGTTAAGACCAATTCTGTGTCTTAATACCTGATGACGAACAAGCTTGACATCTTCAGGAGTAACATAGGTTCTTCCCTGCATAAGTGCTGCTGCCTTGGACATCTTAAGGAAAGCGATGGAAGCACGAGGGCTGACACCGATTCTTACATATTTACCAAGTTCAAAATCAGGGATCTGATTTGCTCTTCTGCTGGCAACAACAATACTTGATATATACCACTTAATGGCATCGTCTACATAAACCTTATCCACAATATCCTGAACCTTATCAACATCTTTGATCGTAAGAACAGGTGGATCAACTCTTGAGATAGTTCCTGACTCGATCCTGCTAAGTATCTCTACTTCCTCAGCAGCTGTAGGATATGTGATCACCTCTTTTATCAGGAATCTGTCTGTCTGAGCCTCTGATAGAGGATATGTACCTTCCTGCTCAATTGGGTTCTGAGTAGCAATTACAATAAAGATATCCTCAGGCATGTGATAAGCCTTGCCACCGATAGTGACCTGCTTCTCCTGCATGGCTTCAAGCATGGCTGACTGTGTCTTGGCACTTGATCTGTTTACCTCATCAAGAAGAACGAAGTTAGCAAATACAGGTCCTAGGATTGTTTCAAACTTCTGTGTAGCCTGATTATAGATCTGAGTACCTACAATATCACCCGGTAAAAGATCCGGTGTACACTGGATTCTTGCAAATTTGCCATCTACAGCATCTGAAATAGCTTTTGCTGCTGTAGTCTTTGCAAGACCAGGCACTGACTCTACAAGAATATGTCCGTCCGCAATGATTGATGCGATAAGTGAGAATTTAAGCCCCTTTTGACCTACAACTTTTGAATCAAAATAGTCAGAAAGCTTTTTTATTACATCCTGTGAATAGTCAAAGTCCTCTTGGTTTATGTTGTTCTGAATGTTCATTTTTTATTTTCCCCTAACAATATTACTTTATGATAGCCCCTAGATTGCGCATTATGCCTGCTGCAATGTCCGGCTTATTCATGGAATAAACATGAATATGGCTAACGCCGTTTGAAATAAGATCAATTATCTGATCACATGCATAGATAATTCCCGCCTCTTTAAGCTTTTCAGGATTATCCTGAAATCTGTCCACCATGATCTTCATCTTCTGTGGAATAGTTGATCCTGACAGAGCCACACTTCTGGCTACCTGTTTTTCATTAGTGATAGGCATGATACCAGGAATTACAGGAACATCAATGCCCTTATCCTTTATGCGATATAAAAACTGATAAAGAGTGGAGTTGTCAAAAAACATCTGAGTAGTCAAAAAGTCACATCCGGCCTCAACCTTTTCTTTCAGGTGCTGAATATCCTCTGACTGTCTTGCGCACTCCACATGTCCCTCAGGATAGCACGCTCCTCCAATACAGATATCCGGATCTATAGACTTAATGTCATAGATAAGCTCTGTCGCATGGTTGTAATCAAAATGAGTTCTTCCCTCTTTAGGTATGTCACCTCGAAGCGCCATGATATTCTCAATACCTTTTTCCTTATAAGTATTGATCATTGACCTCACATGGTCCTTGTCCGATGAAACGCAAGTCAGATGAGCAAGTACCGGCACATGATATTTATCCTGAAGATCTGCCGCAATACTTGCTGTGTTTTTACTTGTTCCGCCGCCGGCTCCGTAAGTTACGCTCATAAAATCCGGGCCGAGGGCTGCAATTTCAGCTGCAGCCTTCTCGACAGCGGGATATCCATTATCTGTCTTTGGTGGAAATACCTCGAATGAAAGGGTCACTTCCTTTTCTTTAAAAATTTCTGTAATCTTCATATTTTCGCCCTTTATACATTAATTTCAGCTGTAACTCCAAGAAGATCTTTGTTTTCCTCGATGATAGGGTTAACTACCTCTGCAAGGAACTTCTCTACCTGATGTGCACTGCATCCAACATATTTCTTAGGATCCATTGATGCCTTGAGATCATCAAGTGAAAGATGGAATGCAGGATCAGCAGCTATAAGCTCAAGGAGGTTGTTTTCCTTACCCTCAACCTTAACTGTCTTTCCGGCTTCCATAGAAAGCTCACGGATCTTTTCATGGAGTTCCTGTCTGTCTCCGCCTGCCTTAACAGCATCCATCATGATATTCTCTGTAGCCATGAATGGAAGCTCTGCCAAAAGATGCTTCTCAATAACCTTAGGGTAAACTACAAGACCATCCACTACATTGAGGCAAAGGTCAAGGATACCGTCTGTTGCAAGGAATCCTTCAGGAATTGAAAGTCTCTTATTTGCTGAATCGTCAAGTGTTCTTTCAAACCACTGTGACACTTCAGTAATAGCAGGATTAAGAGTATCTATTATAACATATCTTGAGAGAGAACATATCCTTTCACTTCTCATAGGATTTCTCTTATAGGCCATAGCTGATGAACCGATCTGGCTCTTTTCAAATGGTTCCTCAACTTCTTTTAAATGCTGAAGGAGTCTGATGTCCTGTGCCATCTTTGTTGCAGATGATGCAATACCTGCAAGAACATTTATAACCTTCATGTCTATCTTTCTGCTATAGGTCTGACCTGAAACAGACATGCAGCCCTTAAATCCCATCTTTTCAGCAAGCATAGGATCAAGCTTATCAACCTTTGTGAGGTCTCCGTCAAAGAGCTCAAGGAAAGAAGCCTGTGTACCTGTTGTTCCTTTTGACCCCAAAAGCTTCATATTATCAATGACATAGTCAAGATCCTCAAGATCAATTGTAAAATCCTGAAGCCAGAGAGAAGCTCTTTTTCCTACAGTTGTTGGCTGTGCAGGCTGAAAATGAGTAAATCCAAGTGTTGGAAGATCCTTGTACTTGTCAGCAAACTTAGAAAGCTCATAGATAACATTTACAAGCTTCTTGCGCACGAGCTTTAAAGCCTCAGTCATGACAATAACATCTGTGTTGTCACCAACATAGCAGCTTGTTGCGCCAAGGTGAATGATTCCTTTAGCCTTTGGGCACTGCTGACCATAAGCATATACATGGCTCATAACATCATGACGAACTTCTTTTTCTCTTGCTCTTGCAACATCATAGTTGATGTCATCCTGGTGCTCTTTAAGTTCATCTATCTGCTCCTGAGTAATATTAAGTCCCAGGTCTTTCTCTATCTCCGCAAGAGCGATCCACAGTTTTCTCCATGTCTTAAACTTCATATCCTGTGAAAAGATATACTGCATTTCCTTACTTGCATAACGCTCTGATAATGGGCTTGTGTATCTGTCTGTATTCATTTTATTCCTCCTGATCAATCCTGGTATTTTTATCGCTCGTAGTCTCCGCGAATATCATTTTTTGGTGGTTCTATTGGATATTTGCCTGTAAAGCATCCCTTACAGATGCCAAGCTTCCCGCCGACCATCTCCTCTAATCTCTCAATCTTAAGGTAAGCTAGTGAATCTGCTCCGATTATCTTACAGATATCCTCAACATTCCTGTTGTAAGCTATAAGCTGATCTCTTGCAGGTACGTCTGTTCCAAAATAGCACGGCCACAAGAATGGTGGTGAGCTTACTCTCATGTGTACCTCTTTTGCTCCTGCATCGCGAAGCATTCTCACAATCCTGTCAGATGTTGTTCCTCTGACGATTGAATCATCTATCATGATGATCCTCTTACCCTTAACTCCGCTTGTCAGCGCATTGAGCTTAACCTGAACGCTGGACTCTCTGTTCTTCTGCTTTGGTTTGATGAATGTTCTTCCGATATAAGAGTTTTTGACGAAGGCCTGTCCGTATGGAATTCCTGATTCCATGGCATATCCAAGGGCCGCAACGTTACCTGATTCAGGAACGCCTACAACCATGTCTGCGTCAACAGGTGAATCCTTGGCCAAAAATCTTCCGGCTGCAATCCTGGCATCATAGACGCTGATTCCATCTATTGAACTGTCAGGTCTTGAGAAATAAATGTATTCAAATATGCATCTGGCATGTTTTTCCTTCTCGATGCACATTGATTTGTCAGAAACAATTCCCTTTTCAGGAGAAATAGTAACTATCTCACCCGGCTCAACATCTCTGATAAATGTAGCTCCTATTGTGTCAAGGGCACAGGTCTCAGAAGCCAGTACATAACAGTTATCTCTTCTTCCTATTACAAGAGGTTTAAATCCATAAGGATCTCTTGCGCCGATAAGCTTTCTCGGAGACATGATAACAAGACTGTATGCGCCTTTTATCTTGAGCATAGCCTTTCCCACTGCCTCTTCTACCGAGTTTGAAACAAGCCTCTCTCGTGCAATATGATATGCAATTACTTCTGAATCAATAGTTGTTTGGAAAATCGCACCTGTATAAGCGAGCTCTTGACGCAGCTCCGGTGCATTGACTAGGTTACCATTATGGGCTAGTGCCAGGGTACCTTTTACATAATTAAGAACTAAGGGCTGAGCATTTTCTCTGGTGCTGCTTCCTGCTGTAGAATAGCGGACGTGACCTACACCAATATCACCCTTTAGCCCATCTAAAATATCCGGCGTAAACGCTTCGTTGACAAGTCCCATGTCTTTATAGCTGGAAACCTTGCCTTTGGGGCCATTTGTCTGACTCACAGCAATACCACAGCTTTCCTGTCCTCTGTGCTGGAGCGAAACGAGCCCATAGTAGATAGATTCTGCTACATCACCACCGTCGAAATCGTACATGCCAAAGACACCGCACTCTTCGCCGAGGTGTTTGTAATTCTCCAATCTGTTTTCTCCCACCATTTGGTTCTCCTCAAATACTAAATACGTAATGAATGCTCAAACACCAAAATAATACCATCTATCTTTTTTGCTGACAATGAAAAAAATACCCAAATGTTTACACATTTGGGTACATTTCTTCGTATCTTGAAACCATATCAAGTATTTCCTGAGCATACTGCGGATAAAGCTTTGCAGTGTCTTCAATTTCTCTTTTGGCATTACCTGCTACGATATTTCTGTTGTATTCCATTCGCTTTCTAAGTGACTGTCTTTGTACATTGAGGCTGTGCCTTATTTCAACCTCCTCATTGTGGCTTATAAGAGCCTCCACCTGATGAACCCATATATCAGGATCTTTTACCCGGTAGTGCCTGAGGATATAAATAAGATCCTTTTGGTTGGCATCAAGGCTTCTTCTTGAGTCCTCGTATTTCTCGCGCTCTTTTTTCTCCTTAAGGTACTTATCGTACATGCCGCTGAGCTCTGAAGAATTCATAACTCTGTACTTCATACAGAGATAATCTATAAGATTGGTATTGTTTACATACCTTATCTTTACTGAATTCTGAAGCATTATAAGCCTTGAAATAGACTTTTTTACGCCCTTTAATTCAACCACCGCTCCGGTACTCTGAACATACAGCACAGTTATCACTATGGCAGATAAAAGAATGCTTATCATAAAGCCATAGGTAACATTAAGCTTAAGTCCAAACTGTAATATCAGTAAAAAAATAATTATAAGACAGAGAGTTACTCCTATTACTATAGTAAGGGTCTTGGAACTCTCGATAGTTTTCTCAAGTTCCTCTTCTCTGAAAAGATATGCCTGATGCTCTGAATCAAGCCTCTTTAGATCATTCTTTATCTTCTTTTGAAAGCTTTCTGCTTCAAGGAGCTTCTCTGCTCCGATCTGTGCCTGAGCCTGAAGCCTTTCCATATGTTCAAAGTCTTCATCGCTCATTTTGCTCTTGCGCTTTACAAATTTTTCCTGCTGCTCCTGGGATTCGATTATTCTCTGGGCACAATCAGTGACTTCAGCCCTCTGTTCAGGCGGAAGTGAATCAATTTCCTCCATATCCCTCAAATGGCTGGTAACATCTGCATATTCTACTTCAAGGGCATCAAGCTGCCTGGATGCTTCTTCCATCTGCTGAAGACAGCTCCCTATATACTCTCTTCTCTGAACCGGGTCGTCCATATCCAGGTCTTTTCTGGTATAGACAATATCATTCCAGTCCTGAAGTTCTTCCTGCATCACCCTGTCATCTGGTTTATTTCTTCCAAAAATGTCATCCAAAAGTCCCATACGTAAGTCCCCCAGCTTATCCTACTTTACTTTTGACGAGATCTCTGTACTCGGTTTTCAGCTCATCTGTGATCTTCCCCACTACATCATAATACTCGCCCATCTTGCCCTCTGCCTTGTAGACAGAAAGAGTTCCCACCGCAAGATTGGACTTGCTGCTTCCAAACAGTTCTTCAAGCTCATTTACTCTTTTCTCAAGAACCATTGAAGCCTCATACATATCTTCATTATCCGCCACAAATGAAACATATTCCTTGTCGGAAAGATTCATTCTCACAGCACCAAGATACTGAATAAGCGAAGCCTCATCGCCACCATCCCTGTAGGCTTTTAGAAACATATCCGCTGCTCTTTCAAAGAGGAAGAGTCTAGCATACATAACGCCTTCATTGTGTTCTATCTTTGCTTTCGTCTTCTTATCAAGTTCGTCCGTATTATTTAAAAGAAATTCATATTCCTTGAATGCCATGCTATAGCGGTTATTTTTCAAAAGATAATCCGCACGGGCCATCTTTTTCCTGTAGACATCCATTCCTGCATTGGCTCTGAGTATCTCTTCAGTCCTGTCAACTTCCTTTTTGCTGTTATAGCCAACATAGTCAAGAATGGTTCCTGCAAGAGAAGCAATCGAGCACTTCTTCATGTACATGCTCCGAAGCTCATCCGATAGCCTCTCAAGAGAACACTCCTTCTCGATCCAGTCAAAAAGGTCATTTCCAAAGCTGTCCTCATCCAAAAGGAAAGCATTATTTACAAGTATGTAGCAAAGTTCCTCAATGCAGTAGACATTTTTGCCCACCTTTTCTATATGAAAGGGAGTCTTCGCATATGTTCCGATACAAAGAATTGGTTTACTCATAACATAGCCTCATTACAGTTCAATTATCTGCTCCCAGGTCTTTCCCGAAGATGGGAACAGCTCTCCAAAGCCCAAATCCTGAACCTTGACGCCAACCTCATTTACAGAGTTCATCTTCATGGAAATTCTAAGTCTCGTTGTTCCTTCAGGTCGTTTTTCAAGACCGTCAAGATAAAGCTGCACCATTTTGGGCATCTTTCCTGTGAGCGGAGTAACTTCAACATTAAGTATTCCACTTGGATCCATGATTATCTCGATAGAAACCTCTGCTTCATACCAGTTGGTTCCCGCATCAAGAAGTGCACAATACACTTCTGTTCCGCATTTCATCAGCTTCATTCCGAGATTGGATTTTAATTTATCCTCTCCAAGGAATACATATTTTTTGGAATGCTCCGAAGGTTTTATCCTTTCTCTTGCTGCAATACTGGCTCCCTTGCTAAAGAGATTATTGCCCTGGAAAACCCTTCTTGTCCTGCACAAAAACTCCAAAGACCTTTTTGCCCATTTGTCCCTGAAGCCGTCCCCTAGCAGGAACACAGTAGATATGATTTTTTCACCGCAGACCTTCTGCATTATCGTAAGGAACTCATCATCAAGCCTCTCGCAGGTCTTGTGGTACAAAGCAGCTTCCTTGGGAAATCCAGCCGGATCAATCCTTAAATTGTCAAAAGAGCTGTCTTCAATAGTTGCCACAATAGGCGTTGTATTGTGGTTTAGAGTCATTTCATAGACACGAAGTTTTTCCATGTCGTAGTCGCAGGCAAGGATCACATGATGCATCAGTTCATCCGGCTGGTACAGCATGTAATTATAAAAGCTCTCCTGGTGACTCTGATAAAAAATGTTCTTTGTCTTAAGCTCAAGAGCTGAGGTAACAGCATTTAGAACCTGCACCATTCTGTGGTCAAGGCTACTTGTTGTTATCATTATGGCATCCACATTATCAAGTGAAAGCTCCATAGATAAAAGAGACAAACTCCTTTTGACAAACAGGGTCAAAAGAGCTATGGGGTCATACTCAGCCCCTGCCACCATAACAGGTTTACCAGCCCTTGCCGATGCCAAAAGATCAGGAGCAGCAGTTGCATCCCCCTCTTGAATATGGCGCACTGCCTCTTTTCCATAAAACCACTGATTTACATCATTTCTTTTGCACAGCACGGTAGGAATATTATACAGTTCTGCTCCGGCCAGTACTGAGAGAGTCTCAGGCATATCCGCGTCAGAAGCCAGATAGCTTATCTGCGAAACCTTCTCGCCCAAATCATATCCCAGCACAAAGCGCTTTTCATCCGAACTACCAAAAAGCATATCCTATCATCCTTCTTCGCCATTATCTAAAAAGGCCGTAAACAGCCTGTCACAAACAAATCTCTTTTTACCAAGCTCCAAAAGAAGCTTATCCACAGTGTCATAATCCTGGAGAGTCTCTCCGATCATGATATCGTTGATATAGCTGAACCTGCTGCCTGTATGAGTCTTGATAATATCGCTCTTCTGAATGGTTCCACTCTCTGTGAGAACATCCTCTCCATTTTCTGAGTCTTCTGTGATGTAGTACTGGAGCTGTTCTCCAAAGAAAAGAACAAAAGAAGCAACGAATATTCCTTCATACATCTCGTGCATTTCCATGCTCTTGTACTCATTGTCCTCATCCCCTGCAAGTCTGTAATGGACATAGCAGTGCTTCTGCGGCAATGTCCTGTATTCAAGCATGGTCTTATCGGTAAACTGCACCATTTCAGGAAGAAGCTCTTCATACTCTGTAAAGAACGGGAAATATGTATTTTTATCCACAAGTTCTCTGAGGAATGCTATAGCCACATCCTGATTATATTCTTCGCCAGTCTTTTTCTCGTTGGCGTAATACCTAAGATATGCCAGCTTGCACACATCAAGAAGTGGAACTCCCATTAGAGCAAGACTCTCTATCCTCTGATAGACAAATCCGTCGGTGACTTTTCCACGAACAAAACTGTCATATGCACACTGTGAAAGGAAGGCAACCTCAATATCAGTGCTGGCTCCGCTCTTTACATAGGATTTAAAGATCTCGATTTTTTCACCTACAAAGGAACCGCTATAGAGCATCTGCAGAAGCATTCGCTCAGCAAGTGGATAGGTATCAAGGCCAAAAGACTGCGCTGCCCTGAACACATCCCTCATCTCTTTGATGGTACCGTTAAAGTTTGCCACCAGATACTTTAACAGCTGCTCATCATATTTTGCCTTGGAAAAGGCATAATAAGCTATCTCAACTTCCTGTGGTCCATTGTCATATATATCCCTGTCAAGCATCCTTGAGCACATGCGAAGGATAACCTTAGGATCAAGTGAATAGGTTCCATAGGTCTTTATCCACTCCATGGCCTTATCGTAAAGTCCTGCCATTACCATAAGCTCCAATAGCTCATCGCGCTCCGTGGTGCTTATATCAAGCGGATCGATATTCACAAGATACTCAGTAAGCTGCCTTGTAAAATCATTGTCATAGTAGAACCTGATAAGATTATTTCTTATCTCATTCTTTACCTTTTTTCTGACATACTCTGAATCAGCAAGATCTCTGTATCTGCTCACATTGTCCATATCGATGGTGTAAGCATTCTTGCCAAGATCACACAAAAACAGATCCAGGTTCTCTTTTCCCTTCTGAATATAAGGAATCGCGTAGTCTGTCAGCTTCCCGGGTATCATCATTCTGATATTGGTATAGGGAATTGTAGTCGCGTACCTGTTATCATCCCTGTCTGTCAAAAGAACTGTGTAATCATTGCCATACAAAGGAACATAAGCCCTGCCATCAGTTACCTGATAACGCATTTCCTTTGCACACTTGTCGTAAATAACGCAGACGCTGTTGACTCTTTTATCTGCGGTCTTTATCTCAGCAGTGTTGATGACATACAAAACTTTTGGTGCATTGGCTGCATCAACCATCTGCTTTGTGAGCAGATTCTTGTAAAGATATCCAAGGTCCTTATTGACCCTGCCCCTGTCAAGCTGAGCCATAAGAAACTTCTCGATCTGTGGCAGGTAAGTTTCGTAGAGCTCAGGGTAGTCCTGCCTTCTCTCATGGATATATCTGTAAAGAATAGCGTTTTTATCATATTCAAGGTCGCTCTGGTAAGAGAAGTACATGAGCACCATCTTGCTGATCTCACACGGAAGAGTTCCCTCATCAGTTACATAGATGGACATCATGTAATACTCATAGAGCCTTGTTATGCGAAGCTGTCTGTCAACACCAAGAACATACCACTCAAAAGCTGTCTTTGAAGTCTTACCTCCCTTTATCAAAAGAGATACGATAGCTTCAAGGACAAGATCATTTTCTTTTACCTCGTAGCAGGCCTTCAAAATCCTGTAGAGCCTGTCGCTATAGCCGCGAACGCGAGTTGAAAGATATACTATCTGGTCTATCAGATTAAGGCTTATGATCTGTTTTTTAGCGCCATACTCAAGAACATATAGTTCAAAATCCTCAAGTCTTGTGAGGATTGAAGGCGTCTCATTAAGCAGCCCCATTGCTTCGAGGTAAAGTATCGGACTCCTGCATCCAAGTGCAAACTGTTCTTCGATACTCATCCACTTTCTGGGGCTTGATGACGCATACTCATCAGCCACATACTGAATAAGCCAGGCAATACGCCAGTTGTCTGGATTGCGCCTGAAGATCCCCTCAAGTCTCTCAGCCACATCATTCAGATAGCTCTCTTCCTTACTACACAGAGTAGAGAGATAGAGAAAGTAGCTATATAGTGTATCTCCGGGCGAATCAAGGGCCTCTTTTTCCGTTCTGTCAAGGATCCACTTGCCCTCATTAACTCTTCCTGCCGTAATATAGTAATGGGCCGTATAGAGTCTGAACTCCAGGTCCTTATCATCGATCGCATTCATCTTGGCAATTATCTTGCCGGTATCTGAAACCCAGGCTCTGGCTGTAATCTTTTTACATCTGTAATTCTCATAGGCCTTTACAAGGTCAACCTTTAGCTGTTTCTTTTCCTGGTAGTCCGCTGTAGGGTGCCTGCCGGTAAGTTCAACTGCCACAGTTACAGGAAGTTCCGTCTTAAAAAAGGCATTTCTGAAAGTAATCCTGCCAAAATTATTGCCCTCATGGAGCATCTCAGTCCTTAGCCTTATTTTTATATGGCATGAACTTCCGCTAAAACTCTCATCATTTAAATCTGTTTTATCAAGGCTTATAAAATCCCCATCCACATCTGCATGAAGATCAGTATATCCCCAACCATTTCTTGTTATGAGGATTCCATAGTCATGAAGTGTGCCTGTAAAATCGATATGTATCTCTTCCTGATCGATAATATATTCGACAGGCTGTTTTTTATTGATGCTTATGAGAAACTCTTCTACGTTCTGCTCATTGACCCCACCCACAGAAAGGCCTCTGTAAAGACTCTCGTACTGGCTGTCATTCCCCTGAAAAACGCTTATAAAATCCTTGGAATAAAAGAGGTCAACTGCCTCCTTCCAATCTGTTTTGGCTAAATTTGCAAAATGGAAAAGATTTTTGATATCACCAAGACTTGATGCTATATGATCATGCTTTACAGTGACTACAAACGGAAGAACATACTCTCCCTGATTGGATATGATCCTGAAATCCCCCTGGTGAACATCGCCCTTGGAAAGACCTCTTGCATCATACCTGTAAGAAACTTCATATGGTGAACCTGAAAATTCAGGAGTTATGACCTCCATCCTAAGATCTGTAGAGGAGATCCTGCCGGTGACAAACCTGTTCTCAGGTCCGAATATAGTAAAAGAGCCTTCGACTTCTTCATCCGGGCCCAAAGCGATCTCAACTCTGGGCACAGAAAAATCCAGGCTCTTATCATCATATTCAAACTGCCCCTTAAGGAGTCTCTCCACTATCTCTCTCACAAGCTCACCCCAAAAACATTCTTACTACCTAGTATATCACACAAAGGCTGTTTTTAGTACTCATGGAGTGACAGTGAAACTAACTTTACTCCGTTCTAAGGGCTTCAATTGGATCAAGCGCAGCAGCGCGCTTTGCAGGATATATTCCAAAGAAAAGACCTATAGCTGTAGAAATAGCTACTACAAGCAGCACCAACAGCGGATTTACAGAGAACGCAAATCCTATCACCGTGCAGATAAGGTACGCCAGGGAAAGTCCCAGGATAATGCCTATGATACCACCCGTAAATGTAAGTATGGATGCCTCCGCCAAAAACTGTGTAAGTATTGATGATGTGCGGGCTCCGAGAGACTTTCTGATACCGATCTCTCTTGTCCTTTCTGTAACAGAAACAGTCATGATATTCATAACGCCGATACCTCCAACCAAAAGAGATATGGCAGCAATTATGGCAACAACAGAGGTGATGATCGTAAGAATAGTATCTGTAGTCTGATCAAATCCATAACCGGAAGACACCTTTACAGCACCTTCGCCTCTAAGTCCCATGACATTTTCAACAACCGACCTTGCCTGAGACAAAACAGCATTTTTGTACTCACTGTCAAGATAAATTGTAAAGCTCTCCAGAGTATCCAGATTCAGACTGTATACACCAGCAGCTGCAGTATAGGGAACATCCCCCATATACACAGGCTCATCACCGAAACTTGCATAAGCTATGTCCATTGATGTATCTTCTCTTATTCCTATTACCAAAAACTCTCCGGTAAGATCATAAGCAGTGATAGTAACAGTCTCTCCTATTGCTTCTTCATATCCAAAAAGCTTTTTCGCAGCAGACTGGCTAAGTACACAGACTTTTTTACCATCTTCCACATCTGCGGCATTGAAGTAACGGCCATGAACCATTTTTACACCGGCACCATATTCCATTGCCTGGCTTCCGCCGCTTAAATTCATGTCAAAGCTCTCGCCACGTACCATTGTTTCTCCCCATATACTGATGCTGGGAGATACACCATAAATATTATCAAGTCCTGCTTCTATCCTGTCTAAATCATCTTTTGTAAAAAGCTTGTCAGTCTTTGTGTTATCCAAAGATACAGTTATTGTGGTAGCTCCAATAGAATCCATCTCACTGTTTACCGTAGCCTTCATACCATCTCCGATGATCAGAACGGTCAAAACAGCTGCAATTCCTATTATGATTCCAAGCATTGTAAGAAAAGATCTTCCTTTATTATTCCTTATGCTTGAAAGCGCACTTTTTATATATTCTCCAAAAGTTCCCATTTCATATTCCTTATAATCTCAGCGCATCGATTGGCTTCATTTTGGCAGCTTTTCTTGCCGGGTACAGTCCAAAAAACAGTCCCACTAAAATAGAGAAAAACGCTGCTCCAAGTACTGATGAAGGTGTAATGATAACGTTAAATCCTATAGCAGTGCATATTATATGCGCAAGAATTATTCCCAAAATAATCCCAACTATTCCTCCCAGGAAAGTAAGGATAGACGCCTCAAACAGAAACTGCGACATGATAGCTGCAGTCTTGGCACCAATAGATTTTCTTATGCCTATTTCTCTTGTTCTCTCCGTTACAGAAACAAGCATAATGTTCATTACGCCAATTCCACCAACTACCAGGGAAATAACTGAAACCAGTAAAAGAAACGAAGATGCATAGCCAAGAATCTGATCAAGCTGTTTTGAAAAATCAGCCATACTATATCCTGATATGGCATTAGTTCCCCTAAGGCCATGAGTGTTCATAAGGATATTTTTGGCCTCTGTAACTCTGTCATTTAGTATCCCCTGATCAGCAAAAAGAACCAGACTATAAAGCTTATCTGCCTCATAATCAAAATCCGCGCAAAATGCTGTATATGGAGCTTCTATCTGAGCGTAGTAGTCCTGCCCCTCCATGAGAAAAGTATACATTTCATTCATGTGATCACGAAGCCCTACAACAGTATAGGTTGCAGTCTTCCCCCACAAGGTTATCTCTATTTCATTGCCAATACACTCATCTGTTCCAAAGAGTTTTATAGCATCATCTATGAGCATGACACACACTCTTTGTCCGCCTTCAACCTGCTGCCTTGTAAAATAAGACCCCTTTACAATTCCATTTCCAAGAGCATATTCAAAAGCTTCTGTTCCGGCACTTACATTTGCTTCAAAAGTACCTTTTTTCGCCTTCACCTTTCCATATCCGGAAAACTCAGGAGATACACCCTTTATATCAGGAAGCTCATCCTCAACAATTTTCATATCTTCTGTGGTAAAAAAATCAGAGGTTTTCTTTGTATTTATACTGATTATTCCGTAGTTGCCCGTTATTCCGTTAAGCTGACTTTGTACAAACTCAGTCATGCCATTTCCCAGAGCAACAACAGCAATTACTGCTGCTATACCTATGACAATTCCAAGCATCGTCATAAGAGTGCGATAGCCGTTGCCTATTATCTGCTTGATCGCACTTTTAAAATATTCACCAAACTGTCCCATTATCTTTTATCCAAACATCTCTGTTAAAACATTCTTATTACATATTATTAACAGCTACTGCCATGCCTTCTGTGAGAATTGATACATCTGATGAGATAACTTCATCCCCCTCAGATAATCCTTCAATTACCTGTGCCTCTGTGCTGGTTGAAATACCAACTGTTACATTCTTTCTTGTTACTACGCCATTTTCAACAACATATACATAGTCGCCTTCTGCATCTGTCTGAATATATTCATATGGAAGAACGATAGTGTTGTCGGCCTTTTCAGCATGGATCTTATTTGTTGCTTCAACACCAAGGATTATGTCATTGTCCGGATTGGTAACCTTTATGATTGTCTCTACTACTGCTACGCCATTGCTATTCTTTGTAGCATTACCTGAAATCTTGGTAACTTCGCCGTTATATGACTTTCCGTTAATAGTAATATCAACCTTCTGGCCAAGTGCAATCTTAGGAAGATCACTCTTTGAAACAGAAAGAGCAACCTGAACATCTTCAAGATTTGCCATTGTGATCATCTTGGCTCCTGCAGTAACTGTGGCGCCTTCTACTACAGCAACCTCTGTAACTACGCCATTAAAGTCAGCCTTCACGCCATCTTTTGCTGCTTCAAGCTTATCAATTGTGTCCTGCTGAGTAAGCTGAGTTGACTCATATGAAGCCTTCGCCTGTGCTGCAGATCCTCCATTTACCTGTGCCGCTTTAGCAGATGAAAGGTGACTTTGTTCCTCTTTAAGGGCTGTGATCTGGTCATTCCATGACTTGATCTCGGCATCAGTCTTAAGAGCATATGAAACATCATTGTATGTCTGCTCAAGAGCAAGGATCATCTGTCTATCGCTCTCAGATGGCTCTTTATACGCACCATCCTTCTTATCTCCGGATTCATTTCTTGTAATATAAGTATTATTTCCGGCGTCAAAGTATCCCTCATATTTATCATCAATACTGTTCTGGTTTATGTCGTACTGAGTATTCTGAATATCTTTGAGAGTCTGATTGATCCTGTTTGTCTTCTCGGTAATCTTGTTATTAAGAGAATCAATTTCTGCAGTGATAGCATCAAGTCTGTCGTTGATCTGCTGAGCAGTCATGCCCTCAGCATATTTTCTGTCTGCAGCCCCAACAGCTGAATAAAGCGCACTATAACTGCCCTTTGCCTGAGTGATTGCAAGCTGCGCTGTTTTCTCGGCAAGGTCAAGTGCCTCTGTATCATATGTATACAAAAGATCGCCGCTTGACACCTTATCACCAACCTTGATATCAAGAGTTTCAATTGGTGCAGCTACTTCTGAAAAGTAAGTCTTTGTCTCAGCACTCTGAACAGTTCCTGAAATAGAAATAACATTTTCTATGTTTCCAAGTACAACAGGTGAAGTCTCAACCATTGTCACCTGATTCTGTCCAACAAGGAACTGTCTTCCTATGGCGCCAAGTATCAAAACAGCTGCCACGCCGCCAACTATATATCTTTTCTTTAATTTGAATTTCTTTTTACCTGTAACTTCTTCAGGAGGTGTTGCCTCCTCATAATCATCATAAACCTCTGCTGCAGTACTTCCTGTTGTTTCCTTTATAACTGCAGTTTCAGCTGCATCTTCCTTAACAGCTTCATTTGTCACAACTTCTTTATTTTCTTCAAGATTTTTGTCTTTCTTGTTCTCTGACATTTTTCTCCTCCATACTTTTCAATATCGGTTTTTATTAAAGCAGATCAATCATCCTTATAATTCTTATTGATCACATCACTCTTTATCTGACCATCTGAGATTGTGATTATTCTCTTTGCCTGTTCTGCTATTCCCGGGTCATGAGTGATTATTATTACAGTTCTTCCTTCTTTATATAGCCTCTTGATAATACTGATTATCTCTTTGGTTGAAGCTGTATCCAGGTTACCTGTTGGCTCATCTGCCAAAAGAATCGGAGGTGCCTGCGCAATAGCTCTGGCTATAGCAACTCTCTGCTGCTGACCACCTGACATTTCATTGGGTTTATGAGTCTTTCTTTTTTCAAGGCCGACGCTGTTTAAAGCAGCATTGGCAAGCCTGTCTCTTTCTTTTTTACCAACTCCGCGGTAGATAAGTGGAAGCTCCACATTTTCCAAAGCTGTAAGAGATGGTATCAGGTTAAACCCTTGAAATATGAAACCAATTTCCCTGTTACGCACGTCAGACTGCTCATCATCTGTCATATGAGAAACGTCCTGACCATGCAGATAATATTTCCCACTGGTTGGCGTATCCAAACACCCAAGCATATTCATAAGGGTAGATTTTCCGGAACCGGATTGACCTATTATGGCGACAAATTCGCCCTCTCCGATAGTAAGGTTAACATGATTAAGCGCCCTTACCTCATTTTCACCAGGATTATATATTTTACATACATCCTTGATCTCTACTAGTTTTTTCATAACATCCCTCAACGTAAGAATCTTTCTTACGCCTCTTTTGCACAATTAAATCCCACGTCACTCTTTATCATGCGCTAATTGCCAATTAAAATCAAGCTTTAACAATTTAAATTATAAAAATTTAATAAAGTAAACATAAAGTCGAAACACTTTTCGAAATATACCACACAATTAAAAAAAAAGCCTGATTACACTTAATCAGGCCTGTTTTACACTTTATTTGTTGCTATTGTAAATCTTTTTCCAGTACTTTTCTGCTCTATCCATTTTTCCTACAATCTTTTCCTGAATAAATTCTTGGCGAGCCGTACTCCTCAAATATTTTTTATCCCGGTTAATCGATTTTATTAGATTTAATTGTTGACAACTCGTGATTTCTATGAGATTATTGTTAGCACTTGCTAACGTTACGTTAGCAGCAGCTAATTATAATAACACTAGAGGAGTAAAATTATGAAGAACAAACTTATTTCAGCTTTATTCGCAGGCCTCCTTGGCCTTAGCGTTGTGGCTTGTGGAACAACATCCGAAACTGCCACAGTAGATACTGTAGCAACTGACAGTTCAGAAGCAGCAACTGTTTCCGGATCAGAATCAACAGAAGGATCTTCTTCAGTTTCTGAAGACAGCGCTTCTAATAGCGATGCAACTTTCCCACTCACGATCACTCATGGACTTGGTGAGACCGTTATCGAGGAAAAGCCTGAAAACGTTGTAGCAATTGCATGGGGAAATCCTGATGTTCCTCTCGCTCTTGGAATTGTACCTGTTGGAATTTCAGAAGCAAATTTCGGACCAAGGGATGAAAACAGCCTTCTTGCATGGACAGCAAAAGCATTTGAAGATCTCGGTGCTACTCCTAATGTATTTGATGATACAGACGGATGGGACTACGAAGCTATCTCAGACTGCCAGCCTGATGTAATCCTTGCAGCTTACTCAGGACTTAGTCAGGAAGAATATGACAGACTCAGCGAAATTGCTCCTGTTGTTGCATATCCTACAATCGCATGGACAACTACTTGGCAGGAAGAGACCATAAATGATGCTACAGCCCTTGGCCTTGAAGCTGAAGGAAGAGCCCTTGTTGCTGATGTTGAACAGCTTATTTCCGACAAGCTTTCACAGTATCCTGACCTCAATGGAAAAAGAGTTGCATTTTTCTGGCTCTCAGAAGATGACCTTGGAACCTTCTATATTTATACAAACAATGATCCAAGAGCAGCATTTCTTGGAGATCTTGGATTTGTAACTCCAGAGAGCGTAACTGGACTTATTGATGATCCAAATGCTTTTTCAATAACAGTAAGTGCTGAAAATGCTGATGTTCTTAGCGACGTTGATATCATCATCACATATGGAACAGAATCCTTAGTTACAGCTATGCAAAACGATGGAAGATTTTCAAATATTCCTGCTGTAAACAACGGCGCATTTGTTTTACTTGACTCAAATGACGCCCTTGCAGCAGCAAGCACACCAACAGTTCTTTCTATCCCTTATGCAATTGATGACTATCTGGAAGTGTTAAATGAAGCAGCAAAAAAGATACAGTAATACAAAACTAATCATAGGAACAATAATACTGATCATTCTGACAATTGCCGGTGCCATTCTTTCAATAGTATATGGCAGTAAGAACGTACCCATTGCTGATATAGTCAGCTATTTTGCCGGAAAAGAAACAGATAAGTTCATTGCAGCTGTAATTGCTGCCAGAGTTCCAAGGACAGTCTTCGGCCTCATAGCCGGGGGCTGCCTTGGCGTTTCCGGTGCAATGATGCAGTCTATCACAAGGAACCCAATAGCAGACCCAAGCATTCTTGGTGTAAACACAGGCGCTTCTCTCATGGTAGTCATAGGCATTGCATACCTTAATATTTCTTCCGGAATTGGGCTTATAGGGCTATCTTTCGTAGGGGCTATGGCCACTGCATTTTTTGTCTACGGAATTGCAAGCGTAGGCTATGGCGGAGCAACTTCTTTAAAGCTGGCCCTTGCTGGAACAGCCGTGTCAACTGCCCTTGGAGCCATTGTTAATACTATCATGCTCCCTGACTCACAGGTCATGAAGGAATTTCGCTTCTGGCAGGTTGGAAGCATCAGTGGTGGAAGCTGGGAAAATGTAAAACTGCTCCTTCCTTTCTTTTTGGCAGGACTTATCCTCTCTTTATTTTGTTCATCACCACTTAATGCATTGTCACTTGGCGATGAAATGGCTATCTCACTGGGGGTAAAAGTCGGACAGATAAGGATAGTATCCGCATTTGCAGGAGTTCTTCTCTGTGCATCTGTAACCGCCCTTGCAGGGCCCATTGGATTTGTGGGGCTCATGCTACCCCATGTTATAAGGCAGCTTTTTGACAATGACATGAGAATCATCGTTCCGCTATCTGCAATAGGTGGAGCAGCTCTTTTGACAATTTCGGATGTTTTAGGAAGGATTCTTGGAAGTCCGGGAGAACTTGAGGTTGGAATCATCACAGCCATCCTTGGTGCACCGGTATTTGTAGCAATTGTATGGATGACAAAGGCCAAAAATATATGACGACCAAACTAGAAACAGATTTAAAAAATATATATTCAAAGCAGCGAAAAAGAAATATCGCATGTGTTCTATTCTTCATTGTTATCATTGCTATTCTCGCAGTCCTCATGATGACAATAGGAAATACAAATTATTCACTGAGCGAAGTTATAAATGCACTTCTAAGCAATGAGACAAAAGGGGCTGCCTACACAATAAAAAGTCTAAGGCTTCCAAAGCTTATTGTTGGAGGTCTTGCCGGTTTTTCTTTTGGACTTGCAGGTTACACTTTTCAAAACCTTTTAAGGAATCCTCTCGCGTCTCCTGACATTATCGGAGTCACCGCAGGTTCCTCTGCCGCTGCAGTCTTCTGCATTCTGATACTTGGTATCAGTGGAGCCGTTGCTTCGGTATTCTCAGTAGTTGCAGGGCTTTTGGTTACCGGACTTATTCTTTTACTATCCGGTAAAGGAAATGCCTTCAGCAGCAGAATGATCCTCATAGGAATCGGTTTTCAAGCAGTTTTGAATGCCCTTATTTCCTGGATGCTTCTTGTTGGTTCTGAATACGATGTAGGAACAGCGCTTCGATGGCTGCGTGGAAGTCTCAATCCCGTTCAGATGTCTGATGTTCCGGCTATAACAATAATGACTGTTCTTGCAGGTGGAGCTCTCCTATTCTGCAACAAAGAACTCAGGATCATGCAGCTTGGAGACGAATATGCTACTACTCTTGGTGCATCGATAAATATTATCAGGATATGTTGCCTTATCTGCGCTTTGCTCTTATCCTCTGTAGCAACCGCCGCAACAGGTCCTATTGCTTCTGTAGCTTTTTTATCAGGCCCTATAGCAACAAAACTAACAAGGAATGGATCTATTGCAATGCTGACTTCCGGATTTGTTGGAGTAATACTTGTTTACGCTTCCGAGCTTATAGGCAAAAATCTTTTTGAAACCAGCTACCCTGTGGGAGTTGTAACAGGACTTTTGGGAGCCCCATACCTGCTACTGCTTTTACTTAATATCAATAAAAAAGGAGAAAAGATCTGATGAGTAAGATCGCACAAAGTCACACTTTCACTGCAAATGGGATATATGCAGGCTATGACAATAAACTAATTATAGAAGATATGAATTTGAGCATTCCCGCAGGAAAGTTCAGCGTTTTGATCGGTCCCAACGGATGCGGCAAATCCACGCTGCTTAAGAGTTTTGCAAGGCTTCTGTCTCCTTCAAAGGGAAATATCCTTCTTGATGGAAATCCAATCTGCGAACTCCCCACAAAGCAGCTTGCTAAAAAAGTTGGTCTTCTACCACAGTCACCTATCGTTCCTGCAGGAATAACTGTAGCTGACCTTGTTGCCAGAGGAAGATTTCCCTATCAGAATCTTTTTGGCCAGCTCACCAAGGCTGACTATGAAGCCATCTCCTCAGCAATGTGTGCAATGGGAATAACAGAACTTGCAGATAAACAGGTAGATTCTCTTTCAGGTGGACAAAGACAGCGTGTATGGATTGCGCTTGCCCTTGCCCAGGACACAGATATACTGCTGCTTGACGAACCTACCACATATCTTGACATTGCATATCAGGTAGAAATTCTTGACTGTCTTGCCAAGCTAAATGAGATAAAGAAAGTTACAATCGTTGCAATACTGCACGACATTAATCTCTCAATCAGATATGCTGATCACATATTTGCTATGAAAAAGGGAAAGCTTGTAGCAAGCGGTAACCCAAAAGATATCATAACCCCTGAACTCATGCAGGAAATATACGGAATGGACAGTTCCATCATACTTGACCCTGAAACCGGTGATCCTTATGTGATCCCAAGAAGCAAGGCAAGTTAAGGGTATCTCCAAGTTATTTAAATTGAAGAGATTAGGGAGAGTATTCTGTTGAATACGATAAGCATACATCAGGATACTCTCTTTTTGTATATGCGTAAGTAAATGTGGACAGAGGGACGATTCTATTATTATAAGAAAAGCTTAGATTGCGGCTGAGTACGCCACCATTGACTGAACCTGAGGAAAACGCCGTCTATACCTCGCCGACGGTGAGGATGATGGGAACAGTAGATCTTATCTCACCGTCGGATTCAGTATTGTAGCGTTTTCCTCAGAACCCGTCAATGGCAAGCACCTACGGTGTGGCTGGTTTTTATGCCTCAGGATCCAATTCCGAGAACAGTAGGGGCGGCTACTTTCAAGAGTGTGCAGGGCTATATGCTCATTTCACTGTGACAATTTATTATGCTACGCCCTGCGATTACAGAATTCATGACCTAATCAACGGATTTCATAAGTCTAGGTCATGTTTTTTATCATGGAATCGCTCTGCTATTACAGAATCCATGACCTAATCAGTGGATTTCATAAGTCTAGGTCATATTTTTTGTCATGATATCGCCCCGCGATTACAGAATCCATGACCTAATCAACAGATTTCATAAGCCTAGGTCATGTTTAGATAGCTCGTCCACCCGGCTTTGGGCATATAGCATGATATCGAGCTTGCAGCCACCCCTCATCATAGTAAACTACTACCCATGTCAAGGACAGTATTTGAAATTTACACCCATTTTTTAGACCAGCATCTTCTTTGGATATTCTCCGGTTTTTATGTATCTGTAGTATTCATTTGGTGATAGTTTATTAAGACTAAGTTTATATCGGTCATTGTTGTAGTAGTCAATCCAATCATCTATGGCGTTTCTTATGTCATTTACAGAATTCCATTTACGTGATTTTATGCCAAGCTCCTGTTTCATATGTCCAAAAAAACTTTCCTGTGGTGCGTTATCCCAACAGTTACCCCGGCGAGACATTGATTGACGTAAACCATAATCATTGACTATTTTCCTAAATGGAAC